>JADKJV010000002.1 GCA_016720825.1 Chitinophagaceae bacterium | reverse complement strand
CACCAGGTTTACCAGGCAATCTTTGTTCTGTAATACAGCATCATCGTCCAGCATAATAATGATGGGTGCCGATACATTATCCAGCCCGTAATTCCTGCCACGGGCCACGCCCAGGTTTTCCGGGGCATCATAATATTTGAAAGGGAAACCGGTTTCAGCAGCGATATAATCCTTCACGGAAGAGTAATCATCCGTGGAAGCATTGTTCACCACCACCACTTCTTCCAGCAAGGTAACTGCCTGGTCAAGCTGCCGGATATTCTTCAGCAGTTCCAGCATATCGCCGGCACGGTATAAGTAATGACTAAAAACAAAGCGGTTTCAATTCCTGGTTTTAATGATTCAAACAATGCAAGATAATCCCTGTTGAAGGAATCAATATTATAAAGTTCATAAGCCCGGTCCGAATTATGGATTCCGATTTTTTCCAGTAATACCCGGTCATTTTCAAGTTTGGTGATAAATGCAGCCATTTCTTCCAGCACTTTATCTTCATCCGCCAGTTCCCGGCACACAAACCTTCTTCCCCATCCCGGATATGCCCGGGAATATAACCAACCGGTGGAAAAACCAATCGTCAGACCGTGCCATGGCTCCTCCATAAAAACCAGCGGACCGCTTTCCGTGGAAGAAGGGATCACCAGGATATGGGAATTGTCGTAAATACTGTACAACAATTTTTCATCACGCACATCACCATGGCAAAAAACGGCAGACTGGTATGATGCATCAACCATTGCAGATTCCACTCCCGCCATTTCAAACCTGAAATGCTCCGGGTTATTCATCTGGCCAGCCAGCCTGGCAAATAACCAATGCCGTTTATCTGGGGTCGTCCTGCCTACACACCAAAACTGTCAGCGGATTTTTATGATAGTCTTTTTTCCGCCGCGGGGTGGGGAGGGCACCGGCTGAATACCGGTTTGAAATGCCCGAAATATTTATCTGGCACATGCAGGGGTGCATACAGCGTTTTATGTTTTGCAATGATTTCATCACTTTACTGTTACGGATGCATTGTAAAAAAGGCAGGAAAGGGATCCGGATCCACGAAAAAGTATTCAATGCATGGATCAGTTCAATCTGCGGTATATCCTGATTGATCCAGGGGGAAATTTTATAGCCCAGGTTGCACTGTCCGTTAAAGACGATGGGTGTGTTTTTCTGTTTGTTGATATAACCGCTGAGCCGGCCTCTCCATATCAGGTTCAGGAAATACAGCCATTTATTATCGGTGTAAGCAGATATGTCCCGGATTGTACAGCCGGTTTCTTTAAAGGCTTCCAGGAACTGTGCCTGTTCAGATTTGCGGGTAAAGAAATGATACAGTCCTTTCCACCAGTGACCTTCCGTTACCTGCAGGTGAATTTTTTCAGCACCACCTGTGTGATAAAAGGGAAAAATAAAAGACTGCAGTATTCCCGGATAAGGGTTTCATAATGGCAATCACCTGCCAAGAGGATGAAGGGGAAAATGAGGAAATGTTTTCGATTTTCCTTTGATTTCAGTGAGCGGTATGACCAGTTTTTTATCAGTTTATTTTATTTGCGGTGAATATTTTAATTTCGGTTTTAAAACGCCCTTACAGAATCAATCATGGAAAGGAACAGCGTTTTTAGCACAAATCCATTGATCTTGCCACGGCCAATGGCGCTGAACGCAAACTTCCGTTTGGTGGTTGCATTCTTGAAAAACACATTTTGCTGCCGCTGACGGGTAAATGAATTCTGGACTATCCGGTGCCTCACCAGGGTCTCCAGTTTATGAAATTGTCATCGTCTGCCGCCAGCCTTAACAGCCACAAATCGTAATCTTCTGCATTTTTCTGGCGGGCATTGTATCGGTATTTCTTGAAAAGTTCAGTTTTCGCTACAACGGTAGGATGGGCGATACACAGTTATCATGTGGAACTGCCGGCGACCTGTTTTGGTGAAATCAATTTTCTTTTCTTCATCCCAGAACCGGTGTTATCCCTTGTTCATCCATTAGTTCAACGGAACTCCGGCTAGCAGATCTGTCTCCGGATGCTGCTGTTGAATACAGGCTACCTGTTTGCTGAAACGGCCGGCAGGGAAATATCATCTCCGTCCATCCGGGCGATGAAACGGCCACGCGACAATCAATCCCTGGTTCAGCGTAAATACAAAACCCATGTTTTTGCTTATTCAGATATAAACAATCCGTGGATCCTGGATCGAGTGGATAATGTGTTCTGAGTTATCGGAAGAGCCATCATTGATGATTACAAATTCAAATCAGTGTAAGTCCGGCAGAATACTGTCCATGGCCTCTTTAGATAAGGAGCGCAGTTAAATACAGGCATAACCACACTCAGCAATGGCGGATTCATACAGGCAAAATACGTCAATTTAAAGAGAATTCATCCTTTTCAGTACCTCCCGCGTTATGTCATCCTGGTTGTAGAAATTTAAAAAATGATCCGGTGTTGGTTTCCGGGGATATGCCATCAGCAAGAGCAATGTAAAAGAGGCCCAATCCCCGTTTTCGGCCCACTGCAGCTTGCCGCCGGTTTCTTCAGGGTCAATGCCCCTGATTCCAAAACGGAAGCTTACAACATTGCAATGCCAGGAAAGGGCTTCCAGTGTTTTTAGTTGTGTGCCACTGCCTTTTTCAACAGGATTAATGAAAAGATCAGCCGCAGAAAAGTATAAGCCGATGTCATCCACTTCCCCGGCCTGGATCACTTGTGGATGATTCAAAGCTTTGAGGTATTTGAATTTTTTACCCCGGTTCCTGCCACATATAATAATCTTAGCCGGGATACCGCCATTGTCGAGGCAGGGCCAGTATCATTGTAAATTTTTTCAACGGCCTGGGCATTGGGTTCGTAATCAAGTGGTGCCGGCAAACAGGAATATTTTTCTTTGGCTGATGCCGGATTTTCCCGGATTGTTTTCTGGCATCAGGAATGGGAACAGGCAGGTGGGGCAGGAGCGAATAACTGAGTGATTCGGTTGTTTCATTATCGGCCGAACATAAACAGGCACCGGTAGCTTGAAGCCCCAGTGCCTGATTAAATTGCGCAATACATTTTTGTCCGCCGAAATGCGGGGGTAAAACTTTATACCAGGTTATACTCAGCCATTTCATGCAACGGCTTTGCGGTTCTTCCACCATTCCATGCCAAATCCTGCAATCACAAGTGCAATCAGGAGCATGGAGAAAATAGAAGTGATTTTTTTGCCTTTGTAAAACGAAGCCGGCTCAAATTTAAATTCAATGGCATGCTGCCCGGCAGGAACTGATAAACCGCGCAGCAGGTAATTTGTTTTAATGATTGGGGCATCTTTGCCGTCGATCGTGGCTTTCCAGCCCGCTTCGTAATAAATTTCACTGAACACCGCAAACTGTGGTGTTGCTGATGTTGAAGTATATTGAATCAGGTCATTGTCATTTTTCACCAGTGTGATTTTGCCGTACTGTCGGACTGCGGCTGGCTGGTAACAGATGCTTTGGATACTTCGTTTACCACAGCAGTCTGTGCCGGTGAAAATGCTGCAATAGATGCCATTTCTTCATCCGCATTCTTCACAAATTTGATTTCTTTTACAAACCAGCAGGGGCCGAGTGCATTCACGTTTGGCCACATGCCTTTGGTTTCCGGTCCCTGTTTGTAAATGAAATATTTTGCATTCAGCATATTTAACACTGGTGTTTGCACCACAAACAGGCTGTCGGGATTTGTTTGCAGTTGTGTAATCACCGCGCTTTCTTCCTGGCCCAGCCTGTTCATCAGGATATCCTGGTACAAACTCAGTTTAGCAGGGTGGTATCCGCCCACGGCATTGAAATGATAGGATGTATAGTTTTCATCTCCGCCTGACAGGTTGGCCACACGGAAATAAGCAGTATCGGCGAGGATGGCGTTATCAAAATTGGTAGGATTGAATGCACCGGATACTTCCAACTCATCTTTGTAATTATCCTTGCCGAGGTATTTGGAGTCAACCAGGATAAGGTCCACAAAAACAAACAAAGCAAGTGCAATGGCTGCCAGTACGGGTTTGAGTAAATTCCGGATCACAGCAAAAATCAATCCGGCGGCTAACACTACAAAACCAAGTGAACGCCAGATATCACCAATGAAGAGTGATTTACGGTCTGCTTTCAGTCCGTCAAAGAATTGTTTGATGGCTTCATATAATTGTGCCTGTCCGCTGTCACGTGCCTGCTTCAGTAATTTGGTGTCGCTGTCGGTGAGATAGGTAAACGACATATACAGCAGGAACAGGATAGCGAAAACAGCGCCTGTGGCAATGAATGCTTTTTTGAATTTGGGCCAGAGCAGTTTTGGGGGCAGTTGATTTTACAATGGCATCCACACCCAGCATAGCCAGCAAGGGTAATAGCAACTGCGGGATCACCAGGATCATGGACGGTGCCCGGAATTTGTTATAGAGCGGGAAGTAATCAAAAATGAAATTGTTGAATCCGCTGAAATAATAACCCCATGACATCATCATGGTAAAGCCAATCGCTGTTACAGCCCACCATTTATGTTTGGGATCACCAATAAAACAGGCCAGTATAGCGAGGAAACAAATAATCGCACCGCAATAGGGCGGGCGGATGTGTAAGGTATTGCCACCCACATCTTTAATGCCTCCCCAGTAATACATCATGGGTAATTGCTGCCGCAATTCCTGTGGCATTGTTTGCAAAGCGCTGCGATGGCCTTGGATTTATCTGAACTGACTTCTTCTTTATCGCCGCTGCCTCCATACATCCGCGGTACCATCATCACAAAAGGTTCGGTAATATTGATACTGTAGCTCATGGCATAATCGCGGTCAAGACCATTCGCTGTTTTATTTTTATGGGTTGTATCTGTCAATGCCGTGGCGCCGCCACGTATGGTCGCTTTCTGGTAATCGAAAGTGGACATCACATTTACAGCATTCGTTGCCACACCGACCAGACCGGCCGCTGCAGTAATACCCAGCGCAAGCACCAGGTGTTTCCATTCTTTCTGCTGTGCCCAGCGTACAACGTAAAATATGGTCATGATTGCCGCAGCAATGAAGAAATAATACGCAATCTGCGGATGGTTCATGGCGATCATGGTCGAAGTGAAAAGCGCCGTCAGCGCTGCACCCAGCCAGTATCGTTTTTCATAAATCAGTATCACGGAACCTAAAACAGCAGGCATATAGGCAATCGTCCACATTTTAGTATCATGCCCGACGCTGATGATGACCGGGTCATAGGTTGCGTAGGCAAAACCCAATGCACCCATCATCCCCACCCATGGGTTGATGCGCAGGATCACCGCCAGCAAATAAAAGCAGATGCAGGCCAGCATGAAAAACTGGGCCGGCTGGGGTAAACCAACCGACATGATTTTATGTACAATACCGGGGATAAAATTGTTGCCTTTGTAGCCAATCTGGAAAGCAGGCATACCGCTGAAAAGGGCATTGGTCCAGAGGGGGTAATTGCCATCATGGGTTTTGGCATATTCCTGCGACTGGTGGATGGAACCTTTCCAGCTCGTGATATCATGCTGCTGCAGCACCTGGCCGTCCAAAGCAGGTTTGCAATAGATCAGGGCGATTGCGGCAAATACAATAATCGCAATCAAATGGGGAAGCGCTTTTTTCAGCAGCTGACTCTTCATATAAATTCGGGATTAGGCTGACAAAATAATGCTATTTTAGACTAAAATCCCGATGCGCTGGCTATTATTTTTATCACGACTGGCCTTTATAACAGGGTTGTGTTTCCTGGTATCTGTTTCACAGCTTTTGTGGGACTGGATGGCTGAAGGATCAGTCCTTTCAACGATTATCACGATAGGTATTTTCATGGGCTTATTAATCCTGCCTGTGACCTGTATTGCCTATGGTTTGATAGTGATCATCCGCAAGGAAATCAGGTCTGTTGTTCCCAGATGGCTGATTTTCGCGAACTGTGTGTTCCTTTTGTTGTTATTGTTTACCATATTCTACTGGAATGATCCATACTATCATCAAAAGTAAACCCACCAGGCTCTTCATCATCCTCGGCGGTTTTTTTATCGCCAATGCGATGATTGCTGAGTTTATGGGCGTAAAAATATTTTCTCTGGAAGATACGTTGGGTGTTTCCCGTGCAAACATCAACTTGTTCGGGAGTTCCTTCAGTTTCCATCTCACAGCCGGTGTGCTGCTGTGGCCCGTGGTATTTGTGATGACTGATATCATTAATGAATATTACGGGGTGAAAGGCGTGCGGTTTCTTTCATTTATGACCATCGGACTCGTGGCGTATGCATTTATCATGTTCTCCGGCGCCATCCAGCTATCGCCGTCTGAGTATTTCACAATCGGTAATGGGATAGAAAATGATAAAGCAAATAATGCATTCAAAGGGATTTTCGGACAGGGAATGTGGATCATTATCGGTTCGATGGTGGCATTCCTGGTAGGGCAGATCCTTGATGTGGTAATCTTCCACCGGATCAAAAAAATGACCGGCGAGAAAAATATCTGGCTCAGGGCTACCGGTTCAACGCTGATCTCACAGCTGGTTGACAGTTTTGTGGTGTTGTTTATCGCTTTTTACCTGGGACGTCGTATACAAACCACTCAGGGTGAGCCTTGGTCATTGCACCAGATCCTGGTAACCGGTTCCGGGAATTATATCTACAAATTTGTTGTGGCGATTGTACTCACACCGGTGATTTACCTGGTACATGGATGGATTGAAAAATACCTGGGGCATGATGAAGCGGCTGCCATGAAGAAAGCGGCGATGGCTGATCAGTGATGAACAGACTGGATGAGTCCGGCTGCAATCTTATCAATGGGTAACGTCATGCATTCGGGAGAGAAATCTTCCCAGTCAATAAACCGGAATGTTTCAATTTCCCCGGTTTGCGCGTACATATTTAACTCCCGCTCATCAAAATCAAAAGGTTTATCACGTAATGGAACGCCGATGGGCTCCAGCGGCTGCACGATATAATAAATGGAGATAATCTGGTGGGCGGGGTTGAAGGCAGAAACCTGGTAATAATCGGTGGTATAAAGATGCGCGCCGGTTTTCACTTTCAGGTTCATCTCTTCTATGAATTCACGTTCCAGGCAATCACGGGTTCCTTCCCCCAGTTCCAGTCCGCCCCCCGGAAATTTGGTGATATAAGCACCACGGATCAGTTCATCACTCACCAGCACCTGGCGGTATTCATTCACCAGCAATCCGTACACACGGATATTGAATTTTCCCGGCAAAGCAGTCATCAGAATATTTTTTTCTTAAGGAAGAACCAGCCGATAAAGAGTGATATCACCAGCGATAATCCAATCGGCATATAGAATGCGAGTTTGGAATGCTGGTAGGGGATAGGTACGTTCATGCCATAAATGCTGGCAACCAGTACGGGGAAAGTTAATACGATAGTGATTACAGATAATCTTTTCAGCACTTCGTTCTGGTTATTGGCAATAATGCCGGCAAATGCATCCAGGGTACTGCTGAGGATGTTGCTGTAAATATTAGCCATCTCCAGGGCCTGGGAATTATCCACGATCAGGTCATCCAGTACTTCTTTTTCATCTTCGTTGAGCGCGAGGAAATTGGTACGCTGCAGTTTCATAAATACCAGTTCGTTCGAGCGCAGTGCTGTTACAAAATAAACCAGGCTTTTCTGTATACGCATCAGCTGCAGGAGGTGTTCATTCTTACTGGCGTCATACAGCTTCTGTTCATAAGTATTCCTGCGGAGGTTGATTTCCTTCAGGTGTTCCATGAAATTCTGCACGATTTTTTCAAAAACTTTCAGCACCATCATTTTCCTATTGTCAGGGTGACGGTTCTGGAAAGTGTTCAGGAATTTCTTGATAGCACCATTCTCGAATGAGTTTACGGTAACGATCTGGTTATGGGTTAAGATAATACAGATCGGGATGGTGATATAATAGGCGTCGCTTTCGTTGAAGGAATTATTTTCTGTCGGGGTTTTAATCACGATCAGTTTAACGTTGTCCTCTTCCTCGAAGCGGCTGCGTTCGTCAATATCGAGTGAGTCAGTCAGGAAGTCAATGGGAATATCAAGTCCGGTTGAAAGCTCGGAGAATTCTTCCTGTTTCAGCGGGGGCAGTACATTCACCCAGGCGCCGTTTTCGGGTCTGTCAATTTCGACCGTTTGCTGGTTGATATTTTTGAAGTACTGGATCATGACCGCGGCAAAGGTAGGGTTTTGAATGCTCTGTCAGAATGGTAAAATTCATGCGAGTCCCGGTCCGGGCTGCACCATTTTCAAAATGGATTGCTGGTGGTGTTCCGTATGGAAAATCGTGAAATAGATCAACTCGCGGTGGGTGATTTTCCCAAGCAGCGGATGTGGGGCAATGTATTGATCGAGCTGGCTGTCATTCCATTTCCGGCGGATGGTATCCTGCAGGCGTAGCATGGCTTTTTCAAATTTATTCAGGATTACAAACTGGTCTTCAGCCTGGGTGGCTGGTGAAGGAACAAACCGTTTACTGGCGCGGCCGCCTGCGTCCAGCTTCTGGTAATATTTTTCTTTGAGTGATTCATAACTTCTGGATGGCCTGTTGGGTTTGCCAACGTACAGGTGGAGTGTGAATTTTGGCAGCTTATAAGCAGTTCGGGTTGAATTCGCAGAAATGATCAGGTGTTTGATTTGCTCGGCGGCATTCCATTTCCCTTCGGGCGACTGGAAAAAAACGGAAGGGGAAATGTTCCTGCAGAACAACAGCATGTCCCGGCCAGCCTGGTTAAGCCGGGTGAGCAATTCCTCCAGATGGATTGTAGTTGACATGGTTAAATCTCTATTGAACCTTCGTATACTTTTTCCGCCGGGCCACAGAGCCATACATTCTGGTAGTGATCGTCATCTACACGGTCAAATTCAACGGTCAGGTCACCGCCGAGTGTTTTTACTTTCACTTCATTAAACCCGTTTTCATTGTGATAACATACCAGTGCAGAGGCTGTAACGCCTGTGCCGCAGGATAATGTTTCATCCTCCACGCCACGTTCATACGTACGCACAATAATGCTGAGCGGGTCTTCGGTTTGTTCTACAAAATCTACGTTGATGCCTTCTTCTGCAAACTCTTTGCTGTACCGGATTTCTTTTCCTTTTTCATACACATCCTGGTGCATGATCCCTGTAACGAGTTTGATATAATGTGGCGAGCCCGTGTCGAGGATATAATCGGAATGATGTCTTTTGATTTCAGTGACGTCTTTCATTTTCAGGCTCACAATACCATCGAGGTCAATCTCGGCTTCGTGTGGCCCATCGCTCGCTTCGAAGTGGTAGTTTTCATTATGTACACCGAGTAAGCCGGAGGCATACTTCACCAGACATCGGCCACCATTGCCGCACATACTGCCGGGTTTTCCATCGGCATTGAAATAAAGCATTTCAAAATCCATCCCCGCTTTATTCTGCAGCAGCATCAGACCGTCTGCACCAATACCAAAACGGCGGTGGCAAAGCAGTGCAATTTTTTCAGTGGTGAGGGCGCTGTAACGTCCATCCCTGTTATCAGCGATGATAAAATCGTTTCCGGTGCCCTGGTATTTTTCGAAGTGAAATTGCATTCGTTTAAATTGTTTAATTCAGCTTTTAGGTTTTTAAAGAGTAGCTGGTAACCGGTAACCGGTAACTGGTAACCGGTAACTAACTATATACTATCAGCAAATATCGTTACAAACTTCCTGATCAGGTTCTCTACAGCTGCTTGTCCGTCTTTCGAAAACTCTTTCTTCACCCTGTTTGCAACGATAGCATTGATGGCCAGGCAATGGTGCCCGAGCAGTTTTCCAAGTCCGTATATGGCAGAGGTTTCCATTTCGAAGTTAGTGATGCGGTGTTGCCCGAAACGGAAGTCCGTAAGCCGGTTGATCAGGTTGGGGTTGCGGATACCTAAGCGGAGGATCCTTCCTGTGGTCCGTAAAAACCGGGACAGGTAACGGTAATCCCATGGTGGAAATCGTTCCCAAAATGTTTGAGCAGGGAAGCGGCGCCACTGGTGATATATGGGTTGCCAATCTGGCTGTGTATTTGTGTATGCGTGTTAAAGGAATGGAGAAGTTGTTTTTCTTCTTCGTTTTGTTCATGTCTGTAAAAATTCAGCAGGTTGTCAATCCCCAGTCCGTGGGTGGAGGCTACAAAACTGTCAACAGGTATATCTTCCTGCAGCGAACCTGAAGTCCCGATCCTGATAATGTTGATAGAACGGAGATTGGGTTTGATGGTCCTGGTTTCAAAGTCAATATTGACGAGGGCATCCAGTTCGTTGATTACGATATCAATGTTATCGGGGCCAATGCCGGAGGAAAGCACGGTGATTCGTTTTTTGCCGATGCGACCGGTATGGGAAATGAATTCCCGGTGCTGCCGTTTTACTTCGATATCATCGAAATGTTTGCTGACTTCTTTTACCCGGTCGGGGTCGCCGACGGTAATAACAGTTCCGCCAATTTCTTCTGGCCTGAGGTCAAGGTGGTAAACGGCGCCACGCGGGTTGATGATCAGTTCGGATTCGGCTATACGGCTCATGTGGAAGGTTTAAAGGTTCAAAAGTTTAAAGGTTCAAAGTCCCAGAAATTCAAAATTAAAAATTCAAAAAGGCACCCTGATCTTACACATTTTTTATATAAAATAAAACTCACCTCATTCAAATCTCTGTCTGATTTAATGACTTTTTTTTTGACTTTTTAATTTTGAATTTTCAGTGTTATTTTTCGAATCAAGACTCTCTATTTGTGCTTGTTTAAGACAAGGTTCACCTTGAAATATCCCAAAAATACCCTATTTTCGCCGCTGTTCAAAACCCCAAAAGGGAGGCAGAACTGGTATCTGATCTGACATCTGATATCTAATATCTGATATTTAAAAAAGGGTCCTGTGGCCGAGTGGCTAGGCAGAGCTCTGCAAAAGCTCGTACAGCGGTTCGAATCCGCTCGGGACCTCAAGAGGTCATCCAAACGGATGGCCTTTTTTATTGGTGGTAATTCAGCATTAAATATTTTAGGTGAATTGGCAATGAGGAAAAAACGGGTTGGGGTAGTTTTTTTCACATGGTTGTGTCAAAGGGAAGTTGTATAATAATAGAGCTTCCAACCTTATAAAGCTGGAAGCCCTGTATTCGTTGTTTATTTCGAGTTTAAAAAAATAAATGAGGCGGGACATGTATCAACCCGGTGATACTTATCAAATAGTCTATTAATGATTTCCTGTTAAGTGGGAATGCGGAAAAAACGGTGTGGTGTAGTTTTTTTCACATGGTTGTTCCCAGGCAAAATCGTATAATAAAAGAGCTTCCAACCTTCTGAAAGCTGGAAGCCCTGTTTTTAACTTCGTTGTGGCTGATAACCTTCTTACAAAATTATCTCTCCAAATACACCCGCTTCCCATTCAACCTGCTCAATGAATCCAACAACCTTGTTGTATCCGAAGCATTACCGGGTAACCGCATAAAAATCGTGAAACTGAGAGAGTCAGTCGTTGTCATCTCCACCGGCCATTGAAACCTTTTCAGCTTGGTGAATCGTTCCAAAGCACGCTTAGCGGGAGAGACCTCAAGTATATATTTAAACGTACCGGAAACATTCGGAGTAACAACTGGTTTCAAAACAAGGGTATCAGGCTTTACATTCGTAGTAGTATCACCAACCTGCGCACTGCTTCCTGCCTCCTGACCACCTGCAACCTGTCCGCCTGCCACCTGCTCCCTGCTACCAGCTTCCTGTCCACTTGCTCCCTGTTTCTTCCCGGCAGTTTTTTTATAAATCGTATATCCACCCCATATTGCAAATGCCAGTCCGGCGATTACTAACAAAAATGCAACAGGCTTTTTCCAGTTCCCCGTTGCTTTTGTGTGATATAAAATGCTCTTATAATCAGGATGTGTTTCCTGCGAAAGCTGTGAATCACGCGCAGGATTATCTCGCATTACCTCTGGGATAAGCTGACCGGGGGTAAATTCAAGGATGCCTTCCCTCGTTCTTGATAAACTGCCTATACCTTCCAGCATAAACGGTTTGCCAATATTCAGGAACTGCTGTGCCAGCTCAAGATATGATTCAAGATCAGATGAAGCCAGTGCTTTTTGCTTTCCAGTTTCACCTGCAATAAACTGAACCAATTCCGGGGATTCCCTGGGTATAGGTTTCTGCTGAAAACTGATTACACCTGAAATAGGTTTCGTAATACCCGCTTCAGGTTCCTGCACGATCGAATCATCCAGTGTCAGGACTCCGATACCAGGCAGGTCTAAACGTTTGTGTTTTGCAAGAAACTGGGAAAGTAAGGCAGCTAATTTCAAAGCTTTGGATTTTGCGCAACACAATATATATATTTTGTTCCGGGGATCAAAGGATGCTCATCATTTGGTTTTAACTTTGCGTACTTATGCTCACAGAAGAAGAAAAAAACTATATCATTTACTGGGAACATGAACGGCTCCGCAAGAAAAAAGTGCTCAAACAACTTTACGTTGGGCTGCCCCTGGCTACTATTCTTGTTATTACGATTTTTATTAATGCTTTCTCCGGCTGGTACAAACGAGCCGACATGGAACTGAAAACTGAAGAAAAATCACTTATCCCGGTCCTGGCCATCGCCGCCATCCTGATTGTTATCTTTTTGGTCATCTTTTCAGCCCGCCACCGCTGGGATATGAATGAACAACGCTACCGGGAATTGCTTTCCCGGAAAAAAATGGATTGATATATTTGCAGCGTTTTTAACCCAATACTTGTCTGATAAGCAATCATTATGAAGTTATACGCACTTTTCGCTTTAGCCCTTATTTCCCTTACCGGGATTTCCTGCCTCAAAGGAGGCGATGGCTGTTCAAACAAAACCCCCGCCAGCGAAGCGGGCACTATTCAGAATTACTGCACAGCCCAGGGAATTACCGCCACCCAGCACTCCAGCGGCCTTTTTTACCAAATCATAAACCCGGGCTCCGGTGCCACCCCCACCGCCAGTTCTACCGTTTATGTTCGTTATACCGGCAAATTCCTCGACGGAACCATATTTGATTCCAGAACAGGTACTCCACTGGCCCTCGGCCTCAGTAACCTGATCCAGGGATGGCAAATCGGTTTGCCACTGCTCCAGAAAGGAGGCTCAATGAAAATGGTTGTTCCATCTGCACTGGCATACGGCTGCCAGGGTGCAGGCACGATACCCGCCAATACTATTGTCTACTTCGAAATAGACTTGGTGGACGTTCAATAGCCGAAACTATCTGCTGCTTTGCCCCGTCTTAACAGGACGGGGTTTTTTATTTGTATTTTTGGACAAAATCACGACGTGTCACACGAAGCCATATCTGCCTTTGATATTTTTAAAATCGGAGTAGGCCCCTCGAGTTCCCATACACTCGGCCCTGGCAGGCCGCGCGTAAATTCGTAAACGGCCTTCTCGAAAAAAATATACTCTACCAGGTCAGGGAGATAAAAATCCTGCTCTATGGCTCTCTCGCCAAAACAGGGAAAGGACACGGTACGGATATCGCAGTCCAGTTGGGACTCAGCGGCGAAGATCCCGTCACTTTTGCAGTTGACCAGATCAACGCTAAAATGGATGACATCGCCGCCATGAAAAGGATCGTCCTCGGTGGATTACATGAATTACCTTTCGATCCTGCAGAGGATATCGAATTCCTGGTCACCGAAACCCTGCCTTTCCATTCCAATGCATTGAGTTTTCTTGTCACACTTGCAGATGGCAACAGCATCGCAGAAACTTATTATTCTGTTGGCGGTGGTTTCGTTGTAAAAGAAGGGGAGGTAGCCGGCGGTAATGAATCAGTTGAACTGCCTTTCCCGATCAATACAGCCGATGATCTCCTGCACTGGTGTATCAAAACCGGCCTCTCCATTTCTGAAATCGTTCATGAAAACGAAAACGCCTGGCGCAAAGAGCATTCCACCCGCGACGGCGCTAAAAAAATATGGTCCGTGATGCAGGAGTGCATTTACCGGGGTTGTCATACCGGTGGAATATTACCCGGTGGTCTTGATGTAAAACGCCGCGCCGCAGAACTCAATAAAAAATTACTGGGACATAAAACTTATTCCGGTTACGAGAGCTGGACAGAAGCCATACGCGAAGGTGGTAATAGTTTTAAATACACACTCGACTGGGTCAGTTGTTTTGCCCTTGCCGTCAATGAAGAAAATGCCAGTTTCGGAAGGGTGGTAACCGCACCCACGAATGGTGCTGCTGGTGTAATACCCGCCGTGCTGCAATACTATATTACTTTTTGTGATGGAAACAGTGATGAAAAGATCCTGCAATTCCTTCTCACCGCAGCCGAAATCGGCAGCATCTTTAAAAAAGGGGCCACTCTCTCCGCTGCGATGGGCGGTTGCCAGGCAGAGATTGGAGTATCATCTGCCATGGCCGCAGCCGGACTCACTGAATGCATGGGCGGAACACAACGACAGGTACTCATGGCTTCTGAAATCGCCATGGAACACCATCTCGGCCTCACCTGTGACCCGATCGGCGGTTTAGTACAAGTGCCCTGCATTGAAAGAAACACCATGGGCGCGATCAAAGCCATCACGGCTTCACAACTTGCACTCCAAAGCCAGCCTGATTTTGCAAAAGTTTCATTAGACGCTGTAATCAAAACGATGTGGGATACGGCAGTTGATATGAGCCATAAGTATAAGGAAACATCAGATGGGGGATTGGCGGTAAATGTGCCGTTGAGTTTGCCTGAATGTTAATTTTTTACCACCCTTCGCTTCCTAGGCGGGCACCAAAGATGAGGTATAACCTTTGTGGCCTTTGTGTATTTACTTTGTGCACCTTGTGGTAAAATGTATTTAATTCTCCGACAGATTCACCCCTCCATAACTTTTGACAACATTATATAAAGTATCTCTCTCCACCGGTTCCCTTTTCGCCTGCCGGATTAATGTCACCAGCTCAGCGGTTGACATTGACGGCGCCTGTTCTTCCGCACCCGCCATTGAATAAATCTTGGTTGTATCATCTATCGTTCCGTCAATATCATCCACGCCAAATGCAAGGCTCAGCTGTGCGTTCTGCCGGCCCAGCATCGGCCAGTAGGCTTTTATATGCGCGAAATTATCGAGGTAAATACGTGCAATCGCATACATCTTCATATCCTCAATCACTGAAGTCTCCGCTACATCACTCATGTCATTTTCCTTATTGCGGAATTTGAGCGGGATAAATGTATTGAATCCGCCAGTCTGGTCCTGCAACTCTCGCAGCCTGCGCATATGATCCACCCGGTGTGAATAGTTTTCGATATGGCCATACAGTATCGTTGCGTTGCTGTGCATGCCCTGGCGGTGTGTGGCTTCATGGATTGCCAGCCAGCCTTCGGAGTTCACTTTATCAGCACATATTTTTTCGCGGATCGCTTCATCAAAAATTTCAGCACCACCACCCGGGATTGAATCGAGTCCTGCTTCATGCAGGTAACGCATACCTTCTTCGTTGGTCATTTTTGCCTTACGGAACATGTAATCCAGCTCCACTGCCGTGAAGCCCTTGATGTGGAGGTCAGGCCTGAGGGCTTTGATCCTGCGCAATAAATCTGCAAAGAATTCCAGGTTCATTTTGGGATGCACGCCACCCACAATATGGACTTCCGTAACTGGCTGTCCGTCGTATTTCTTAACGATATCCAGCATCTGGTCCATACTCAGTTCCCAGCCTTCATCGCGGTGGGCATACAGCCGGCTGTATGAACAGAAATTACAGCTGAACACACATACATTGGTGGGCTCAATATGGAAATTGCGGTTGAAATAAGTTTTATCACCATGTTTCTTCTCACGGATTTCATTGGCCAGGCTGCCAACAAAACCAAGACTTGCTTTTTCAAATAACAGCAGGCATTCTTCATCAGTGATACGTTCTCCGTTATGTACTTTATCACCAATGGAGCGGAGGTCTTCGGATATTGCAGGGATCGTTATCATATACTTAAGCGTAGGTAATTCTCTGCAAATTTACGGCAGGAAAAGCAGCATGGAAGCAGAAAGTTTGCACACCAAAAATCCTTACCTTCCCTTCCTGATTGTCCAGAAACGTTAAAAAACTGATCATGAATATAAAATCCCGGTTAACGGTCCTCAGTTTCCTTCAATTCTATGTATGGGGGGCCTGGCTCATTACGATTGCCACTTATTTCTTTTCAAACGGAATGGGTAACGGAGCCCAGTTCGGTGCGATCTTTTCCACGCTGGCGCTTTCATCTATCATCATGCCCCCATTAACCGGAATTATTGCCGATAAGTGGCTTGATGCTGAAAAACTGTATGGTATCCTGCATATCCTCTACGGAGCCATATTATTTTATGTGCCTTATGTCCACGATGCCGATAAACTGTACTATGTCATCTTCGGAGCTATGCTTTGTTATATGCCCACCATCTCCCTGTCAAATTCTATCTCTTATACTATTCTTAAGAAAAATAATTTCGATGTTGTAAAAGTATTCCCGCCAATCCGGGTCTGGGGTACCATTGGTTTTATCGCGGCTATGTGGACCACCAACCTTACCGGCAGCAAGGCAAACAGTAACCAGTTTATCATCGGTGGTATCGCTGCGATCCTGCTGGGTATTTACTCGTTCACCTTACCCAAATGTGCCCCACAGAAATCAATTAAAAAGGATGCTTCTGTAATTGAACAACTGGGACTCACTGCCTTTAAGTTGTTCGCTAAGTACAAAATGGCCCTGTTTTTCCTTTTCTCTATGTTTCTGGGTGCTGCTTTACAATTGACAAATGCCTACGGAGATACATTTTTAGATGATTTTAAAAAAGTACCTGCATACGGACCTGAATCATTTGTGGTGAAATACTCCACCATCATTATGTCCATCTCACAGATTTCCGAAACCGTTTTCATCCTGGCCATACCATTCTTCCTCAGGAGATTTGGTATAAAGAAAGTAATGCTGATCTCCATGATCGCCTGGGTACTGCGTTTCGGGCTGTTCTCTTACGGTAATCCGGCCGACGGATTGTGGATGATCATCCTCTCCTGCATTGTATACGGAATGGCCTTCGACTTTTTCAATATCTCGGGTAGCCTGTTTGTAGAAACAACCACTGACCCTTCTATACGCTCCAGTGCCCAGGGACTGTTTATGATGATGTCAAACGGCTTTGGCGCCTACCTCGGAAGTAAAGTCAGCGGCTACGTCATTGATAAATATTATACACTGAAGTTTATGGATATGAACAGCCTGCTGGCCTACGTAAATTCAGATGCGGGCAATCCGGCTGTTAAAGAGATACTGAAGTATAATACAGTCAATCCTGACGGCACATTCAAGGAACCTATATTCCTCAAACAATGGGATCCGATCTGGCTCAGCTTTGCGATCTATGCGTTCGTAATCGCGGTGCTTTTCTTCATTATGTTCAAACACAAACACGATCCGAAAGCGATTGGGGCTGTATCACACTAAAAATTAAAAAATCAAAATTCAAAATTTTACGTCAACGTATTTGTATTCACTTTGTGACCTTTGTTCTTCACTTTGTGTCCTATTGCCTAGTAAAACAAAAAAATCCCAAACCGCTTTAACCCGGTCTGGGATTTTATAATTTTACTTTTGAATTCCTTAAATATGCGCTTCAATCTTCTTCACAAAATTCCCCTTCGGCTGCGCACCCACTAATTTATCAACCACCTGGCCATTTTTAATGAACAGGATTGCGGGAATAGAAGTGATACCATAATTCATAGATACCTGCGGGTTATTGTCCACATTCACTTTACCAATGTTCACCTTGCCATCATATTCTTTACTCAGTTCTTCGATAACGGGACCAATCGCGCGGCAGGGACCACACCATTCAGCCCAAAAATCAACTACAGTCAGTTTATCAGAGGCCAGTACATCAGCCTGGAAATTGGAATCGTTATACTCTTTTGCCATATTAAATCGGGTTTTTTATTGTTTCTGTCAGGGGAGCAAATTTAAGTCCGTTATAAATAACATGCAGTGATGGCATAAAGTTGTGTAAAACTTGTCACTAACAACTGTCAGCCAGCTTACATATCTGCTAAACCGTCAGTACCTGCACATCCAGCTCAGGCCTTGCTTCCAGGAACTGGATCAGCTCTTCGTTCATTTCAAACCCGCTGTTCATTGTTACAAGACTGATTTTCATTTTGTTCTTGGGTTCATTCAAAACAAATTTCAAGGTTGATTTACCGGGGAATTTCCGCAGGTTCTCTTCCACAAAACTGACCATATCCGCCTTGATATCCTGCGGGTGGATGTCAATCGTTAATTGTTTGGTAAGATGTTTTTTCATGGTCTCAGCCAGCGAAACAGACTGCACTTTAAACTCAAATTCTTCCTTATTATACCTTGGTTTGAAATATCCGGTGATAAATACAGAGGATCCCTGCAACAGGTAAGGGGTCAGGCGGAGATAGTCTTCGCTGAACAAAACAATTTCTGTTTTCCCCGAATAATCTTCAATTACAAAATTTCCATATTTATTACCGCTTCTGGCAATCTTATGTTGCGCTTCCGCCACCAGGCCCACCAGCCTGAATGGCCTGCCGGGATTCGGCTGCATTTTGATGGTATCCTTGAACTCGTTGAATTCTGCCAGGGGTGTTACCGCGTAATGCTTCATCTCAAAACGGTAATGATCCAGCGGATGTCCACTTAAGAAAATCCCCGTTACCTCTTTTTCCTTTTCCAGTTGCACCACCAGTGGCCATACCGGACATTCCGGCAACCGGGGAGGAGGGATCTCCATGCTCATCGGCAGGTCACCAAACAACGTATTCGTTGTATTCACACTCTGCGCTGCAATTACCTGCCCGAATTTAATCACCCGGTCAAGCCCGTTCACTGCTTCACCTTCCGGTACATGGAAAAACTGCGCCCGGTGATGCTCCGGGAAACAGTCAAAGCCACCTGCAAAGGCGATACTCTCAATCGTTTTCCGGTTAACCGTGCGGTGGTTGATTCTTTTAATGAAATCAAAAATGTCAGTGAAAGAACCATTCTTCATTCTTTCGCTGATCACACCTTCCACCGCTGACTCACCCACACCTTTCAAACCGCCAAGGCCAAAACGGATTTCACCCTTGCTGTTCACCGCAAATCCTTTCAGGGATTCATTGATATCAGGTCCCAGTACTTTTAATCCCATCCGCTTACATTCTTCCATAAAGCATGTAATCTTCTCAATATTGCCGGCGTTATTCAGCACTGCTGCCATGTACTCGGCCGGATAATGGGCTTTCAGGTAAGCCGTCTGGTATGCTACATATGCATAACAGGTAGAGTGTGATTTGTTGAAGGCGTATTGCGCAAACGCTTCCCAGTCAGCCCAGATTTTCTCCAGCTTCTCCGGGGGATATGAATGTTCCGCAGCACCTGTCAGGAACTGCGCTTTCATTTTATCCAGAACGTACTTTTGTTTTTTACCCATCGCTTTCCGCAGCACATCCGCATCCCCTTTACTGAAACCAGCCAGCTTCTGCGCCAGCAACATCACCTGTTCCTGGTAAACGGTAATACCATACGTCTCTTTCAGGTATTCTTCCATTTCAGGCAGGTCATAACTGATCGCCTCGCGGCCATGCTTACGGTCAATAAAGTTTGGGATATAGGCCAGCGGACCGGGACGGTACAAGGCGTTCATCGCAATCAGGTCCGCAAACTGGTCGGGTTTGAGCTCACGCAGGTATTTCTGCATACCCGGACTTTCAAACTGGAATGTACCAATGGTGGATGCATGCTGGTACAATTCAAAAGTCTGCTTATCATCCAGCGGAATTGTATCAATATCTATTTCCACCCCATGGTTCTGTTTGATCAGCACCAGGGCGTTCTTGATAATCGTCAGGGTTTTCAAACCCAGGAAGTCCATCTTGATTACGCCGGCTTCTTCAATCACATTACCTTCTATCTGCGTAAGCCATAAATGCGAATCCTTCGATGTGGCAACGGGCAGCAGGTCAGTCAGGTCTTTCGGCGCAATGATAATCCCCGCCGCATGGATACCGGTATTACGCACGGAACCTTCCAGCCTCTCCGCTTCATGCAATACTTTACTGGCTGGTGTATCCAGCTGTTTATAAATCTCACGGAGCTTTTTTACATTCTCCAGGTCATCATTGCCTAAACCATCTTTTTCTTCCAGTGATTTCTCGCCGTCTTTTGTTTTCATCGGCGCATGCAAAACCCTTTTCAATACAATACCCGGCCTGTCTGGTACGAGTTTAGCCAGCCCGTTTGATTCAACCAACGGGAGGTCCATTACCCGGGCCACATCTTTAATACTCATCTTGGCGGCCATCGTACCATAAGTGATAATCTGTGCCACCTGGTTCTTTCCATATTTCTCCACTACATAATCAATCACTTTCTGGCGGCCTTCGTCATCGAAGTCCGTGTCAATATCAGGCATCGACTTCCGGTCGGGATTCAGGAAACGCTCAAACAGCAGGTCATACTTAAGCGGATCAATGTTGGTTATGCTGATGCAATAAGCTACGACGCTCCCTGCAGCAGAACCACGGCCCGGGCCGATAAACACACCTTTCTCCCGGCCCGCCCGGATAAAATCACTTACAATCAAAAAGTAACCCGCGAACCCCATCATCTTAATGGTGAACAGTTCAAATTCGATCCGCTCACGGATTTCATCAGTAATAACATGATACCTTTTCTCCGCACCTTCCCAGGTAATATGTTTCAGGAATTCCCACTGGTTCAGTGAATCCGCCGATACCGTATGCTTGCCGATTTTTTCTTCCTTCTCATAAATCTGGAACCTTTTATCCACCGGGAAATTCGGCAGCAGGATATCACGGGTCAGGTTCAATAACTCCACTTTCCCGGCCACTTCATTGGTATTATCAATCGCTTCGGGCAGGTCATGGAAAACCTTGCTCATTTCATCCGTCTTCTTGAAATAAAACTGGTCGTTGGGAAATGCAAAGCGCTTATCCTTGATCATCACATCATCATCTGCAAAATCGCGCAAACGCAGGCGTGGCCTGTTTTTCACCAGTGTTAATGCAAAGCAGGATATCATGGGCATTGAAATCATCCTGCTCCACATAATGTGAGTCATTACTTGCAATAATCTTCACATTGTATTTCCGCGCGAGCTTAACCAGCACTTCATTCACTTTATCCTGTTCGGCCATACCATGGCGCTGCAACTCCACGTAATAATCATCCTGGAAGATATTCAGCCACCATTTGAATTCATTTTCGCCTTCTTCCTCACCCTTGCGTAAAATAGCCTGCGGTACAGATGCACCCAGGCAACAGGTTGTGGCAATCAGTCCTTCGTGGTATTTTAAAATCAGTTCCTTGTCAATACGCGGGTATTTGCCATACATCCCTTCAATATACCCGAGGGAAGTCAGCTTCACCAGGTTGCGGTAGCCCTGTTCATTTTTTGCAAGTAAAATCTGGTGATGACGTTTATCGCGCAGTTCCTTGGTAAACGTTTTCTGGTGACGTGATTCTGTAATATAAAATTCACAGCCAACAATGGGTTTCACTTTGAGATTCCCGTTCTCGTCTTTGTTTTTGTAAGCTTCTGCCACAAATTCAAATGCACCAAACATATTGCCATGGTCGCTGATAGCGAGCGCAGGCATTCCGTCAGCGATTGCTTTTTTATAGAGATTCTGGATGGAAGCAGCTCCATCCAGCAGTGAAAACTGTGTATGTACGTGAAGATGTGAGAATTTCATAATTGCACCGGCTCTTTAATCAGTTCAGTGTCGCGGCCCTTCAGGGTTTCTTACGGAAACTGTACACACTGATTGAACCACTGCTGTAGCTGCAAACCCAGGCTTCCAGTTTCTCATTGTTTTCAAAAACATCCACCCCAACCGGGTGTCCGCCACATGGCAAAGATGCAATTTTGGTAAATGAATCAGGATTGATTTTGTACACATCCACAAAATCGGACGTATAACATGTTACGAAGATAAACTTGTGGTTTTTGGATAATACGATCGTCCTTGGCTGTGAATGCGTAGACGCTGTAAACAGGGATTTGCCCGTGGCCGCATCGAGACAGGCAATCATGCCCAGGCTATTGTAAGAAACGAATATATGACCGCTTGTATCCATCACCAGGTGACGTGGACTGGACGCTACATTTAATATGGTATCCGTTTTCCACTGTTCATTATCCAGTACGGCCAGGCTGGCTCCTCCCATGATTGCCACATACGATTTATGGCTTATGTCATCCACCACAATCCCGCGGGGGATAGCCGACACAGGAACAGTACTGATCACTTTCCCGAAAGGATAAACATCTTTACTCATATCCAGCACACTCACTGTGCGGGAATGCCAGTTACTCACAAGCAAATACCGGCTGTCGTTAGTGCGTGCAATCACTTTCGGCGTTTTGCCTGTTGTAATCAACGGCACATTGAAAGAATCTTTTTTGCCGGTTCCCGGGAATAAAACAGTCACCGGTTTTTTCCGCTGGCTGTCACTGGCACCCTGATAAGCTGTTTTATAATCATCCACGAAAATGGGCACAATGCCATCTGCATTATGCAGTGAAACCCATAATATCTTATCATCATGGCTGAAACAGGCTTCAACCGGTTTCTCCTGGAATGAGGCAATCGGCCTGCTTTTATTATAATCCCATCCCGTTCCGCGGGTAGGGGTGAATTTGAATTCGCGGCCCACTTTGCGGCTGGCCTGGTCAAACTCATACACACTCATGCCTTCCAGGTTCATGGCATATAATTTCGATCCGGTGGAATTAAACAACACCGATTTGGTACCCGGGGCAGCATTTAACTGCTCTCGGTTCAGGTATTCCAGATCACTGTAAGGACTCAATACCGGGGCGATCACTGTGTCTTTTCGGGGCATCCGGGCCGTACTCACAGTTGTATCTGTGTGGGTCTGTCCCTGTTCTGATTTACCTGCACAACCCATTACGGCGGAAGCAATAAGTCCGGTTTTGAGAAATAAATGCATAATTCACGGTGGTTGATGAAGAAACACGAAGCTTTTTTACTGAAATAGTGGGTTCAATTTACATAAAAATACGTTCTCTAACATACTTTGATACAGCTAGTTATTTGTGAATTGACTATTATCAGGTAATTTAGTGACCTAAACTGGTTTTTTTCGGAAGTCAGGCTTTATTTTTGCACGGTTTTTGTCCTGCCCGCCAATACTGTTTAAATCCATTTTTTGAAGTTCAACTTTCTGATCATATCAATAGTAGCGCTTTCACTGGGCAGTTGTACCAGCTTCAGGCCGCTTGCCTTCACCAGCAATAAGCAGGTGAGTGCCAGTCCTGCAGCACCCGCCAAAGCAAGGTTTATTGATAATATCAGTGTTACGCCCCAGGCTGCTGCGGTTGACAAAACAGAGTTCAAATCGAATACTTCCCCGGCTTTAATGGCCAGAACTTCTGCCCGCGACGAACAACTGGTTCGTGAAGAACTCAAAAAGATCAATACCAACATCACAGATGCCAAATCCATGATCGAAACGGCATCTCCTGTACAACTTAAATATTCCATCTTACTGAATACGGAAGTCGAAAACCTGCCGCAACGCACCCTCCTGGAGGCTGTTGACGACTGGTACGGCGTTCGCTACCGCACAGGTGGTAATACACACAGCGGCGTGGATTGTTCAGGGTTTACCTGTGCCGTTTATACAGCAGCTTATGGTTTTGCTTTGCCCCGGGTTTCCAGGGACCAGTACCGCATGAGCCGCAAAATCTCTACCACAGAATTAAAAGAAGGCGACCTGCTTTTCTTTGATACACGGGGTGGCGGAGGTATTACCCACGTTGGTGTTTATCTCGGCAATAACCGCTTTATCCACGCCACCGTTTCCAAAGGTGTTATGGTAAGTGGTCACGGCAGATCAGCCAGGTGACACCATAACTGCCGGCAGCAATCAGTAATGTATATACCGACTGGATAGTGAAAGGGAAAAGATTGAATTTCTTCCAGAGGAAAACAATCCGGATGATGTTATATATAGTGATAGAAGCAAGACTGGCAATCGCCGGCCCGATAATGCCATACGCTTTCGCAAAGAAATAGGTGAGGGGCAGGAACATAATCATCAGGATGATTCCGCTCGTGAGTTCAAACCGCCAGTAATTGGATGTGGCAATAATCTGTGCATTTACACCAGTGCCCATGTCCACAATCTTATTCAATCCAAGGAGGAAAAATACCCAGACTGCACTAAAATAAGCTTCTTTCAGCTGGAATGTGATGATAGCCTCACGCAGGTTCAGCCAGATCAGCAGGAATATCCCGCAGGCAAATATCAGCTGGTTAATAGATGAACGGTGATACACTCTTTGCAGTAATCCCATGTTCTTCTCTTTCCATGCTTTTGACAGATGGGTGATAGACGCAGACACAATACCCCGCTGCGGCGCCTGGATAATACTTGTCAGCAAAAAAGCCAGTCCGTACTCTCCGGCTTTATCCAGCCCGTTCGGTAATACGGAAGCGATCACAATCTGGTCAAACACCTGCGACAGCACATTGATAATCGTGCTGCCATAAATAAATAAACAGAAGATCAGTATTTTTTTCAGGAACCGCCGCGTGACCTTGCTGACCGTCAGTGTAAAATGGATTTCCTTTTTATACAACAGGTAAGCCAGTAAAGAAGCTGCTATGGTTAAATAGACGAGTGCATACAGTTTGATGAACAGGTCGAAATCCGGAATCACCCTGCATACGAATAATAGAATCAGCACCAGGGTCATGAGTTTCCATTGTACTTCCCTGAAATAGTTTGTGATAACAGACCGGCCTACATTCCATGCATAGGCTTCCAGGATTGTATAGATCATCATACCTGCTGCAAAGGGGAAAACCCAGCGGTAATATTCAACCAGCAGGGCAGAGTTGGCACCGAATTTCCGGATCACCAGTTGTTTCAGGGCAATCCCGCCCACCATCACCAGTAAAAAACCAAACAGGCCAACCAGCAGCGCCCAGGTCATCATATCATTCTTGCGCGGGGTAAGGTTGTCTTTATAATAATGATAGAATTTATAAACAAAGGAAGGCATCGCCAGCATGGCGAAATTGGCCAGCAGCGTAGCCACTGCCATGAATATTGAAGTAAGGCCATACTGTTCTGTGGTGAAATTCCCTCCCGTGTAAAGAAATACGTATTAATGATGCCGATGGCAAAGCCTGGTATAAATCACCAGCGATGAAATAATACTTTGCTCCGGATGCTGCTCATGCGGTAAAGATAAAGGGATTTGGGCTTTATCAGCCTTTTCTGGTTTCAATATAAAACAGGTCATCCGGTTCCAGGCTTTTATACCCAGGCAGCGGTTGCCAGTTTGCAGCAGGATGAATCCAGATATCGCCGTCACCAGCCAGTCTCACCGGCATGTCAAACCCCGGCACCACATTTTCCCAGCGGTAATTCAATAAACCATTCACCATTTTATAACTCAATACCGGGATCTTGACCGTACGCAGGTACTGGTCAAATATTTTTGAAAGATCCTTGCCCGACTTAGCAGAGATATAAGCTTCCACATCTTTTGAATCAACCGTTTGATGGTAAAAATCACGGTTCAGTCCCCGCAGGATCTGGCGGAAAAGGGAATCATTATTGATAACCTGCCTGACCGTGTGCAGCAGGTTTGCCCCTTTATTGTACATGTCACCGCTGCCTTCTTTGTTCACACCATAAGGACCGATCAGCGGACGGTCATTGCTGATATTATTCCTGATCCCCAGGCAGTATTCGTTACCCGCTTCCTTGCCATACCAGAATTCTGTAAACAATACTTCCGAATACATGGTGAAACCTTCATGCACCCACATGTCTGCAATATCATTGGTGGTGATGTTATTCGCAAACCACTCATGGCCGCTTTCATGCACAATGATATAATCCCATTTCTTCCCCCAGCCTGTACCGGATAGATCCATGCCCAGGTATCCGTCGAGAAACTGGTTGCCATATGCCGTTGCACTCTGGTGTTCCATGCCCAGGTGGGGTGATTCGACCAGTTTATAACCATCTTCATAAAAAGGATAGGGGCCAAACCAGTATTCAAAGGCACGCAGCATGCGTTTTACATCCCGGTCAAATTGTTTTTTGGCAGCAGCACGGTTATAATCCAATACCCAATAATCAAGATTCAGTGTTTTTTCAGTCTCACCAATATACGTATCTGCCCAATGCACATAATAGCCGATGTAAGGAACCAGGTTATAATTGTTGATCGGGTTTTTCACTTCCCATACATAAACCACTTTGTGATCACCGGTTACTTTCCGGTCAATCAGTTTCTCGTTTGACACTGCAGTCAGTTCCTCCGGTACTTTTATCTCCATCACCGCGCCCTGGTCAGGTTCGTCACCCTGGTAATCTTTGCAGGGATACCATACGCTGGCACCCAGTCCCTGGCAGGCTACACTCATCCAGGGTCTTCCTTTTGTATCAGTAGCCCAGATCCAGCCACCATCCCATGGCGGGCGGATGGCTTCACGGGCCTTTCCGTGGAAATATATTTTCAACTGGTGTAAGGTTACCGGTAAATGCTTTTCCAATGCTGTTTTGGCTGACATAAAGGACCTGTCGCCAAAATCAATATAAAATACATTGCCTTCACGCTTATAACTGGTCAGCTTCTGGCCTTTCAGGAACATACTGTCAATCTGCATCGGCTTCTGCAGGTCAATCTGCATACGGCGCTGGTCACCATCAGCAGTTACTTCAAATCCGATATCCGTCCAGCCACTGATCGTTTTACTGTCATAATCCGGCTCCACAAAAATGTGGTAACTGATTACATTCCACCAGGCCCTTTCCGGAGTGATGGAACCACGCAGGCTGTCCTGGTGCGTAAAATTGGATTTATTTACGCCCAACTGGGCATTGGCGGAACTGAATGTTAAGCAGACAAGCAGTGCTGCAAAAAATCGGGAATAGATTCTGAACATACCTGTAAATTTAAGCTTTGAAGATGAAGCTATTCGTTAAAAATATCAACCCCCTGCCACCTGCCGCCTGCTGCCTGCATCCTGCTGCCTGCTGCCTGCCTCTCCGAAAATGTTTCACTTTTCGGAGCAAGCCTGTAACCTGCCTCCTGTTAACCTTGTTACTTATCACATCTTCCTGCTACAACAAAAAAAACAGCGGCAAAAACTACTTTCATTATAACGAATTCAACGGTATCAGTTCCCTCGATCCGGCATTTGCCAAAAGCCAGTCGGGTATGTGGGCCGCCCACCAGTTATATAATACGCTGGTGGAAATTGATACGGCCCTGCATATTGTTCCGTGTATTGCCAAATCCTGGGAATTATCGGAAGACAGACGCACGTATACATTTCACCTGCAAACAGGAGTACTGTTCCATGATGACCCTGCATTTAAAGACGGGAAAGGCCGGCCACTGGTGGCATCGGATGTGGTGTATAGTTTCAGCCGGATCATGGATAAAAAAACAGCCAGTCCCGGGGCCTGGATATTCAACCGCAAAGTGGATACCCTGCAGGCATTTACTGCTATTGATGACAGTACATTCCAGTTAAAACTCCTGAAGCCTTACCAGCCAATACTCGGGATATTATCCATGCAATCTTGCTCTATCGTTCCCAAGGAAGCTGTGGAAAAATATACTACTGATTTCAGACGACACCCGGTAGGCACAGGCCCCTTTAAATTTATAGCCTGGGAAGAAGGGCTTTCGCTGGTGATGAAACGCAATGAAAATTATTTTGAGTTTGACAGCACCGGTAAAAGACTGCCATACCTGGATGGGGTGCAGGTATCATTCTATGACAGCAAAGCCACAGAATTCCTGCTCTTCCGCCAGCAGGAACTGGATTTTATCAATGATATCGAAGCTTCTTTTAAAGATGAAATCCTGACCAAACGGGGAACATTGCGGAAAGACTGGGAGGATAAGATTGTGTTGCAGACAAATCCGTATTTGAATATAGAATATCTCGGGATCCTGGTTGACAGCACCAATGATATTGTAAAGAACTCGGCCATGCGCTTCCGCAAAATCAGGCAGGCCGTGAATTACGGATTCGACCGCCGGAAAATGGTTTTGTATTTGCGGAACTCCCTCGGCACACCGGCTGAATCCGGTTTTATCCCGATGGGATTGCCTTGTTTTGATTCCGCCAAAGTAAAGGGCTACCATTATGATCCGGCCATGACCAAAAAATTGCTGGCAGAGGCCGGATACCCGGATGGAAAAGGAATGCCCACCGTTAAACTGCTTACGATCGCCATCTATGCCGATATGGCGAATTTCATTGCCAAGCAGCTGGAAGAATCCGGTATTCCCATCCAGGTGGAAGTGATCCAGAAATCATTACTGCTTGAAATGACATCCGGTTCCAAAGCACCGTTCTTCCGGGCCAGCTGGATCGCAGATTATCCTGATGCAGAAAACTATCTCTCTGTTTTTTATTCCAAAAACCCCGCACCCCCGAATTATACACGCTATAACAACCCGGCCTTTGATGCCATCTTTGAACAGGCCATCACCGAACCCAACGATTCTTTAAGAGATGAACTCTACCGCCGCGCCGACCAGGTAGTAATGAATGATGCACCCGTTGTGCCGCTGTGGTATGATAAAGTTGTCAGGCTGACCCAACCCTACATTCAGGGCTTTACACCAAATGCGCTGAATTTGCTGGAGTTGAGGTGGGTGAGGAAAACAATGTAATTAGCCAATAAGCCAATGTGACAATTAGCCAATTGGCGAATCCTCAAATTATCAAAGTTTCGCTCCATATATGAAGGGTTTAGAAATTTCCAATTGAAAGTAATACATGTAAATTGGCGCCTTTGCAAATTGGCACATTTCCATATTTCACACATTTCCACATTATAACGCTAAGATTTTCCTCTCCACAATCCCCACCATCTCCTCCCTTGAAGGATACAACAAATCCGGGTTATTGTCAATGTATCCAAAGGGGGTAGTGTATCGTGCGTTTCCACCTGTGTAAATATTCTTGCTGCGTAAAGATTCCCATACTTCATTGGTATCAACCAAAACCAGTTTGGTGATGATTTGATTGTTCCTGTCACGGAGTAATAAAAAACTCTGGAAACCATAATTGGAATAGACAGACCATTTATCATTTACCTGCAGGTTCGCGGCGGAGTTGGGCTGTGTTTCAGGACTCACCAGCCGGGCCAGCGGGTATTGTACCAGGTTTCTTGTATTTGTATTAGGCGGAGCAAATAAGCGCAGCAGCCTGTATTCATACACAGAAGGATCCGACATATAAAATTCAACTGTAAAAGCCGGATTACAATCATCTCCGCAGATTTCTTTATCCTTCAGTTCGGAACACAGATCGGGCAATCTCTCCAGCAATTTCTTTGCTACGGGATGGCTCTTTCCCCAGACTTTATATAATTCAAGTTTGTATTTGTTTTCATTTACAGGGAGGGTTTTCTGGCTGTAAATGTTGAAGGTGACTGCAAGCAGGATGAAAACAGAGATGTAGATTTTTTTCATGCGCAGTTATTTATACTTCTAATTTATAATATAATTGAAAGAATGCGTCTGATTCGTCACTTTTTTTCGTTAAGGAAAAGGTAATAAAAAACGGCAGCGTTTCTGCTGCCGTTTTTGATAAGATATAATTGCTTAGTCTTTTTTCAGTTTATCATGGAACACTTTCCTGAATTTATCCAGTTTAGGCCTGATCACGATCTTGCAATAAGGGTTCTTGTTTTCGTTGTTTTCAAAATACTGCTGGTGGTAATCTTCAGCAGGGTAGAAAACAGTGAATGGCGTAATCTCGGTTACAATCGGTTTGTCAAACGCACCGCTTTTATCCAGTTCCGATTTTAATTTTTCTGCCAGTTGTTTTTGTTCTTCATTATGATAAAATATACCACTGCGGTATTGTGTGCCCACATCTCCGCCCTGCTGGTTCAGTGTGGTTGGGTCATGTGTTTCCCAGAACACTTCCAGCAATTCAGTAAAGCTGATTTTTTCGGGATCATAAATAACCTGCAGGCACTCTGCATGGCCGGTTAACCCTGAACATACTTCTTTATACGTTGGTTTTTTTGATTGTCCGCCCGTGTAACCCGACACGGCACTGATCACACCATCCAGTTGTTCAAAAATCGCTTCGGTACACCAGAAGCATCCGTTAGCCAGTGTGGCTGTATCTGTTTTGATAGTCATATTCGTTTGGTTAATTGCTTTGGATGCGTTAGCCTGCTGTTTGCCGGAAGTATGAATCCAGGCACCGAGTAACAGCAAAACAGGTATAAGCATCTTTTTCATGTGAATAAATTTAGTGCAATTTACAGGCAGGGCTAACCATCGTTTTGTAAGTTGCATGACAGTTCAGCCCTTTTGATACAACATTAACAAATAAAGCGGCGGCTGGTTTACTGAAAATGAAAATAGCAATACTGGCAGCAGGGTTTTTATCCCTGATCATGGCCTGCAATACAAAAAACGACAAACCCCGGGCAGATATGAAACACTATGCATTCCGTCTCAAACCCGGCGAAGACCTGCGGGCCGCCCTCGAACAGAAAACCAAAGACCTTCAGATAAAAGCCGGCTGGATCGTAACCTGTGCCGGCAGTCTCACCGATTACTGCATCCGTTTTGCCAACCAGCCCGATTCATCCACCGGCTCCGGGCATTTCGAAATTGTATCACTCACCGGCACCCTCAGTCCAGACGGCCCGCATCTGCATATTGCAATCAGCGACAGCACCGGCAAAACCATCGGCGGCCACCTCATGAAAGGCTGTAAAATTTATACAACAGCTGAAATCGTAATCCAGTCATCTGAGCAATTCACTTTTGAAAGAAAGAAGGATGGGACGACGCCTTGGGAGGAACTGCAGGTGAGGGAGTGATGTGCCAATGTGCCAATGTGCCAATGTGCCAATGTGCCAATGTGCCAATGTGCCAATGAGCCAATGAGCCAATGAGCCAATGAGCCAATGTGCCAATGTGCCAATGTGCCAATGTGCCAATGTGCCAATTTTAACTATCAAAGGTAATCATTAGAATTTCGGATGAGGAATGAATCAATAAATTAATTGAGTGTTCGTTAATTGGCAAATTGTCTAATAGGCGCATTGGCACATTAGTGTATCGCCGTCACACTCACCCTCTCTATCCCATGCAGGTGTAACTCAATCCTCCGCTCTTCAGCTTTCTTTTCATACTCACTGATGATTTCAAGGATGTCGTAGTCAATAAAATTACATTCACTGCCGTCAATACTCAGTTTGGATCCGGGGCGGATCTGGTCGAGGGCCTGGCGGAGTTTGACTTTATTCAGGAAACTGACATTGCTGTTCAGTTTGATATGGTACACCATTGTGTCGTTGATCAGCTTCTCATGAATCCGGTATTCCGCTTTGAAATTGTTTTTGATGATATAGAAAGCTGATAAGAGCAATCCGGTCAATACACCGGTCAGCAAATCTGTAATCAGTATTATAATGATCGTAAGCATGAAGGGGAGGAACTGTTTGAGTCCCAGGCTCCACATATTCATGTACAGTTTAGGCTTGGTGAGGTTATAACCTGTTATAAGTAATATCGCGGCCAATGAGGCATAAGGAATCGTGTTCAGCAGGAAGGGGAGGGCCAGTACTGCAATCAGCAGGAATACACCATGGGTGAAAGCCGACAGTTTCGTCCTGCCACCGGCATCCACATTGGCGGCTCCGCGTACAATAACAGCCGTAATGGGGAGACCACCCAGCAATCCGCATAAAATATTACCAGATCCCTGTGCCAGCAATTCCTGGTTCAGCGGGGTGATGCGGTTATGCCGGTCGAGTTTATCAATCGCTTCCACACACAACAATGTTTCCAATGAAGCCAGCAGTCCGATCACCACACCATCTTTCCATAAACCCGGTTGTGAAAACAGTTTTGAGAAATCAGGGAATGCTATACTATTAAAAATATTATCAGGTATTTGCACCAGCTGTGTCGGTTTCAGTGTAAGGGCAGAAGCACTGTGGGTGAAAAGGTAATTCACCAAAACGCCGAGTAATACGGCCAGCAAAGGTGCAGGTATGATTTTCAGTTTCCTGGCAAATGGCTGCTGCAGTATTACCAGTGAGATTAATGAAACCCCCGAAATCAATAATGCCCCGCGGCTGATATGCAGGTTCATAAAATGGATGTTGCCGGAAATGTCTTTCGTATTGATAAAATGACCAAGGCCGCTCCTCCAGAAATCCGGCTGGTCATATCCCAATGCCACCGGTACCTGTCTTGCGATCAGCAGGATACCAATTGCCGCCAGCATCCCTTTAATCACTGCCGAGGGGAAATAATTTCCTATGATACCCAGTTTGAGCAGGCCCAGCACAATCTGGAAAACACCAGCGATAATAACCGCCAGCAAAAACACCCGGTAATCACCATAAGCTCCAATGGACGTAACAATCAGCGTAGATAACCCCGCTGCCGGGCCGGATACACCCAGTTGCGAGCCGCTGATTACCGACACCACAATACCGCCGATAATACCCGATACAATACCCGCATAAATCGGTGCCCCCGAAGCCAGTGAGATACCAAGACAAAGCGGTAGAGCAACCAGGAAAACAGAAAGTCCAGCCGGAAGGTCATACTTCAGCCAGGTGCGCCGGTAAAGGCGGAAATATCTTTTCAACAGGAGTGATTTTGCGCAAATATACTTTTTTAGCAGCTAGTGTCCAGTCGTTAGTATGTCCTGCTCCCTGCTCCCTGCCTACTGCTCCCTGAAAAACATGCACCAACAGACTCTAACCTGCACATTCATCTTCGCATCTATTCAGGGTTCCCCTGCCTCCTGCATCCTGCCTCCTGCTCCCTGAAAAACATGCACCAACAGACTCTAACCTGCACATTCATCTTCGCATCTATTCAGGGTTCCCCTGCCTCCTGCATCCTGCCTACTGCTCCCTGAAAAAGATGCACCAACAGACTCTACCTGCACATTCATCTTCGCATTTATTCAGGGTTCCCCTGCTTCCTGTACCTTTGCGCCTCTCAAACATGAAACTCTATCCTGCTTCCGCCGATCACCAGCTTGAATTCCATAAAATCAGGGAATTGCTTTCCCATTACTGCCAGTTTGCAGATGCCAGGGAAAAAGCACGGGAACTGCGCGGCCACACACGTAAAGAGTTTGTAGAACATGAATTACGTCAGACACATGAATACCGGCAATTGATCGCCAATGCGATTTACTTCCCGAACGATTATATCCTGAACCTGGCCCGTGAACTGAAACTGCTCGGCATCCCAGGTGCTGTACTGAATTCAGATGATCTCCAGCAACTCCGGAAATTGTCGGATAGCATTGAAAAAATATTCCGCTGGTTTGACCCGGAAAGGAAACAGGCTTATGGCGCACTGTCAGCACTTATAAAAGATACCCGTTACGAGAAAAAAATCAGGGAGCTGATTGACGAAGTGCTCGATGAATACGGACAAGTGAAAGATTCTGCCTCTGAAGAACTAAAACGGATCCGGCATGATTTATACCGGAAGAGAAATGAACTCCGCCGGATGTTTGAAAAAATCATCAGCAAACTTGCCAAACAGGGCTACCTGGCGGATATTGAAGAAAGTTTTATGACCGGCAGAAGGGTGGTGGCCGTCGTTGCCGAACAAAAAAGAACGGTAAAAGGGATTTTACACGGGGAAAGCGACAGCCGTAAGACTGCTTTCGTGGAGCCGGAAGAAACCATCGAGCTGAATAATACCGTGCAGGACCTGGAATCAGCGGAACGTAAAGAAGTACTCCGCATTTTACAGGAACTGACTGCCCGTTTATCTGCCTTTGCCCCTTTGTTAACGCACTGGCACCAGATTTTATCCGATTACGATTTTATCAGGGCTAAAGCAAAACTGGCTGTTGAAATCAATGGTGAGTTCCCACTGATAGCTGATAAATCACAAGTGATACTGCGGGATGCATACCATCCTTTATTATATCTCTACAACCGCAAGCTGAACAAACCGACGATACCTGTATCGCTGAGTCTTGACCAGCAAAACAGGATACTGGTTATCAGCGGACCAAACGCAGGCGGTAAAACAGTAACCTTAAAAACAGTTGGCCTGCTGCAACTGATGGTCCAAAGTGGTTTACTGGTTCCTGTGCATCCGTCTTCTGTATTCGGGATTTTCAAGCAACTGATGATCCATATTGGTGATACGCAGAGCCTGGAGTTTGAACTGAGCACGTACAGCAGCCATTTGCTGCACATGAAGTATTTCATGGAAGAAGCCAATGGCCGGACGCTGTTCTTTATAGATGAACTTGGCAGTGGTTCTGATCCCAATCTCGGCGGCGCCTTTGCAGAAGTAATTATGCAGGAACTGGCACATAAACATGCCATTGGAATTGTAACCACGCATTACCTCAACCTGAAAGTTATGGCCGGGAAAACGGCGGGTATTATCAATGGTGCCATGGCTTTTGATGAACAGCACCTCGAGCCGCAATACCGCTTATTGCTGGGTAAACCCGGAAGTTCCTATACTTTTTCCATTGCAGAACGGATCGGGCTTGATACCAAACTGATTGAAAGGGCCCGGAAGCTGGTGGATGAAGACCAGTTCAGGCTGGATAAATTGCTTAACCGCACCGAGCAGGATTTACGCGATCTTGAATTACGCGAGAAAACCCTCCTGCAGCAGGTGCGGGAAAATGAAAAACTGAAAAAAGAACTGCAGCATACACTCGAAAAGGAAAAGCATAAACAACAGGTGGAAATGCTGCGGGAACAGAATAAAATCAGTGAAGACCGGATTGCTTATCTCAAAGACATGGAGCGTAAGCTGAAACAACTGCTGATCGAATGGAAACGCGAAGAAAATAAAAACAAAGTGGTGAAAGCCATGGAAGCCCTGCTGTTCAAAAAAACGGATAAGAAAATCGTTGGTAAAATGCAGCAGAAGATTGATGAAAAGTTCAAAGAAGTGGGTGGCGATATCAAACCCGGCGATATTGTGAAACTGAAGAAAAACCACCAGGTAGGTGAAGTGCTTGAATTGCGTGGTAAAAGAGCGGTAGTTAAAGTCGGATTATTGCCCATGCAGGTGGAGCTGAAAGACCTGGTCGTGGTGAAGGAAAAACCACAGCAACCTGAATAAAAAAACGGAGCCTTACGGGGCTCCGTCCATTTAACGGGTTTGGTAAATAAGCAATTATTGCTGAATATAGCTTTGCAAATGGTTAATGGTTTCTTTCTGCGATAGGATCGTTTCTTTCACCACATCGCTCATGGAAATAATGCCGGTAAGTGTTTCATGTTCCATCACAGGCATATACCGGATATTCAAACGGCTCATGGTTTCCATGCAATGTTCGATGGAATCTGAGCTTTTAACAGCAGGAAGGTCTTTTGACATGATCTCTTCCACTAAAGTATTATCGGAGTGTTTATTATTCAATACCACTTTGCGTGAATAATCCCTTTCTGTAATGATGCCGAGAAAACGGTTGCCATCCATTACTACTACAGAACCTATATTTTTCTCCGCCATAATCTCCAGTGCTTTAAGTACCGGTGTGCCTGAGAAATTGTAACCGGTGCAAAATTTTTTCTGTTCAGAATGGAAGCAACTGTAATCATATTATCTTGGTTTGTACCTGAATTTACGAAAACTTGAACGCTGGTCAAAAACTATTTATTTTCTGCCGGGACCTGATCCCGTTTTGGCTTCAAAATCAGGGAGCAAATCATTAACAGGATGACTGATAAGGCAAACAAAGAAGTGCCGCTCCCAAGCCGGGAAATGATGACTGTTGAATCAAACTTCAGGTTAAGGATTAATACTGCCACGACAAATACATCCAGCATTGCCCATTTTTGAATGATTTCCATCACAACATGAAACCGCCTGTAATGCCGGCCTGTCAGCGCCAGCAACACTAAAACATACTTCAATACAGGCAGGATAATTGTAAAAGTCAGCAGAATGGATCCGATAAAAATTTCTCCCCTGCTGAAAAAATAATTGAAAGAACTGCCCAGGTAGATATAATCATGTTTAAAAGTGAACGGGCCAATGCCGAATCCGGATTCCAGCATCGGATAGTTGAATCCCAGTATGAAAAATATAAGGGAGCTGGTCCAGAGTATGGCAGCTGCAGCTTTGCGGTTAGAAAGCAGGTGGCCCGGGTTCATATAATTTCAAATTAGTAAAATTTTGCGCGCTTTCCTCACGGAATACAAAACACAGCGTACAGTGATACTGCAGGCAGATGCAGAAACAAACACGGCTCAAAAGGCACCAGCATGTTGCTCCTTTTTGATTCTTCAGGAAATCATTGAATTATCTGTAATCTGATTTGGAAGGAAGCCCTCCAAACTTTATTTTTGCCGCGGAGAGATGGCAGAGCGGTCTAATGCGGCGGTCTTGAAAACCGTTGACCCAAAAGGTCCGGGGGTTCGAATCCCTCTCTCTCCGCCAGGCAGCCCCTAAAAGGCTGCTTTTCTTTTTATTATGCATCCTCAGGCCAATTTAGCCTCTCCAAAGGCAGGGCCGGATAACAAAGGGCTTTTTTAGCCGCTACCTGCGAAGCCATGATACCCGGTTGACTTGATTTGGATTAAATTAATCTGTAATTTAACAGTGCCATTTTATTATGATCAGATCCCTTCGCATATCTGCTGTCCTCATTCTTATGATCCTGCTTTCAGCGGGAATTATGGTTTCATGTAAAAAAGAAAAGCCTGCTTCCCAGGGCACAAATTTTAACCTGCTGCTCAAACTGGTGAGCCAGGACGGTGGTACGAACCGGAAAATCGTTTATGACTATACTTATGGCCAGGGAAACATCCTTTCCCAAATGGTAACCACTTATTATAACTATTCCTCTTCCCCGGACCAGTTCAAACAATATTTTTACCGCGGAACCGGTGGCCGGCTTGACAGTCTTATTTCATACGGAACAACCAATGGCCAGTTAACGTATACAGGCAGGGCATTTTTCTATTACGGGGCAAATGGTTTGCTCACCATGTCAAAATCGATTACACCACCCACTTTGGCTGCAGGTTATGAAGACAGCTCTGTTTACCAGTATAACGGAACGGTATTGCAGAAAAGGACAGATTACAGGAGTTTTGGTGGCCCCTACAGCCTGTTATGTGAAGCGCAATACCAGTATACAACATCATCAAATCCAGGTCAGGTCATTTTTAAGTGGGTAAATCCAACGCCAACAGATACCCTCCGGTTTCAGTACGATAATAATCCCAATCCCATACCTGCAGGTCCAGTCACCAATTTTTACTGGGCCCCTGTTTATTATAATTACATGCAACCGGCTAATAACATTCTTTCCAGCAGCGGTACACCGGAAATTGATATCAATTATACAGAATACCGGTTCAGCAATAACCAAAAGCCATTGTACCGGAAAGCACTCCATGTGGGAAGCCCGAACTTTACAGAATATTATTATTACTACGATTGATTTGTTTTCCCGCTGATACTGATGAGGAAATCAAACAGATTGGTTTCAGAAGGAATCGCCAGTTTTTTCCGGAGACGGTAACGGCCGATTTCAACACCACGCACTGAAATATTCATTAACTGGGCTATTTCTTTCGTGGATAAGTTCATTCGTAAATAAGCACAAAGCTTGAGTTCATTGGCTGTAATCGTAGGAAAACGGTCCTTCAGCGCCACTACAAAATCACTGTGCACCTTGTCAAAGTGCTGCGCGAAATGTTCCCAGTCTTTATCCATTTTATCATCTTCGCCGATCACCTTGATCATTTTCTTCAGCTCATTCACTGCTTTTTCATTATCCAGCCCGCGGATAATAGAATTGATATCTGATTTGATCTTTGTAAGGATTTCCCCTTTTTGCACCAGGTGCATGGCGGTTGTAGCCAGCTCAGAGTTCTTAAAATCTATCTCCACCTGCAGCTTTTCATTACGGAGGTTTATAAGTTCATTCTCTGCCTTGTCAATTTCCAGTTGATGCAGGTATTGGAGTTTTCGCTGTTCCTCTTCATGCCTGACCCGCTGGGTTACAAATTTCCGGCTTTGCCAGTGGTATAAATAATATAAACCTGAAATGAGTAACAGCAGATAAATTATATAAGCCCAGATACTCAGGTACCAGGGAGGCAGTACGGTGAATTTATAAACAGAGGGAGCAGATTCATTTCCCAGGTTATTCCGCACTTTCACTTCAAAACTATAGGAGCCCGGGGGCAGATGGGTATATTCTTTCTCCCTTTTAGATGTCCAGGCTGACCAGTTATTATCAAATCCTTTTAACCTGTAACTGTATTCAAGCGTTCCCTGCTGGGCAAACAGGGGAGAGGCAAATTCAAAACGGATATTCCCCCAGTTATGGCTGATATCGGGCACCTGTTTTTTTGATTGCACCTGAATGTTATCAGCATCTGAGAAAAAACCACCAAATAAAAGACTGTCGCGCCGGTTTACAATTTTTACAGAACGGATCATGACTGCCAGCTCCGGGATAATCTTTTTGTATTTATCATAGTTAATATGGAAAAATCCCCTTTCACCGCCAACGAATATATTCTTCCGTCAACCGGATAAATAAATTCAAATCCGCTGACCAGTTTGTTCGTCAGCTCCGGCATGTGTATCACTGTTGTATCCTTGCCGGTCATATCCAGGATGCCCAGCGATTTTCGTGAATAAACCAGATATTTCCCCGGCATCTTCCTTCAGGTAACGCAGGCTCTGGTTTCCGAGTAAACGCCCGTAAAAAGGTGACGGCTCAAAACGATCATTTGAAGAATTGTATATATACACACCTTTCTCGGTTGCTACAACCAGTTCATTCTTCAGCTTGTAAACGTGGTTATTTAAAGTAGCGGGAAGTCCGTTGGCTGCCGTATACAGTTTAGTGGTAAATTTTCCCGGTGTAACCTCGCTGATCTTGTAAACGCCATGATAGGGGTGGGATACCCATATGTTATCAAACCGGTCAAGGACCACAAAACGGCTAGACTCCTGGAAATCGGGTATACGTTCTGCGAGTTTGAACCCGTTCCCATCCGCATCCAGGAAACTGAGACCTTTATAATTCCCGGCAATCACACGGGCGGTAGGATAGACGGCCGACATCGGAGTAAAATTCCAGAACCCACCTTCGTTGGTGGCAATTGCACTTGCTGAATTGCCATTCACAATAAACGGACCTTCGTGATGCCCCAGTAATAATTGTCCGTTGATTTCAGACATCGCCCAGCTTTGCCCTGTGGTATTGCTTACCAGCTGGAAATCCCCTTTACTGAAACTCAGGTCTTCTGTCTGTTGCAGCGCCACGTTGAATAAACCACCGGATGTGCCGGCATATAAATGTTTATCATAAATAAGACTGGTGTATCCTGAACCGTCCTGGCCATTGGGGGTAATTCTTTTAATGGCGCTGTTATATGCTATAAAGTCAATTCCATTATCCAATCCGAGCCAGAGATTACTTTGTTTATCCAGGAATATGCTCAGCACATTATTATTCTGTAAACCTTCCTGTTTGGAAAACCGCTGGATCAGTTGCCCTTCATGGTCTGTTATATATACCGTCATTATTTGTAGCTTGGGCTATCCATTTATCGTTTACCACGGTAGCAGCATAAATCCGGTTTTGCTGAATCTGTGCAGTTATTGCCGTTGAGATTTTAGTAAACCCCTTTTGATGTAAAATAAAAAGCCCGTTTTTAAGGGTTGTCACAATCATACTGTCACCACCAACCGGCAGTATAGCTGTTACGGGGTCGTTAGTGCCCAGCAAATTGGGCACAGTTAACGGAGACCAGGTGTTGTTCTCAAACCGGAGGATGCCATGCAAATAATCATGTGCATAGAGGCGGCCCTGGCAGATACCCATAAATGACCATTCGGATGATGCTTTGTACACTGCCACAACCCCGTTACTGATCCGGTATATTTTATTGGGGGTACGGAAAAAAATATCGTTTTTAAAATTGACAATATCCCAAACATCCCCAAATGACCGGTCTTTTTCAGGTATCAGCCCGGTCAGGGAAGTGAAACGAAGGGTACCGTTTTGATCCGGAGAAAAATACCCGAACTCATCCTGGCCACCTGCATAAACCCGGTGATCGGCGCCAATCTCCACCGAGCGGACAATGGTTTTATTTGGTAAAGGGTACAGGGACCAATAGTGGCCGTCAAAACTGACTAAGCCTTCATTGTTGGCAAAATACATTGTTCCGTTGCGGTCCTGCTTCATATCCCAACTCTGCAAACCCGCCCCATAAACCAGTTTTGGGTAGTTAATCACATCCGGCAAGCCAATACTGTTCTGTGCCATTGAAATGAATGGAAAGAAGAATATGGTAAACAGAATTTTTCGCATTGATGTACCGTGAAAATATTGATGTGAAAGTATAAATAATTATTTGATGTAGTAATGATGTAGTTTAAAACTGGTATAAATCAATGAATTATCTTTTCTGATGTAGTGTTGATGTAGTAGTTTATTTCTTATGGCTTAACCCCGGGACTACCTTAGCCGGGCTATTTTTTTATTAATCGATTCGCTTAAAACAATTGCTGTATGAAACTAAAACTAGGAATGCTATGTCTATCATTACTGGCAGCCGGTTTTCTGCTGGGACAGAGTATCACCATTTCCGGAAAAGTATCCTCAAAATCCTCCGGCGACCCCCTGGCCGGTGCAAACATCACTGTTAAAGGTGGTTCCACAACAGTCGCTACCGACGCAAAAGGCAGTTTTACAATGTCAGTACCCGGACCGGGTTCTGTACTTGTAATCAGTTATGTCGGGATGAAAACACTTGAATTCACTGTAGTAAACACTAACAGCCCGCTGCTGATCCAATTGGAAGATGCTGCGGCTTCTACAGGACAGGAAGTAATCGTGGTGGGGTATGGTACCCAGCGGGTTACCAAAGTCTCCGGTGCGATTTCCACCATTAAAAGTGCCGATATTGAAAAACTCCGTCCGGTAAGGGCAGAGGAAGCCCTCCAGGGCCGTGCTTCCGGCGTGAATGTTATTCAAAGTGGTTCTCCCGGTTCCAAACCTACAGTTCTGATCAGGGGTATCCCCTCATTCTCAGGAACTGATCCGGTTGTTGTGATTGATGGAGTGCCACAAACTCTTACAGACCTCAATTCGCTTAATGCTGCTGATATAGAATCAATCAACGTTTTAAAAGATGCTGCCACTACTGCTATCTATGGTGTGAAAGGCGGTAACGGGGTAATAGTAGTTACAACCCGCACCGGTCGTAAAAACCAAAAAACAGAAATAGGAATCAACAGCAGCTATGGTATCCAGGAAGTGATGAATACGGTTGGTGTGCTGAATGCTTCTGAATACGGCGCCATGATTAATGAAGGCAGCACCGTAGCCGGTGGTAATGCGATCTTCCCGAACCTGTCATTACTGGGAGTGGGAACAAACTGGCAGAATGAAGTTTTCAAAACGGCATCTGTACAGACACATAATATCTCCGCACGCGGTGGTTCTGAGAAAATGAATTATTTCCTCTCCGGCGGTTTCCTCAGCCAGGGCGGAATCGTAGGTGGTAATGATAAGTCGGTTTTCAGCCGCGCCAATCTCACCGCTAACCTGAACTTCGACCTCAGCAATAAAGTCAGGCTCATTATTAATACAACAGGAGTCAGGCTCGATGGCAAAGGCCTGCAGGAGAATTCTTTTAACAGTGTCCTGGGTAGTGGGTTGAACTTTGATCCCACTGTTCCTGTGCTGAATAATGCAGCAGGCACACCGGGTAAATATGGTTTCAGCAATTTGTTATTGTCTGAAGTATTCAATCCGCTCACAAAACTTGACAATACGTTCAATAAAAATGTAGGTACAAAAATTTATGGAAAGTTTGAATTGCAGTATGATGTACTGTCAAACCTCAAACTAACCAGCCGTTTTGGTTACACCAAGTACGACGGGAATTCCCGCAGTTTCACACCGCTTGTATTTTACGGTCCCAGTAACGTGGATAATTCGCTCAATGCTGATGGCTCCACAGTGGCCGGGAAACACAATAGTGTGTCTCATGAAAAAGCCAGCAACTTCAATTTTACATGGGAATCTTTTGCTAATTATAATTTCAAAATAAAGACGACCATCATTTTGAAACAGTGCTCGGTTTTTCTGTAGCAAAAATTTCAGGCAATGCAGCCGGAGCCACACGCCAGGATGTACCGTTCAATTCATGGGAGTTTGCTGATTTTACTGCGGCAACCGGGAATAACAATGCCACAAACAGCAATGCGCTGGGTGGTTATTACTACCAGTATTTCCGCCGGAACCTGTCTTTCTTTGGCCGGGTGAACTATGATTACAAGGACAGATACCTTGCTTCTTTCACCGCACGCCGCGATGGTTCATATGCTTTTGGTGTTGATAATAAATACGCAAACTTCTTCTCCGGTTCTGCCGGTTGGGTGGTTAGCCGTGAGAAATTCTTCAAATCAGACTTTATTGATCACCTGAAAATCAGGGTGGTTATGGGTCTATCGGTAATGAAAACGTGGATCCCCAGTATGTTGGTATTGTAACAGGTGGCCCAAGCTATGGATCCACTGCCAACAGCAACGGTTATAGTTTCAACGATGTATTCTTCCCTGGATCAACAGTAGGCTCTGCCGCCAATGAAGCACTCCGCTGGGAAAAACAACTCCAGGTGAACGCTGGTTTTGACATGACCTTCTTCAAAAGGAGATTCAGTTTAACTGCAGATTATTTCCAGAAAAAAGTGGATGGCCTTCTTTTCACGCCTTCTGCCTCACTGTACCTCGGTACCGTTCCGATTCCAACTGCTAATATCGGTTCTACAAAAAGCAGCGGTATTGACCTTACACTCGGTTATAACCAAACCATCGGTAAATCTTTTAAATTAAATACTTCATTCACTTTCACAACTGCTAAAAATGAGGTAACAGCCACCAACAGCGACGGAACTGCGAAAATCCTGGGCGGTTATTATTTCAACGGGCAATCTCAAAGCGTTACTGTTTTTGAAAAAGGACAGACTCCCGGCTATTTCCTCGGTTACAAAACGATGGGACTGTTCCAGAACGCCGCAGAAATTGCTGCAGCACCGGTTCAAACAGGTGCAGTACCCGGAGATATCCGCTTTGTGGATGTAAATGGAGACGGTGTGATCAGTGCCGCTGACCAGACCAAAATAGGTGATCCTTTCCCCGATTTTACAATCGGCTGGAATCTTGGATTAGAGTTCAAAAACTTTGATTTTACTGCGTTCACTTATGCATCAGTTGGTAATGATGTATACAGTGCCTTGGAAAGAAACGCTAACTATTCCAACAAATACAGGGCTATACTGGCACGCTGGACCGGCGAAAACACCACCAATGATTCCCGTTACCCGCGTTATTCATTTACTGATGCAAACAGCAATATCCGTGTATCCGACCGCTATGTGGAAGACGGATCTTTTATCAAGATCAAGAACCTGCAGCTGGGATATACTTTCCCCGCAAAGATGACAAAGAATGTTTTCAGCAGACTGAGGTTCTATGTGCAGGTTAAAAACGCAATCACCCTTACAAAATATTCCGGCTTTGATCCTGAAATCGCAGGTGGTATCCTGGATTCAGGTATTGACCGCGGTGCTTATCCGCAGGCAAGGACTTATTCAGTGGGACTTGATATCAAACTTTAATCTTCCAAATAAAAATATTCAGACAATGAAAAAATTAATCATCGCAACACTGGGTCTGGCATTAACTGCCACGTTCTTCAGTTCATGCAAAAAATGGGTTGATTATAATCCGCATGAGGATTACCGCATCACTGACCTGGATTATCTCAAATCCGAATCAGATTACCGTACGATGGCTGTAAGTGTATATACACCGCTCCAATGGCGTAACCAGGCCGTACCGGTTGGTGATATCGCTTCTGATAATGCAGTAAGCGGCGGGGAAAATGCCTCAGATGTATTATCCCTGCAGCAGATTGACGACTATACACTCACGCCTGTGAATTCAACATTAACCGAATTGTGGCAGGCTGCGTATGAAGGGATCAACCGTGCCAATTATATGCATCAGTATAAACAAACAAATAAAGCAGGTGAAACCATCAACTTCGCAGGCAAAGATGCCCTGTATGGTGAAATCTATTTTCTCCGCGCTTATTATTATTTCCACCTGGTGCGTTTCTTCGGTGATGTGCCCCTGTTTACAGATAAAAGACTTGGGCTGAGCGAATCGCAGTCTTTACAGCGCGCGCCCAAAGCAGATGTGTACAAACAAATAGAGACAGATCTTACAGCTGCGATTGCCACATTACCCGCCGTACAGGTGGAGAAAGGCCGGATTACCAAATATGCCGCACAGGCCCTTCTTGGTAAAGTATATCTCTACCAGAGTAAGTTTGATGCAGCAGCCACCGTGCTTGAATCTGTTATCACTTCAAATGCTTTCTCCCTTGTCAGCAATTTCAGCGGAATGTACTGCAACCGGCGAAAACGGACCAGAATCAGTTTCGAAATCCAGTATTCCAATACTTCCCCTTACTATAACTGGGGTGGTGTAACACGCGGACAGGGTAATTTATCTGTCCAGCAGTGCGGAATCCGTGGTTTAAACGGATCTGCTGCCATGCCTTATGCAGCCGGCTGGAGTACTAACCTTCCAACGGCAAACCTGGCTAATGCGTATGCTGCCGGTGACCAGCGCAAAGCTGCAACCATTCTTGATATTGAAGCTTATAAAACAGCCAACCCGTCATTTGGAATTACTTACCAGGTGGCTCCTTTCAAGAATACCGGTTTATATAACCAGAAATACCTGCCACGTAAAGGAGAAACATCCGGACAGGTGGAACTGAATTATCTCAATAATTTCCGTACCATCCGTTATGCTGAAGTATTGCTGATGGCTGCTGAAGCTTTCAACCGCAGTACTTCACCGAACGATACAAAAGCACAGGGCTACCTGAACCAGGTACGCCAGCGTGCATTCAGTGATAACCTGCATAACATTACTGCTACCGGTGCAACGCTCAAGCAGGCTATCTGGGATGAAAGAAGGCTTGAACTGGCCATGGAAGGTGACCGCTTTTTTGACCTTGTGAGAACGGGTCAGGCTGCAACAAAAATTACCGGATTCCAGTCAGGGAAAAATGAATTATTCCCGATTCCCCAGCAGGAAGTAACGATATCCGGTCTTACTCAAAACCCCGGCTATTAATCACCACTAAAATCAGCAATTATGAAAGCAATTAAAATAATATTCAGCCTGGCTTTATGGGTATTGATGATGCCCGGCTGTAAAAAAGATACGTATACCGATACTGCGTTTGTGGATGCGGGCAAAGCACCTGAAGCATTAACTGCTCTTTTTGAAATTACCCAGGATAACACGGGTTTTGTAACAATCACACCAAACGGAACAAACGCTGTTTCTTATGATGTGTATTATGGAGATGCTGTTACTACACCGGCTAAAGTACTGGCTGGAAAGAATACCACCCACACGTATGCAGAAGGCGTATACAACGTAAAACTGGTAGCCTGGTCCGTTTCAGGTAAATCAGCAGAGGTAACCAAACAGCTGACTGTTTCTTTCAGGGCTCCCGAGAACCTGAAGTAACGGCTGCCATTGATGCGGGTAATAACTTTAAAGTGAATGTTTCTGCAACCGCTTTATATGAAACCAACTTCAAAGTTTATTTCGGTGATAATCCAAATGAAATACCGCTGACCTTCCTGGAAGGACAGGTTGTAAGCCATATTTACGCGACAACAGGGAATTTTAATGTGAAAGTGATTGCATTCAGCGGCGGTGCTGCCACCACCCAGAAAATCGTAGCGGTAAGTATTGTGGATCCGTTGCTGCTGCCTGTTACTTTTGAATCTTCAACAATCAATTATGCATGGAATAATTTTGACGGCGGTGCCGTTACTGTGCTGAATAACCCGCAGTCAAATGGGATCAACACCTCTTCCAAAGTAGCCAGGATGGTTAAAAATACCGGGCAGACCTGGGTGGTTCTGGATCGGACTGAGCAGTGCCATTGATTTTTCCGCAAATAAAATCTTCCGCATGAAAGTTTATTCTCCCCGTATCGGCGCCAAAGTGCTGCTGAAAGTGGAGAATTCTGCCAACAGCGCACAGAACTATGAGAAAGAAGTAACCACTTCTGTGGCCAATGCCTGGGAAGACCTGGTATTTGACTATTCTGCAATAAATACAGCGAACAGTTATCATCACATTGTTTTGATTTTTGACAATGGAACTATGGGTGATGGTTCTGCAAACTATACTTTCCTGTTTGATGACATCCGCCTTACAAATACAATTCCCCCAGTTTACTGGCATTGCCTGTTACATTCGACCTGGCAGGGGGTTAATTACACAATGGTTGATTTTGGCGGTAATCAAACCGTGAACGCTGCTGATCCGGGTAATGCAGCCAATAATGTTAAGAAAACAACCAAACCCTCCGGTGCTGAAACCCTGGGCTGGCACAACAATTGGCGCTGGATTTACAACGCCGCTGGCATTCTCTGCAACAGCAACCCAAATGAGCCTGCGTGTTTATTCACCTGCAGTTGGATTGCCGGTTCGTTTAAAAGTTGAAGACAGGAATAACGATACGCATTCAGTGGAAACTGAGAAACTCACAACAGTTGCCAACGCCTGGGAAACACTGGTTTTTGATTTTTCAAACCAGGCATCCGGTACAGCAGCTTTAAACCTGGCCTATACGTATGATATGGCATCCGTCTTCTTCAATTTCGGAACAGCAGGTGATGGTAAAATATTCTACTGGGATGATGTTACTTTCCTGCCGGTGAATATCACAGGACTTGCTTTGCCTCTTGACTTTGAATCAGGCACTTTGAATTATACATTCACCAATTTCGATGGCGGAGATGTAACAAGAATCAATAACCCGCAGTCTGGCGGTATTAATACCAGTGCCAAAGTGGGTAAGATGGTTAAAAACGCCGGTCAGCCCTGGGGAGGCAGCTGGATAGCCCTGGATGCCCCTATTAATTTTTCAGTACTGCATACTTTCAAGATGAAAGTATATTCACCAAGGGTTGGAGCCAAAGTACTGCTCAAAGTGGAAAACCTGACCAATGGCGGAATCTTCTATGAAAAGGAAGTACTGACTACCGTGGCAAATGGCTGGGAAGACCTGACATTCGACTACAGCGGCATCAATACCGCTAATTCATACCAGAAAGTTGTACTGATTTTTGACAATGGTACAATGGGTGATGGTTCAGCCAATTTCACTTTCCTTTTTGACGATATCCGACTTAACTAAACTCAAAAAAACTAATCATGAGAAAGCAGTTTAAAATATATGGTATGATCTTACTCGCTGCCCTGGTATTTATCAGCGGCTGTAAGAAAACCAGTTATTCCTTCGGTGACCTGAAGGCCCCTGAAGGACTTAGCCTAAGCGCTACCATTGTTGGTATGGATGCAAGTAATCCAAATGGCAACGGCACAGGGTTTGTGAATATTAATGCAGCATCCACAGGGGCACTGACATATAACATTGACTTTGGAGATGGTGTAACCAAAGTGGTTCCTTCAGGTGTGATCGCTTATAAATATGCCAATCCGGGTACAGCAGATTATACCATTACTGTGAATGCAGTAGGTACCGGTGGTGCTATTTCCACCATCAGTAAAAGGGTAAGGGTGTTTGTAGCCTTTGAAATCCCCGCAAATATTGTTTCAGCCCTGACCAATGGCAGTTCCAGGATCTGGGTTACTGATAAAGATGCAAACGGGCATTTCGGTGTAGGCCCGGCAAACGAATTTTCACCGATATGGTACGCTGCCGGCCCCAATACCCGTGAGCCATGTGCTTACGATGATGAAATCACTTTTTCAAAAGATGCGGCCGGAAGGATTTTCATGAACCTTGATAATAAAGGCCAATCATTCTCTATCGGAGCCGCCTCAGCATTTTATGGATTTGGCGGTGCTGATAACTGTTATGGAGTCATCCCCGGTGGTAATAAGCAACTGATATTCCAGAATGCCACATCTGGTTCTACTCCCGCTAATTCCACCCAAATACAGTTTACAGTACCTGGTAACGGAATTATTAATTTTGGTACCGGAGGTGTAACGTATGAAATACTGGCGATTACACCCACCACAGTAAGCCTGCGGAATATTGGCATTGATGGAAACTCATGGTATCAGAAACTGAAAGTTAAACCCTGATGTATGTTAAAACGATTGTTCTGTATAATCATGGCAATCCCGCTGATCGCGGGATCCTGCAAAAAGGATAAGAATCCTCCAGGTAACAATACACCGCCCACAAACCTGAGTGTTACTGCGGTTGTAAGTACTGATAACAGCGGCAACGTTGCATTTACAGCCACTGCTACCAATGCTGTCAGTTATGATTTTGATTACGGCAATGGTGTTTTCCAAACCGTTGCTGGCGGAGTAGTTACTTACCAGTACCCTTCGTCGGGTACATACACCGTTAATGTAACGGCCAAAAGTTCCGGAGGTCAAACCCTGTCAAAATCCATTTCTGTAACAGTAGTCAGGGCTATGACAATGGTCTGGTCTGATGAATTTGATGTGGCCGGTTCACCTAATCCTTCTAAATGGGGTTATGATCTCGGTGCAGGTGGTTGGGGTAATAATGAACTTCAGTACTATACAAACCGTATTGACAATGCAACCATTTCCGGTGGTACACTGAAAATTATTGCCAAAGCAGAAAGTTTCAGTGGCAGTTCATATACTTCCGCCAGGCTTTTATCAAAAGATAAATTCACATTCAAATATGGAAAAATCGAAGCCAGGGCTAAAATGCCCGTTGGCGCCGGAACCTGGCCTGCATTCTGGATGCTGGGAAGCAATTTCGCAACGGCAGGCTGGCCAGCCTGCGGGGAAATAGATGTAATGGAACATTTGGGCCGTCAGTTAAATACCATTTATGGCACTTTACACCACCCGGGACATTCCGGAGGCAGTGCCGATGGAGGGACTACTGTGATAAGCAACGCCACAACTGAATTTCACATCTATGCAGCGGAGTGGACTGCATCCTCCATCAAGTTTTCAGTGGATGGGGCGGTGTATTATACTTTCAATAATTCAGCAAGCCTTCCATTTAACCAGCCATTTTTCATCATCATGAATGTGGCAATGGGTGGGAATTTCGGAGGAACTATTGATCCGGCATTTGTAAGTTCAGCAATGGAAATAGATTATGTAAGGGTATATCAATAGGTTTTTCAAATAACACAACCCTTAAAATGAGCAGTTTTAGCAAATAAGCAATCGTTAGAAAGTGGAACGTAGATGCTTTTCCAGGTAATTACCTCCACTTTTTTTTAAGTTTCTTTTTTAGGGACAACTATAATCAGCTCACATGAAACTCATAATTAATAAATCACACATCCTGTTGCTCTTGGTACTGGGCTTTTCCATACAGGCTGCAAACGCACAGAAAAAATTTTCAACCCTGGTCTGGTCTGATGAATTCAATGGGCAGGGACTGCCGGATTCGGCCAAATGGAGTTATGATCATGGCCGTGGCTGTCCGCAGAACTGTGGCTGGGGTAACAAGGAATTGCAGTATTACACCTGGAACAGGACTGACAATGCCCGTCTGGAAGGTGGTAATCTGGTTATTGAGGCTAAGAAAGAAAAATGGGAAGATGCAGAGTATACATCTGCCAGGTTAGTTACTCGAGATAAGGGTGACTGGAAATATGGACGCATTGAAATACGCGCTAAACTCCCGGCAGGCAGGGGTATGTGGCCTGCAGTTTGGATGCTGCCTACCAAATGGGCTTATGGCGGCTGGCCAACCAGCGGGGAAATAGATATTATGGAAAATGTGGGCTACTGGCATGATTCCATTTTCAGCACCCTGCATACTGATGCTTACAATGGCATGCGGGGTACCCAGGATTCTAAATCAGCAGTAGTTACTGATAACGACAAAGTATTCCATATATATAGTATGGAATGGACTGCAGAAGAAATGCGTTTTATGATCGATGGAGAGGTATTCCATATTTTTAAAAATAACCACACGGGTATCGCAGCATGGCCTTTCGATCAGAATTCCACCTGCTGCTGAATATTGCAGTAGGAGGGGACTGGGGCGGTAAATACGGGGTGGATGATACGGTATTCCCGCAAAGGATGGAAGTGGATTATGTGAGGGTGTACCAGTGAAAAGGTTACAGGTTGGAAATTTGGAAGTTGGAGGTTGAACCTGAAAGATCGAAAAGTCTTTTTTTGTTCGATTGTTGGAAAGTTGGATTGTTGGAATGTTCTTCAATCTGGCCTTTCCCTCTTTTTTCGATCTTCAGAATCATTCAAAACATTCAATGGAAGTTTCGGTTTTAGGAAACATTCCAACGATCCAACATTCCAACAGCTGATTTAGGTCACCCACTTTCCTGTAGTTCACTACCTGGTTTAGGAAACGTCCAACGTCCAACCTCCAACTTCCAACCATTTTTTCCCTCCACTTAACAAAATTCCTCCAGCATTTCCCCTCTTCAACTAATTTCGCACCAAACCCCGTCATTGAAACAACTCGGCGCGCTGAATAAATACTTCTGGAAATACAGACTCCGGTTCGGATTGGGGTTGCTGTTTGTTTTCCTTTCCAATTATTTCAACGTCCTTTCCCCGCAGATAACGGGTTTTGTAATTGATTATGTGCAGCAGCAGATTCCTGGTTATCATGCACCGGCACAACCGGCAAAGTATGACGGGCTCGTACAACGGGTCGCATCATGGATTGCAGATGCGGGATACAAAGGCCTGACGGTTGTGGCTTTATTCGGGATTACGATATTGTTACTCGCATTACTCCGGGCTTTTTTCCTGTTCCTGATGCGGCAAACGATAATCGTGATGAGCCGCCATATAGAATACGACCAGAAAAACGAAATCTACCGGCATTACGAAAGACTGGATACAGGCTTTTATAAAACACACAGTACCGGCGACCTCATGAACCGGATTGCGGAGGATGTAAGCCGTGTGCGGATGTTTACCGGTCCGGCTATTATGTATCTCGGAAACCTGGTGGCCATTATCTCGCTCAGCGTATTTTTTATGCTGAAACGCGACCAGGAGTTAACGATGTATGTACTGGCCCCGCTGCCAATCCTGGCGATTACGATTTATTATGTGAACAATACCATTAACCGGAAAAGCGAACAGATACAGGCCTCATTGAGTAATCTCACCACCAATGCGCAGGAAACGTATTCCGGGATCAGGGTGATCAAATCTTTTGTACAGGAAAAAGCCATGCTCGGTTTTTTTACGAAGAACAGTGAAACCTACCGGAAAAATGCAGTGGGCCTGGCAAAAGTGGAAGCCGTTTATTTCCCCTCTATCACACTGCTTATTGGCTTAAGTACATTACTCACGATCATGATTGGCGGTCTGTATTATATACATGGCACACACCAGATCGGGCTGAATACCATCCTTGAGTTTGTGATGTATATTAATATGCTCACTTTTCCGGTAAGTGCCATTGGGCTTACGGCCAGTATGATCCAGCGGGCTGCGGCATCACAGAGAAGGATCAATGAATTCCTGGATATGGAGCCAGTTATACACGATAACCCGGGCGCACAGCATGTGGAACTGAAAGGTGCGATTGAATTTAACCAGGTGAATTTCACTTATCCCCATACAGGCATAGAAGCGATCCGCGATTTCAGTTTAACCATAATCCCGGGAGAGAAAATTGCCATTGTAGGACGTACAGGCAGTGGCAAATCAACCATTGCACAGCTGATACTGCGTATGTATGATGTTACATCCGGAAAGATCAGCCTGGATGGGAAAGAAATCGGGGAGCATACGCTGCGCACGTTGCGTGAACAAATCAGTTATGTGCCGCAGGATGTTTTTTTATTCAGCGATACAGTGGAAAACAATATCCGTTTCGGAAGGCAGCAGGCATCTATTGATGAAGTGATGACCGCTGCGAAACGTGCCGTGGTTCACAGGGAAATTGAGCAGTTCCCCGAGCAATACCAGACGATGATAGGGGAGCGGGGTGTTACACTCAGTGGCGGGCAGAAACAAAGGATATCCATAGCACGTGCTTTACTCAAAAACCCGGGGCTGATAATTTTTGATGATTGTCTCAGTGCCGTGGATGCAAGGACTGAACAGGAAATTATCGGAAACCTCAATGAATATCTCCATAAAAAAACCGCATTGATTATTACACACCGGATTTTTTCCCTGATGAATTTTGATAAAATTATTGTACTGGAAGAAGGGAAAATTGTGGAACAGGGAACACATGACCAGTTACTGGCCATACCCGGCGGCTACTATGCAGGGCTCTATGAACGCCAGCTGGAGGAAGACCAGGCTGCTGGAAATTGAGTACCGTTCACTAAATATTTTAACAGTTTTTTCCTAACTCGCTGATTTACAAAGGCCGGGATGTTAAATCCGGATTTGGCTGTTTCAAAAACAATTCTATATTTGTATATCCCTCATGAACCAGGGGTAATACCAGAGCAATTCATTAACTGCTAAAACATTAGATCGTGGCTTACGAGAATAACGACAAGAAGCTGGAAAGCATTTACAGCAAGAGAATCAGGGCCGGAAAGAGAAGAACCTATTTTTTTGATGTAAGGGCCACCAGGGGTAATGATTATTACCTCACCATTACAGAAAGCCGTAAAAGGTTTGATGATAATGGTTACGACAGACACAAAATTTTCCTCTACAAAGAAGATTTCAACAAATTCATTAAAGCATTAGGCGAAGCTGTGGATTATGTAAAAACCGAGCTGATGCCTGATTTTGATTTTGATGCATTCAATCATGACGATGTGAATGAAGAATCTGCACAAATGATGGAAGGCGCTTCTGAACAGTCTGCGCCAGTTGAACCTGCAGAAAAAACAACTGAGATTTCAGGGGTTTCGGACGCAAATTCCGGCAATGGAACAGCCTCAGAAGAGGTAGACAAGTGGTAATTAACCTCTTGTGGACAAAATATTTTCTGGGCAATTTCAGGCTATTAATTTAAAACTATTATCTTTACCCGGACTAAAAACGGCCTATGGGGAAATTATACATTCCTACACTTATTTTCAATCAATCTATTTCGGCTCATCAAAGCAGTCGTCCAGCTATGGATGACTTTAATCATTCAATAAAAAATCTCACCATTATGCAACCAAGATTTACGCTTAAAAACTGGGTAAGCCTTTCAAGGAAGTTACCCATGCTTTTCGTCTTGTTTTGCCTTTTTGCGGGGTCGGGTGTTTCTAATGCCCAGCCTTACATTAATGGCCCTCTCTCGACGGGAGCTACTGCTACTGGCGGTACTGCTGCCCCGGTTGGTTTCACCTGGAGTGAAGTTCAGCCCGGTAACGTTAATGCCGGTTTTACCAACAGTGTTACCAACGGATTTTCTCTGGCGGATAACTTTACTGTTCCCAGCGGCCAGTCATGGTCTCTTTCCAAGTTCACCGCTTATGCGTATTCAACAGGATATGCCGGTGCCACTTCACCCTATACAGTTATCCGGGTGCAGATTTTTAACACGAACCCTTCAACTGGTAGCCCCGCTCCAATCTTTGGAGATTTAACTACCAACCGTTTTTCTGCTTCATCCACTGCAAGTATGTACCGTATTTTCAATGCTACTCCCGGTACAACCCGTCAGATCTGGAAAATTGAAGCAACAGTAAACACTGTTTTACCTTCTGGTAGCTACTGGATAGAGTGGCAACTGGACAATGGACTGGCCAGCAATTTCTCACCCGCTAAAACTGTAGTTGGTGTACAAGGCCAGGCTGGTGACAATGCCATTCAACACACGATGTAGGTGCAAATACATGGGCTGCCTGTCTCGATGGTGCAGTGCCTCAGGATATGCCATTCCAACTTGACTATAGCTTAAGCTGCGCAAGCACAACGCCTGCAGCAGCTCCTGTAATTTCTCCGCTTCCTCCTTCAGTATGTAACGGTTCTTCTGCTACATTATCTGTTGTTGGTGGCGGCCTGAATGCTGCACAGGATTGGAAATGGTACACTGGTTCTGCCGGTGGTACTTTAGTAGGTACTGGTCCTTCAATTACAGTTACACCTGCCGCAACTACTACATATTATGTACGTGGTGAAGGTGGTTGTGCTTCCGGACCTGGAGCTGTTACTACAAGAACACTCACTGTTACGCCCTGTACTTGTTTAACTCCGGATGCAGCTACAATCTGTGCTGGTACAGTACAGCCGTTAACAGTTACACCAACAGGTGCAACTACGCAGACCTTTACCAGCGCAGCAGCCATTACGGTTCCTGCAGCAGGTACTGGTACAGCTGCCGGTGCTCCTGCTACCCCATATCCCTCTACAATTAACGTTGCAGCCCTGCCAACAGCTGGTGTAACAGTTCAGTCAGTTACACTGAGTGGCTTTACACATACATGGGCTTCTGACGTTGATATCGTGCTGGTTTCCCCCGCTGGACAACGTGTAATACTGCTGTCTGACGTTGGTGGAACCGGTTCTGTAGCCGGATTAAACTTTGTATTAAGTGATGCCGCTATAGCTAACCTTTCAGCTACTGCACTTTCATCTGGTACATACAAACCCACAAACCTGGTAGGAACTATCGGTAACGAACCCGATAACTTCCCTGCTCCGGGTCCTGGTGCTGTTACACAGCCCACACCGCTTCTGTCTTCATTCACCGGTGACCCCAACGGTAACTGGTCTCTGTATGCAACAGATGATGGCGGTGGTGACGTAGGTTCATTATCAGGTTTCAGCATAACATTCCGTATTGCTCCAGTAGCTACTTGGACTCCTATCACAGGTCTGTTCACTAACCCTGCTGGTACAACTCCGTATGTTGCCGGAACTGCACTCTCTACTGTATATGCTTCACCTGCAGCTACCACTACTTATACAGCTAACATTACTGCTGGTCCTTGCGCCGGTAATAACAACGTTACTGTAACAGTACAGGCTAACCCGACATTAGTTGTAACCCCGAACCCCGGCGGTTGCGCTCCTGTTACCCTGACAGCTTCTGGTGCTTCTTCTTATACATGGAGCCCTGCCACTGGTTTAAATACAACCAATGGTGCTACCGTTATTTCTACTCCTTCTGCAGATATTACCTATTCAGTTCTCGGTGTTGCTGCCAATGGTTGCCAGGCAACAACTACTGTTCCTGTAAAAGGTATCTCTACAGCAGCTACAATGACATTCGCACTCAGCCCTGTTACTATTTTCAGTCAGGACTGGACAGTAGCAATTCCCCTGCCTGCAGGCTGGAATCAGCAGAACCTCAGCGACCCAGGCGGTACAACCAACTGGTTCCAGGGTAACTCTGCAGTATTCCCCGCACAAAGTGGTGCTGCTACATCATATATCGCAGCTAACTTCCAGAATACAACAACTGCAGGTCCTGGTACTATCAGCGACTGGTTGTTTACTCCGAACGTAACCCTGACCAATGGTGATGTATTCACTTTCTGGACAAGGACAACTGACGGTACATTCCCCGACAGGTTACAGGTTCGTATGAGCACTAATGGTAACAGCGCTAACGTAGGTGCTACTAACGCATCAGTTGGTGACTTTACTAACCTGCTGCTCGATATCAACCCCGGTCTGACCGGCTCTGGTTATCCTGTTGCATGGCAGCAATTCACTGTTACTATCTCTGGTCTGGCTTCACCCACTTCTGGACGTCTTGCCTTCAGGTATTTCGTAACCAACGGTGGTGGTGGTGCTAACTCAGATTTCATCGGTGTTGATAACGTGGTTTACGCAAGACCTCCTTCAGCTATCTGCGCAAACACAACAAACAATATCATTGTTACAATTACCGGTGGTGCTGCTCCTTACACACTGGTATATACAAATGGTACTACTAACACAACGTTTGCTGGTTATACAAGCGGTACTCCTATCCAGGTTTCACCTGCTGTAACAACCACTTACTCTATCGTTTCAGTAACTGGCGCGAACGGTTGTCCTGGTACAGGTAACACCGGTACTGCAACCGTTACTATCACGCCTCCGCCTTCTATCACTGCACAGCCGCAGAGCACTGCAGCTTGCGCTGGTGGTAATGCTTCCTTCACTGTAACTGCTGGTCCTGTTGGATCAACTTACCAGTGGCAGGAAAGCACCAACGGTGGTGTGTCTTACGCTAATATCACCAACGGTGGTGTTTACGGTGGTGCAACATCTGCAACACTCACACTGACTGGTGTAACTGTTGGTATGAATACTTATCGTTACCGTGTAGTTGTAACTGGTGCTTGTCCTCCGACAACTGTTACCAGCTCTGCTGCTATCCTGACTGTAAATACACCTCCCGTTATCGGAACACAACCTGCTAACGTAACAGCTTGCGACGGTGCTAACGCTACCTTCTCTGTTGTTGCTACAGGTAATGGTCCTACATACCAGTGGCAGGTGAGCACAGACGGTGGTATTACTTATGCCAACGTTGCTAACGCTACAGGTTCAAGCCTGACATTCGTAGCCGGTCTTGCACAAAACGGATACCGCTACCGCGTGATTGTAACTGTTGCACCTTGTGCTGCTGTTACTTCTAGCGCTGCTATCCTGACTGTAACTCCGCTGCCGGTTGTTACAATCACTTCTGCTGACCTGCTGATCACTCCTGGTCAGACTACAACAATCTCTGCTTCCAGTACGCCTGCAGCCGCCAGCTATAGCTGGAGCCTGAATGGTTCTACTGTTGCAGGTGCAACTGCCAGCTCTATCGCTGTAAACATCGATGGCGTTGGTACTTACCAGGCTACTGTTCTTTCTACCAATGGTTGCTCTAACAAGTCTAACACACTGGTAATTGGTTCAGAAGCTTCTGACAGACTGTGGATTTACCCGAACCCGACTACAGGTCGCTTCCAGGTAAGGCTGTATTACAACAGCACTTATGCTGAGAAGAGAGTGGTAACGGTTTATAACCAACTCGGTCAGGTTATCACAAGCAAACAGTTTAACCTCAACTCAGGTTCTGCTCCGTATTTGAGCATGTTCTTTGATGTGACTAACGTTCCTGCTGGTACTTACACTGTGAAAGTGGCTGACCACTTCACTGGTAAAGTAGTTGCCGGACAACTGATTGTTCAATAGTAGATAACAATCTTACATATACAAAGCCGCTCCATGCAAATGGAGCGGCTTTTTTTGTGATGAAATACAAAACCACAAAGAACACAAGGATAAAACAAAGGTCACAAGGTTAACAGCCTGGCTGTTTTCTTTGTGACCTTTGTTTATTCTTTGTGTCCCTTGTGGTAAAATGTATTTACCAAATAGGTATAATTCTTCTTGGGAGCACCGGATCAACCGGTTTTTGCATGGGCTGTATCGCAGGGTAACCCTGCACATTAATGCTGTAATCTTCCATCTTGGGGACTACACAGGGCATATTATCCTGCGGGAGGAAAGACACCCGGTTCCCATTCGGAAGATCGAACGATTTGAGCAAAGACTTTGGTGCCGGATTTGCAGGGTTGTATACAAATACCGTATCAGCCGGACGTATATAGGAGGGAATCTTTTGTTTTTTCAGGTATTCATCCACATTGAATAAATCCTTTTGCTGGCCCATCGCAGATCCTGCAATGGCTATACCAAGTACAAGAAATATTTTTTTCATGGCGATCAGTTTCTGATCTGAAGATAACTATTTTTTCATTTTCTTCCATGCATTGATCAGGCTGTTCGTAGACGAATCATGTGTGCTCGCCTCAGTTTTGGCTGTCAGCTCCGGTAATATTTTCACCGCCAGCTGTTTGCCGAGTTCAACGCCCCATTGGTCAAAACTGAAAATATTCCAGATAATGCCCTGCGTGAATATTTTGTGCTCATACAGTGCAATCAGTTGCCCCAGGGCTGCAGGCGTTACTTTCTTCAGCAGGAAAGAATTAGAAGGTTTGTTCCCGGTAAATATTTTATACGGTAATAAGCGGCTTATTTGCTCAGGACTTAAGCCTGCTTTTTCAAGTTCTGCCTGGGCTTCAGTTTCTGATTTGCCATTCATCAGCGCTTCTGTCTGCGCAAAGAAATTACTCAGCAATTTTACATGATGGTCACCGGTGGGGTTATGGGATTTCGCCGGGGCAATGAAATCACAGGGGATCAACGGCGTTCCCTGGTGGATCAGCTGGTAAAATGCATGCTGGCCATTAGTGCCGGGCTCGCCCCAGATTACAGGACCAGTAGGATAGGATACCAGTTCCCCGTTCCGGTCAACCGATTTCCCGTTACTCTCCATATTGCCCTGCTGGAAATAAGCGGCAAAGCGATGCATATACTGGTCGTAAGGAAGTATCGCTTCCGTTTGTGCACCCCAGAAATTTCCATACCAGCAGCCCAGTAAGGCCATGATCACTGGTATATTCTTATCATGAGGTGCTGTCCTGAAATGCTGATCAGCCTTAAATGCACCCTTGAGTAATTGCTCGTAATTCCTGTATCCAATGGTCAGGGAAATGGAAAGCCCAATCGCACTCCACAAAGAATAACGGCCGCCAACCCAATCCCAGAACTCAAACATATTCTTCCGGTCAATGCCAAACTGCACCACTTCTTTTTCATTGGTGGATAAGGCTACAAAATGTTTGGCAATGTGTTTTTCGTGTTTTGCTTTTGCCAGGAACCAGCTGCGAGCCGTTTGCGCATTGGTCATAGTCTCCTGGGTCGTAAATGTTTTTGAAGCAACCAGGAATAAAGTCCTTTCCGGGTCAACTTTTCGTAAGGTTTCTATAATATGCGTTCCGTCAACATTGGAAACAAAATAAGTCTCAATACCCTCCACCCAATAAGGCCGCAGTGCTTCCGTTACCATCAGCGGACCAAGGTCGCTTCCACCGATACCTATATTTACGATATAACGGATTTTCTTGCCTGTATAACCCCTGAAGCCGCCTCATGCACAGATTTGCTGAAAGCCTTCATCTGTCTCAGAACCTTTTTTACCCCGGGCATCACATCCACGCCATTGGCAAAAACAGCCTCACCTGAAAAATTGCGCAGGGCTGTATGCAGTACAGACCTGTTTTCAGTCTGGTTGATGGGATCCCCGCTGAACATGGCTTCAACCGCTTCTGCTAACCTGCATTCTTTAGCCAGCCCAAGCAGGATCTCAACGGTTTTCTCTGTAATTATATTCTTCGAGTAATCAAAAACCAGGTCCTCCAGGCAATTAGAGAATTTACTAAAACGTTGCGGGTCTGCCGCAAACAACTCACGCATGTGTACAGTAGAAAGCTGCCGCTGGTGTTCAGTTAATAAAGACCAGGCCTTGGTGGTTGTAGGATTGATTGCAGGAAGCATATACCAGTTTTGTCAAAAATAAACCATTCGTTATAAGCAGGCAATTCTGTTGATAGTTCGGTGTATGATATTTGTCAGGCAACAGGGAGCAGGAGCAGGGAGCAGGGAGCAGGTTGCAGGGAGCAGTTTGCAGGATGCAGGTAGCAGGAGGCAGGTAGCAGGAGGCAGGGAGCAGGATGCAGCGAGCAGACGAACGCTTAATAGTTAAGTATATTAATATGCAGGGTTCACCTGCCACCTGCTACCTGCATCCTGCTACCTGTTACCTGTTTTTACATTCCAGATAAAACTTCCACTGTTTTTGTAACCATCTCTGGCGTGATATCCAAATGCAGCACGAGCCTGACCCTGTCGGGGGCGATGGCATAAGCCCAGATATCATATTCTTTCAGTTTTGTAACGAGGGCAGGGGCGGACTGGCCGGCTTTGAGCTGGAAGATGATGATATTCGTTTCTACCGGTAATACATATTCAGTAAATGATTTTCCTTCCAGGGATGCAGCGATCGTTTTTGCATGTGCGTGATCATCTGAAAGTCTTTCAATATTATGCTGCAATGCATAAATCCCTGCAGCTGCCAGGAAACCGGCCTGGCGCATACCGCCACCGAAGGCCTTACGTACACGACGCGCACGGTGAATAAATTCTTTTTTGCCTAGTAATAAACTGCCCACGGGACAACCGAGGCTCTTACTCAGGCAAACAGAAATACTGTCGAACACTTCCCCGTATTGTTTCGGTGTTTCCTGCTTTGCAACAAGGGCATTCCATAATCGCGCACCATCGAGGTGAAAGCCGAGATTTTTTTCCTTACATAATGCACCGATTTTCTTTATCTCATTAAAATCATAACAACTGCCGCCACCACGGTTACTTGTATTTTCAAGTGAAACCAGTCTGGTCCAGGCCCTGTGCGGATCATCCGGATTGATGGCAGCCAGCACCTGGTCAGCTGTAATCCTGCCCCTGTCGCCTGTTAATAGTTTTACTGAAGAACCGGAATTGCGGGCAATACCTCCGCCTTCATATTGGTAAACATGGGAAGATTCATCACAAATCACCTCGTCACCGGGCCTGGTATGACAGTTAATGGCAATTTGGTTCGTCATTGTTCCGGAAGGGCAATAAAGTGCCGCTTCCATCCCAAACATTGAGGCTGTCATGCCTTCCAGTTCATTGATTGAGGGGTCCTCACCAAACACATCATCACCTACTTTAGCCTTCATCATAGCCTCAAACATACCCTGACCGGGGACTGTAACGGTATCTGACCTGAAATCAATCTTCATTTCCAAAGTTTTACGCAATATAAGGAATCCGGGAGTTGGAATGCCAGCAGGCAGTTGTCTTTAAATACCTGCTTATCAGCAAATTGATTGATATCAAGTAGTTATTTAACTGATTTTCAATTGCTAAGCGAAAATCCGTTTATACACAGAAACTGCCACTTATCACAGAAGACACCATTTCTGTAACCAGGTTTCCCCTCAGACGTCACATGCATATTGCAGGAAAACGGCCGTATATCCCTAAAATAGGCCGTTCATTTTAAAACAATGTACTAAGCAATGCAAAGTACCTAAGTTTGACCTGTAATAGTCAAAACACAGAACAAATCATTAAAACCAAAGTCATGAAACAAATTTTCTTCCTCGTCGCCCTTTTTGCTGCAGTATTCGCACTGAATGCAGGCGCACAGGAAAAACCAGGCGGCCCGTTTATGGGAAAAGTGAAAGGCACTGTGAAAGATGAAAGTGCCCGGATCATTGAAACAGCTACCATAACATTAATACGTAATACAGACTCAACCGTTGTAAAGATGAGTGTGGCCGACAGGTCTGGCCATTATACAATAGAACTGATTCCCGCAGGCACTTATATGGTTATGATAAGTGCTGTTGGTCACCAGACCGCCTTTTCAGGCCCTTTTGAAATCAGCCAGGCTAATCCTGAAGTTGATGTGAAAGCAATTGAACTGCTCCCGGCAGTGAAAACAGAAACCGGTGTTACTGTTGTTGCACGCAGGCCATTAATTGAGCAAAAGACCGACAGGACTATTGTAAATGTTGAAGCCGCCGTAACCAATGTAGGTAAATCTGCACTGGAAGTACTGGAGAAATCTCCGGGCATCACGGTTGACAAAGACGGGAATATCAGCCTCAAAGGTAAATCAGGTGTGATGGTGATGATTGATGGACGTCCCAGTTACCTGAGTGGCCAGGACCTGGCTAATATGCTCCGCAGTATGACCGCCAGCCAGCTTGACCAGATTGAAATTATGACAAATCCCCCTGCAAAATATGATGCAGCCGGTAATGCCGGTGTGATAAATATTAAAACCAAAAAGAACAAACAGTTTGGTTACAGTGGCAGTATTACTACCGGCTATACACAGGCATTCTTTCCCCGTTTTAATGAAGCGGCCAGTTTTAATTACCGCAATGGTAAAATCAATTTTTTCAGTAACCTGAGTTATAACAGGAATCACCGCCGTGAATCGCTGAGTATTTACAGGAATTTCCGCACAGCAGGTACAAAAGAAATCACATCCATATTTGACCAGGTATCCAATATGCAGAACCGCAGCCATTATTACAGTGCCAAACTGGGAATGGATTATACAGCCAGTAAGAAAACAACCATCGGGTTTGTGCTGAATGGATATTATAATCCAAGTACCTGGGAGAGCATTACCAATACAGATATTTTTGATCCGAATAAAGTGCTGCTGTCAAAAACCGGTGCATACTCAGAGAACAAAGAGAAATGGAAAAATTTCAGCGGTAATATTAACCTGACTACTGTGTTTGATACAACTGGACAGGAACTCAGTGCCAACGTGGATTATGTGCAGTATCGTTCCTCAAGCACCCAGCCACTGATCAGTTCATATTATAATACTTCCGGACAGCTGACCCAAACACCAGATACGCTGATGGGAAACCTGCCACAGGATATAACTATTTACAGTGCAAAAGCAGACTATACCAAACCACTGAAAAACGGTGCCAAATTTGAAGCCGGTTTCAAAACCAGCTATGTGAAAAACAGATAATGATGCGAATTACGACAGCCTGCGGAATGGCCAGAAATTACAACCGCCCGCTTGGGAAAAAATGGAGCGGACAGTTTGGCCTCCGTGTAGAAAATACGAATGCGAAAGGTGACCAGTTGACTACCGGTATCCGGTTCAGCCGTCATTATACACAGTTATTCCCTACGGCATACCTGCAATACAGTGCCAACGAGAAAAACCAGTTTGTGATTAATTACGGCCGCAGGATCAACCGCCCGGATTATGGTGACCTGAATCCTTTTATCCACTTCCTGGATCGTTATACTTTTGAACAGGGTAATCCCAACCTGAAACCCCAGTTCAGCCATAATATTGAACTGAGCCATACGTATAAAAGTTTCCTGACTACTACGCTGAACTACAGCCGGACAACGGATATCATCCAGCAGGTGATTGAGCAGAATGAACTGACCAATGAAACATTTATCAAGAAGGCGAATATTGCATCACATGAACAAATTGGTTTAACGGTGACTGCTTATAAAGAAATAAAGAAATGGTGGTCAGGTTCTGTATATATGAATTTTGCCAACAACCATTTCAAGGGAATTGTGAACAATGACAGGATTTCAATCAGCACAGCAACATTTATCATCCAGATGCAGCAGCAGTTTAAATGGGGCAAAGGCTGGGCAGGTGAAGTAAGTGGTTTCTACCGTACCAAAGGAATTGAAGGTGTGATTTTTATAAAGCAAATCAAGCAATTCAACGCCGGGTTTAGCAAACAGATCCTGAAAAACAAGGCGACTGTGAAACTGAACTTCAATGACATTTTCCGTGGTTCCGTATTCCATGGATACAGCAAATACAGCAATGTAGATGCACAATTCACGAATGTAAACGACCAGCGCTCCATCAGCATGGGCTTTACCTGGCGCTTCAACAAAGGCAAACTGAAAGCCAATGGAAGCAGGCAGCAGGGTGGTGCAGGTGATGAGCAGGGCAGGGTGAAAGCAGGACATTAGGAAGTTTCCGGTTGCCAGTTACCAGTTACCAGTTGCCAGTCCTTACACTATGAAAGCAGGGATATTTATTGAAACGGGTATTATATGAAAATTCAAAGGGGTTGCATTTTTGCAACCTTTTTTCATTCATGTAATCACACGCTTCATTTTTTTCTGACTTAGAATGGATGCTGTGACAGGTAGCAGGAGGCAGGTGGCAGGTAGCAGGTGGCAGGTGGCAGGTAGCAGGAAGCAGGTAGCAGGTGGCAGGTAGCAGGTGGCAGGTAACAGGTGGCAGGTAGCAGGTAGCAGGAAGCAGGTGGCAGGAAGGTAACCGGTAACTGGCAACCGGTAACTGGCAACCGGTAACTGGCAACCGGTAACTGGTAACTGGCAACCGGTAACTGGTAACTGGCAACTCGTAACATTTCTACCATTTGTCACTGAAACTACGAAGCTTGTCATATTTCAACGTTGATTGATAAAACAAATTCACATCTTTAAATTGGATCACGCACCGCATTGAAACAACCATAAAGTAAAAAGCCATGAGTAAGTCCATTCGCTGGATCCTGACCGGGATCCTCGCAGCCACTACTATGTCCCTGGGCGCCCAAACGGGCAGCGGTAAAGTATCCGGAACGGTGCTTGATCCATCGGGACAACCCCTTTCATCAGCAACAGTTATTTTATTGAAAGCCGCCGACTCTTCTATGCATAAAACTGCAGTGACGGGGAAGGATGGTGGGTATCTTTTGAAAAAATCCCTGATGGGAATTACCTGGTTGCAGCTTCTGCTTCAGGTCATTCCAAAAAATTCAGCAACGGATTTTCTGTAACGGGCAATGAAACTTCAATACAGATCGAAAAGCTGGAATTGAGTGCTGTTGCAAAATCCATGGAAGCTGTAACAGTGAGCGCGAAGAAACCGTTTATTGAAACAAAGATTGATAAGACCATTGTGAATGTAGATGCTTCGCCCACGAGCGCTGGTGCCACGGCACTGGAAGTGCTGGAGAAATCACCAGGTATTACAGTAAGCAACGATGGTACGATCAGCCTGCGTGGGAAATCAGGAGTGATTGTGATGATGGATGGAAAACCCAGCTATCTGTCGCCTTCTGATTTATCAAACCTGCTGAAGAATATGCCCGCTTCAGCTATTGACCAGATTGAAATCATGACGAATCCTTCCTCTAAGTATGATGCATCCGGGAATTCGGGAGTAATCAACATTAAATCAAAGAAAGGTAAGGCCGCCGGGCTAAATGGTTCTATTATGGCCGGATTAACTACCAGTTATTTTGAAAATACGGCTGGTACATTTTATGTTATCCCAAAATCACAGAACAGCCTGAATTTTAATTACAGGAAAAACAAGATTAACCTGTTTGGTAATTACAACCCGAATATTTTCAGGGGTATGAACCAGATGACCATTCACCGGGTTAAGCTGGATGAAAATAAAAATATAACAGGTTATAATGATGTGGAAACCCGGTTCAAGTTTGGTAATAACAACCATACACTTAAACTGGGCATGGATTATTCCCCTGATAAGAATAATACATTTGGTTTTGTGGTAACTGGTTTCACTTTTTCAGGTCATCCCACACCGCGTACTGTTACAACGACTGCTGATGCCAACGGACAATTGCTATCTGTCATGTCTTCACAAACGGATAATAAAATCCATTTCCGCAACCTGAGTTCCAATGTCAATTACCGCCATTTGTTTGATACAACGGGTACAGAAATTACTGCGGATGTTGATTATATCCGGTATGGCAATGTATCCAATATGCTGCTTACTACGGATTTCCAGGATGGTGCCGGACAACCCCTGGGCAACCAGCTTTTGCTGAAAGGGCATTTACCATCAGATATTGAAATCTTTTCCATGAAAACAGATTTCACCCATCCGTTTAAAAAAGGCGGAAAGATGGAAGCAGGGTTGAAATCCTCTTTTGTAAAAAATGATAACCTGGTGGAATATGAAAGATGGTCAGGTGACAAATGGATTACCGACGGCAGGTCTAACCATTTTATCTACGACGAAAATATCAATGCTGCTTACTTGAATGCCAATAAGCAGTTTGGTAAATGGTCGCTGCAGGGTGGCTTACGGCTTGAAAACACAGTGGCTAAAGGATACCAGGTTACGAACGATTCCAGTTTCAACAGGTCATTCACAAACCTGTTCCCGAGTGTGTTTGTAAGTTATGCTGTCAATAAAAACAATTCATTCACTGTAAGCTACAGCCGGCGTATCAACCGGCCGAATTACCAGGACCTGAATCCATTTATTTATTTCCTGGATTCATTATCGTACCGGAAAGGAAATCCCTTCCTGCTTCCGCAGTTCTCGCATAATATAGAACTCAGTCATTCTTTCAAAAGCAAACTGATCACGACACTGAATTATAACAATACAACGGATGTTATCGCACAGCTGATCAAACCACAGGGGGATATCCTGTATCTTACTTCAGATAATGTAGCGAAGTACACCAGTTACGGACTTTCTATTACGGCTCCGGTGCCGGTAACCAAATGGTGGAATCTGAATTTGTTCCCCAATAATTACCGGAATCACTATAAGGGCATCTATGATAATACGCCATTGGATATGGCGTATACTTCTTTTATCGTTAACATGACATCCACATTTACTATCAAGCAGGGATTTACTGCTGAAGTATCCGGATTCTACCGGGCTAAAACCATAGAACAGCTCAGTATCAGCGAGCCCATGTATGTGCTGAATTTTGGTATGCAGAAGCAAGTGATGAAAGGCAAAGGAACGCTGCGTTTGAATTTCCGCGATCCGTTCTGGCTGCAACGCTACAAAGCCCATACGCAATACGATATTGTTGATACGAAAATGTCGAACCGCTGGGATAACCGGCAGGTTACCACAACGTTTACTTATCGATTTGGTAAAAACGGCCAGCTAAACCAGCGGCGGAGAAACAGTGCTTCCCAGGATGAGCAGAACAGGGTGGGGCAGGGAGGGCAGTAGTCTCTAGTCCAGAGTCTTTACCACATAGGAACATAGACACATAGAAATACAATACGCAATTCTTAAAGCGCGAGATGTTACTTCTTTAGGGACAGTTTCGTGTATTTCCTATGTGTTTGTGTCTATGTTCCTATGTGGTAAAGACTCAGAAAACCGTGTTTTCTAATCATGTATTTTGGGATTTTATTTCTTATTACATTTGTGTCCTGCTGCTGAATTTATTACTCACACCAAAACTATAATTATGCCCTCCTTCGATATCGTCAGCAAGGTGGAAGCCCAGGCACTTGATAACGCCGTGAATGTTACCACCAAGGAAATCACCAACCGTTTTGATTTCAAAGGCTCACATGTTGAGATCAACCTCGACAAAAAAACATTCGTCATCAAACTGGAAACAGATGATGATATGAAAATGCGTCAGCTGATTGATGTACTTATCAGCCGTGCACATAAACAGGGTATTGCCCCTGAAGCCTTTGATGCTTCGAAAGAAGGACAACAAAGCGGAAAGGTTTGGCGTAAAGAAGTGAAAGTGCGTAACGGTCTTGCTATGGAAGATGCTAAAAAGGTAGTTAAACTGATCAAAGACGCTGGTTTGAAAGTCCAGGCTTCCATAAATGACGACCTCGTCCGCGTTACAGGCAAGAAAATTGACGACTTGCAGTCTGTCATAGCTGCCTGCAAGACCGCAAACCTCGGCATACCCCTTCAATTTGTGAATATGCGCGACTAAAAGGGGTATAACCCGGCTTTTTTGGTGCATATCCTGGTGCAAAACAGGTGCAGATCAAAAGGGCCAAAAATTTGGAAAAGGGTATTTCAATAATCTATATTTGGTATACAACTGCACGAATTCCGGAAACGGAATGAATGCATGGAAAGGCCGGATCCCTCAAAAGAAAAGGCCAATCCCGAAAAGCATCAGAACGGGGAAATATCAACGCGAAAGCGGGGATATGAACCTGGACTGGTGCTTTTTTTTTGCCAGTTGCCGGTTACCAGTTACCAGTTGCCAGTTGCCAGTTACCAGTTGCCAGTTACCAGTTAACGGATGCTGGGGGCAAAGGGTTATGGAAGTAATGTGAGGTAAGAATGGCTTTTAGCAATTGGCATTTAGCTTTTGGCTCCAAAGTCAACCGGGTTTGGGATTTGGGTTTTGGCCCTCCTACGCTTCGCTTTGGCGGGCAAGCATTTGGAATTTATCTGGAGATAAGGAACTCTCCGGTTTTTACTTTTGAATTTTGACTTTTACTTTGGGCTTAACTATTTGAGGTTTGGGATTTGGAATTTGGATTTTGGAATTTGTAGTTTGGTATTTAGTGATTCATTTGGCTAATCCCCCTATAAACCCTAACTTTGCCCTTCCAAAAAACTTAAAACACGTACGGCAAAATCCGTACAGCCTTAAAAATCAAAGCGTTATGAAAAAGGTATCCATCCCGAAAACTACCGGTTAGTAGTTTTTAAAGATATGAGTAACGGTCACACCTTCCTGAGCCGTTCAGCAGCAGTTACCAAAGAGACCCTGAAATGGGAAGATGGTAAAGAGTATCCCCTGGTAAAACTGGAGATTTCCAATACTTCTCACCCTTTCTTCACCGGTAAGAATATGATGGTGGATACAGCGGGTCGTATTGACAAATTCCGTAAGAAATACGCCAAAAAAGCAGAATAATATTATATTGTGCAGAGCTCTTTGTGAAAACGAAGAGTTTTGTTTTTCATGGCTATACTTTAGACCTCCCGATTCTTCGGGAGGTTGTTTTTTTTTAGGAATGAGCATGATCAGTTTTCTATCCGCAAAACATCAGGGAAGTGCAGCCTGAAACAATTTAATTTTGAAGTTGTACCTGCAAAACGGGGTTTAAACCTTTTTTAATAGTACACTAAGAACCTGTCCTGTTATGAATAAAATCCTCTTCACCGAAGAATTCTGCCAGCCAGAGAACCTGATGCCGTTCACGCTTACCAGGCAGATCCAGGATATCCGGATTGGAATCCTGACCATCCGGGAGAAATGGGAGCGGATGCTGGGATTACCCTCCTTTGATAAAAAAGAAGCCGATTATAAGGACCTGAGCCGGTCAATGGATATGGATGAAGCCGCTGCAAACGGAACCGTATTCATGATCCATGGGAATATCCTGCCCACTGCCAAACTGGTCAGGGCTATCAAAAAACTGAAAGACGGGGAATTCCTGACAGATTCACTGGGTAACGGTATTGTATACCGTTTTACCAGCCGTGAAATGGCAGGCCGTTTTAAGATCAAAGTAGGCAAGGCCCTCATCCTGGATGAACCGGTATTGTCAATACAATATCCCTGGGATATCGTGGCACTGAATGACCGTGCGCTGCGACTGGATTTCCAGTTAATCACGAAAGGGCGGAAGTCAGCACAAATACACCGTTCAAACAAAGTAAAAGGCAAAGCCAATATTTTTATTGAGAAAGGGGCTGTGGTGGAAGATGCGGTTATCAACGCGGAAACCGGCCCGGTTTACATTGGAAAAAATGCCACCATCATGGAAGGCTGCCTGATCCGCGGGCCGTTTGCGATGGGAGAGAACAGCTGCCTTAAGCTGGGATCAAAAATATATGGCGCCACCACACTCGGGCCACATTGTACAGGCGGGGGTGAAATCAAGAATTCCGTTTTGTTTGGATATTCCAATAAAGCACATGATGGTTATCTCGGTGACTCTGTACTCGGGGAATGGTGCAATATGGGAGCAGGTACCACCAATTCAAACCTGAAAAACACAGCGGGTGAGATCAGGATATGGACACCCAATGGCGAAAAACCTGCAGGTACCAAATGCGGGGTGATGATGGGGGATTATTCCCGGACTGCCATCCAGACGGCCATCAATACAGGCACCGTTATCGGTGTTTGCTGTAATGTATTCGGGTCAGGACTTACCCCGAAATTTATTCCCCATTTCTCCTGGGGATTTGACGATATCAACCGTTACCAGCCCGAACGGGCGTTAGAAGATATCGGAAACTGGAAAAAACTCAAAGTGAAATCCATCACAAAAGATGAAAAGAGCATTTTGAATTATATATTTGAAAACTTTTAACGCTACTCAAAACAACTGAATGAGAAAACAGATCGCCGCCGCTAACTGGAAAATGAATTTAACTTATCAGCAGGCTGAAAAACTGCTGGATGAAATTCTTGACGCCAGGATCATGCCCAAGCCCCACCAGGAAGTTATTTTCGCTGTCCCTTATCCTTACCTGCTGCTGACACGCAGCGAAGTGGAAGAAGAATATCATTATTCAGCTTCAGCACAAAACTGCCACCATAAAAAATCCGGTGCCTTTACCGGTGAAGTATCTGCAGAGATGCTGCATTCAGTGGGTATCCAGTACTGCATTGTTGGTCACAGTGAACGCCGCGAATACCAGCATGAAGATGGTGCTATGCTCGCTACTAAAATCAACCTTTGTATAGAAAACGAAATCGTACCCATATTTTGCTGCGGAGAACCACTTTCAATCCGTGAAGCCGGTACGCAAAATGAATATGTTGCCAAACAGTTGGAAGAATCTTTATTCCACCTGGATGCGGAAACTGTTTCTACTATTATCATAGCATATGAACCTGTCTGGGCAATTGGAACCGGCAAAACCGCCAGTACTGCTCAGGCCCAGGAGATGCATCAATACCTCCGCGGTGTACTCGCCAATAAATTCGGTGCCGAAGCTGCGAATGAAATCCCGATCCTGTATGGTGGCAGCGTAAAAGCTTCCAATGCAGAAGAATTATTCAGTTCCCCGGATGTGGATGGGGGATTGGTGGGTGGTGCTTCAATGGTTGCGGAAGAATTCATTGAAATCATCAAAGCCCTTAAATAGTTTCCCGCGTAATATTTCACGCAGCGGTGTTTCCCGCAGCGGTGTTTCTCGCAGCGGTGTTTCTGGCGGCGCCTCGCGCGGTGTCGCCGCAGCAGCGCAGCAGGTTTCGCGGCGCTCGCGGCGGAGCAGCGCACGCAACGTTATCGTTTTGCTTTGAAATTTCACTACAGGAATTGAGGAAATCTTCTAATTAAGGAGTGTCGCTTTGTATTCGCCGCGAACGCCGCTCCTTTGCGAGCGCTGCGAGAAAAAAACCGCGGGAAAATCAGCTTTCCATTACTTCAATAGGTGCGGGCATGTTTACGGGCAGTTCCGCTTTTTCATATTCACTGAGCTTGTTCAGGTCCAGCACCGTCTGCCGTTTATCTTCACTCGGGTAGAACATCATCCTGAATTTACCACCCCATACAATTTCACTGTTGATATAAGAATACCTTGACATCACAGTATTGGAGAATACTTCATCAAACGCTTTCACAAACACCATCAGTTCCATCCGGGTTGATTTTACGTCTTCTTCACTGAAACCCGCTAACGGGCTTTTTTCATCAATAGGATGAACGACCGTCCAGCTGAGGGCCATGGAATTGACCTTTGAAATTTCCAGGTCCAGGTTGTAAAAACGGTTTACCGTTTTGCCATTATCTTCCGTTTGCATGGCCAGCGTCAGTTTTACTTCTGCTTCACTGAGGTTATTGTTTTTGAACGGAGCTATCCGAAACATAAGGGCGGTAATATCCTTATAGGGCGCGATCAATGCTACCTTGCTGTATTTCAAAAATGCCTGGGGCCGGGAAAAACGTCCGTAAAATAAACCAGTGGCGATGGCAAAACTGAGTAGTCCAAGGAACGCTTCCATCGTGGCAACGGCACTGGCTGCAAAACCCGTCGGGCTGATCCTGCCGTATCCAACCGTTGTAAAGGTTTGCGTACTGAAGAAGAACACTTCAGAGAAATTTTTCCACGGGGAGCCTGTATTCACGCCGCCGAGATGTTCAATGCCGATAGCGTAGTAGATACAGGCAAAGACCAGGTTAACGACGATATAGATTAGAAAAATGAAGAAGAGGAACTTGCTTCTTTTAGTCTCCAGTAAGGTATGGTACCAGCTGTATCTTTCAAGGATGCCAACTCCGCGTTTGGTTACGTTGGCCCTTTTATTGGTTGGGTCATAGAAACGGCCGGCGCTGTCGGTGCTGTTAGCCCCGAAGCCGGTATTTGTTTCTGATTTCAGGCGGGAGGAGAGTCGTTTACGGAATGCCATATTCAAATGTATAATAATTCCCGAAGCTGATTGTTCATCGGACTGCCTGGTTTAATTTTAGGGTATGAGCCGCCTGAAAGTTTTATGGTTAGCCAGCTGGTACCCGAACCCCGTAACCCCTTATAACGGGGATTTTATACAGCGGCATGCCCGGGCAGCGGCACTTTACCACGATATCCATGTAATCCATGTCTGGCCCGATTACAGCGGCCATCTCACTGAGAAAAAAGAAATTATACACAGGAACGAGGGGCTGATTGAAGAGATAATCATTTACCCTGCAAAGACAGGTTTCTGGGGCAGGCTGATGAGCCACCAGCGTATGCTGGGCTTGTACAGGGCTGCGATCAAGCGGTATTACAAAACAAATGGCCTGCCGGAACTATTTCATGTACAGGTACCCATTAAAGCGGGTATGGCTGGTTTGTGGATGAAGAAACATACCAAACTGCCCATGGTGGTAACAGAACACTGGGGTATTTACAATGATATAGCGGAGGATAATATCCACACCCGCAGCCGGGCATTTAAGTATTTCACCCAGCAGGTGTTTGTGAAAGCGGATGCCTGTATAGCTCCCAGCCGTTACCTGGCTGAAGGTGTAAATGCGATGGTGGCAGAAAAACCTTTCACGATTATCCCCAATGTGGTTGATACAAAACTCTTTTATTATAAACCGAAAACCCAGGTCTCCGAAATTCCGTTTCCTGCATGTAAGCAATATGGTTCCTTTGAAAAATGCAGAAGGTATTCTGCGTGCTTTCAGTCATTTGATGGAACAGGGGCAATCTGCTGAATTGGTTATGGTTGGTGATACGGATCCTGCTATTCGTGAGTATGCAGCCTCTCTTGGCCTGGGGAACGAACAGGTACGCTTCTCTGGCGAAATACCCTATGCTGCCGTGGCTGGTGAAATGCAGGCCGCTGATTGCTTCCTGTTAAACAGTAATATTGAAAATTCCCCCTGTGTAATCGGCGAAGCCCGGTGTTGCGGTTTACCTGTAATTGCTACTTGTGTGGGCGGTGTGCCGGAACTGGTTGATGTAGCATGTGGTATTCTGATTGAGCCCAAAGATGATAAGGCGCTGACTGCCGCCATGCGCACTATTATGGAAAGGGCAGGCGAATACAACCGTGCCGCTGTTGCTGAAGCAGGCAGCGCCATATTTTCCATGGAAGTGGTGGGTGAAAAAATCAGTAAAGTATATAAAGCGTTACACTAGTATTTCGCTATGTACATATTTATGAGGCTCAGGATCAATCCGAAATTTTATAATTGGTGCAATTTTGCCGGATTAACCCCGTTATTGTCCAGACATCCCCATCCCGCCACTGTTAAAAACCTATTATGAGAAAGATTGTCTTCCTTCTCCTTATTGCATGTGCTGTCGAGTCCAGCGCCCAGCGTGAAGATAAAAGACCAGCATCTAATCCGTACCGCAAAGGGGCAAATACCTTATTCGGATTTGTCGGAGGCTATAATAAAAGTATGATCAAAGGGAAAGACAGCTATCACCTTAAAACCGGTTATATCGGTTATGAACTGTATGCAGGTTTTTTCGCGGATACCCGGTTAAATGACCATTGGCGTTTTGAAAACGAATTGTTGTTTTCCTGGACAGACGACTATCATTTTATCGAAATCCCCATTCATATCAAGTACCGGTTTGCAAACAAATGGGCAGCATTTGCAGGCCCAAAAATTGATTTTATCTGCGACAATGATAACCTGCCTTTTGAAGACCGTTATCAATTTGCCAACCTGGGCGTAAGCGGCGATGCCGGATTGCAGTACAGTTTCAGGAAATGGCTGATGCTGGAAACGAGGTACTCAAGAGGATTTGTAAGACAAGTAGATGATTATATGCTCGATATCCTGGGAGGGAAGAGGAATACTTTCAGGATTGGAGTCGGAATAGTGTTTTAATGGAGAATTAAGAATGGAGAATTAAGAATGTAGAATGGAGAATGAATGCTGAATGACTCGACTAACAATGAGCCAAATTCTCAATTCTCAATTCTCAATTCTCAATTCTCAATTTGCTTTCTCAGCTTTTCAGTTTCTTCACCAGATCAATATATTCCTGCATAGCCTCTTCTTTGGATTTGCCTTTTAAGGCTGTCCATGCTTCGTATTTGGCTTTACCTACAAAATCAAATGGATTAGATGGCGGGTCGGTATTGATATCACCGGTGCTGCCTTGTTTATAGAGTGAATATAACTGGAGCAAAGTTTCATTGCTGGGTTTGGAAGACAGGGTTTTACTGTCGGCCGCAGCCTGTTCGAATTGTGCCTGGAGGTCCATGGTTAAAATTTAATTGTAAAGGGATTCAAACTTACACGATTCCGGATCATCCTGAAATTCGAATTATCCCCTAATTGGTACGGGCGTTGTCAATAAATTCCTTTTTGACCTTCGAAGGAGAACTGATGATATCATAAAACGCGTCTAAGTAGCTGATCATTTCATTGCGGGTTTTTTCGCGAATCAGCTGGAAATTCCGGATCATGTTATAGGTAGCTTCTTTTTGTGCCTTGAATTTTTCAATGCTCATGTTCAGTTCATCCATCGTACGGCCAAAACCCCTGTACACCCTTTCTGTAACTGATTCAGTGCCGATTACTTCATTGGGAACTGCGTAGCCGGCATTCACAAGACCCGAGTGGTCAAAATCATAAGGAACAACATAAGGCGGTCCGTTCGGATCTTTCTTATCGGCCAGCAATTTGATATTATGGTTGTTGGGGATTGACCAGTCTGTATTACTTATCATGTATTCAAAAATGGCCACGGTTGTCATCGTGTGGCGATGTGTTGTTTCAGTATTAATACCGGTAACATCCAGTTTTTTACATCCATTACGTCGCGCCATGTCTGCGTCATCTTCAATCAGGAATGCATACTGGCTGAAAGGTTTGACCCGGTTCCTTGAGTCCAGGAAATTAACCCTGAGCAAACGCACCCGGAAACTTTTATCCTCAATCAGGTTATACATTCTATAGCAGAGGTATTCTTTTAAAATCAACTGCTCGTTTTCTGTGCCGGTGCCACAGCCGATGACCAGTTTCAGTTTGCCCAGGTTGTTGAGTTGTGCTGAAGCGGGTGTTTCAAAATTGAGCAGGATAGGAGGTATCTGGCAATAATCCCTGCGGAAATGCCCGCGGGCAGCCAGTGTGATATTGGCATCCACTTTCGTACTGTCAGGCATCCTGAAACTGATTTGCGCATCCTGGTAAACATCAATGCCGCTTTCTGAACTCAGTTTCTTGTAATCCGTTGTCAGTGTGACATCAATTAATGCTTCATCAGTAAATAACCGGATACTGTCAATTCCCTGCGTAAAGCCGGTATTAAAAAGCAGGGTGAAAATGAAAAGGTGGAGTATTTTTTTCATACCAGATTGGTTGACGATGTGGTTGGTTGTTTGGTTGGCAGTTTAAATTACGAAATTCTCCCTGATTCCCGGAAACCAGTAACTGATAGCAGGTAGCAGGAAGCAGGTAGCAGGAAGCAGGTAGCAGGTGGCAGGTAGCAGGTAACAGGAAGCAGGTGGCAGGTGGCAGGAAGGGGACAGGGAGCAGTTCCCCGGATAGAAACATAACTGGATAGCAGATAACTGGAAACTGGAAACTGGAAACTGGAAACTGGTAACTGGTAACTGGTAACCGGTACCATCTATCTTCCAACTTCCTCTATCACTTTCCCTACTGTGCCGCTGGGTGCCTGAATGTGCAGCAAAGCAGCCAGTGTGGGAGCGATATCTGTCATATACGTTTCGCGGTTGAGCTTGCCGGGTTTAATCCCCCAGCCATACCATAACAGCGGGATATGGGAGTCATAGGGATTCCAGAGCCCGTGCGTAGTACCGGTTTTGCTGAAACCTTCCAGCACCTGGGGCTGAAGTATGATCTGGATATCACCACTGCGGCGGGGATAATAACCGTTGATCAGTAACTCCCGGAGGGTTTTATTGAGGGTGCTGCTGCTGAATTTCTCTGTGGGAATTACACGGGCAATGAGGGGATTTGATTCTAACAACGAAATAGTGAATTTCATCACTTCATCCCTGTTCAGTTTAGCCGAGTCAATTTTATTTTCAGCGAAATAAATCTGGTAATTATCTGTACTGCTGATCAGTTTGTCAACCCCAAAATTGCTTTTCAGTTTTTCATTGAGTTCTGCATTGAATGTGCCAATAGGCAGGATACCTGTCGGAATATGGTGTTCTTCAAGAAACCCTGGAATATGGGCTACACCATGGTCGGCTGACAGGAAAACGAGGTACTGGTTTTTTCCCACTTTGACACGGAATTAGGCCCGAAGCTATGACCGATATAATCTGTAGAAGAAAAACTCACGGCCAGGAAATCTGTGATATTATCAGCACCCAGTTGTTCGCCGGTTACAGCTGCTTTGGCAAATTCAGCAGTCAGGCTGTTGCCCATTGGTGTACTGGAGATGACACCATAATTTTTCCCCGTATATGATTTCAGGTCATACGGAAAACCTTTGGCAGCTGCACCAAATGGTTTGCTCTCGTATGCTTTTTCATCAGCAGTACTTTGTTCATACGTATTGACAGGGTACAAGGTGTTCCATCCCTGGGCATAATACTGATCAACTAATTTTTTATTATTAAAATCCTGTGCCCATTGCGGCAATGAGTTCATGTAAAAAGTAGAAGTGATAAAATTCCCGTTTGTGTTATCATACCAGTATGCTGCATTGGCAGAATGACCTGCTGGCAGTATGCCGCCGCGGTCTTTGATGGCCACACCAACCACTTTGCTTTTAAAATTTGTAGCGAGACGGAGTTCGTCACAAATAGTGGTGACAAGCATATTACGCGGACTCATTTGTCCCAAGGAAGAAGTTGATCCAACCGTGCTGACCGATTTATCATCCGTGCAATACACTTCTTTCCTTTGTTCATTGTCATACCAGTTATTACCGGTAATGCCACTGATCGCAGGAACGGTACCAGTATAGATAGCTGTGTGTCCGCAGGCCGTAACAGTAGGTGTATAAGGGATCATTGTGTTTTCACAGGAAAATCCCTGTCCGACAAGCCTTTTAAAACCGCCATTCGGTGCGAAACGGTCGGCATAACGGTACAGGTAGTCCCACCGCATCTGGTCAACCACAAGACCCACCACCAGTTTAGGCCGCTGTACTTTTTGGGCCTGCAGGTTAAATATTAAAAAGACAGCCAGGAACAGATAGAAAGGATTTCCGCATAAATGCATGTTTAGGAGTGGACAAAAGTAGGGTATTTCAATTTTTGGGAGCCTGTCATTTGACAGGCTTGCATTTATTTAACGAACAGACCGTTGCTGCTTTTTGCAACCGGGAATCCTTTATTTTTAGTTCATGAAAACAATCGGATTAATTGGCGGGCTTACCTGGTTTTCCAGTATAGATTATTACCGTTATATGAACCAGCTGGTGAATGAACGGCTGGGAGGCGATGAGGCAGCAAAGATCATTTTGAATTCTGTGAATTACGGGGAAATTAAAAAACTGACCCAGTCGGATCGCTGGGACAAGATAACAGAAGTGATCGGCCAGGCAGCGATTCAAACAGAATTGGCTGGCGCAGATTGCATATTACTTGGCGCAAATACCATGCATCATATTGCAGAAGCGGTGCAATCTCAAATAAAAGTCCCGCTTATACATATTGCGGATGCAACAGCGAATGCCATACTGCAACAAGGAATTACAGCTGTGGCTTTACTTGGAACGAAGTATACCATGCAGTTTGATTTTTATAAGAAACGGCTGGCCGCGCAGGGGATTCAGACCCTGATTCCCGGTGAGCGTGATATTGAATATGTGAACCAGAGTATTTATAATGAATTAGGCAAGGGCCAGTTCCTTGATGAAACCCGCAGGCAATACCAGCGGATTATTGGTGAATTACAACAGGCAGGAGCTGGCGGAGTGATTCTGGGTTGTACAGAGATCCCACTATTGATAAAACAGGAAGACAGCCCGGTGCCGGTATTTGATACAACGCTGATCCATGCTACGGCAGCGGTGGATTTTTCACTGGCCTGATTTCACGGTGGAGCATTTTACGGAAAGAAAAAGCTGCCAGAATACAGGTTATACCAAGACATCCACAGCACCCTGAATCCTGAATTACTTGCAATAACAGACCCTGCCCAGGGACCGAAAGTCTGCGCCAATGACCAGGCCATGGTGTATAGTGCAGCATACTGTCCGCGGTTTACATCGCTTGACCGGCTCAGCCAGTAGGTATTCATGAAAGGCATTGAGAGGATTTCCCCCAGGGAAATCAGTATGATCATTGACAGGGAAACCAAAGCAGGAAACACAGGGATATCAAGCAGCAGAAAAGATAAACCGACAAGGAACACGCCGGTACTGATGTAGTACATTGATTTTTTCCTTCCTTCCAGTTTATATACAAGTATCATCTCCACCAGGGCGATAACAATGCCATTGATGGCCATCAGCATACCGATGTATGGCTCTGAAAAATGAAGGTCCTTTTTAAAATAGACCGGCAGGTTCGTGAATATCTGGAAAAAGCAGGCAGCGAAAACGGTTACAGTCGCTATAAAGATCAGGTAGGTTTTATCCTTGTAAGCCGAAATAGCTGCGGAAACCTGTGCTTTGGTATGTTTGATATGTTTACGTGTGCCGGGGTGCAGCCATAACCACATCATGAATCCGGCTGCGATATTCGTAAAACCATCTACCCAGAACAGCAGTTCATAATCAAAATGCGCGATGATGCCACCTAATGCGCTTCCCGCTGCCCATCCGAGATTTATGGCCAGCCGGTTCAGGGCATAGGAGCGTGTCCTGTTTTCCGGAACACTGTAGAATGCAATGGCAGTTGAATTAGCAGGACGGAAAGCCTCGTTGACAAAACTCAGCAGGAAAGTGAAGAGGCAAATGAGTTCGTAGGATTTCATTTGTCCAAGCGTGATAAAAAGGATTCCGCCTCCAAACAAAGTGAACAATTGGACTGGATAAAACCCAAATCGGTCAGTGAGTTTACCACCGAGCCAGGCGCCTGTAAAAGCTCCGGCACCGAAAAGTGCGAATACAAATCCGGCATCACTGACTGTGAATCCCATTTCATGGCTGGTGAGGTACAGCGTCATAAAAGGAACCACCATCGTCCCGCTGCGGTTGATCAGCATAATCCACGACAGCAGCCAGGTGGATTTAGATAATCCCCCGAATGCACTCCTGTACGTGTTGGCTGTTTTAGTGATCATACGCGCGGCAAAGTTAATGGGAGGGGAGATTTGTTTGTGTGCCACGAATAAATTGGTTGCCGGGCAACCCGGTAATGCCGTTTATACGATATCTGTCCGTTGTATTCACCGGATTGATTATATTTATTTTTTAACAAAGCCCCTTTTAAACATGAAAAAACTGATCACTGGTTCCGCGATGCTTGTTGCGGTGCTTATTCTTGCCAACTGCAGCTCGACTAAAAAAATTGCGGCGGTTCCAAAACTGACTTACGAAACCAATGTGAAAACGGTGGTTGTGGGCAATTGCAGCCCTTGTCATATTCCGGCCAGCGGTGGTAATAAAAGACCCTATGACAATTATGCAAACCTCAAATCGGATATTGATGAGATCATCCGCAGGGTGTCATTGCAGACCACAGAAAGGGGATATATGCCATTTAAAAGACCCCATTTGTCCGACAGTACAATCATGGTTTTCAAACAGTGGAAAGCCGATGGTTTACTGGAAAACTAATACGGGTTAAATCAATTATAAGGCCGCTGCTCAATTGCAGCGGCTTTTTTATGGGGTTTACAGCGCAATAGTCATGAGATTTCCACATTTCAGGGGTTCTGTGTGAATGGCACTCTTTTTGTTAAAATGACTGAGCCATCAGTCAAAACACCGATTTAATCATTCATTCAAAAAGTAAACGCATGAAAACTAAAAGTTATCGTCTGCTGGCCCCTGTTTTCGCGGCCCTTGTAGTGTTCCTGATATATGCCTGTCAGAAGGATGTTTCCGGTGATGCAAATGGTATACCTGCCGGAAAATCTAAAATCAATATCTATTTAACGGATGGTCCGATGGATTTCCAGCAAGTGCTGGTAGATATCCAGGCCATAGATGTAAAGGTGGATACCTGCCGCCGTCCCGGTGACGATGACCATGATGGTCCGGGTTGTGATGATGACCATGACTCACTCAGTTCCCATTGTGAAATCTGGCAAAGCATTCCTATCCGTCCGGGTGTTTATGACCTGCTCACTTTAAGAAATGGTACGGATACCCTGCTGGCAAGTGCATTTGTTTTCAGTGGGAAAATTGAGAGGATAAAAGTAACACTGGGTACCAATAACAGTGTTTTGGTGGATAGTGTTTCACATCCCCTGCACCTGGTCAATAACCAGAACTTCATATTTGTAAATATCCACAGGGAACACCTGGATTCAATATCCAATTCCAATTTCAATCTTTATCTCGATTTCGACCTGAGCCGTTCTATCAGGTTGTTCAATGGTGAATACTACCTGAAGCCTTTCCTCCGTCCTTTCGGTCACCACAGCACCGGGGAAATTGAAGGTAAGATCAGGCCTGTTCATTCTTTTGGCATGATAAAGGCATTCAACAGTACGGATACTGCATTTGCAAGACCAGAAGATCAGGGTGAATTCAAGATCCGTGGTTTGCGCGAAGGCAGCTACAGTTTATTCATTGATGGGATCAACGGATACCGGGATACAACTATCACTAATATCACTGTCCAGCGTGGCAGGGATGTTAACCTCGGACTGATCAGGTTAAGTAATTAAACGTCAATCATCCATATTCAGATAAAGCCAGGGCCGGGTCATACCGGCCCTTCTTGTTTTATATGGCAATATGGGAAAAAAAGCAGATCGGGACGTTTTTTTCTACATTTGTGAATGCCCAAAATGCTGTATAGGGCCGTACTTGTCTGGGGGATATTCTTTTTGTTTTTTTCTGCAAGGCTAACGGCTCAGTATAATTATTACTACGGAAATCTGCACTCGCACACTTCTTACTCGGACGGTAACCAGGATGAGGCAACCTCCGGTTTGTCTACTCCTGCGCAGGATTACAATTATGCAAAGTCGAGTTTTCACATGGATTATCTTGGCATATCTGACCATAACCATTACCTGGCCGGGATGAAGACTCCTGCTTTTTACCATAGCGGTGTAAGCCAGGCTACGGCTTCAAATCAGGATGGAACATTTGTCTGCCTGTATGGAATGGAGTGGGGGGTAATCAGTAACGGCGGCCATGTGCTGATATATGGCATTGATGACCTGATAGGATGGGATAAGCAGGCGGATGGTACTACGAATGACTATGATGTATTCTGCGCCAAAAGTGATTATCCCAGTTTGTGGCCGATCGTTAATTCATACCCCGGCGCTTTTTGCACGCTGGCGCATCCCAACACGAATGATTACAGTTTCCTGACTACTGCAGCTTTTAATAATGCGGCCAACCAGGCGATATCCGGATCAGCTTTCCGGAGTGGTTCGGCGTTTTCAACAACTACGGATTATACTGACCCTGCTGCAACTTCATACGAGACGTACTATAAATCCCTGCTGGCAAAAGGCTATCATGCGGCACCACAGATTGATGCGGATAACCACAATACCACTTTTGGCCGTACGCACCAGGGCAGGACGGTGGTGCTGGCTGCTTCATTGTCCCGGGCCAATATTCTGGATGCGCTGAAGAACCGCCGTTATTATGCGTCTGACGACTGGAATGCCCAGGTAGTGTTTACAGTAAGTGGTAATTACATGGGGGCAGATGCCACGATTTACAATAATTCTGTAATCGGGGTTTCGGTTACAGATCCGGATGCGGGTGATAATGTCAGCTCTATCCAGATTTATTATGGGGTTCCTGGCAGTGGCACTTCGCCGGCTGTGCTCACTTCCAACAGCAGTACGGCCAGCTTGAATTATACCCATGTAACTACGTTCAATAACAAATTCTATTACTATGCCCGGATCGTACAGGCGGACGGGAATGTAATTGTTACGGCTCCGGTCTGGATTACCCGCAGCAGTGTGTTCCTGCCGGTGGATGGATTGACGTTTAACGGAGAAGAAAGAAACAGGAATGCCTGGTTGGAATGGACAGCAGAGACGGAAGGAAATGTAAGTTATTATGCTGTTGAGCGTTCAGTGGATGGTCAGAATTTCAGCGAAATTGGGCGTGTTAATAGTTTGGTTAACAATAGTATTACGGCTGTTAATTATAATTTTAATGATGATAAAGTTTCAGATGGAACTTACTTTTACAGGCTTCGCCAGGTTGACCTTGACGGACGGTCAAAATACTCAGTAGTCATTAGTATAAGCATTCATAAACCCTTGTTGGAGCTGGTCAGTTTATATCCGAATCCGGTGGCGGATCAGTTAAACCTGAGGTTCCAGTCGCTGGATGACGGAGCCGCTTCCTGCCGGATTTACTCAGAGGAAGGGCGGGAGGTAATGGCTGTTCCCTTGCGTTTTGTACGCGGGGTTAATGATATCAAATTGGATGCAGGCAGCCTGCAGGCCGGGCTTTATTTCCTGGTGTTGCAGCAGCCCGACCGCAGGATACTTGAAACGCGGTTTATAAAACAGTAGTCCGTTTATTTTTCCCCTTCACCAACAGCTTCCGGTCCGGTTACAAAGTAGTTGCCGTCGGTATTAAAACTGATGGGTCCTTCATTCCTGAACATGTCGGCCAGGGCCCTGAATTCTGTGGCGTTGACCATAGTTTGCTGGGTGGCAGTCTCTCCGGAAAATTTGTAATAAAAATAGAATTGCTTGCTTACAACATTAAATCCAAGATGGTACTTATCAACTGTTTTCCAAGCCATAGTGATTGATATTTAAATTTAAAAATAAGGTTAATTATAATGGATGGTCTTCAAAAATGAAGTCATATACTTTCTGTTCTTTAGTCTGGGTGAAGCCCAGTTTCTCATAAAACTGGTGTGCTTCTTTGCGGATGGTATTTGTGCGGAGCCTGAGTTTTTCAACCCCTCTTGCCCGGGCCCAGTGGAGGGCTGTAGCTGTGAGTGTTTTGCCCAATCCTTTGCCCCGGTGGTTTTCGTCTACAACTAGTCCAATTATTTCTGCAAAAGGTGCCGATTCCAGTGTGAATCTGATGCCCGCATGCAGCCAGCCTTCCACTCTTCCGTTCAGCTCAGCCACCCAGAGTTGTTGTTCGCTGTCGCACAAAATAATCCGCATATTTCCCGCCAGGTCCTGAACCGAAACAGGGTACCCCAGCTGGGCAGAAAGCCTGGCCAGTGTAATTGAATCGCTCATCCCAGCTTGACGGATCCGGATGGACATGGAGGAGTTTGTGTAAAGTTACATGTTACCAGTTACCGGTTGCCTGTTACCCGGCCCCCTGGTCGTTTCATTTTGTTGCAGCTTGAAATTCGTCCCCCAAAGGGGGAATAGTGATTTAAAATTGTACGGCGTAAATCATTACTCGTTATTTGCCACCTGCTCCCTGCTCCCTGCATCCTGTCTTTTTCCCCCCCCCTTGGGTGTTTTTTTGGGGTGCGCTTGAATTTCCCCCCCCGGGGGGGGGGGGGTAAATTGTGGGCGAAATTTCGCCACCTGCTCCCCCCTGCATCCTGCTCCTGCCTCCTGTATCCTGCTTTCTGCCTCCTTCATTCACTTTCTTTCACTACCTTTGCTCGCCTTTTACCAGCTTATTTCATCGGTATTTATTGAAAACGAGGCTATTAGACAATGAAGAACATCAGGAATTTCTGTATCATCGCGCATATTGACCATGGTAAATCAACCCTGGCTGACCGTTTACTCCAGTCCACAGGTACTATCAGTGACAGGGATATGATGGACCAGGTGTTGGATGATATGGACCTGGAGCGTGAAAAAGGCATTACGATTAAGAGTCACGCCATCCAGATCAATTATAAACACAAGGATGGACATGAATATATCCTGAACCTGATTGACACTCCTGGTCACGTTGACTTCAGCTATGAAGTGAGCCGTGCCCTGGCAGCTTGTGAGGGCGCTTTACTGCTGGTGGATGCCACGCAGGGGATACAGGCCCAGACTATTTCAAACTTATACCTGGCGATTGATAATGACCTCGAGATCATTCCGGTGGTCAACAAAATTGACATGGATGGTGCGATGATTGAGGAAGTGGAGGACCAGATTGTTGACCTGATTGGTTGCAAGCGGGAGGATATCCTGCATGCGAGCGGCAGGACAGGTATTGGTGTTGAAGCGATCCTGGAAGCGATTGTAAAGCGGATTCCTGCGCCGAAAGGCAAAGAAGATGCGCCGTTGAAGGCATTGATCTTTGACAGTGTGTTCAACAGTTTCCGGGGGATCATCGTTTACTACCGGATTATGCAGGGCTCGATCAAGAAAGGTGATATTGTAAAATTTGTTTCAACAGGAAAGGAATATGGTGCGGATGAAGTGGGAATCCTGAAGTTGAAGATGACCGAGAAGAAAGAAGTGAAGACGGGTGACGTGGGTTATATCATTACGGGTATCAAGAATGCCAAGGAAGTGAAAGTGGGTGATACGATTACGATTGCCACGAATGAAAACCCGGAGATGATCCAGGGTTTTGAGGAAGTTAAACCGATGGTGTTTGCCGGTATTTTCCCGGTAGTGACTGAAGACTTTGAAGAGTTACGTGATTGCATGGATAAGCTCCAGTTAAATGATGCGTCGCTCACTTTTGAACTGGAAACTTCACAGGCGCTTGGTTTTGGTTTCCGTTGCGGGTTCCTGGGGATGCTGCACATGGAAATTATCCAGGAGCGGCTGGAGCGTGAGTTTAACCAAATGGTAATTACAACGGTTCCCAACGTTAGTTTCATTGCATTTACAACAAAGGGAGAGAAGATCATCATTAACAACCCAACGGAATTCCCGGATCCGGTAAGGACAGAGCGGATTGAGGAGCCTTTTATCAAAGCCCAGATTATTAGCAAGCCGGATTATATAGGCAATATCATGACGCTTTGCCTGGGTAAGCGCGGGATTCTGACTAACCAGAGTTATCTCACGCCAACCAGGGTGGAGCTGATATTTGAAATGCCGCTGACGGAGATTGTTTTTGATTTTTATGATAAGCTGAAATCGCAGACCAGGGGTTATGCATCGTTTGATTATCATCCCATCGGTTACCGCGACAGTGATATCGTGAAAATGGATATCATGCTCAACGGCGATAAGGTGGATGCCCTGAGCGCGCTGATTCACCGCAGCCGTGCGCAGGAGTTCGGACGCAAGTTGTGTGAAAAATTAAAAGAGCTGGTTCCCCGCCAGCAGTTCCAGATAGCGATACAGGCAGCCATTGGTGCTAAAGTAGTAGCCAGGGAAAATATTTCTGCTATGAGGAAGGATGTTACCGCCAAATGTTATGGTGGTGATATCAGCCGTAAGCGAAAACTGCTTGAAAAGCAGAAAGAGGGTAAGAAGCGTATGAGGCAGATTGGTAATGTGGAGATACCACAGGAAGCGTTCCTGGCGGTGTTGAAACTGGATGAGTAGCTGGAAGACAGGGGATTAAGGGCTGCCAGCTTTCAGAAGGTTGGAAGCTCTAAGAATAACGATTTCCCTTCAAACGGCCATGTGAAAAAAAACGGCTCCCGTGTTTTTTTTCTTCCCCCAAAAACTATTTTTTGATTGAATAAATCAGCCCATTGCCCGTAGATAATATCGGGAGAGCATCTGCATATATTGACCCTGCTGTGTTGAAGCTGGATGAGTAGCTGGAAGACAGGGTATTAAGGGCTGCCAGCTTTCAGAAGGTTGGAAGCTCTAAGAATAACGATTTCCCCGCAAACGGCCATGTGAAAAAAAACGGCTCCCATGTTTTTTTTCTTCCCCCAAAACTATTTATCGATTGAATAAGTCAGCCCATTGCCCGTAGACAATATCAGGAGCGTAACGGCGGATGTTAATGACTGCCTTTTCAGACATAGATTGCCTGAGACTGTTGTCATCAATAAGTTGTTCTATTGCCTCTGCTAACGCAACAGGATTTTCTTTCTCAACGATCAACCCGTCTTCGCCGTGCCGGATGATTTCAGCAGGACCGCTCGGGCAATCAAAACTGATACATGGCAGTCCATGAGAGAGCGCTTCCAGCAATACCATCGGGAAAGCTTCAAATCGGGAAGCCATCACAAAAAACGAAGCATTACGGTATTCATCATCAATATTTGCAGACCCCGGAGCCTGTAATACAAATCTGCCTTCCAGTTTTTCACTGCTGATAAAATCCATTACCGCACCCTTCATCTCACCATCACCAATGAGTTTCCAGGTCCAGTCCGGATTTGCCGCCAACACAGTTTTGGCCGCCTGCATGATAAAGTCAATGCCTTTGCGGGGAATCAGCCAGCCTATACTGAGGATGGTTTTGTTGTCATTATTTTTAATTCCGTCTTCCTGTACACTTACAAAATTCGGGATCACCGCTACCTGGCAGTTCTTTTTATAATGCGCCGCTTCTTCGTTGTTCAGGCATATAACTGCATCTGTTTTGGGGTAAGTATAGTCAGACAGTTTATTCCAGAACCTGCTTTTGGTAAGCCAGGCATGGTGATGATGCTCCCAGGCAAATACCAAAGAATCTTTCCTGCCACCCGCAAGGATTGCTCCAACTACAAAAGGATACTCCGAACAAATAATAATATCCGGGTAATAGCGCTTCAGTAATTTTTTAAGCGTGAATATATCATTCAGCAGTTTGATCTTCCGGCTCAGTTTATTGCCGTCAGTTGTAATGCCAAAAGTTAACGGATGGTTTACGCAATGCACCAACCGGTCAACAGGGTAAAAACTTTCTTTTGTACTATCGAGAATAATAAGTGTAACAGTATGCCCGTGTTCAGCAAAAAGATTTGCTGTGTTTACCACAGCTCTCTCAATGCCGCCCGGTAAGTCAAGCCGTGAACATAATATGGCAATATGCTGTCTACCTTCAATATTCATCGGCCCATTATTTTTTTAACCTTATTCCTGAATCCATGCCATGTTTTACGTCTGCCTGAATGCCATTTGTCAAGGACATGCAGCAGGTCTGATCCCGGTACCTTCCGCTGCCTGACTGCATCAAGGTATAATTCAATTCTGGGTTGAACAATTTTACCAGGTGTAAAGTATTCAGTCACCATCGCATTCGCACCGGCCGCAATGGTACTCCTGGTTTCCGGAGATTCATTTAAAAACATAATTCCTTCGGCCAATGCTTTGGGCCGGTTGGCCGGTATAATCCATGCCGATTCTCCATGTTTGAAATGGGCAACAGCCCCGGCCCCGGCAGTAATCAATATCGGTTTATTCAGTGAGGCTGCTTCCAGTGCTGTGTAATTAAATGTTTCAAAGTAGGAGGGAATCACAACAAAACTGGCAGCCGCCATTTCCTCCAGTGTCTGCTGCGCCGGAATTTCATTTTCCCATATCAGGTTTTGTTGCCATACCCCGGGATATTTCTTTGACAGGTAAGTTGACATCTTTTGCTGACCGGGTGCCAGGTAAGTATCATTCCCGATCCAGTTTAACCGGAAGTCAGGTACTTTGTCACGGAGTAATTCCAAAGCCTCTGCCATTTGGTAAATGCCTTTAATTGGCTGCAGACCGCCAGCTGTAATTACTTTTTTACTCTCCCCTGGTTTTATCGTATCCGGTTTTGTAAATGGAATGAGCGCAATATCAATATCCCGTTTGAATAATTGCCGGAGGTCCTGCTGGTCAAGCGGACTATGTGCAATTACTTTTTCTGCCTGTGCAAATGACAGATCTTCCAGCATAGTGATCATACGGGCATGGTCGTCATCACGTGTGTAATTATACCGGGCATATTGTTTGAAACTGCCATGTCCCGTTAATACAACAGGCGGGAGATTTTTGTCTGTAAGGAAAACCCCCAACCCTCCATAATCGGAAACTTCCAATACGTCAATACTGAATTCGGTTTGTTGTAGCAGCCATTCACGCATGGCATATCCCAGGGCAATCCAGTATGGAGCATCAAATCCGCCTGGCCTGAAATATTGAATCCAGTCACGGTAATGTTTCTGGAATGTTGCCTGGAGTTTTACAGTGATGATATTCCCAGCCCTGGTTATTTCATCTGCTGCATCAATGCCATCAACCTCACCGGGCGCCAGCAGGATGACTGTATGTCCTTCCTTTTCCAGTAATACCGAAATATGATGATTAAAGGAAGCAATACCACCTGTGCGGGGAAAAAGCGTATCGGTGGCAATACAAATGATCATGGGTTGTGGTTATCGGTATAAAGTTCGGTATGGAATCAGAATAAGGGGTTTCTTTTTTTACGGGACCATTTAAGACGGAATAGACGGCTTTTCACCTGCCCGGCCAACTGTGGGTTTATAGCCTGATAACGCCGGAATAATTTTCTTCCATAGCCGGGCCCGTCGGCAAACAAACCATATCCGCAATAATTTATTACAAAATAATCCAGTAATTCCTTTTTGCCACTCACAAATTCCTGCTCCATGAGCCATTGCAATATCATGAAATATTCCTGCTGGCTCTGTAATTTATCGTCGCCTTTCAGCAGGCTGTCCCTTTTCATCCTGAACTGATTCAGCGTTTTGCCGGAATAAAGAATATTGCCGCGTGAAGCTGCTTTTAACAAACAAAACCAGTCGCCATGGAACCTGTATGTGTCTGTTCCTTTAATAGCTTCATCTAAAATAGATTTCCTGAATACAACTGAGCTGATATTATTGACTGTACAAGCCTGCTTCAGGCAAAGATTTATTTCTCCTATACCGGACTCGGCATAATCTGTCGTCCACCTGCTGGTTTTGAAATACCTGTTTTTGGGCACAGCATAATGCTGAAAAGGTGCATGGTCGTTTTCTGCAGCGAGATATATGGCATCGGAATAAAAAAAAGAAGCATCCGGTTGCTGGTCCAGTTTTCCCAATGCGGTTTCGAGGAAAGCCGGATCGGCTATGTCATCAGATTCGGCAATCCAGATCCATTTCCCCCTTGCTGATGCCAGCCCTTTCTGCCATTGTGCAAACGGACTGCCGGTGTTTATACTATTCAGCAGTACCTGGGTCGTTTTGGGATGTGAACGGTATTTTTCAATGATTGCTACACTGTTATCTGCAGAAGCATCATCCAGTAAAATCATTTCAAAATCACTGAAGCTTTGTGCCAATACCGATTCAATCCTCGCTTCCAGGCAATGGGCATGATTATAATTTGGTATGATTACGGAAACTAAGGGCATGTGTCAGCCGGGATTTTTTTTATGAAATAACTGATGCCTGATGCGATTCCAGTTCTTTTTTCTCAGTTTATATAAAAACCCGCGAATGGGATTGCTGAGTGTGATTTCAGGTTTGTTGAGCAACCTTTCTATCGGTTTACCTTTGATAAAGGGCAGGAGGGGTTCTAACCCGGCAGTTTCCTCACAGATTCTCACATGCGCTCTTTCAAACAAATCGATATTATACTTCACACAGGCTTTGATCCTGTTTTCAGACAGCCAGTATGCAGTGTTGTATTCCTGGTGGGAAAAAGATCCGATTTTTTCTTTGTATAAAGATGCGTCATACCCGAACAAATAACTGAAATGCCAGCCGGTGAGTATATCGGCCGTACTGATCCTGTTCGGGCAATGCGTTTCATAATTCTGATAGCGGAGCCCAATATCATTATGTATAATGAAATCCGCATTGGCGACTATGTTTACCCAAAACCGGTCGCTGGTTTGCAGGTTCATAAAATAATACCTGGCAGATAGTTCAATCACAGCTGGCAGTTGCAATGGCTGCAGGGAAAGTATTGAAGGGATATTCAGGATTTCGTCGGCATCACTTATAAAAACAATATCATCTTTAGCCGCATTTTTCAATCCTTCCCTGATGTAATTCCGCTGGAAGAACTCGTATTCCCACGCGGGCATATTGTTATCCGGTGCTACCAGGTGGATAATCTGGTCTTTCCATTTTGAAAAACGATGTGCGTTATTTTTAAAATGTAGTGGTTTGGGTTTGCCGGACAATGTCCTTGCAGATTCAACCAGGATAAAATGGTCTACCCGGCCGCCCAGGAATTCCAGCCGCAATTCAAGCAAGTCGAGCTCGTCATTAAATATGAAACAATCATAAATCATGCGGTCAATTTATTCCGTGCAATGGCAATAAGGGCAGACCAATGTACTGACGATTTATAAACTTCGAATCCATGTTCCTTTAATAGCTGGGTGATTTTTACTGCACCAGTTTCTTTATCCTGTTCAGTTGTATCATGGACCTCTATCATCATCATCTGGATGTTTTTCAGCCACGCCAGTTTATCAGATTCAAGAAGTATTGCATATTCAGCCCCTTCAATATCCATTTTCAGGAAATCTACAACCGGGTTTCCAAGCGCCTGGAGATAGGTTTCCATGGTTATGCAGGGTGTAGTCCCTTGCTGGAAACTTTCTGCCTGAACCTGGTAAGACTGTTCATCTTTCCCTGTATAATTAATAACACCATCCTGTTTCCAGACAGCGCCATGTGTAACGGTGCAATCTGCAATCTGCTTGCAATTCATCCTGCAAACTGTAAGATTGTCAGCGTCAGGCTCTATGCCAAAAAGTTTTGCATCGGGATATTGCATGGCAAAATCAAGCAAGGTCAGTCCGATATTTGAACCCAGGTCAATAATTAATGGTGATACGCCTAATTTAAACGGCGGCCTGTGATATCCCTTTACAAACGTGGCTGAAAAAACTTCCGGATCAGCTTCATTCGGCCGCAGGAAAATTTCATAACCGTTCATTTTGAATTTCCGGATAGTATTCCCTTTTTTACGCATTCGCGAAAAGCGGAAACTTTGCCGGGTATCACCGGATGCCTGGTAAAACAAACTGAACCTGTTTATCATATTTCTCAGTCTGCCTGCCATTCTGAACGGATAATTGTACGAGCTGATGATGGAAATGCTGCTGCACGTTGGGTGAAAAATTGCTGCTCAGTAATTTCAAAGGAAATAATATTTTCCAGCTGATCAATACCATGCATCATATCTAAACCTGCCCAGAACGAAAGCGAATACCTGCCGGAAACAAGATTCAGTGTTTTGAGGGTTACTTTAAGTTTGCTGAATGATTTTTCAGCAGTGGTGAATCCGGCATCTTCATTGATGATATGACTTACCAGCTCCCCGAACTGGTCCCGGATATTAATATTGATTACTAATTCACGTTTTTCATATTTTTTGCTCAACCTGAACAACACATCCAGGTCATCCCCGGTTTGTATGACAGATTTTCCCAAAGAGATTTCTTCGAATAAGGCAGTTTCAGGTATGTCTTTCCTGAGAAAATGGGATTGAAGCTGTGTCGATAAGGCCGATTGTGTGTAACGGCTTACGGCTTCTTCTACCGGTCCGTGAAACGCGATTTTCCCCTGATCAAGCCATACTGCTGAATTACACAACTTGACAACTGAATTCAATTGGTGGCTGACAAATAAAATTGTACGTCCATCCTGCCGGCTCACCTCCTCCATCCGGTTAATGCACTTCCGCTGGAATTCTGCATCACCCACAGCCAGTACTTCATCTACCAGCAGGATCTCGGGTTCAAGGAAAGCTGCAACAGAAAATGCCAGCCTGAGTTGCATACCACTGCTGTAATGCTTAAGCGGTGTATCAATAAATTTTTCAACGCCACTGAATGCAATGATCGTTTCAAGTTGTTTGCGGATTTCTGTTTTCTTTAATCCAAGTATAGATCCGTTAAGGAATATATTCTAAGGCTGCCAACCCGGCCACGAATAACAGCACGACCTGTTGTGGGAGGTGTAATCCGGCTGATGATTTTCAGTAAAGTACTTTTGCCGGCGCCATTCCTGCCGATGATCCCAACTCGTTCACCCGGCATGATACTTAAATTAATATCCTCCAGGGCCATGAACGTTTCGTCCTTCTTACCCGGCCGCATCATGTGCTGCACTGATCCGCTGATCATTTCGCGCAGGGAAATATAAGCCGGTGATTTCGCCAGCTTATACGCTTTCCCAAGGTTTATTATTTCAATGGCCGGTTTCATCAGGCTATATCTGCGAAATATGATTCGGTTTTACGGAAATAAAAAAGCCCGGTTAACAAGATCAGCAGCATACTGCCCGTTCCAATCATCACCGTATTCCAGTCTGGCGCAACACCACTCAACGGTGACCGGAAGAGTTCAATCGCTGCATTCACCGGGTTTATTGCCAGCACCTGTTTAATCCAGGTGGGTTGTAAACTGCCCAGTGGATAGATCACCTGTGACGTGAAAAATAGTAACTGTAGCATGAAGGGCAGGGCATACCTGAAGTCACGGTACTTCACATTCAGTGCGGATAAAAAACTACCCGCGCCGGTTGCAGTGATCACCGTAATGATGATGGCTGCCGGGAAATATACAAATGCTGAAAGACTGATAGGTTGCTTGTAAATAAAACAAAATACCAGGAATACAATGAGACCCGCGATGAAATCAAACAAAGCCACCAGCACTGCAGAGCAAGGGATAATTAACCGGGGGAAATAAATCTTATTGATAATATTGGCATGCCTGATCATGCTTTCACCGGCCTGGGAAACTGCGCCGTTGAACATATTCCAGAGAATCAACCCGGCTAATACAAATACCGGGTATTGAACCGTGCCGGTATCAATTTTCCAGGTTTTAGAAAACAGCAGGGTAAAGATCAGCATCATCCCCAGGGGCTGCAGGATAGCCCAGCCAATACCCAGGTAGGTTTGTTTGTATTTTACCCTGATATCACGCCAGGTAAAAAAATAAAACAACTCCCGGTACTGCCAGAATTCCCTGAAAGAAAATGAGAGCTTGCCGGGAGGCTGAATATTAGTTTCCATTCAGTTATAAAGATACTATTTTTGAAAAAGCCTTCCCGGAATCTCTTCCGGTGCTGACAGATAAATAAAATACATGCTGCCCGCCAATATTAATCTTAAATCATGGTTTCCGGCACTCGACGGACTCCGGTGCCTGGCAGTTTTGCTGGTAATATTCGGTCACTGGTTGCCCATTGAGCCCTACACAGTTTTCTTCAGGGTTTTCCTGCCCGGTACCGGTGTCAACCTTTTTTTTGTACTGAGTGGTTTCCTGATCACAAGGATTTTGCTTGTACAGAAACTGAATGAAGGGGTGAAGGGATGGCCATTGTTCAGGTCTTTCTACCTGCGGAGGATGTTGCGCATTTTTCCTTTGTATTTCCTGGTGCTGGGTCTGGGTCTTGTATTGGCAGTACCATGGCCCGCGAAGCCGGCTGGCAGCTGGCCAGTTTTACTTTAAATATCCCACGGGCAGGATTGGAGTTCCAGCCTGCTGATCTTTTCAACCACTTCTGGTCACTTTGTGCAGAGGAGCAATATTACCTGTTGTTTCCACTGCTGATGATGATCGTTCCTGCCAGGTATCTCAGGGTTTTGTTCATTACGATGTTGCTGGCAGGACCGTTGAGCCGTTTACTGGTTTTTTCGACCGGTTATTCGGCTTACACCATGGAATGGGCTGCCAATAACATTACCGTTTCCTGTTTTGATTGCTTTGCTGCAGGCTCCCTGCTGGCCTGGTATTTCTGTTACCGGACAGAAAAATTAACGGCATGGGTTCATAAACCCGTTACAGGAATTATTATCCTGCTCATCTTCGGCGTTTTTGTATTGCTTAAAATGGACCAGGAAGCAGGCATGTTGCCCAACCTGTTTGGCCGTACGGCCACCGCTTTGTTTTCATGCTGGCTGATTGCCAAAGTGGTTTTACCTGCAAAAAAGGGGTGGGGGCAGAAACTGGCGGAACATCCCTGGGTAGTATATATCGGTAAAATCAGCTACGGCGTATATGTATTCCATCATTTCATGCCATGGATCGTAAAGCAACTCGGCTGGTACCGGCCGGACTTCCACTTTTCAATCCTGGTTTATGCACTGTTATATGCGCTGATGACTTTCAGCGTCGCATCCATTTCATGGAGATTGCTGGAAAAACCGCTGATGCGGTTAAAAAACCTGTTTGCTTATAAAGTAACTGTGTAGTGCAGAAGATCAGTTTTCACGCTGGTCGCGCTGATCATCTTTTTTAATTTCCTTCTGTTTGTTCTTATCCGTTTTTTCCTGGAGTTTCAATTCATTCTTATTTCCTTTCGCATCCATGAGCGGATCTCCCACCGGAGCCTGGCCATCCTGGAGTTTGAAGTTGAAAACCTTGTCAATGTGCATCCACTTCCCGTTCTCCCATTTGAAACCTTCCTGGTCGCCGTCAGGTACAAAAGTAGCAGGCCGGCCATTGTCATCATCCGGAGATACAAGATGGTCAACAAGGATCATACCGAGCTCGTCAATATAATCAACCAGCACGCGTGTATCTTTCTTGAATTCAATATTAAAACGGTACTCAGATTTTTTAGGGATACTGTCCTGCTCATAACTGAAAAAAGGCCCGCCGAAAATGGGTTCATTTTTTTCATTGAAGCTGAGTACTTCAATCCATTTCATACTGCTTGCTATGGAATTATTATCGAAACCAAACAAGGTATAGTAGTTCCTGCCTTTGAACTGGTTTTTGATGATCTTATAATAAACGGCACCGATCCAGTTGGCACGGGTGCGGACAGAATCCCGGGGATTATCTGTGAATTCTGAAACATCACGGAGGGGGATCAGTTTTAAACTGCCGTCTGCTGTCCTGAACTGGATGGCACCACGCTGGCGGTAATAATAATCATCATACGAAAGTACCCAGCTGAAGATTCGGAAACTGGTATCGGGTGCATAGAGTTTGGAAATACCACGGACGGAATCAAAAGGATAGTAAAATGAGTTTTTTACCAGCAGGGAGCGGACCAGACATTTGGTGAAAATGCTGTCTGAATACATACGGTCTTCCTGGAGCTGGTCGGTGTTCAGGAATTCTGAAAATCCCTTCAGGGTATCTTCTTTAAGCCGCAATTTTTTGAGGTCAGCCGGCAGGATTTTCTGCGCTTGAACCATTCCGGAACCTGCAGTAAAAAGCAGGATCAAAAACAAAAAGAAGGAACGGCGGATGCTGGTCATTTGCGGATGTTGTATTTCTGTAAAATTAAGGGTATTCAACAGATGCAAATAACGGAGAAAGGGTTGTAAAATTATGTGAAGCTTACAAAGCTTTTGCAAAATCGGCTAACAAAGGATAAATCAGGTCTATATCCGGATGAGGAAATGCCTGATGGGGCCTTGTAGTTGTGATAAAAACCGTATACATACCGGCATTCCGGCCAAACTGCATATCACTGAGGTTATTTCCCACCATGATGGATTTGTTAAGGTCAGTACCTGGAAATCATGCCTGGCTGCCAATGCCATCCCATTATTGGGCTTACGGAAAGTGTCCGTATTTTCAAGTGCCGTGGCTGCATAAATCCGGTCAATCCGGCCACCGGCTTCTTCAATTTTGCTGACCATTTGCCCATGGATCAGGTTCAGCATATCCACATCCATAAGCCCCCGGCCAACCCCGCGCTGGTTAGTGGCCAGGAAGATTTTACCAAAACAGTCTGCCAGTTTTTTGAACAGGGCAGGGGCGCCTTCCAGGAACAGGAATTCATTGGGGTGGAAAATATAACTTCCTTCTTTATCAACATTGATCACGCCATCGCGGTCAAGGAATAAAGACCAGGTGGAATCAATTTTTGATAAATCCAAGGGTGGTTTGGACAGTTCAAGACCCGCACGCTGGAAATCTTCAGGGATTCCGATATCAATGAAATATCCATCCTGTTTTGCATCCATACAGACCGGAGGGGATGGTTTCCAGGAAATCTTTCTCGAATGAGAATTTCTCCGGAAAACCACAGGCTAAAAATGGTTTAGCAGAAATGATATAGGTGCCGCCGTTGATTAAACCACTGGTATAATATTTTTTCTCGCGGAAGCCGGTGACTTTCCCTTCACCTGAAATTTCCACTACACCAAAACGGTCAAATTCCTGCATGGGTTTCAGGGCCAGCGTGCAGGTTGCTTTTGATGATTGGTGTAATTCGAACAACCCGTTTACAGATACTTTAAAAAGGGTATCTCCATTTGTCACCAGTACATTTTCTTCCCGGGCTTTTTGCATGGCCAGTTGTATGGCACCGCCGGTACCCAGGGGCTCATCTTCAATTACAATTTCTGTATCCAGTGCCGGGAAAGCTTCGCGCAACCAGGCTTCAATCACTTCATGTTTATAACCCAGAGAAAAAATGATCCGCTCGATGCCTTCATTGCGGAGATGGTTGATCACATGGAACAGGAAAGGACGTCCGGCAACAGGTGCCATGCATTTAGGTAAATCAGGAACAGATTCACGTAAACGGGTACCTAAACCACCGGCGAGTATAATAGCTTCTTTAACCGGAGCGGGGTAACTGCCCCGGGTATATGTCGTATATGGTTTCAAAAGTGTATGGCTTAATGGCTGGTTTTAAAATACTGTTCTTCCACCAGCTGGCAAACAATATGACCGAGCGTAATATGTGATTCCTGGATACGGGGTGTATCATTGGAAGGTATATTCAGTAAGTAGTCGCTCAGCGTTTTCATTTTCCCGCCACTGGCACCGGTAAAACCTGCCGTGATCATTTCTTTTTCTTTAGCCACTTCAAAAGCCTTCAGGATATTGACGGAATTGCCTGAGGTGGATAAGCCAATTAAAATGTCACCGGCCTGGCCAATACCGTCTATCATTCTTGCAAATACCATATCATAACCGTAATCGTTGGCCACGGCTGTTAAATAGGAAGTGTTGCAATGAAGCGCTTCTGCAGGCAGTGCTTTCCGGTCTGTATAAAAACGCCCGGAAAATTCAGCTGCGAGATGCTGTGCATCTGCGGCACTGCCGCCATTTCCGCAGAAATAAACCCGGTGGCCTTTTTTAAATGCATCCACAATCGCTGTTGTCAGCTGTTCTAACTGTGCTGATTAAAACAGGATCTTTCAGGATATCCTGTTTGGTTTGGATTGAAGCCTGTATGATGCTGCTGATTTTGTCCTGCATAATTTTTAATTAAATCGTCCAGGTTGTGAGCCCGTGCTCTACGAACTGGTAATTGCGGTGACGGCCGCCGAATTTTTCAAGCTGGTTGATCACCGTGTATTTGGTATTGCCCGGGCAATAAAAAATCATAAAACCGCCGCCGCCTGCACCGGAGATTTTTCCTCCTGTTGCGCCTGCATCTTTGGCGGCATGATAAATATCTTCCAGCAGGGGATTGCTGATCCCTTCTGCCATATTTCTTTTTTGACGGAAACCAAAGTCAAGGATTTCCCCAAACTGGTTGAGATTACCTTTCAGCAATGCTTCCTTCATCATTTGTGCCTGCTGTTTGAGCTGGTGCATGGCATCGATTGACTTTTCTTTTTTATCAGTCACATTCCGGCTCTGCTTTTTGATAATTTCAGCAGATTCACGGCTGGTGGAAGTGTAGTATAACAGCAGGTTATTTTCCAGTTCGAATAAATGCTGTTGTTTAACACGGAGCGGATTAACGATTACTTTATCATCTGCATAAAACTCCATATAATTCACGCCGCCAAATGTAGCGGCATACTGGTCCTGCCGGCCGCCCGCGAGTCCGAGGTCTTTTCTTTCAATTTCAAAAGCATAATGCGCCATGTCATATTCGCCGAGCGGAAGCCGGAGCATTTCTGCAAATGCGCCAATAATCGCAACAACCAGTGTGGATGATGTGCCCAGTCCCGAACCAGCCGGTGCATCTACATACGTACTCAACCTGAAACCCTGGCGTGGAATGGGATAATCCTGCTGGATGCGGTTGTATACACCTTTCAGTAAATCCAGTGTGCCGGTAATCGGTAAGCGTTCCGCCCACTCATACTCTTCTTTTTCCTGGCGGTCTATCGCCTGTATGATTATTTTAGGTTCAGTAAGTGGTTCAATGGTGGCGTGTGCATATAAAGAAAGTGTGGCATTCAGGATGGCACCGCCAAATTCATCGCAGTAGGGACTTACATCCGTGCCACCACCGGCCAGGCCGATTCTGAGAGGTGCTTTGCTTCTGTAGATCATGATGGGTTTATATACAGCAGCCGGATGAAGCGGAATTTATCCAGCCAGGTTCCGGATAGCCTGGACCAGATTGGCCCAGCTGTACTGCTGTTTCTCGCTGCGAAGATGAGGAATAAAATAATCTTCTCCTAATTGGTAGAAACGCAGGATTCCTCCGGCAATAGCTTCCGGATCGGGTTCTGTTACCAAACCCACTTTTTCATGTGGTACGAGTACAGGTAATCCGCCCACATTGGTAACCACCATTGGTTTTTCAAAATGATAGGCGAGGGGCGTTACGCCACTCTGGGTGGCATTCCGGTAAGGCTGTATTACTGCATCTGCCGCGCAGAGATAATATTTGACTTCGCTGTCGGGAATGAAATCCGTTTTCAGTATCAGTTGATCCTGCAATTGGTTTTTTTCAATAATCTCCCGATACCCTTTTTCATTATCATAAAACTCGCCGGCCACCATCAGTTTAATGCCTGATTCTCTGATGCGGGGATCAGCCATGGCTTCAAGCAGGAGATCAAGCCCTTTGTATTTCCGGATAAATCCAAAGAAAAGAATGATTTTATCGTTGACGGGTAATTGTAAGTGTTGCCTGGCTTCTGATTTTGATATGATGGCACCGAAATTATCATACAACGGATGGCGTACCAGTTCAGCCGGTTTGTTTTTTTCAAACAACCGGAGGTCTGCCATTACTTTTTCACTCATCGTGATAAATGCATCGCAGCTTTTCAGGAAATACTTCGTGAAAGGTTTATCACCCGGTCTTTTTTCATGCGGGATCACATTGTCAGCAATACAAACAATTTTTGTGTGTTTGTTTTTCCGGATCTTCCTGAGAATGGTTCCGAGTGCCGGTCCCATAAAAGGCAGCCAGTAACGTACAATCACCAGATCTGGTTTTTCTTTTCGCAGTTTCCTGCCAACACGAAGCCAGTTAATGGGGTTGACAGAATTTATGAGTGAACGGATTTCTAAATCTTCAGGAGCCGGTTCATCAGAAAACTGGGTTTTGCCGGGGAATAAGAATCCGGGATACTGCAGGGAGAAAGATACGATAGAACATTCATCACCGGCTTCCTGGAAAGCTTTGGCCAGCCGCTGGTTGAAAGTGGCAAGTCCGCCCCGTAAAGGGTGACCCGGTCCTATAATAATCACTTTGGCCATTATAAACCGGTTTTCTCTTCGATCAGGTAATTGTTACGGCCTGAAGCATTGCGGGAGATCAATTCACCGATAAAACCAGCCAGGAAAAGCTGCATACCAATGATGATAGAGGTAAGCGCCAGGTAAAATCCGGGCCTGTTGGTGATAGGGAAATCTGTATTGATAAATTTCGAAACAATGAGGTAGATCGCAATGCCGATACCGAGCAGAAAAAACAAAGTGCCCCACAACCCGAAGAAGTGCATGGGTCTTTTGGAGAATTTGCCAACAAAAGTAATGGACAGCAAATCCAGGAATCCATTTACAAAACGGCGCCATCCGAATTTGGAAACACCATATTTGCGGGCACGGTGTTCCACTACCTTCTCGCCGATTTTTTTGAAACCTGACCATTTGGCCAGCACGGGAATATAACGGTGCATTTCACCATATACTTCCACGCCTTTAATGGTTTTGTTGCGGTAGGCTTTCAGTCCACAGTTAAAATCATGCAGTTTAATGCCAGATACTTTGCGGGTAACTGCATTAAAAAACCGGGAAGGGATATTCTTGGTAAAAGTGTTGTCGTATCTTTTTTCTTCCAGCCGCTCACCAGGTCGTATCCTTCTTCGAGGATCATACGGCGGAGTTCGGGGATTTCATCTGGACTATCCTGCAGGTCAGCATCCATGGTTATGACTACATCACCCTGTGCATCGCGGAATCCTACGTTAAGGCCAGCAGATTTACCATAGTTGCGCTGGAATTTGATGCCTTTGATGTTCGGGTTTTTGGAACGAAGCTGCTGGATGACTTCCCAGGAATTATCGCTGCTGCCATCATCCACATAAATCACCTCATACGTGTAGTGGTTTTCCTGCATCACTTTTTCAATCCAGGCCGTCAGTTCGGGCAGTGATTCGGCTTCGTCAATCAGCGGTATGACAATGGACAGATCCATGAATTATTTCCTCCGGGTTAAAAGTGCAGAAATAGCGGCCGAAATAACGGCGCCTACAATCAAATATCCGAAAATTGATGCGGATAAATAGCGAATAGCGTATTGTTTTTTGACCTGGCTCACCATATCCTCTATCTCAGCAGGAGATTTGCCCTGGAGTTTCTCTAACTCTTCACGCTGGTGTGCCGCTTCCTGAATGGCAAATTCAGGGTGTAATTTCAGGAAGATAAATCCAAACACTACCATGCATACTGTGATGATGATGAAACAACGGAATCCCTGGCCGAATAATTCTGCAAATTTTCCGCTGCTGTCCGGGTTTCTGGAATGGGTGTAAATAGCCATGAAAATACCTGCAGCATAGATCACAAAGATCAGGTACTGCATACGGGGATCCAGGGAATCCCTTTGGCTGTCGAGCACCAGGGCGGCAATGATCATGATTACAGCAGTAATCAATCCGATAATGGCGGGCTTGAATTTCATGATGGTTGTCCGGGTGAATTCAGTACAAACTGGTCACCATTTATAATGCCTTTTACTTTTCCTGTAAGGGTGGCTCCCAGGAATGGGGTATTGGATGATTTGGAATAAAGGTCAGTGGCAGTAACTGTCCAGGTTTCAGCAGGATCAAATAATGTAAGACTGGCTTTTTTCCCTTCTGCGATTTCCACGGTGTCGAGTCCTATAATCCTTCGCGGATTGATGGCCAGCAGTTCCACCCATTTTTCGGGGTTGATACCGGGTACAGCTGTATTGAGTACACCAAATGCGGTTTCAAGGCCGATCATCCCGGGTTGCGCATATTCGAATTCTTTTACTTTACTGTCGTATTCATGCGGCATGTGGTGCGTGGCGATGCAGTCAATAATTCCTGAAAGAATTGCTGCTTTCAATGCACTCCTGTCTTCCTTTGTGCGCAGTGGCGGATTTACTTTCAGGTTGGAATTATATTGTTCCAGGTCTTCATCACAGAAATAGAGGTGGTAGGGTGTAACTGAGCAGCTGATCCCTGTTCCTTTTTCTTTACCCTGCCTGATCAGTTCGAGGGAACGGGCTGTGGAAACACCGGTAATATGGATTCTGGAATCTGCATAGAGTGTCAGTTCAATATCCCGGGCCACCATCAGTTCTTCTGCCATGGCTGGTTTTCCGGGCAGGCCAAGCTGGGTAGAAATAACACCTTCGTGCATCTGTCCGTGTGGATTGATACTGTGGTCTTCCGGAACCTGCATGATGAGTCCGCCGAATGGCTTGACATACTGCAGGGCTTTTACCAGCAAGCCGGCAGATTGTATACAATGGGTGCCGTCAGTAAATACGCTGGCCCCGCTTTTATACATGTCATACATCTCGGCCAGGTCTTTTCCTTCGGTTTTGCGGGTAACGGCTCCGGCGGGGTGGATATTCACTTTCAGCAGGCGGCTTTTCCCGATGATATATTCAATGGTTGATTTCTGGTCGGCAACGGGGGATGTGTTTGGGATCACCACTACATCTGTAAATCCACCGGCAGCGGCGGCGGCGGCACCTGTTTCCAGTGTCTCCTTGAATTCATAGCCCGGGTCACCGAAATTGGCGAAAATATCAGTCCAGCCGGGGGATACAAACACCCCGGGGATACTAATAATCTGGTCTGCTTTTTCTTGAATAGATGGGGCTATTTTCCGGATGATTCCATTTTCAGTTAAAATGTCTAGAATCTGACCGTTAAGTGCTGACTGTGGATCGGTTATCCGGGCCTGCTTAATGAGGATTTTCATTAAGGGTCAAAGATAAAGGTAGTTTTTGGTTCGTAAAAATTCAGAAAATCCCATACCTTTGCTCCCCCGCAAATCCTGTAAAGGGTTTACAACTGTTCGGGACGTAGCGCAGCCCGGTAGCGCACTTGCATGGGGTGCAAGGGGTCGCTAGTTCGAATCTAGTCGTCCCGACCATTTTTATACAAAACCCCTGAATTTTCAGGGGTTTTGTATTTTAAGGAAGAGCAGTTGGTTTTTAGTTTTTTTCGGGATGTAGCGCAGCCCGGTAGCGCACTACGTTCGGGACGTAGGGGTCGCTGGTTCGAATCCAGTCATCCCGACTTTGCCCGCCATAGCTTGAAAAGCGAAGGCGGGCTTTTTATTTGCAGCAGTCATTCACATCGTGCGTGCTTCGTCGGGTGAGACCCGGTCTTTGCCCGCCGAAGCTCAAAGAGCGAAGGCGGGCTTTTTTTATTTACGCCAATCTTTCAGTTAGTTTCATTCAAATTTTAGTTCACCCTTCGCGCCTTTGCGTCTTTGTGGTAATTGTATTTAATACAAAATACAAAATACAGTAACCGCAAAGACGCAATGCTTGCGCTGAAGCTTCAGCATAGGCGCAAAGGCGCAGAGAAAGTACAGTTATCTACTCATTTATAGGACCGTCATTTTAAGTGACAAAGCTGCGACCTCCGCGTCTCCGCGCCTCTGCGGTAATTGTATTTAATACAAAATACAGAAACCGCAAAGACGCAATGCTTGCGCTGAAGCTTCAGCATAGGCGCAAAGGCGCAGAGCACGCAGAGAAAATACAGCAATCTGGTTATTATGAGAATCTTCAGTCTAAGTGTATTTGTATTCGCCGCGTCCGCCGCTCCGTAGCGGCCGCCGCGAGAAACATACGAAATCTCATTGCATAAATCGCGAGAAACACACCTCCGTCTCTCGCCTCCCAACCGTTAAATAATTACATAAAGCAGTTAGCTAACTCAGTCCCTCCAGTCACCCTGAAATGAGGTTATTTTAATACAGAATCGTCTAAAGCATATTTTATTCCGTTCATGATTTTATCGTAAACAAAAAATTTTTAACCATGAAGCGTTTGATATTCTTTTTATTGTCCTTGCCCTTATGGCAGGTGTTAATTGCACAAAGCGTGGGTGTTGGGACAAACACTCCCAATAACAGTGCGCAACTGGACATCTCCAGCACTTCCAAAGGGGTATTAGTACCGCGGCTGACAGAAGCTGAAAAAGTAGCTATCCCAAGCCCGGCAACAGGCCTGCTGATTTTCAATAGCAGTACAAACAGCTTTCAATATTTCAACAGTGTGTCCTGGGTTAATATCACACACAGTGGTATTGTTTCGGGCACGAACAACAGGATTCCAAAATTTACCGGTCTCTGGGGTATGCAAAACAGTATGATGCTGGATAATGGCATTGGGGTTTCTGTGAGCAGTGCCGGTGCGACGCCGGACCCAAGCGCAGTGGTTGATATCCAAAGTACAACCAAAGGAATGCTGATTCCCAGAATGACTACCACAGAACGGAATGCAATAGGCAGTCCGTTTAAAGGGTTACTGGTATTTGATAATACCACAAGCTCTTTTTGGTATTTTAATGGTTCTGTATGGGCAAACATGGACGGAGGAGGAAGCAGTCCCTGGAATTTAAACGGGAGTGATATTTATAATAATAATTCAGGGAATGTTGGTATAGGAACTTCTTTGCCAGATGTACGTCTTACTGTTGACAGCAGCATCATGATAGACCAGGCCAATTCAAACCAGGGTTTCCTGGACAGAAGCGCACTCTATTTTGGCAGTGATAAAACAACTGGCATTATTCGCAGTTTTCTGACTGGTTCTTCCGGCAGAAATGGCCTGGGCTTTTTTACCAAAGGCACCAGAAGGATGTCAATAGACAGTACCGGACAAGTTGGTATAGGAACCATTAATCCGGTGCAGACATTGCACGTGAATGGTAATTCATACTTTGTCGGCAACATGGGAATAGGGTCTTCTACTCCGGCTTACGCTTTTGAAAATCTCTGGGGTTATAATTATATGTTTTATGGCCTTGGAATTGGTGCATTACCCAATTCAACTTATTTACTGGATGTTGGACCAGGTGGCTCCGGTGTCCGTTTCCAGGGAGATGCACGCATTTATGGGGTATTGAACCCTACAACGACAACAGATATAGGCAGCAATGCTACTGTTGCCGGTTCGCTTACGGTTAACGGGGGCAAAGGAGTTGCCTACAATTCAACCAGCGCTACCAACCTTAAAATTTATCCGTTTACGACGGCAACATTCACTGCGATACTTCCGGGATTTGGATTATCAGGGGAGGGTGCTATCGCATTTAATGGCGGATTTACAGGTACTCCCCGTGTATTTGTAGGAGACATTGATGTAACTGGCGGCGCCTCGGGCGAATTGTACCGGGTTCAGTTGCAATTGTATGGTTGCTCCACAACAGCCGGCACAACTTCGTGTAAAGCAAGGCTGCTGAATACGAGTCCCAATCCGGTAAACTATAGTATCACCTGGAATTGCGTGGCAATAGGCAACTAACGCTTTGATATAAAAAACCCGGAAATGATTTTCCGGGTTTTTTTATTTTGCTTTTTAAGCGGTCATTATAAATTGAATTATCGTTGATCTCCCTCCGGATTTATCTGAATCAATGGTTGCTGGTTATTTACCACAGGCACAATCCTGAGCGGGTTCGGCGTTCCGCTGCATCCGCGGATATAGGCGTTAAATGTAGAACCGGCTTTTACCTCAAACCCGGGATTCAACAACACATAATCGCCGGCATTATAAGCTACAGAAGTGCCAGCGCCACCCCAGATGGATTGTGTGGAGGTGATATTCAGGTTGGCTTCCGTATAGGCTAATCCGTTAAAAGAACCGGTATAGTTGAAGGTAGACTGACAAAATGTAAATGTAGATGAATAGAAAACACCTCTTCCAAAAGTGGCTGCATATATCCGGCTGGTTGTGCTGTTAATTTCAAGGTCATACACACGGGTGGTTGGTAATCCATTTGTGTACATCAACCAGGTGCCCCGGCTGTCGTTTGTAGCAAAAACGCCGATATCAGTACCTATATAAATGGTATTACCTGCATCGGCATCAATCGTTATACAGTTTACCGGAACATTGGGAAGATTGCGAACAATACTCGTCCAGGTTGGGCTTGCTACGTTCGCATTAAAAGTTTCATATACTTTTTGTGTGGCATTATAACCACCAACAGTTATAACCACATGACTTGAATTATCTGGGTCAACGGCCAGTTCTGTAAAATTGGATATAGCCGGCAGGTTGCCATTTATGGTTGTTCCTGTCCAGACGCCGCTCAGGTTATACCGCCTTACCGTACTGCCATCCGTTGCGTATAAAATAGTACTATTATTAGGCGCAAATTCAAGCGATTCAATTCCGGAAGACATACCTGAACTGATAAAACTCCAGGCGCCAGTACCAGATGTGGTATTATAATAAATATTCCTGTATCCGATATAAACATGGGTGTCGAAACCCGGCCTCAGTACGATGGGTGTTGTCCAGTTACCACCGTCCGAACATCCACAAGTGGTATTTGCAGTTGTATTATCAAATATACCTGTACTTGTATTACCTGCGTCATCGCTTCTGGCAAAAGAACCGTTTTGGCTGGAATAGTAGATAACATTGGAGTTAGATGGTTTAATAACGGTCTCCATCCCGTCTCCGCCACCGATACAGGTATAAACGGCACCCGTGTTTTTATAGCTGCCATTATCCTGGTTACCCATTGTAACGAATACGGCAGCAGGATCAACAGCCATACGGTAGGTTTGGGCAATCTGCATATTACTTTGCAGGTCAATCCAGCTGTTTGTAGAGCGGGTCATTCTGTATAAACCGCCATCCGTTGCGGCATATAAATAAGTTGCGTCACAGTAGAGATTAAAAATATCTGCATGGGAGAAAAGTGTGGCAGATGTGGTTGACCAGAATGAAACCTGTGACCAGGTAGATCCGCTGGTGGTGCTTTTGAAAATATCCAGTCCGCCAACATACACATCTGATGCTACTGTCGGAGAAACTGCTATACTGATATTCCTCCAGGACTGAGATCCTAATACATTCGGTGATGTGCTTTGCGTGGTAAAACTTGAGCCTGCATTGGTGCTCAGGTAGAGGCCGAGATAAGTGCTGTTGGCGAGGTTGCCATATAAGAGATAAAGATAGTTGCTGTTTGCTGCTGTTACTCCGATCGAAATCCGGCTGGAACCTGTATTGGGTAATCCGACTGTAACATTATTCAGGCTTACAAAAGTGAGACCGCCATCTGTACTTTTGCTACGAAATTATTTCCCACAGCATACATGACTGTTGTTGAACCTGGCTGGAATGCAATGTCAAAAGTCTGGAAGCTCATATTGTTTTGCAGACCACCCACGGTAGTTGAGTAAGTAGTAACAGCCCAACTGGTACCACCGTCTGCCGTATGGAACAGGCCATTATCTGTAGCGGCCCAGACTTCACTGGAGTTAGTCGGATCTACAATCAGCCTGTATCCTTTAACGCCACCGCTTTCAGGGAAAGTGAGTCCGGTAGTAGCCCAGGTTGTACCGCCATCAATTGATTTGATAACGCCGGTACTCCGGTATCCGGAAGCGCCACCGACAGCACCAGTCAGTGCATAAACAATATTTGAATTCGTGGGAGCCACTTCAATATCAGTAACAGAAAGGTTTGGAATGCCGTCGGTCTTTGCAATCCAGTTGTAAATACTTCCGCCCAAAAAATCACCATACCACATCCCACCACCGGCTGTGCCTACCCAGAAATCAGTACCAAATGGTTTCACGCAACGGATACTGCCGCTGCCATTCTGTGCATCTCCTGCGAGGATCGTGGGGTTAGCTTGTCCAACCGGTGTCCAAACAGAAACACCGGCATCCGGCCGTCCATACTCTGAAGTGAAATTATCAAGTGCCCGCTGGTTCCTGCTCACGAAATCAGGCAGGGTACCATCGGCATCAATATTATTCCTGACCAGGAATTCCCAGCGTTTAAATTCTTTATAACCTGTACCTTCTGTACCATAGCGCTCGAAATAGGCGTCTGCTTTTTGCTTTATGGTAAAGTAGTTATTGCTTGAATCCCGCAAGACCTGGTCTATATTCTGAGCCTGCCCATTTGCAGGATATAGAAGAGTGAATAGAAGTACCGCTAACAAATACCTTTTGGAATTTCTCAAAATCATGTTATTTATTTTTCCCTTTGTAACTCCTTTTCAAGAGTTGCATATTATAACGAAAGAATCTTCAGTTTATATTATTTTATTACTTTGTTTTTATTTCAGGTAAATCTCTGCCGTTCAGATTTATTTTTAATTCATTATTAGTCATTATCGGCGCCGGTATAGCGTAAAACCCCGGTGCAGCTATACTGGTTGTGTAGAAAGTTTCCCAATTCCCGCCTTGTTGCCTGCCCATTATTTCCAGCTTTCCTTTTTCGGGACAGTTGAATTCGATATTCGGGCCCGACGTTGAAAAATAACCGGTAACTGCAGCCGGACTTTTCAAATGGCTTTTTATTTCAGTAAGATGGGGCACACTTAATGTTGTGGGTGAATTTCTGTTTGTTGTTGGTATCCCTCCCGTATTGCAAGGTCCGATCCAGCCCTTGAAAAATGAGCCGGCTTTAACTTCGAATCCGGGCAGCAGCACCACAGAGCCGTTACTTTTTACATATACTTCTGTGCCGGCACCACCTTCGCTGGTTGAAGTGGCAGACGCTGTTGTACTTGCTTCATAAAAATTGAGACCTTCCACGGAACCGGTAATGCCAATACTAACTTCGCATCCACTATATCTGCTGGCAGCCCAAACACCATGTCCAAATGTACTTGCATAAATTAACCCATTATCGGCGACCCACATATCTGTTACTATAGCTGCAGGCATGCCAGTGTAAAAAGGAGCCCAGTCAGCAGCGCCGTCACGATGGAAGAAAACGCCTAATTCAGTACCTGCGTAAACACCTTCCGGCGATACACATAAACTATGAACAGGTATGTTAGGCAGGGATCCGCTGTAATTTACCCAGGTATCTCCTCCGTCGAGGCTCCTGTATACTTTCACGCCAGCTGTGTATCCTCCTATACTTGCATATATTTCAATGGAATTGGTATTCCATGCTTTACAGTCAGTTACAACCGGGCTGCCCAGGCCAGCCTGGGTTACCACTTTTTGTTACCCATGTGGTACCCCGGTCATCACTTCGCCTGAGATTAGTTTTGGCAGAACTTCCTCCATAGAGCCTGGCTGGATTGCTGGGACAGGTTGTTAGGAAATTATTTACATCTACAGCGATTGACGTATAAGTTAAACCACCGTCGTAACTGCGCTTTAACGCGGAACTGCCGGCAATATAAAGTGTGTCGTCAAATGAATAATCAATGGCTGTTGGTGCAAAACCGGATGAAGTACTGCTTGAAAACATAGTTACACCGGCGTCTGGAGTCCTATAAACGTTCCCATTAAAAGTCATTACACCATAACCGGAAGTTGAACCTTTAATTACACCGGAAAACCATCACAACAAAGAATATGTCGCCATACGCCACCACTCGTTCTGTATTTAACCCCGTTGTCTTGCGCACCCGCAATCATTTCTACCGGATCCATAATGCCATCTCCGTTTGAATCCCGCATACCCATATGGTAAAACTGGGAGCCAATTAATCCTAATGATAAATTTGTCCAGGTTACCCCATCATCAATACTCCGGTACACCACCATCGCTGCATGCATATAAGTATCCGTTCAGCGGGTTATACATCGTGAACGTCAGGGTGTATATATTCTGAAGCTACACCCAGACCTTCCCGGTAAATAGTACTATGTACCATCGATGTGCCACCATTGCTTCCGTTGCTTCGCCATACACATAAACCGGCTGTAACCACATAATTGGCATCAGTAGGTTTTACACAAATACCCAGGTTGTATCTTCCCTGTACATTGGCATCGCTACCATTTGTTGTTGATCCCAAAATGTTGGGCGTGTTGGACTGGCGGTTATAAGTGGCACCTAAATCTGTACTTAAGTAAAGCCCGGAGAAACTGCCGACACCGGCTCCGCTGAAAATAGCGTAAACAAAAGTCGATTGTGCACCCACATTATTTTCCCGTACACCTAAATCAATCCGTTGTGGTACAACTGCTGGTGCGGGTGTTATAGTACTGCTGGTCCATGTACCTGTCCGTCCTCCATTGATACTTCTTTCTATAGTGGTTGCAGTACTTGAATAAACTGTTGAATCATCATATGGCCTGAATTCCACATCATAGTAATTCCCTGACCGGACAAGTTCCCAACTACTACCTCCATCTGTTGTTCTGTAAATTCCCTGATCTGTGGCTACCAGTACGAAATTGGCGTTACTCTGTGAAATAGTTAACTGATGTCCAACAAGGTCATTTACCCCTGTATACATATCGTTACATCTGGTCCAGGTTATACCGCCATTAGTACTTTTAAATATGCCGTTGCTGGCAGGCGATACATCGTAGTTGAACACAAAAGTGGTATTCCGGTGGCTGTCACCATCTCCGGAAAAAACATAAATAATATTCCCGTTTGAAGGGGCAACTTTAAGACAAGCCACACCCAGTGGGAGGCCACGGCCAACATCTGACCAACTGCTTCCTCCATCTGTAGTTTGATATATACTTCCACTGGGCGAACCAGTATACATGATATTCTGATTGGTAGGGTGGAAGGCAATTCTATCCATCCTGGCTAATCCGACAATATCAATATTTGTTCCGCTGCCAACAACTGAGCCGCCATTTGTAGGTCCTATCAATGACCAGCCACCATAACTAAAATTGGAGCCATCTGGGTTATTAAAACTGTTTTCATTCAGTGGACGGAAATTCTGGCGGAACTGTTGTTCTGCATTTCTTAATGCACTTCCATATCTTGCATCGACATCCTGCTGGGCCTGGTAATTTTTCACCCTGTGATTAGCAAGTGTTCCATCTGGATTTAGTCTCCGCATTGCCCAGTATGACCATTTTACCCACCAGGCGTAATCATTGCCTTCCCATTCATCTTCATCTTCTCCATCAACATGGGTATTTACCCTGCCGAAATCATAATATTGATTGATGACCTGCATAATATCGGCCACTTTCCTTTTTCCTCTCAACCGGGATTCTAGTTCTGGAGGTACGTGACGCTGAGCCAACAGAGAAGACGCCAGCAATAATAATATTGCACTGAATGCGATTCGTTTCATGGTAAATAATAATAAAAGTGATATATTATTTATCGTTGCCCAGTTTCTTTTCAAGATTGTTTAATCTTGAATCAAGGTTATTGTTTTCGTTTTTCAGCTGGATAATATATAATGTTAACTCTTCTACTTTTTCGAGCAATTTCCTGTTCATTTCACCCAATGAAATGCCTTTTTGATCTGTTATATCTGCTGCAGAAGGTATGTTCGGGAGATGTTTATTCTGCCTGATTGAAGCTTCCAGGTCTTTCAGGGGCATCAGGTTGTATTTTTCATCAAACACATAGTCGGGCCAAGAAGCATAGAGCTGCACTTTCACTTCCTCGCAGATTATTTTCCCATGTACACTTAGCGAATACCCTGTTGCAATACGATCAGCTGTCCCACCCATAAGCATAGTTCCGTTTACATGGAGTTTAGCATTGGGAGAATAGGTTCCGATACCGGTATTTCCCCAACTGGGTTGTAAAACCAGGTAATTGTTAGCACCGCTGTTTGACCACAATACCATGGAAGTATCTGTTGGGAAAATAGCACCACCAAAACCAGCTTCATTCGCAGTATAGAAGTTGATACCAGTTCCTCCTACGTTCATTGTCCTTCCATAGCTTGAACCGTTATATCCAAATCCCATTCTGTTGTCATCACGTACACGCATAATTGTATCACCGACTGAATTTCTCAGGACAAAAGTGTTTGTTGATGAAGTATTTCCGGCGCCAATTACATCCAGTCTGCCAATAGGAACGCCGGGCCCGCTGAAACCGCCAATACCAACGTTGCCATTCTGGCTGAAATAATGGCGTGGTGTTATTGTTGACCCGCCATCAATAGTTGTATACCAGCGAAGGTCAGCACCTGCACCCGTGGTGGCCATCTGCCACTCGTTGCCGCCTTCGTAACCGAGGCGGATCAGGCCCGAACTGGATTGTACAAATAAATCACCACCATTGATATGTAACAGGTGATTGGGATTCGTAGTTCCGATACCAACCTGGCCGGAAGCATTAATTGTTAATCTGGGGTTGGCCTGGATTGTCAGGTGCAGTTTACCCAGTGTGTTACCTGAGCCAGTACCAAAGTCCACATCTTCTGCAGCACCTGCGTATGAACCCCAGTAACCCCTGTAAACATCACTCTCAAAGATGCCCATATACATGGGAGCGGCTCCATTAAACTGGCCCACATAACTGCTGGTTGACTTTACATCCAGTTTAGCGGCCGGAACGACAGTACCAATACCCACATTCTGGGCACTGATCTGGGTGGTTACAAATAATACTGACAGGAAGAAAATGAACTTTTTCATGCTTTTGGTTTTATGCCTGATTAATATTTGAAATCAATAATGCTTTAAGGGGGGATTAAATCCTGCTTGCGTTAAATCAATACAGGGGCCTAAATGTAGGCCAATTTTAATACCTGCCAATACCACTTTAAGGGGATATATTGACAGGCTGTTTTCATTTATCCAGCCGCAGTAACCTGCAAAATCTGAGGCACTTGTATAAAAAAGTGCGGCAACCCGGTGGGATTAATACAGTTGGGGTGTAGTCAGTGTTTAAACTGCTTCATCTTCTTCAAAACTTGCACCACAGTGTTTACAGAACATGGCATCATGGTCATGCCCTGTTTTTTTGCAGTTTTTACACTCATCCCGACCGGTTTCCCGGTTTTTGATGGCGATGGACATTTCTGTGGTGATAATACCGGTGGGAACGGCTATGATGGCAAACCCGATCAGCATGACAATATTGGCCACAACCTTGCCGATTGGAGAAATAGGAACAATGTCGCCGTATCCAACGGTAGTTATGGTGCTGATGGCCCAGTAAATACATTGGGGAATACTGGTAAATCCATCTTTGGGATCCTCCACGATATACATGACTGAACCCATGATGACAACGATAACCATTGCAAACAACAGGAAAATGCTGATTTTCCGCATACTTGATCGCATGGCCCTGGTCAGGAAACGCAGGTCCGTCATGAAATGGCTCAGCCGGAAAATCCGGAATATCCGAAGCAGCCGGAGTGCCCGCATAACGAGCAATGTCTGGAACCCGCCAAAGAAAAGGCTGATGTAGGTTGGAAGGATAGAGATCAGGTCAATCAGGCCCAGGAAACTGAAGATAAACCGAAATGGTGTTTTACTGAGACTGATCCTGAGCACATATTCAACCGTAAATAAAATTGTAAATATCCATTCAAGCCGGTGGAAATAAACCCTGTGTTTTTCGTGAAGTGATTCAACGCTGTCGAGCATGATAACAGTAATGCTCAGCAAAATCATGATCAGCAGGAAGCCATCCAGCAGCCTGCCGGCAGGGGTGTGGTGTTCAAAAAAAGCGTCGTGCAGCCGGGTCTTCCATTTTCTAGTAGGCATATGACCGGATTTCGGTTAAAGTGAAGATAATGATATTTCATCCGAATGCCAATGAGGGGATTCATTTACTACCATTCTATCATAGTGCTGAGTAATAACCAGGTGATGGAATGCCCCGCCTTTTTTATATCCTCCTGTAACTTCAGGTAATAACTTTCTTCCCGTGGTTTTCCGCTTGTGGTCAGACTGACTAATTCGTAATGCGTTTGCCTGGACACATAAGTATATGTTTCGGTCAGATCCCAGTTTGTATTATTTTCCCACAGCATATGGAAAGCGAGGAGCGTGTGAAAATCCCCGCCTTTGGCTGCGGATGAATTGAATGGTTTTTGGAATGATTTAATAACCAGGGTGTCATTTTTTTCAGGATAAATGATTTTAGCATCCACTGTATTATTCATGACTTCTTTAAAGTAAATAGTATCATGCAGTATCAGGATTGTATCGTAATACCGTTCAACTGCGCCGATAAACATTACTTTTTCAAACCCGGCTTCCTTATGTACTTTAAATGCCAGGATGGTGGCTTCTTTATTCCGGTAAACATTTGCCTGCCTGGTGTCCTGCCACCGGTAAAAACTCTTCCTGAAAAGAATTTCTTTTACCTGCTCCCGGCTGTTAAAACTGCAGCGGATATTTTTTAAAGATGAATCGGCCGGCGGCTCTTCCAGCGGGCATATTCCCTGTAAGGTGTACAGGTCAAGATCAGCGTAAATTTTATCCGGGTTTTTCTGGGCAGCGGACTCCCAGGAAATTAGAAGGAATGCGATACAACCCACAAGCCTGCAACCACATTCAAAACTGAATTTCCGCATGTTGTTTTTTTAATGATCGTTCAATGGCAATCCTCTTTTCTGGAACTCTTTCCAGTTGATATATTCATCGCCTTTGCGGTGCACTTCCATGGTGATGCAGTTGTCAACCGGGCAAACAAGTTTGCAGAGGTTACATCCCACACATTCTTCTTCCTTGATCGTATAATTGTTGTAGGGTTTGCCGTATTCAAGCCGGATAGACTGGTGTGAAGTATCCTCGCAGGCTATATAACAGAGGCCGCAATGGATACATTTTTCCTGGTTGATATTAGCAATAATGTGGAAGTTGATGTCAAGGTCTTCCCAATGCGTAATATTCGGAACCGATTTGCCAATGAAATCATCAAGTTTCTTAAAACCTTTTTCATCCATCCAGTTGTTTAATCCCTCACACATATCTTCCACAATCCTGAACCCGTGTTTCATGGCTGCAGTACAAACCTGCACATTGGATGCTCCCAGCAGCATGAATTCCACCGCATCTTTCCAGGTACTTACACCACCTATTCCTGAGATGGGCACTTTCGATGTGATATCATTCTGTGCAATCGTCGTCAGCATTTTCAGCGCAATGGGTTTCACCGCCGGTCCGCAGTAACCACCGAATACAGATTTGCCGCCTACATTCGGATTGGGGACTAAAGTATCCAGGTCAATGCCTGTTACAGATTGGATGGTATTGATCAGTGATAATGCATTCGTTCCGGCCTTTACAACGGCTTTGCCGGTAGGGACAACAGAATGCACATTGGGTGTAAGTTTTGTGATCACCGGAATGTGTGCTGCTTCCATTACCCACTCAACCACCATTTTGGCAATCTCCGGATCCTGGCCAACCGCAGCACCCATGCCTCTTTCTGTCATGCCATGGGGACAGCCAAAATTCAGTTCCAGTCCGTGTGCCCCGGTATCTTCTACTTTTTTAATCAGTTCATGCCAGCTTGTTTTATCATTATCTGCCATGAGTGAAACGATCATGGCCCTATCGGGAAACAACCGGATACATTCTGTAATTTCTTTCAGGTTGATATCCAGCGGGCGGTCAGAGATCAGCTCTATATTATTAAAGCCCATCACCCGGTGGCCGCCAAAATCCACTGCGGAATACCTCGATGAAACGTTTTTTACCTGCGAGCCAAGCGTTTTCCAAACCACACCGCCCCAGCCGGCTTCAAATGCACGCAGTACATTATACTTCTTATCAGTGGGTGGCGCGCTGGCCAGCCAGAAGGGGTTGGGGGATTTTATGCCGAGGAAATTTGAACTGATATCTGCCATAATATTAGTTTTTACCACAAAGGCCACTAAGATTAAACAAAGTGCACAAAGTGTTCATCCTGGTGTTCTTTGTTTTTGCTTCGTGCGCTTTGTGGTTTTGTATTATATCCTAAAAATTTCATGATAGCATTTGCTCCATCTTTCCCCGCCTGCACCGCATCCACCACTTCCTTCCGCCATTCACCGCATCACCGCCCGCAAATACTTTATCCAGGCTGGTCAGCTGATCCGTTGTAACAATTTTGCCTTTGCTATGTTTTAAACCAGTGGTATTCACCAGTTGCTCAAACGGCATCTGGCCTGCCGCTTTAATAACCATATCCACCTCGAGTGTGATCGTTTCATCTGTTTCAACAGGAGCGGGGCGGCCGCTTGAATCAGGTTCACCCAGTTTTATCACATTGCATACCAGTTGGGTGACTTTGCCGTTTGCACCCTTGATTTCTTTCGGAGCTGCCAACCAGATTACTTTACATCCATCCAGCCGGGCCAGGTCCAGCTCTACATTAGTACAGGGTTTTTCTGATTCGCTGCGGCGGTAAACCAGTGTTACTTCTTCAGCACCCAGCCGTTTAGCCTGGGTGGCTGCATCAATAGCAGTCATGCCCATGCCGATAACTGCTACTTTATCACCCACAGCAACCGCAGGATAGCCTCCGTCCCTTAATTTGTAAATGAAACTGATGGCATCTTCTACGCCCTCCAGCTCTTCACCGGGAATAGCTAATTGCCTGGCTAATCCAACACCAATAGCGAGGTAAACGGCATCATACTGTTTTTGTAATTCTGTTAAGCTGCAATTTTTTCCCAGTTCCTGGTTATACTTAATATCAATACCGCCAACAGACAGGATGTATTTTACTTCATCCTCACAGAATGCAGGCGTTACCTTGTACGCGGCAATACCAAAAGTCATCAGTCCGCCGCCTTTGCTTTCCCTTTCATAAACAGTTACATCCACACCGGCACGGGCCAGCGTATGGGCACAGCTTAATCCGGCTGGTCCGGCACCAACTACGGCTACTTTTTTGCCTGCGGATGGAGCGCGTTTAAACAACTGCCAGTTTTTTTCCATGGCCTGCTCAGTGGCATAACGCTGCAGCCTGGCAATCGGTATGGCTTCTTCTTCCATCAGGTTGAATACGCAAGCCCCTTCGCAAAGTTTTTCCACCGGGCAAACTTTACTGCAGCCTGCACCCATAATATTTGAACTGAAGATCGTATGCGCTGCCCCTTTGATATTTTCAGTGGTAATCTGTTTTATGAATTTAGGAACGTTAATTCCCGTCGGGCAGCTTTTAGTGCAGGGCGCATCATAACAGAACAGGCAGCGGTTGGCATCTACTTGTGCAGACGTCAATGAATCAAATGGAGGATGTATGTCTGAAAAATTCTCCTGGTATTCTTTCTCAGACAGCCTGTTGTTTTTAATCATAAATCTAGTTTGTGGATATTTTATTTTACCACAAAGTGCACAAGGTTTAAACAAAGGACACAAAGAAGTTTACTTTGTGTCCTTTGTTATCCCTTTGTGTGCTTTGTGGTAAAAAAACGGTTTAATCATAACTCAGTTAGCTTACCATACGTTTCCGGTCTCCTGTCCCTGAAGAACTGCCATACACTTCTTACTTCTTCTATCATATCAAGATCAAATTCCGCAATCAGCAGTTCATCATTATCCTCACTGGCCTGCGCAAAAATCTGTCCCCGCGGATCCACGAAATAAGAAGAACCATAAAACTTGCCCAGGTTCCAGGGCTTTTCTGTGCCTACCCTGTTGATACAACCCATAAAGTATCCGTTAGCGGCAGCATGTGCCGGTTGCTCCAGTTTCCATAAATATTGTGATAACCCGGCAACTGTAGCAGAAGGATTATACACGATCTCTGCGCCGTTTAACCCGAGTATACGTGCACCATCGGGGAAGTGACGGTCGTAACAAATGTAGACACCTACTTTGGCGTATTTAGTCTGGAATACAGGATACCCCAGGTTACCCGGTTTAAAGAAGAATTTTTCCCAGAAGCCGCTGGTATGCGGAATATGGTTCTTGCGGTATTTGCCGAGATAAGTACCATCGGCATCAATCACGGCTGCCGTATTATATAAAACACCGGCCTGTTCTTTTTCATAAACCGGTACAATCATGACCATATTATATTTCTTCGCATACACCTGCATGCGTTCAATTGTAGGACCGGGAACTGTTTCCGCAGATTCATACCAGGCCTTATCCTGCCCCGGACAGAAATATGGGGTATTGAATATTTCCTGGAAGCAAAGTATCTGCACGCCTTTCCTGCCGGCTTCTTCAATTAACGGAATATGTTTCTGGACCATTGCTTCTTTGATTTCGGCAATGGTTCCTTCTCCTTCGGTTTTGGGGAGGGAAAGCTGGATTAATCCTGATTTAATAATTCTTGGCATAACGTATTTTATTTTTTTACCACAAAGTGCACAAAGGTTGAACAAAGGCCACTAAGGGAATACATTGCGCACTTTGTGTATTTCTTTGTGTGCATTGTGGTTTTGTATTAAATAGTCTGTTTGACTTTATTTCGTTTAATAAACTTTCCATAACCTTTTTCAATCTTACATTCACCTTTATCAATCGCCACCTTACCGCGCAGTAACACCGTTTCCACTTTCCCTGTTACTTCCCATCCCTCATATCCTGAATAGTCTACATTCATGTGATGGGTTTTAGCAGAAAGCGTGTGTTTTTTATTGGGATCAAAAAGGACAATGTCTGCATCACTGCCCACGGCAATCGTTCCTTTGCGGGGGAACATACCGAATATCTTGGCCGGGTTTGTACAGGCCACTTCAACATATTTATTCAGACTGATTCTTCCTTTGTGTACTCCTTCGCTGTATAAAAGTTCCATCCTGTTTTCAATAGCGGGGTGTCCGTTTGGTATTTTGGAGAAATCGTCTTTGCCCATCAGTTTCTGTTCCCACTTAAAAGGGCAATGGTCAGTAGCCACCACTTGTACCAATCCCTGGTTAATGCCGGCCCAGAGTGTTTCCTGGTCTTTAGGCTGGCGCAGGGGAGGACTCATCACCCATTTGGCACCCTCAAAATTCTTTTCATATAATGAGGCATCGAGTATGAGATACTGGATACAGGTTTCGACAAATACCTTTTGATTCCGGCGGGTGGCCATTCTTACTGCATTGAGGGCGCCTTCACAGGTCAGGTGAACAATGTAGCCCGGACAACCTGTATAATTAGCCATATCTGCAAAACGACCACTTGCTTCGGCTTCTGTTACTTCCGGCTGGGACAGGTAATGATAAAGCGGGGCCAGTTTGCCTTCTGATTTATGTTTAGCCACCAGGAAATCTATCATGTCACCATTGGTGGCATGGACATTAATCAAACCACCATGTTTTTTTACTTCCTGCATCAGTCCCACCATCTGGCGGTCATCAATCATCAAAGCACCTTTATACGCCATGAATGTTTTAAAGGAAGTGATTCCTTCCTGCTCAATCATGTCACGCACTTCGGCTTTGGTATTATCATTGAAATCAGTAACAGCCATGTGGAAACTGTAATCACCCACACAGTTATTATTACTGCGGCCCTGCCATTCTTCCAGGGCAGCACGCAGGCTGTTCCCCTGTTTTTGCAGGATGAAATCAATCACCATCGTTGTGCCGCCATGTAAAGCAGCACGGGTGCCGGTTTCATAATTATCGCTGCTGAAAGTGCCCATGAATGGCATATCCAGGTGCACATGCGGGTCGATGCCGCCGGGAAACACCAGCATGCCATCAGCATCAATCACCTGGCTGGCTTGCATGTTCAAATGCTGGCCGATGGCCTGGATGGTTTCTCCTTCAATAAAAATATCTGCCAGGTAATTATCAGTGGCAGTAATAATGCGGCCGTTTTTAATCAGGATGCTCATAGTAAGTTTTTTATAAAAACAAACCCTGTTTTGTTCTTTAAGTTAGTTCATTTTTTCCGTTTCATCAGCCAGTAGTAAAGTATGCCACTCAGGAAAAATCCCACAAACCATGCGTAGTGATAGAGGTCATTAATCCAATACGGGAAATTATCTGCGCCGATCACTTTGATCTGCAGCAGGAAACCCGGAACATTGGGTAATACTCCTGCCAGCAGGGCGATTATCGCTGCTATATTAAACCCATTCCGGTAATAGTATGCACCGTGGTGGCGGTAGAGATCATCCGGTATTAATGTTTGCCTGCGGATGAAAAAATAATCGGCAATCATGATCCCGCCGATGGGACCCAGCAATGCTGAATAGCCACCCAGCCAGGTGAAAATGTAATTATCAGGCAATGCCACCAGTTTCCAGGGAAGAATAATGATTCCTAAAATCCCGGTGATCAGCCCGCCCATCTTGAAATTAATTTTATCAGGAGCCAGGTTGGCAAAATCATTGGCCGGACTTACAATATTTGCAGCAATGTTTGTGGCCAGTGTAGACAGGGCTATGGCAATCATGGCAAAGCTCACCACCAGTTTGTTGTCAAATTTACCGGCCAGCACAACCGGATCCCAGATGGTTTGTCCGAATACAATGGTTGTTGCAGAGGTAACCACCACGCCGATAAAGGCAAATAGCGTCATGGACGGAGGAAGTCCTATGGCCTGTCCGCGAATCTGTGCTTTCTGGCTGCGGGCGTACCTGGTGAAATCCGGGATGTTAAGTGACAGCGTAGCCCAGAATCCAACCATGCCCGTCAATGCAGGGAAAAAATATTTAAAAAATGATTTTGAATCAGCAAAGCGGGAAGGCTGTTCCAGTATCGGACCCAGTCCACCGTGAACAGCACTAATAGCCCATGCCAGCAGGGCGAGGGCAGCAGCCGGCAGGAAGATCGCCTTGAACAGCAGTAGTTTTTTAATGCTTTCCACGCCCAGGAAAACAATCAGCATATTCAGCAGCCAGAACAAAATGAAACAGATCATCGGGAAGGCCTGTGGAAGGAGAGAAGCTGTGTTGATGTCAGCCAGGTTTGGAAACCATACTTTACAGAGTGTATAAATAGCGGCACCGCCAATCCATGTCTGTATACCAAACCAGCCACAGGCAACAATCGCACGCAGCAAAGCCGGGATATTGGCACCCCGCGTTCCAAAACTGGCACGTGCAAAAACAGGGAAAGGGATTCCGTATTTCGCGCCGGCACGTCCGTTAAGAATCATGGGTACCAGAACAATCGTATTGGCAAGGAATATAGTGCCGATAGCCTGCCACCAGTTCATGCCGCCTTCAATCATGGAACTGGCCAGCATATAAGTGGGAATACAAAGGCTCATGCTGATCCACAAAGCCGCGTAGTTCCAGGTACCCCAGGTTCTTTCTTCCGGGGGAATGGGCGCGAGGTCTTCATTGATTAATGAAGTGGGCTTTATGTCGTGATGGTGCTTCAATTTTTTTTAACCACAAGGGGCACAAAGCAAAAACAAAGAACACAAAGAAGAACTCTTGGTGAGCTTAGTTTCTCTTTGTGCCCTTTGTGGTTTTGTATTTTTTATTTTATCACTGCTTCATCAGCAATTGAAATGGCTTCACTGATAATAGCCAACCCTTCATCAATCTGCTCTTTGGTAACAATCAGCGGCGGGGCAATGAAAATATAACTCCATCGTACAAAAGTGTACATGCCAAGCTCCTTGATTTTTGCAGCTACTTTATTCATCACGGCCATATCTGCAGCCCCTGCATTAAAGGGAGCCATGGGTTCTTTGGTCTTCCTGTTTTTTACCAGTTCAATACAACCCAGCAAACCGGTATTCCTGAAATCCCCGATACTCGGGTGTTTGGCTTTAAGTTTTTCTACTTCCGCTTCCACATAACGGCCCATGGCTGCGGCGTTTGCAATCAGGCCATCGTCTTCATAAATTTTCAATGTTTCCAAAGCTGCTGCGCAACTGACCGGATGGGCAGAGTAGGTAAGACCCAGTGATAAAACGGTGTCATCAAATTTTGCAGAGATTTTATCTGACACCATCAGGCAGCCAAATGGCAGGTAACCACAGGTAAGTCCTTTGGCCATGGCAATCATGTCGGGCACGATACCGTGGTTTTCAAAACCAAACCACTTGCCGGTTCTGCCGAACCCGCTCATCACTTCATCCATAATCAGCAGGATGCCGTGTTTATTACAAATTTCCCTGACAGCTTTGAGATATCCCACCGGGTATTTCAAACAACCGGATGATCCGGATTCTCCCTCAAGTAAAATAGCTGCGATATTGGCCGGACCTTCGTATGCAATCACGCGTTCCAGACTGGCAACTGTTTCTTTCAGGAAATTTTCTTCACCGTATTCAAAACGGTATAAATAAGGTAAATCAAAATGGACGAAGTTGGGCGACTGCTGGGTGTCCATCGGTAAACGGCGGGGATCACCGCTGGCAGACATGGCTCCGTATGAAGCGCCATGGTAAGACTGATACCTGGTCAGTATTTTATGCCGGCCGGTATATAACCTGGCCAGTTTAATCGCATTTTCTATTGACGTGGCACCGCACAAAGTAAAGAAGGCTTTGTTCAGGTCGCCCGGACAAATTTCCGCAAGCTTTTTACCCAGTTCACCTCTTACACGGGTTACACAACTGGGCGTAACATATGCCACTTCCTGCATTTGTTTTACTACAGCATCAGTTACCCGCTGGTTACCATGGCCAATATTTACATTCATTAATCCGGAGGAGAAATCAATGTGGCGTTTGCCGTCGTAATCGTAGAGGTAAACGCCTTCGGCATGTTTTACAGCAATCGGGACGATGCCTTTTTGTTTACTCCAGGAGAAAAGGGTGTGGTCGAGATTGTCCTGGATAATGTCTTGTGCTTCGGAGACAGATTTTGTATCCATAAATATTGCTTTTACCACAAAGTCCACAAAGGCGAAACAAAGGTCACAATGTTGAATTACTTTGTGAACCTTGTTATTCTTTGTGTACTTAGTGGTTTAGGTTTTAAAAATTAACTCATCCAGTTAATGCCGGCTTCCGGATTCCACTTCACTGTTGATTTTTTCAGTTTCGTCCAGAACTCGATAGAACTTTTACCGGTGATATCACCTACGCCGAATTTGCTTTCATTCCATCCGCCGAAAGAGAATGGTTCACGGGGTACAGGTACACCCACATTCACACCGATCATACCGGCACTGGCTTTTTCAATGATGTAACGGGCCATGCCGCCGTTTTGGGTGAATACGGATGCTGCATTGCCATACGGATTGGCATTTTCAATGGCCAGGGCTTCATCCACTGTGTTGGTACGGATGATAGAGATAACCGGCCCGAAGATTTCTTCTTTGGCGACTGCCATATCCGGTGTAACATAATCAATCACCGTTGGGCCAACGTAGGTGCCGTTTTCTTTGCCTTTTACTTTTGCGTTCCTGCCATCTACCAGGATTTTTGCCCCTTGTTTTTCAGCTTCCGTGATATAACTCTCTATTCTTTCCTGCGAGGCTTTATTGATGACAGCCCCAAGGTTTTCACCGGGGATGATCTTACGTGCTTCTTCACAGATTTTTTCAATGATATGATCAACCGGGCCCACACCTACCATGGCAGACGCGGCCATACAACGCTGGCCCGCACAGCCACTCATGGAAGCGGCAACGTTCTGCGCGGTCATACCCGGGATTGCATCCGGTAAAACCATCAGGTGGTTTTTGGCGCCACCCAGCGCGAGACATCTTTTGTAATTATTGGTAGCACGCTTATAAACAATCTTGGCCACTTTGGTGGAGCCGACAAATGAAACGGCTTCGATGGCCGGATGGTCGCAGATCGCTTCCACAATTTCCACATCACCATGAACAATATTAAATACGCCATCCGGTAATCCCGCTTCTTTCAGTAATTCAGCGAGCTTACCACAGCAAAGCGGAACTTTTTCAGATGGTTTTATGATCATGCAGTTCCCCAGGGCAATCGCATTGGGGATTGTCCAGTTAGGTACCATTGCCGGGAAATTAAAAGGCACGATGGATGCCACGACACCCAGGGGCACATGTTCAGTGCGGCACTCAACGCCTTTGCTCACTTCCAGTAATTCACCGGTAATAAGCTGGGGCAGGGAAGTGGCAAACTCGGTCAGTTCAATACATTTTTCGATTTCTGCCGCAGACTCCCCGTAAGTTTTACCGTTTTCTTCACTGCAAAGCAAGGCCAGCTCTTTCAGGTTTTTTTCCAGTAGCGTTTTATACCGGAAGAACACCTGCACTCTTTCCTTAATCGGTGTTTTACTCCAGGCGGGGAAAGCGGCTTTTGCGGCTTTAACGGCCTGGTCAAGGTCAGAGGCAGCCGAGAGCGGAACAGTGGATAAATGGGTTCCGTCCACCGGTGAAATAACATCAAGTGTTTTGGAACTGCTGCAATGGGTGAACTGTCCGTTTATATAATTCTGAACGGGGGCGTATTTCATATGTCAGGCATTTATGCAACCCTTGACAATGATTCAGGATTGCCAACTATAAATATACTTATTTTAACGAGTTTTGCAAGCTAAAGCCGAAGGATTCATGACACCGGAAAGAACAGAAAGACTTACTTCAGTACTGAACAAAAGACAGGGTGATATTACAATTGTGCTTGAAAATGTAACAGACCCGCATAATATTTCAGCAGTCATGCGTACCTGTGATGCTGTGGGTGTGCAGGATATTTACATTTTGAATACAAAGATCCCTCCACATAAAAAATGGGGCGCTAAAAGCAGTTCCAGTGCGGCCAAATGGCTGACGGTACACCAATTTACTGATGCCAGTGAATGTTTTGCTGCATTGCGCAAACGGTATTCTAAAATATTAACGACGCATCTCAGCAGTGATGCAGTATCACTTCATGCGATTGATTTTACAGGAAGCATTGCACTTGTTTTCGGCAATGAGCACAGCGGTGTAACAGATGAAATCAGGGCATTGGCCGACGGGAACTTTATTATCCCGCAGGTGGGAATTATCCGATCGCTGAATATCAGTGTGGCCTGTGCGGTTACTTTGTACGAAGCTTTCAGGCAAAAACAACTGGCTGGTCATTTTGACCGTCCTCACATGGACCAGGCCCAGCGTGATTCCCTGCTGAACGAATGGGGTTTGGAACTGGAAAATGAAAACGGGTTAGAAAAATGAAAAAAGGTCTCTTCATCCTCTGCTTTTTATGCTGCCTGCAAAGTGTGCAGTCGCAGGTCGTTATTCCCATGAAAGTAACAGAACTGGAAACGCTCATTCGGGATACCCGTGTGCCTATGCTGGTAAATTTCTGGGCTACCTGGTGCAAGCCTTGTATTGCAGAAATCCCGGGCTTTGAAGAAACCGTAAAGAAATTCGGAAAAGACAGCCTGCAGATCTTGCTGGTTAGCCTTGATTCCAGGGAAGACTTCCCCGAAGGAATCGTCAAAACAGTTAACCAGCGGCATTTCACCTCACCACTTGCCTGGCTGGATGAAACGAATGCCGATTATTTCTGTCCGAAAATTGACAGTAGCTGGACCGGGGCCATTCCGGCAACCCTGCTGGTGAATCCAAAAACAGGCCAGCGGAAGTTTTTTGAACAACCGCTGACCCCGCAGAAGCTGGAAAAAGAAATCATGGCTATACTCGGACGTTAATCCTACACCGCATTTTAGCGGTTTGCTTCTGCTTTAATTTTCTGGAGAATATGAACAAAGTAAATACCGGCACACAGGCTGACTGTTGCCAGCATGATGGCAATAAAACTGCCACTGCTGAATGCATTCTTGAGGGAAAATCCCACTAATACCATAAACAGGAAAATGACAATACGGCTGATCCAGGTTTTGTGTATCATAAGCGGTGATTTGAGGTTTGAGGGCCAGGCCCATGAGGGTGAGATGCGGCTGGTGAGAAATTCCATAAACTGTACCCGGAAACGATTTGATAGAAATGTTACTGGGGTTGGAGGTTGGAAGTTGGAGGTTGGAGGTTGAACCCGACAGATCGAAGTCTCTCAAATTGTTGGAATGTTTGATTGTTGGAGAGTTGGAAGGTTCTTCAATTTGTAGTGTCTTTATTTTTTCGAATATCAAGATATTTCGAAACGATTTTGGGATTGCAGATTCAGGAAACAATCCAACAATCCAACTCTCCAACATTCCAACTTGTTTAGAGACTTCGAACTTTCGGGTTCAACCTCCAACTTCCAACCTCCAACATAAAACAAAAAAGGCCGCCTTCCCAGGCAGCCTTTCTCTTATCTAAAAACTTCGCTTATTGTCGTTTAATTGTACAGCCAACCGACCGGGTAAGTTTCTGTGTTACTTCACGGCCTGCGAGGATTTCATCAATGGCTATGATTGCATGTTTGCGGGTTACAACATCGGGGCTTTCCATGTTATCATCAATGGCGCCGTGGTAAGCCAGTTTGCCGTTTTTATCGAAAATGTAAACCTCGGGTGTGCGGTTAGCACCGAACGCATCTGCCATGGCAGAATGGTTATCAAGAACGTAGTTGAAGAAATAATGCTGTTCGGCTGCATAGGCTTTCATGTCCTCATAAGAATCACCTTCATCGCGGGTCGCTTCATTGGAGTTGAGGAGGATAACACCCAGCCCCATGCCTTTTGCATATTTGCATACTTCAAGCGTACGGCTCTGGTATTTTTTAACGACGGGGCAGGTATTGCAGCTGAACATCACGACCAGGCCTTTATCCGTTTTAGTATCGTTGAATGATACTTCGCTTCCGCTGATATCTTTCATTTTTACGGTTGACTGGGGGATGTCTGCGCCGATTGGTAAAGGTTCACCAACGGGTTTCAGACTGGCCAAAGCGATAGCTGCAATCGGGAATGCTGCAAAAAAGTATTTCTTCATATTTAATTTTTTATCAGGTCAAATGTCGGGATTTATGTTGATTTTTCATCTCCGTCCGGCAGATTATTGTTCCGTTCCTCCGCAATTTTCTGCAGGGAGCTGATACTTACATTCAGTTCAAAACCAATCAGCAATACCAGTGAATTAAAGTAAATCATAAGCATAAGGATCAACACGGTTCCGATAGAACCATAGAGTTCGTTGTAATTACCGAAACGGCTTACCCACCAGGAAAATACCAGTGTGAGAGACAGCATCATAAAAGTAGCGAGTATAGAGCCCGGGTTGATCATCCGCCATTTTTTATGGACAGCCGGGGCATGCCGGTATATAAACGATACGGATGCAAAAAGCAGGATGACAATAAATAGCCAGCGCAGGTTGAGGATGGCTGACCGTACCCATTGACTTTTAATACCGATTACTTTCAGTACCTGCCCTTGTCCTACCAATAAAAGGATAGTGGCAAAAACAAATACAAACAGCACAAAAGTGATTTGTAAGGCTGTGAGTCTTTTTTGCAGGCCTGTTCTTTTTTTAAATCCGCTATAGTTCTTGTCGAAAGAACGCATCACGCCCATGATAGCGTTTGAAGAAAAGAAAATAGAAAGGATGAAACCGACAGACAATAAACCGTTCCGGGGATTGTTGATGAAGTCCTGCAGGAAACTTATCAGCACCGAGTTATCCTTTTGCCCGGGTACTACATCCCTGATCAGTTCATACAGTTGGGTTTCAAAATCCCTTGAAATCGGCAGGAAGGGGATCAAAGTAAACAGGAATATGATAGAAGGGGGGATAGCCATCACAAAATTAAATGCGATGGAAGAGGCCCTTTCCTGCAATCCGACTGTTTGCACCTGTTTGATAAAAAACAGCACTACATCATAGATCGGGATACCCCTGAATCCGGGGAGTGTAGTCACTTTACTCCGCCGCACGAAAAACTGGGCGGGCAATGAGCGGGAAACTTTATGGCGGATATGTTTTAAAGGGCTCATGGCTGTGGGGTAACGGCCTTCGCTTTTTTAACGGAGTCCATGCGCCGGGTCAGTTCCTGCTGGTATTCTCTGGCATATTTCAGGTGATCTGAATAATTCGTGGTGAAAACGCTGCTGCCGTCAAATTTGCTGCTGGCTACAAAATATAAATATTCTGTTTTAGGGGCATCGAGTACCGCATCCAGGCTTTCAACGGATGGGGTACAGATCGGTCCTGGTGGGATACCGGCATACATGTACGTATTGTACGGGGAATCTGTTTTCAGGTGAACTCCCAGTACCCGCTTCAATCCGAAATCCTTCATGGCAAATTTCACCGTTGGATCGGCCTGGAGTTTCATGGATGTGCGGATCCGGTTTAGGTATGTGCTGGCGATTTTATATTTATCCTCCCGATTGCGGGTCTCTTCCTCTACGATAGAAGCCAGCGCAGATACTTGCAACGGGGTCAGGTGTATTGAATCTGCTTTTGCTTTCCTTTCTGCATTCCAGAATTTCCGGTAAGCTGATTCTATGTCCCTGAAAATTTTATCGGCACTGCTGTTCCAGTTCAGGCTGTAGGTGTAAGGCATCACGGCCGCCATCAGGGTATTTGTATCGAGCCCGAATTTTTTAAGGGTATCATTGTTGCTGATATAAGCCATGAAAGTGGCAGAATCACATTCAAAAGATGCTGCAACTTTTGCAGCCAATGATTCACGCAAACGAAGCTTGGTGATAACGAGGTTTACTTTTTGCTGGTCACCGGCCCTGAGCATGCGAACGAGTTTTATCAGACTCATGCCTTTGGTGATTTTATAACGTCCGGGTTTTACGTTTTTAAAACGAAGGATTTTCACGGTAAATCCATACCATTTGCTGCCATCTATAAATCCTTTATCCAGCAATTCATTTTCAACATCATCCAGTGTCGCACCCGTTTTTATGTACAGGAATTCACCTTGTGGGGTGCTGACAGCGGGTCCGTATAATTTCCAGCCGGCAAAAGATATGGTCACTACAACCAGTGTAACCACGAGGATCACGATACTTTTACGCTTCATAAACTCCAAATTAAATAAAAAACCCCGACGCATAGGCCGGGGTCTCTTGTAAAATCTTAATATTATTTACCACCACCGGCGGGGGTAGTGGGAGTTGTTGTCGGTGTAGTCGCAGGTGTGGTTGCACCACCGGGATTCATGTTAACTGAATTGACGGGCATGGTTTTGGGGGCTGATGGTGCAGTGGCATTTGTAGCATCAGGACCAGTTGAGGAAGCCGTACCTTCTTTAGGGATAAAAACCACTGATAACAGGCAAAGGGCAGCTACAACACCGCCGAAAAGCCAGGTACCTTTTTCCAGTACATCTGTAGTTTGCTTAACGCCCATCAGTTGGTTGCTGAAACCGCCGATTGAACCGGCCAGTCCGCCACCTTTGGGATTTTGAACTAAAACAATGAGGGCCAGTATCACAGAAGCCAGCACCACGAGTATAATGAAGATAGTTGTCATGTCTTTTCTATTTCTTTAAATCGGCAATTTTGGCTGCAAAATAAGCCATTTTAGAGGGATCAAGCAAACTTAATTTGCCATAAATTTCAATGGCTTTGGCTTTATTCCCCTGCTTTTCCCAGACTTCCGCCATGGCCTCAGTCATCACTTCCTTTTCCTGGAGGGAACTGGCTGCCATTTTTTCCACTTTTTGCTCCGCCTGGGGGTCTGTAGCCTGTTCAGAAACCTCTTTTAACGGTAGTTTTTTCATCACTTTCAGCCAGTCGGTAAACCGTTTCAGCTGCACCCCGAAATTATCGGCCGGTTTTTCTTCTTCCGTGGCTTTGATCCCCTGTGAAGCGAAATAATCCACCGTATGGTAAGGTTCAAATATGAGGTCATTTTTCCCCGGTTCAACAGGCGTAAAACTAAAAGCAGGTAAAACAACTTCTTTTTCCCCCTCAGTTTCATTAGTCACAGGCAAAACATCTCCAGGTTCAGGGGTATTCGTTTCCAAATTGTGCTCTTCAACAACCTGGTTTGATATTACCGGTTCCGTTATCAAAACCTCCTCCGCCATCTCAAAAGCAGGATTATCCGTTTCCCGGGTTTCCCTGCCACCTGCCCACCTGCCTCCTGTACCCGGAAGTTTCATTCGTCTCCTGTCTTCTTCGCCCCTGCTCACCTGCTGCCCCCACCTGCCCCGCTCCCCGGAATAAGTTTCACTATCCCGGGCTTCGCCTGCATCCTGCCTTCCTGCCTCCTGCATACTGCCTCCTGCAACCTGCTCACCTGCCACCTGCCCACTGCCACCTTCCTCATTCAACCAAGCCTTCGCCCATAACGTATGCTGGAAATAAAGTGAAAGATTGCCCGAATGAATATCAGTCTGCCTGTTTTTGGAAGCGAGTAATAAATGACCAAGCGGGAAATAGGGGTGACGGTTGACCAGTTGTTCCAGTTCAGCCTGGCTACAGGCCTCCAGGTTTTCTTTACCCGTAATGGCAAACGCAAGCTGATCCCTTAATGAAAGCATGTATGGTTATTTACCAGTTTGAAAAAAGCCTGTTGAAAATTTCGTCAGTCAGGTTACGGATGATTTCATCACCCAGGGCTTGTTCGGCCTGTTGAAATGACTGATCTCCTTTAAACTCAAAACTACGCATCACATCGATTTCTTCCGTTTTATCCTGTCTTCTTTTATCAATCGTTAAATGAACGGCAACTGTTAACCGGTTGCTGGCAACCTGTTGACCGGAAATAGCTGATGTACTGAAAGAATAATCTGAGATAAAGCCGGTGATTTCCCAATCCGGATTATCACCATTCGTTAGTGTCAATTTGGTTTGGCTGATGATTTTCTGTTTGAGTTTTTCTGTCAGTCTCGTTTTGATCAGTGGATTATTGTACCGTGCCCTGTTTTCAAACATATTGACACGGACAGTCTTGATTGTATCAGGAATATTGGCGCCATTAAATTTATACGAGCAGGCTGTTGGCGTATTTGCCAGCAAGGCCAGCAAGGCAAAAACAGGAATGGCCATCAGCATCCGGGTGAAGGTTGATTTAAATGTATTGTTCCCTGACTTTTTTTCCTGATTACTCTTCAATATCATATTCTTTGAGTTTCCTGTAAAGTGTTCTTTCGCTGATGCCCAGGTCAAGTGCCGCATCCCGGCGTTTGCTTTTATGTTTTTTCAGCGCTTTTACGATCAGTTCTTTTTCTTTATCCATGATGTTGAGGCTCTCATCCACTTCAACATGCTCTTGTATACCGTTATCCATCATTACCGGTTGCGGCGTATTATACATTGCTGGCTGAACCATCACCGGCTGGATCGTATCGTTTGTTTTAATTTCTTTCAGTTCATTGATGAAATGCTGGTTCTGCGAAGCCAGGGCAGGGTTCTGCAGCATATCCAGGAAAATCCTTTTCAGTTCTGTAACGTCCTTTTTCATATCGAAGAAAAGCTTGTACAGGATTTCCCTTTCGTTGCTGAAGTCTCCGCTTGAATTTTGTCCGTTAACCACCATCGGCAGCCTGTTGCTTGAATATGGCTGCAGGAATTTATTCAGGTCCTTGGCCGTAATCAGTTTATCCGTTGATAACACAGAAATCTGCTCTGCAATATTCTTCAATTCACGCACATTGCCGGGCCAGGGGTAGTTTATTAACAGGTTTTTGGCTTCATCATCCAGTTGTACCGGAACTGTTTTATACTTGCTGGCAAAGTCACCCGCGAATTTGCGGAACAGCAAATGGATATCCTCCGGCCTGTCGTGTAAAGAAGGTACACGGATGGGTACTGTGCTCAACCGGTAATACAGATCTTCCCTGAATTTTCCCGACTGCACCTGCTGCAGTAAATCTTTGTTGGTGGCGGCAATCACGCGTACATCTGTTTTCTGCACTTTGGAAGAACCTACCCGGATATATTCCCCGGTTTCCAGCACCCTTAATAAACGGGCCTGTGTTCCCAATGGCAATTCCCCGATTTCATCGAGGAAAATGGTGCCACCGGATACAGTTTCGAAATATCCTTTACGTGCATCAGATGCGCCGGTAAATGACCCTTTTTCGTGACCGAATAATTCGGAGTCAATCGTGCCTTCGGGAATAGCACCACAGTTCACGGCAATAAATGGATTATGCTTCCTGGCAGAAAGAGCATGGATAATCTGTGAGAATACTTCCTTACCCACACCGCTTTCACCATTGATCAGCACAGTCAGGTCAGTGGCCGCAACCTGCGTTGCCACCTGCAACGCATAGTTCAGCGCCGGTGCGTTGCCGATAATGCCAAAACGGTTTTTTATACTCTGCGTGTCCATAACTAAACTAGATAATAGATATTTGATATCAGATTTTAGATGTTAGCTAATGGCTAATGGCCATTGGCTATTAGCTATTGGCTGGGATAACCCTGCCAAGCAACGTAGCTTGTGTACAATTCTCCACAAATACGTTTACATAATCTCCTTTTTTATAATTACCACCGGCTTTAGGGAAAACAGCTACTTTATTCTGGCTGGTTCTTCCCATCCAGTCGGCTGCACTGCGTTTGCTGTCGCCTTCTATCAGCACGGTGAATGTTTTCCTAAATCCTGCTGGTTGCTTTCTGCTGAAAGCCGGTTTTTTAGGTTTACAATTTCCGTGAGCCTTCTTTTCTTCACGGCTTCGGGTACATCATCATCGTATCTTTTCTCCGCCAGTGTGCCGGGTCTTTCACTGTATGCGAACATATAACTCATGTCGTACCGGCTGTACGCCATAATATCCAGTGTATCCTGATGGTCTTCTTCTGTTTCCGTACAAAATCCGGTAATCACATCTGAACTGATACTGCAATCGGGCATGATTTCCCTGATGCGATTAACCTTTCCTATGTACCATTCACGGGTATACGTCCGGTTCATCAGTTGCAATACCCTCGTACTGCCGCTTTGTACAGGCAGGTGGATGTATTTGCAGATATTCCCGTAACGCGCCATCGTGTGCAGCACATCATCTGTAATATCTTTCGGGTGCGATGTCGAAAAACGAACCCTTAACAACGGATCAATATTGGCCACTTTTTCTAGCAGCTGGGCAAAATTCACGGGGGCATCGCCGGCAAGGGGACTATAATAATAGCTGTCTACATTCTGTCCCAGTAATGTGACTTCCCGGAAACCACGTTCAAATAAATCACGGCATTCGGCTACTATGCTGGCCGTATCGCGACTCCGTTCACGGCCGCGGGTAAAGGGTACCACACAGAATGAACACATATTATTACAGCCACGCATAATGCTTACAAATGCGCTCACGCCATTTGAATCAAGTCTTACGGGAGAAATATCCGCATACGTTTCATCACGGCTTAATAATACGTTTACTGCTTTCTGACCACCGCTGGCTTCCGTGACCAATGCAGGGAGTGAACGGTAAGCATCAGGGCCAACAACAATATCAACCAGTTTTTCTTCTTCCAGGAAACGTGATTTCAGCCTTTCCGCCATACAACCCAGCACACCGACCAGCATTCCCTTCCTGGCTTCTTTAAGTTTTTTGAATTCCGTTAAACGCTTGCGTACCGTTTGTTCTGCTTTCTCACGGATAGAGCAGGTATTTAAAAAGATCAGGTCAGCTTCCTCCACATTCCGGGTGGCGCCAAAACCTTCCTGGTGCAGTATAGAGGCTACGATCTCGCTATCTGAAAAATTCATCGCGCAGCCATAGCTTTCTATATCGAACCGCTTTGCATACTGATTCGGATCACCGGCAAAAGGGGCATAGGCCTCTCCCTGTCGGTTTTCGTCATGAGCTTTATCTGTCACGTAGTCAAGCATGGGAAGAAATTAGTCTGCAAATATACTGCAAATCCCGAAATGCTGACATGTTGTCAGTACGCTTTCTCCCACATTGAAAATCAACCACTCAGCTAAAATTGAGTCTGGGGATGAAGGGTCATCAGTATATTTGGCGTCTAATCACTGTTTTGAGGAAATTCTGTTTAATCATATTTCTACTTTGTGCCGGAACCGCTGTTGTTGCTCAAAAAGGCATGCTCACAGGCAATTTGCTGGATGACAAGAAAAAGGGGCTCGAGGGCGCGACTGTGATCCTGCAATCACTGAATGACAGCACTAATAAAAAGAATACGACGAGTACTAAAACCGGCGAGTTCAGCTTCCAGCAAGTGGATTCCGGTTATTTCCGTTTAAAGATCAGTTATGTGGGTATGCAGGAACTGGTGATTGACAGTATCCATTTCCGCGAAGAGCGTGCTGATTTTAATTTATCTGATATTACGCTGAAGCCCAGGAATTCCGAAACACTGGGTGAGGTAATTGTATATGCTGAAAAGCCACTGATACAATCAAAAGATGGCAATATCACTTTTAATGCAGCTGAATCTTCATTAAGCGCAGGCAGTACTGCGGGTGAATTACTGACTAATGTACCGCTGGTTACCAAAGACCCGAACGGGAAAATTACAGTGCGGGGAAAAGAGCCCAAAATCCTGATTGATGACAAACCGGTTGAACTGAACATGCAGCAGTTACAGGATTTGCTGGAATCCATGCCCGGGAGTTCCATTGAAAAAATTGAAGTGATGACCAATCCACCGCCGCAGTATGCAAATGAACAGGGTGGTGTGATCAATATTGTCACTAAAAAAGGGAAAGTCGGACGCAGTGGCAGGCTCAACATCTCCGGCGGCACCCGAGGCGAAGCAGCCATCAGCGGGAATTTCAGTTACCGCAAGCAGGGTTTATCCATCAGCATCAATGCGGGTTTGGGTTACAGCCAGGTGAGGGGAGAAGGATACTCCAGCCGCAATAATATATATTTAGATTCCTCGAATTATTTTAAAACCACTTCTGATTATAAAAATAAGAACCTGCGGCCCAATTTCAGGTTTAACCTGGATTATGATATCAGCAAAATCCAGTCAATCAATTTTGTGTTGCAGTATAACCAGAATGATTTCTCGAATCTCAATCATACTACTTATACCAACGTTAACCGGTTTGACAGCATCTGGAAGCTGAGCACCCGTTCTGTAGCCAGCGAAGGGAACAGCTACAATCCGGGGATGAACTTTTCTTATACGCTGAAAGGGAAAACACCCGGTGAACAATTGCGCATCATACAGTCGGCCAACTTTTCCCTGAGTAATACGGACCGCGATTTCTTCCAGCAGTATTATAATCCTGATCACACGCCGAATGGCAGCGATTCAACCCAGCAGCAGCTGACTGATAACGAGAGCAACAGTTTCAGTACGCGGATTAACTATGAAAAACCACTGGCAAACAAGAAAACCTATTTTTCTTTCGGTACCTATTTTACCAGAAACAACAGCCATGTGCTTGTTGATGCATCCTACTTACGTAAGTCTGATGGTGTGATGGTGCCGTCAACCAACCTGAGTAACCATTTCCGTTTCCACCAGAACGTATTAAACTACCGGGCATCGGTAAAACAGATCATCCAGGAAAATTTCAGTATTACTGCCGGCGGATCAGCGGAACAGACTGCTGTGTCTTTTGAATTATACCGTGACCAGAAACGGGCAAATAACAAATACTGGACATTCCTGCCTTTTGCCAATATCAACCGCAACTGGAAAGAAATCATCAACCTGACCATTGCTTACCGCCGCAGCATCCGCAGGCCCGGCATCAATGAACTGAATCCCGCTATTGATTACGGTGATCCGTATAATATCCGTTTTGGAAATACTGAACTCCAGGCTTCCACCGCACATAATTTTGACCTGGTGCTGGGAAGGACCAAGCCATTGTATTATATCAATTTCGGACTGGGATATAATATTGTGGAAGATGTATTCAGCCAGGTGCGTACGCTGTTGCCGGATGGAAAAACACAGGTTACCTGGGAGAATATCAGCGGCCGTCATGAATACGAACTGAGTACCTGGGGCGGGATGACTGTAAGCAAAAAATGGAAAGCCAATCTCAGCGCCAGTTACAATTATAATGTGTACAGCCAGTTTGATAAAACAATCAACCATTATCGCAATGGCGGTTCGCTTACCTCTAATTTCAATACAACCTGGTCGCCCAAAGACACCCGGAACATTACTGCCAGCTTTACATTCAACCGCATTGCCAGTCCGCAGGGTTTTGCCCGCTGGAGCTGGAGTATGAATTTAGGTGTACAGCAAAAATTCTTCAATAAAAAATTGACGATTACAAAGTAAAAACAAAGGACACAAAGCATGTAGTGTAACACTTTGTGTCCTTTGTTTAGCCTTTGTGATCTTTATGGTAAAATTCCCCCTCCTTAAAGGGGGTGAAAACACGGTACAATACCTCCCGAATCAGTTTTAAATTGCTATATTCCGTGTTCATTGAAACATTGGGAAATAAGCCTTTCCGTTCCCTGATCAACGCCACCATCCATCCTTTCTAAAACCGTTTCTGGTTGATCAATTATTGACTTTATTACAAGCGACAGACCTTTACTATGTTCCGGAAAGCGGCATGCCTTATCGCTCTGGTTTTGTGCTGCACGTGTAATCTGTATAGCCAGCAATGGCAGGTTTACCGTGACAGTGCCGAGTATTTCCGTCAGCACAAACTGACTGACAGTGCTATTTATTATTATGAGCTCACCCGTGGGTCTTTGCCTGATGATTCAGCCCAATCGGACACACATATAGATTTACTGACCAGCCAGGCCAGTTTGATGTATCTGGGGAAGAGCCAGTATGCAGCTTCCGCAACCTTGTATTTACAGGCGAGGCAAATCATACTCGGGAAATATGGTAAAGAGAATGATTTGTATGCCGGTAATGCCGGTTTCCTGGGACAGGTGTTTTATTTCCTGAAGAAATACCAGCAGGCTGAATCTATGTATCTCGAAGCCAGGGAAATTTATAAACACCTGCATACGGATCAGAGTAAAGAATATGCAGGCATTTGTAATGCGCTGGGTATTTTATATAATGACAATGCAGAGTTTGAAAAAGCTGAGGCGGCTCACCTGGAAGCCCGTGCAATCCGTGAAAAATTATTTACCCGTGAGAATGGTGCATATGCCCAAAGCTGCAATAACCTGGCTGCTATTTACTGGAACCTGGGTCAGTATGATAAAGCGGAACCGCTGGCGATTGAAGCCCGTGATATCCGCGCCAGGGTAACGGGGATTCCCAAATCAGCGTATGCAATCAGTTGTATCAACCTTGCAAATATTTACAGGGATATGGGCAAATTCCAGCAGGCTGAACCCCTGTACAAAGAAGCCCGGCAGGTGCGGGAAAATTATTTTACCAAAGACCATGATGATTATGCGCTCAGCTGCGATATCCTGGCAGATTTGTATTTGATGATGCATGAGTATGAAAAAGCTGAACCACTGTATCTCGAAGCCAAAGCGATCCGCGAAAAAATAAATTCAGGTACCAGTTTTTTTTATGGCCAGGGCTGCAGCAGTTTGTCTAACCTGTATCGTGAAACAGGCCGTTATACCGAAGCCGAATCCTATGCACTGGAAGCGGCTAAAATCTGGCAGGGGATTGGAGAGATGGTGAAAGGGGATATGGCAGTGAACGATAACAGCCTGGGTGAATTGTATTTTGACATGAAGCGGTATGATGAATCTGAAAAATATTTCCTCAAAGCAAGATTATACTGGAAACAGAACCTGGGTGAGGAGCATCCTTATTTTACCGGGAACTCTGTGAACCTGGCGCGGGTGTACTGGAATGAAAATAAAATACCTGAAGCGGCTGGTTTATACCGTAGTGCTTTTGAAACACAACAGGTACAGGCCAGACGCATGTTCTCTTTTACTTCCGAGGAAGAAAAACAGTTATACCTGAAAAACATTGCCGGCGCCGGTGATGAGTATCAGTCGTTTTATTTTAATAAACTGCCGGCAGGGAATAATGGCCAGCCTTATGTCATTTCCTTACAGAAAAGGAACCAGATTCTATCTTCATCGCGGCAACTGCGCCAGTCAATTTTTTCTTCCGGTGATTCGGCGTTGCTCAGGAAATATGATGCCTGGACCAGTTTAAAGAAACAGATCGCTGCGCTTTATTCAAAAGGGGATGATGCACCGAAAGAGCACATGCATGTATTAATGGGCCGTGCAGATTCGCTGGAGAAAGAACTGGTAAGACAATCCGGTGATTTTAAAAAATCGCAATCCGTTACTGCCGACTGGAAGAATATCCGTCAGTTTTTAAAAGCCGGAGAAGCAGCCATTGAGTTTATCAGCTTTGATATGTTTGATGGCCGTGATTTTACGGATAGTGTCCAGTATGCGGCTTTGCTGCTGAGGAAAAATGACACGGAGCCTGTTTTGGTCCCATTGTTTACAAAGAGCCGTCTGGAAAAGCAATTATCGCTGAAGAGTATCAATCCCCCTGCAACGATTGGCCTGATTTATGGCAGTGACAGTTTATACAACATCATTTGGAAACCGTTGGTGTCAAAGCTGGAGGGGATTACGAAAATTTATTTTGCACCAACCGGGTTGCTGCACCGGGTGTCGTTGTCAGGCATCCGGATGCCAGACAAACGGTATCTGGGTGATAAATATGAAATGTCGCAACTGCTGACTACTGCCTCTGTGACGGATACCGTTTCGCCGCTTGGAGGAAAAAATACCAGGCTTTTATTATATGGTGATGTGAGTTATAATGCCGACACAGTCTTGTTGCGCCAATCAGTAAGTAAGTATGCTGTTGATCCTGGTATTACAAGGTCTGTTAATGGTGATTTTGAAACAGGGGAGCGGGGTGTCTTTTTTGAGCCGCTGCCTGCATCTGCCCGGGAAATTGATGCAATTGCCGGTCTGGCGAAATCGGATGACATAGCGGTTACCAGTTTTAAAGGTGTGGATGCAAATGAAGAATCTGTAAAATCATGGAGCGGGAATGCTGATCCATTGATCCTGCATATTACCACGCACGGATTTTTTTATCCTGATCCGGTTAAATCGGCCCGGTATGCCCGTGAACAATCGGGCAAAGCATTCAAGCGATCTGATAATCCTTTATTCCGCAGCGGACTCATACTGGCTGGTGCAGAAAACACCTGGGCGGGCAAACCTGTGCAGGGTGTGGATGATGGTGTACTGACGGCTTATGAAATTGCGAATATGTATTTCCCGCATGCGCGGCTGGTCACCTTATCTGCCTGCGAGACCGCACTGGGTGATATCCGTGGCAGCGAAGGTGTATATGGATTGCAGCGTGCTTTTAAGATGGCAGGCTTCCAGTATCTGGTGATGAGTTTGTGGAAAGTGCCGGATACAGAGACGGCGGAGTTTATGGAAATGTTTTACAATAACCTGTTTTCAGGAAAATCAATTGCAGAATCATTTACACGCACACAGGGTGCAATGCGTGATAAGTATCGGGATAAGCCGTTTAACTGGGCGGCGTGGGTGTTGGTGAAATGAAAAATTTAACCGGGTTTGTATATGAAAAAATTAACCTTATTAATTGCTTTTGTTGTTTTGGGCGGATCAATATCTGCCCAGAACCAATGGGCATTTCTCAGGGGAAATTTCAATACAGGGACAAATGGGGTATACGGTACGCAAGGCGTGCCTTCCGGGGGTACTCCCGGCAGCCGCTTTTTACATGCTGGCTGGTCGGATGCATCCGGTAATTTCTGGATGTTTGGAGGTACCGGATATGGTGCATCTATTGGAGGAAGGTTGAATGATTTGTGGAGATATAATCCGACGGCAGATCAGTGGACCTGGATGAAAGGAGATGTGTCAGGAAATGTTGCCAGTGTATATGGGTCAGTGACTATTGCTTCGAATGCAAATAAGCCGGGGGGCAGGGAATCGGTTGCAACCTGGAAGGACGGTTCTGGTAACTTATGGCTCTTTGGGGGTACAGGTTATGCAGGTACGACCGCTGATTTTGGATCACTGAATGATTTATGGCGTTATAATCCTGGGGCAAACCAATGGACATGGATGAAAGGCAATAATACATCTTACTTGCCCGGCGTATATGGAACACAGGGTGTGGCTTCGGTCCTCAATAAGCCAGGCTCGAGGTCTGATGCGATGAGTTGGGCGGACGCCAATGGGAACTTATGGTTATTTGGCGGTTATGGTGTTGGTTATGATTATAACAATGAGGGCGCGTTATGCGATTTATGGAAATATAATATTGCAACCAATCAATGGACATTTATGAAAGGAGACAGTGGTCTCCAGTCAACAGCGAATTACGGAATACAGGGCGTGGAGTCACCGTTAAACCAGCCTCCGCGGCGTCAAAATGGTTGTACATGGACAGATGCTTCAGGCAATTTGTGGCTGTTCGGCGGTGCAAGTTTTGGCAATCCTTATGGCATCTTCAACGATTTATGGAAATATAATCCGGCAACAAATAACTGGACATGGATAAATGGTGACAGCCAGATGAACCAAAATGGAGTTTATGGTAATTTGGGAATTCCATCTGCAACATCAAAACCGGGTTCCAGAAGTATGATGAATGCCTGGACAGATATTAATGGCAATTTCTGGGTATTTGGCGGTCAGGGATATGCGCAAATCGGATTTGGAAGATTGAATGATATGTGGAAGTATAACCCGGTAACGAATCAATGGGCCTGGATTCATGGTTCAAATTTACCGGATGGTAATGGAGTATTTGGCACCCAGGGAATTCCTGCACCTGCAAATATTCCCAATAGCCGGTTCTCCGCAGCGAATGCATTTATGAACGGCGGTAATTTTGGTTTATTTGGTGGCTATGGAATTGATAACAATAATTTAGAAGGTTATTATAATGATCTGTGGAAGTTTGTTCCGTGTTCAGGTAATATAATCCTGTCACCCTTTACTGGAAATTTATGTTATACCGGTAACCCGATTACACTTACAGCCAGCGGCGGATCCAATTACGAATGGTATAAAGATGGTGTGCTGATCTCAGGCGCAAATACTTCCCAGTATTCAGCAAATTCTTCCGGTGCATATTATGTAAAAGGTGCCGCTGGAAATTGCCCGGCAGTTTTTTCCAATGAAGTGGTATTGCCTTCTCCAGCCGTTTCACCATTTCTCAGCGGCACTGGTATTTATTACCCGGGTGACCCGGTAAGTGTTGGTATGCCACTTACACAAGTTGGGCAAAGTTATACCTGGCGTCTTGGTACGGTTTCTGTTTACGGTCCGATCGGCGGTAATGGCGGAAACCAAAGCCTGAATTTTAATATGGATCTGGCGAGGGCAGGAACTTACAGGGTATTATCTACAAAAACGGGATGTGACAGTGTGTTTTCAAATTATGTTTTTGTAGGGGTTGTGTTATCAGTAACCTCGCAACATCAAATGTATGTGCTGACCGGGTAAGCTTTGGCTGGACAAAAGTTGCGCCAGACAGCTTGCAGCAATTGTATCAATATGCGGTAACAAGTTCACCGATTCCTCCAGCTTCAGGTACTGCCACTTCCGGGAATACGGTAACTCTTCAGGGATTAAACCCTTCTTCCATATATTATATACATGTCAGATCCGCCTGTGGTGATTTGCTCAGCAGTTTTGGGAGCTGGTCAACAATTTCTTTCATTACAAAGAGCAGTAATCATATCCCACTTGTTTCTCCGGAAAGCGTTTCACTCTGTAACGGCGGATCACAATTGCTCACGGCAACAGGAGGTTCATCTGCACAATGGCTGTTGAATGGACAGCCGATAGCCGGTGCAACATCACTTGTTTATGTTGTAAGCAGTGCCGGTACATACAGCGCCATCATAACGAATAACGGGTGCAGCCTCGCTACGATAAATAATACTTTGGTGACAGTGGGAACACTTCCGCCAGATACTGCAGAATGGATTGGCGCAATTAGTACAGACTGGAACAACCCCGCTAACTGGCTATGCGGACAATTACCACAACCCGCCAGCACTGTCATCGTGAATGGCGGACGGAATTTCTATCCGCACGTGTCGTCGAATATTACATTGAAAGCATTACAGGTTAACAACGGTGCTTCGGTGAATGTGGATACAGGTGTTGTAATAACGCTAACAGGGAATTAGCCTAAGAGATTAAAGAATTAAACGAACAAATGATGAGAACATTTTTGCTGATCTGTGGATTCCATTTTCTTCAATGCTGTGCATTTGCTCAATCCAACCAATGGACATGGATGAAAGGCGACAGCGCCATTTACAACTCCCTGACAGGTGTATATGGAACACAGGGAGTAGGTTCTCCTTCCAACAAACCCGGCAGCAGGAATGGTGGTGCTACCTGGACAGATGCCAGTGGCAATTTCTGGTTATTCGGCGGATCCGGATATGGAGAGCAATATGTCCCGGGTTTTTTAAATGATATGTGGAAATACAACCCCGCAACTAATCAATGGACATGGATAAAAGGAACTAAACTAACCGGACAAAAAGGGATCTATGGTACGTTAGGTGCCGCTAATGCTGCCAACAATCCCGGAGGCAGGTTTGTATCTGTAACATGGACAGATGCATCTGGTAACTTATGGCTTTTTGGTGGATTTGGTTTTGATGAAGCTTCTGTTTCTTCTGGTCGTTTAAATGATTTATGGAAATATAACCCAACTACAAATCAATGGACCTGGGTCAATGGGGATAAACAAATAAATAAATTCGGAGTGTATGGTACATTAGGAACTCCCGCTGCAGCCAATAAACCCGGCAGCCGTTACCGCTCTATGTCCTGGCTTGATGCAAGTGGTAACATGTGGTTATTGGGTGGTGATGGATTTGGTGAATCCGGTTCTTCAGGTCGTCTGAATGATTTATGGCGCTACAATCCCACTACGAATCAATGGACCTGGATGAAAGGGGATAAACTGATAAACATAAATGGTATTTATGGTACCCAGGGTACTGCTGCTGCAACCAATAAACCCGGCACCAGGTATGGGGCAGTTACCTGGAAAGATGCATCCGGTATTTTCTGGATGATGGGCGGGGTTGGTTATGGTGAAACAGGAACATCAGGCTTCCTGAATGACCTGTGGAAATTCAGCACTGTTACAAATAACTGGACCTGGGTAAATAATGATAAAACGATAAACAGTACAGGTGTATATGGAACGCAGGGTGTTGCAGCAGGAACAAATAAACCCGGCGGCAGATCTTATTCTTCAGCCTGGACGGATGCATCAAATAATCTATGGGTATTCGGGGGTTCTGGTTTTCCGGAATCGGCAGCATTCAGCGGAAGGTTAAATGATCTTTGGAAATACAATATTTCAACTAATCAATGGACCTGGGTAAAAGGTAGCAAAGTTACTGATCAGCTGAATGTGTATGGGCAACAGGGAATAGAAGCTGCAGGTAATACTCCTGGCTGCAGGGATTTTTCACAATCATGGAAAGATGCCTCAGGAATTTTTACCTCTTTGTGGTTTCGGCTCGGGTGATAACTACTTCGGGACAGTAAATGATTTATGGAAATTCAACCCTGTATCAGGCAACTGGTCATGGATCAGGAAAATATCCAGTTCGGCTATCTCGGTGTTTACGGAACGAATGGAGTTGCTGCTGCAAATAATAAACCTGGTTCAAGGAGAGGTTCAGCAACCTGGACAGATCAAGAAGGAGATCTATGGTTATTAGGAGGGAACGGGCATGGTAGTCAAATGCAAAAGGGTTATTTGAATGATTTGTGGAAATATAATCCGTCAACAAATCAATGGGTTTGGGTTAAAGGTGATACAACAGCTAATGTGAATGGAGTTTATGGAACGAAAAATACAGGTGCACCAGCCAATAAACCTGGTGCAAGATATGGCGCAGTTACCTGGGTGGATAACAGCGGTAACTTATGGTTATTTGGCGGACTTGGTTATTCTAACTCAGGAAGCGTAGAAGGTAGTTTAAATGATTTATGGAAGTACGACAGGATCTCAAACATCTGGACCTGGGTCAAAGGTGACAGCACGCTTAACAACCAGGGTATATATGGAACAAAAGGGACTCCATCACTGACAAATAATCCCGGTGGAAGAATGTACCCGGTTTCCTGGAAAGATCCTTCGGGAAATCTGTGGTTGTTCGGTGGTGGTGGTCAAGATGCATTTTCGCAGGGATTCCTGAGCGATTTATGGATGTATAATCCTTCAGCCGGGCAATGGACCTGGGTGAACGGAGACGATTTTGCAGGTAGTTCAGGTGTGTATGGAACACTCGGCATTAGCGCTCCTGAAAACCAACCCGGCGCAAGATATGCTGGTGTTTCTTTTACAGATACAAACGGAGATTTCTGGCTATTCGGCGGCACTGGAGTAGACTATGACATTTCATCTGGCAGCTTAAATGATTTATGGAAATATGATCGTATCCTCAATATGTGGACATGGATGAGTGGGAATAATACCATTAACCAGTATGGTGTATACGGAACTAAAGGTGTTCCTTCTGGTGCAAACTATCCGGGGAGCAGGTCTTACTTAACCGGCTGGACTGATACAGAGGGGAGTTTCTGGATATTTGGCGGCGAAGGCTATTCTTCTTTTTTCAGTAACGAGTATTTAAATGACCTTTGGAGGTTTAATCCTGCCACAAAACTTTGGACCTGGATGAAAGGTGGCGATGCGAATACATTACCTGGTACTTATGGTTCAATTGGTGTGGCGAATGATGCAAATACACCCGGGGGACGAAGTCAGTCTTTTAGCTGGCAAGGTACAGATGGCAAGTGCTGGATGATGGGTGGATATGGATACGGATCAAATAATGAACTGTTTAATGAGCAAAACGATCTTTGGTATTATACACCCTGCACCGGCACAATTTCAGTGACTCCCACTAATACTATGTTATGCCAGGGTGTAAGTTCAATTCCATTAACAGCAACGGGTGGTAATGGAACGTACGCGTGGTATAAAGATGATATTTTAATTCCCGGGGTAACGGGAAATACATACAACGCCACATCTACCGGTCAATATTATGCAATTTCTTCTATTGGGTCTTGTACCATCGCCTCCAATATGGCGGTCATATTACAAGGAGCCGTTTCCCCTGCTTTAGGTGGCACGGGTGTTTATTGCCTGGGAGATCCTGTGAATGTTGGTATCCCTGTTACACAGCCAGACCAGGATTATACCTGGCTCAGGAATAACAGTTCAGTATTTGGACCCATTGGCGGGAATGGAGGAAATCAAAGCCTGCAGTTTAATATGGATGCAGGAAGAGCGGAACCTATATTGTCCGGTCTTCAAAAGTTGGTTGTGCGAATGTTTTATCCAATTATGTATATGTCGGTTTTGCACAAATCAATCACCTCGCAGTATATGAGCTTTGTAACAACTTTGTATCCTTTATCTGGGACCAGGTAGTGCCTTTAAATGTTCCGCAGAAATATCAATACGCGGTTACTACATCTGCAGTACCTCCCGCTTCGGGAGCAGTAAGTACAATAAATTCCCAAACAGTAACTTCCCTGACACCGTCAACAACGTATTATATCCATGTCCGTTCAGCATGCGGGTTTGATTTATCTACTTATGGCGACTGGTCAACTATCAGTTTTGTAACTGCTGCAACCGCTTTGCCTCCGGGCATGGCTGAGTGGACGGGAGTTGAAAACAGCACCTGGTATAACCCTGCCAACTGGAAATGCGGCTTTATTCCTGGTGCCACAACAGCAGTACTTATACCCAGCGGAAAACCTTTCTACCCGGTAATCGTATTTGACATAACAATTAAATCTCTGGATGTTAAACCAGGTGCATCCGTTACAGTAAATGACGGAATTAAATTAACGATCACCTCGCAGTAACACTAATTCCGTTTACAGTATTGAAAATATGTACTCGTGTAACAACTTTTCACAAGTAACTGGTAACGGGTAACGGGTAACGGGTAACTGGTAAAAAGATCGGAAGACGAGACTCGAACTCGCTACCTACAGCTTGGGACCCCGTAGTGCGGGGCGACCAGGTGAGCTAACGAAATGAAATTAAAAACCCCGCGAATGGCGGGGTTTGTTGTTGAGCGGAAGACGAGACTCGAACTCGCTACCTACAGCTTGGGAAGCTGTCGCTCTACCGGGTGAGCTACTTCCGCAGTTTATAAATGTCTATCTAAATCAGTTCATAATATTTATTAGTTAGCTACCTGCAGCTTGTGACCCCGCAATTCGGGGCTACCGGGTGAGCTACTTCCGGAAATGCTTCTAAATTAGTTCATAATTTTTTTTAGGTAGCTACCTGCAGCTTGTGACCCCGCAATTCGGGGCTACCAGGTGAGCTACTTCCACAAATTAAATATTTTTGTATTTCCTAATTTACGAAACAACCTCCGGAAAATTAATCCGCTTCGCCAGCCAGCTGTCTTTTACCGGAATAATCCAGTTCGTTTCAAGCTCTGCCTTACTAAGAACCACATTGTTGAAATAAAGTGTATCAGGGCTGATGAAACCGTTTGATACCGCGTAATTCAGCTGGCTCATCGGCAGCAGTTCCACTTTATCCTTGATTACAAAAGCCAGGGGTAGTCCTGTCGAATAACTGGATACCGAGTTTTTGCTCCAGGTCTTTAATCACTCGTACAGAGGAATCTGTACTGCATCCGCCTACACCCGTTTGTGTTTCATCAGCCAGCAAAACAATAAACTGACCGAAGAATATATGGGCTGCTCCTTTAACCGGAACGTTATGGCTGAGCCATTTAGCAGTAAACGACTGCAGGATTTCTTCGGCTTCAAGTGCTTCACTCATCGTTAGCAGGCGGTTACACTGGTAAATCCAGACCCGGGAGGAGGGATGAAAATTACCGTCAAGGAGGTATTTGAATTCAAGGTTCATCCCGCTAAATTACAACCAAAAAACGGAATGGAGCAGTCACCGGAAGGAGCCATACAATGGCAGTATACGAGGAAGGAATGGAACCATTTCCTGAAGGCAACCGGCTGGAAAAAGAACTGGCCGGCCATGTTCCGCCTGCTCTTTGCCCGCTGGATACACCGGAAAGTGCCGGTTGTGAATATAAAACCCGACCAGCTCTCCATCGGCTCCGACCGCTATTATTTCTTTGGCGAAAGGAAAAAACTCAGGAATGTGGAAATCCGGGAGGAAGGACCCGTAAACGTAATATGCTTTGAATATGAAAACCTGCCTACAGACACGGAAAGATGGAAAGTGATCAAAGTGCCTGTGCCAAGAGGAAGGCTGAAAGAAGCCCTCCGGATGCAGGAACACCTGCTCGCAACCGTTTAATCCTGCATAGATGCTGCAACGAGTTCGGCAATATCCAGCACTTTTACCTGCTCTTCTTTATCAGCCAGTTTTACACCATCCGTCATCATGGTATTACAGAAAGGACAGGCAGCGGCAATGACCGATGCACCTGTTGAAATGGCTTCGTTGGTCCGCTCAATATTCACACGGGTAGTCCCTTTTTCTTCTTCTTTGAACATCTGTGCACCGCCCGCACCACAACAAAGCCCGTTGCTTTTACATCTTTTCATTTCCACCAGCTCACCATCCAAAGCTTCCAGCACTTTACGCGGCGCCTCATAAATATCATTTGAACGGCCGAGGTAACAACTGTCGTGATAAGTGATTTTTGACCCTTTGAAAGATCCGCCTTCTTTCATCTTGATTTTTCCTTCGTCAATCAGCTGCTGGATCAAAGTCGTATGGTGAATAACCTCAAAATTCCCGCCCAGCTCAGGGTATTCGTTTTTCAGTGTATTAAAGCAATGCGGACAGGCAGTCACAATTTTTCTAATCCCGTAATTATTCAGCACCTGGATATTCTGATAGGCCATCATCTGGAACATGAATTCATTCCCGGCCCGGCGCACCGGATCGCCCGTACAGGCTTCTTCCTTGCCCAGGATGGCATAATTCAACCCCACTTTATTCAGTATCCTGGCCATCGCCGCAGTGATTTTCTGCGCCCGCTGGTCAAAACTGCCGGCACAGCCTACCCAAAATAAAATATCAGGACTTTCTCCTTTAGCAAAAAGTTCGGCAACGGTTGGTACTTGCATATACAGGGTTATGTGGGCAAAGTTAATGAATGATACTTTGTGAAAATAAATCCCAAATCTCAAATCCCAAATTCCAAACCCGGACTTCTTTGTGAACTTTGTTATAATCTTTGTGTTCTTTGTGGTGAAGCCTTTGCACGCCTGAAACAAATAAATTCGCCTATATCCCTTCCCCGGTTTATTTTCGCTCAACATCAATGAGGAAATTTTTTCAAAAGCTCACGAACTGGGAACTGTGGAATTTTTACGTACTCTATTTTCCCCTGGGTCCCGTATGGCTCTGGTACTGCCTGCGCAGCTGGAATTTCTGGTTTTTCGTTCCATCCAACCCCACCATCACTTTCGGCGGGTTTGAAGGAGAGGGGAAAAAGGAAATGTATGACCAGTTACCGCCGCACCTGATTCCAAAGACTATATATATAATGCATGACCTGCCTTTCGACCAGGTCATCCGGAAAATCAAGGATGCAGGATTTGATTATCCTTTTATTGTTAAGCCCGATATCGGCATGAAAGGCATTCTCTTCCGGAAAATTGATAACGAAGAACAGCTCCATAAATACCACGAGCGTATCCCGGTGGAATATATTGTACAGGATCTGGTGGAATTGCCGGTAGAAGTCAGCGTGTTTTATTACCGCCATCCGGCACAGGCAAAAGGAGTGGTGAGCGGATTTATTGACAAAGAACTGTTACATGTTAAAGGGAACGGAACATCCACACTCCGTGAACTGATCGCCAGCCATCCCCGCGCTAAATTCAGGATGGAAGAAATGGAACACCGCCATGGCCACCGCTTTGACCGGGTGATACCTGAAGCAGAGATTTTCTATTTATCCTATGCCGGGAATCACAACCGGGGAGCCCATTTCACCAACCTGCATAAAGAGATTGACGAAAGCATGCACAAGGTGTTTGATGAGCTCAGTCATTATAACGGGAAATTTTTTTACGGCCGGTACGACATCAAAACCACTTCTATTGAAGACCTTAAACAAGGCAAGAATTTCCTGATCCTTGAGTTTAACGGCTGTGGCGCTGAGCCCAATCACATTTATGATTGCGGCATGAGTATCTGGAAAGCGTATGGTGTACTGCTGCATCACTGGAAAATGCTGTACCGCATCAGCCGCTATAACCATAAGCACGGAGTTCCTTACTGGTCATTCAGGAAAGGATATAAATTCCTTAAGGATGCTAAAACGCATTTCAAAATGCTGGAGAAATACGACTAATTGCATTTCTCTATCTCATTTCACCCCGCAGCATAACAAATCCCTGCTTCCCGAATTCTTTCCTAATTTAGGGATATGAACCCTGATGAAAAATTACTCCTGCTGCGCAATTATGACCTTTGGTGTCATTTAAGTGACCAGGATTATGAAGACCTCCACGTAGCTCATCATTTCCTGGAAGCCAGGAAAGGGGATTATATCTACTTTGATTCCCACCATCTCAATAAACTCTATTTTGTCAAAGACGGGTTTATTAAAATCGGCTACATCGATGAGAAAGGGGATGAGATCATTCGTGAAATTATCCGCGAAGGGGAGATATTCGGTCAGTTCTCACTCGAACGCAACAACCTGAACGGTGAATTTGCCAGGGCCTATAAAGGGAATGTGAGTCTTTGTGCTTTCTCCATTGAAGATTTTGAAATGCTGCTGAAAAAGAAACCGGAGCTCGCCATCAAATACAGCAAACAAGTGGGGGATAAGCTCCGGCGTGCACAATTCAGGCTTATCAGCATGCTGAACAAAGATGTTCGTTCAAGGCTCCTGTCATTCCTGTACCAGCTGGCTTCAGATAACGGTGCCAGGCCAGGAACGGATAAACATTCCATGGAAAATTTCCTGACACATGAAGATATAGCCAAGCTGATTGGGAGCGCCCGCCAAACTGTTACCACCATGATCAACCAGCTGGAAGAGGAAGGCCTGGTAAAAATCACCCGCAGTAAAATACAATTCCCGGATATGAAAAAACTGCAGGAACTGGCTATTGTTACCTGATTATATACAGGTGTTGAGTAACTTTAAAATTCATTTGATAAATTCGCAGCATGCGGCCATTGATAAAAATATTCTTCACCGGTATGTTTGTGAGCTTTGTGGGCTCCCTTCCACTGGGCACACTGAATATTGCGGCCATGCAAATTTCGGTATCAGATGGGATCATGGCTGCCATGATGTTCTCCATGGGATCGCTGCTGGTGGAAATTGTTTATGTACGGTTATCACTTGTTGCCATGGACTGGATCCGTAAACAGGAAAAGATCCTCAAGGCCCTTGAATGGGTAACATTGGTTATTGTTCTGGCATTGGCCGCTTCCAGTTTTTATGCAGCCATGCATCCGGAAGTAAAAAAGAATGTGGTACTCAGCAGTTCACTGCCCAAATTCGTGCTTGGTCTTGTCATGAGTGCCGTGAACCCGGTGCAGATCCCTTTCTGGTTTGGCTGGAGCACTGTGCTGTTTACCAAAAAAGTACTCTTGCCCAGGAAAGACCATTATAACTCCTACATCATTGGCATAGGAATCGGCACCTTTGCCGGTAACTGTATCTTTATTTTCGGGGGCCTGCTCATTGCAAATTCAATCAGCAATAACCAGCACATCCTGAACTGGATCATTGGAGGTATATTTGCGATCACTGCCATTATACAACTGATCCGCATCATTAGAAAGAAGGATGCCGCTCACAATATGGAACATCCGGAGGATCTTATCCCGGAATTTGAAAAGAAAATTATTGACTCTAAAAATTAAACTATGTCACTCAATGCTGCGCTGATTGCCGAACTGAAACATGAATCCGGACTGACTAAAAAACTGCTGGAAAAAGTCCCGGTAGATAAAAGCGACTGGAAACCGCATGAGAAATCTATGACACTCGGTCGCCTCGCCACGCATATCGCCGAAGCACATAGTTGGATTTCCAGAATACTAACGGCAGATGAATTTGATTTCCTGAAATATCCTTTTACCCCTTATACAGCTTCCACATCAGAGGAACTGCTCGATATACTTTCAAAAAGCGTAACCAATGCCGAAAAGGATCTTGCAGCTGCAGGCGATGCCGATTTTGATAAAATCTGGACAGTCCGCCGCGGAGAACAGGTCTTTTTCAGTCTTCCCAAAAAAGTAGCTATCAGGGGATGGGGTCTTTCGCATATCTACCATCACCGGGGACAGCTTACTGTTTATTTGAGATTACTGGATGTACCTATACCGGGAATGTATGGACCCAGTGCGGATGAGAGAATGTGAGCAGGGAGCAGGAGGCAGGGAGCAGGGCAGGTGGCAGGTGAAGCCAGGAATAGTGAACATATTCCGGGGAGCAGGAAGCAGGTAGCAGGAGGCAGGTGGCAGGGAGCAGGGAGCAGGTGAAGCCTGGAATTGTTGAACTTATTCCGGATGGCAGGTAGAAGGGGGAAATCTACATCCTGCGGAGTATATTTTTGACTTTTTACTTTTGACTTTTCTCACTTATACCATTTCGCCCCGGTAACTCCATTTACACTGAATTTCTCCTCCATTACCAGTTTATTTTTTTCGTACAGTTTTACCCAGTCAACCCGGCCGCCACCTTTGAAGTGGATATAAATCGTTTTCAATTGACCTATGGAAGAACTGGTTTTCATTTCTTTCAGCAACTTGTCATTTTTGTAAAAACGCAGTGTGCCGTTGTCGGTTTCAATGGTATATTTTGCCCAACCCGAAGGATTATTCACCAATTCAGGAACATCATCCAGAGCCACCTTCCCGTACCGGAAAATAAAATAGGGCGGCCGGTTCACCGTAATGCAATTCACCGTTGCCGAATCTTTGTAGCCGCCAAAAGTGGCGCCATGGTCGGATTCATACAAACTGATACCCAGGTCGCTTTTCCCATACCATTCCATTTTACACTGGTCGCCATTTATATTTTTATCACAGGGAATTTCATATTCAAGCCCCACCCAATAACGGTAATACCCGCCAAATCGTTGTGTCAAATGCGCTGTACCTCCCCTGATAAAATTACTTTCAGGTAACATATAACCATTATCAGTTCCGGGTATGTCTTCAATCCTCACCCATCCCTTCCAGTGCGATTGACAGCAATTTGGCGTGGTAGTCTTTTCCCCTGACTGATTCGTTAACACAAGCAGGAATGCCAAAGCCGTTATTCCCAGATAAGAAAAATATTTTACCATAAAATAAAATTGTAAATGAAAAAATTGAGAATTGAGAAGGAATGCCAGCCCTGTAAAATTAACTCATTTTATTTCTATGATATAGGGATATTGCCAATTACCACGCCACATTCTCCATTCTCCATTCTCAATTTTCCTCCACCCATTTATCCCGCTCATCCGGACTGAATTTCCACGGCGCAAAATTATTTTCCACATTGCTGAACATCGCTGTCCATTCCTGTGGTGAATTACTTTCTTCCATCACCAGGTAACGACGGAGCTGGATAATGATATCCAGCGGTGAAATACTGACGGGGCATTCCTGTACACAGGCATTGCAGGTAGTACAGGCGCGGAGTTCCTCCACAGTTATATAATCATGTAACAGGGATTTGCCGTCATCTTTCCTTTCCCCGTCTTTGGTGATTTGTTTGCCGACAGCTTCCAGTCTGTCACGAGTATCCATCATGATTTTCCGTGGCGATAATAATTTGCCTGTCTGGTTTGCCGGACAGGAGGCGGAACAACGGCCACATTCTGTACAACTGTAAGCATCCATCAGGTTTTTCCAACTCAGGTCCTGCACATCCTTTGCACCAAACTTCTGGTGATTAGGTGTTGCATCAGCAGGCGCGAGTTCAGGCTGCATGGCATACATCACTTCGTTCTGAACAGACTTCATATTTTCCATCTTACCCATCGGCTCCAATCTGGCATAATAGGCATTCGGGAATGCGAGGATGATATGAAGGTGTTTGGAATAGGGGAGGTAATTCAGGAAAGCAAAAATGCCAACAATATGCAGCCACCAGCTGCCACGTTCCAGGATTTCAAGCCCGTGATCACTGATACCTGCAATCAACGGCTGCAGGTACTGGGAGATAATAAAATTCCCCGTGGGATGCGCTGCATAATGCTCCACCCGGCGGGTTTGCAGTAAAGTATCACTCGCATTCAGGAACAGGAAAAGCGACATCAGCACGATTTCAGTAATCAGGATATAATTCGCGTCACTGCGCGGCCAGCCATTCAGGTCTTTGCTGGTAAATCTTTTCAGCCGGATAATATTACGACGGACAAGGAAGATCGCACAGGCTGTGAGTACGGTAAGCGCCAGCACTTCAAATGCATTAATCAGTAAACTATACAAACCTCCCAGGGGTTGTGCAAAAATCCGGTGCTGGCCAGTGATGCCGTCCAGCACAATTTCAAGCACTTCTATATTAATAATGATAAAACCGGCGTACACAAAAAAGTGCATGACCGCTACGAGCGGGTTGCGGAACATCTTTTTCTGTCCGAAGGCTAACAATAACAGGTTCTTCCATCGGCGGTTAGACTGGTCATTTAAGTCCTCGTCCCTTCCCAGTTTAATATTACGGCTGATCTCCTTCACCTTGCGGGCAAACAGCCAGCTGGCCGTAATACTCAGGAGAAGAAATAAAATTTGTTGGGCAATTTGCATAGCAGTCAATTACAAGTGCTAATTTACGGCTTGTTATTTAAGAATAACCCGATGCCAGCCGAAAAGAAATACATACTTGACCAGATAACTGCCGAAAAAAAGCTCCGCCGCATGGCACTGGAGATTATTGAAAACAATCCTGGCGCTGCAGAAATCATCCTGGCCGGTATCCGCGGCAGTGGAACTGTTATCGCCAAAAGGGTGCAGGAACACCTGGCCAGTTTTACCGATACGCACACAAAAATTATCACTATCTCCCTTGATAAAAAAAATCCGGATACGGTAACACTCAGCGAACCGCTGGATTTTGATAATAAACTGATCATCGTTACAGATGATGTGGCCAACAGCGGCCGTACTTTATTATACGCCTTAAAACCTTTCCTCGATTTTCATCCCACACGCATTCAGGTTTTGGCACTTGTGCAGCGCACACACCACCATTTTCCTGTTCATCCCGACTATGTCGGTTTATCCATTGCCACCACCTTGCAGGAACATATACAGGTGGAAACGGAGGGGAATATGGTGACAGGAGCATTTCTTGAGTAAAAATTAAAAGTAAAAATTCAAAAACTGCGGTACGTAACCTCAGTCCTCAATTCAAGTTCTCCCTTTGTGAACTTTGTCAGCCTTTGTGCCCTTTGTGGTAGGAAAAATTATCAGAAATATAGAAAATACCCCTTCATCCCTTTCTTACTAAACATAATCGCCGGTGCCGGGAATTTAAAAGCACTTAAAGTAGTAAACAGGAAGTTCAGCGCTTTACTCTTCGTTTTTATTTTGCTCAAATCAATATCCGGCGCAAAATACCATTGCCTGTATCTGGCAACATCCGGCCTGTTGAAAATGATATTTCCGTTATCATCCTTACCCAGGTTTTCCCTGGCACCAAACAGTCCTTCTGCACCATAGCCTACCGACAACGACAACCATTCCGGTAAACGGGATTTCGGGAAGAACGACTTCAGGTTGATACTCGCCCAGTATGTCTGTCCGTTATAATCTTTAATCAGTTTTTCTGCAGATGATTTTCCAAACAGGGAATTACTCCTGGCATTCAGTTCCGGGTCTGCATATGATTTCCGGTGGAAAGAAAATTTAAACTTGATCCGCTGGTCATTCCAGGCCAGTTCCTGTGCCACCAATGTGCCACTGCCCAGGATATTCGCGCCAAAATCACCCCAGCTCCATCCCCAGCCGGCACTGAATCCGTCGAGGGTTTCAATCACCGTCTGGTAAAATGCACCACTCATACCGCCAATCCATATTCTTTTTTTTCGGTCAATACCCGTCCACCGCCATAATTCCATACTTGCCCTGCTTTCTATATACGCACTGTAAAAATGCCCCACTTTATCCACCTGTTTCCATTCCCCAAAATCATTGAATGTATGGAAGCCGGTCTGCGGGTAATTCTTATACCAGGCATTGTATAAACCAATCATAGCCGTGCCATAACCAACCACGTTGGCGCTTCCAACCAACCAGACTCTTTTCCTGGTCACAGCAGGTGATAACGTATCAAAACGGCCAAGTCCCCATTGTGTCGGGATATGCGATAAATGATTATCGTGATTTGAAACAGTGTCTGCAACCGAAAACTGTACAGAATCTGTAAGCGGAACACCGTTTTGGGCTGTTAACATGTTAGAGCCCAGCCAGCTTATCAGTATTAAGATTATATAGAACTTCCGGTGTGGCATGAATCAACAAGTGTACGGAGAGCAGGGGATTGTAGATCTGTGTCAATAGTATAAAATTCCAAATTCCAAATTCCAAAACCCAAATCCCAAAACCCAAATCCTAGAATCCAAACATCTAACCTGAGCATTCCGGTCAGCAGTTTGGATTTTGGATTTTGGAATTTTCCCATAAGTCATACTCTTTCCACCTCCTGCGAATGAATATTTATTTAACTTAGCCACTCAACTTTACATGTATGACGGAAGCAATTCAACAAAAAGTGGACCAGTGGCTGAACGGGAACTATGACCAGGCCACTAAAGATGAAATCAAAAGACTGGCAGCTGAAAAACCAGATGAACTGGCAGATGCTTTTTACCGTAACCTGGAGTTTGGAACCGGCGGTTTACGCGGGCTGATGGGCCCCGGCACTAACCGGATGAATAAATATACTGTAGGTATGGCCACACAGGGTTATGCCAATTACCTGAAACAATGTTTCCCTGATGGCGTGAAAGTGGCTCTGGCACATGACAGCCGGAATAATTCACGGTTTTTTGCTGAAACTGCTGCCAATGTGTTTGCCGCCAATGGCATCAAAGTATATTTGTTCGAAGCACTGCGTCCTACACCTGAATTATCTTACGCGATCCGCACCCTGCAATGCCAGGGCGGCGTTGTATGTACTGCTTCCCATAATCCTAAAGAATATAACGGGTACAAGGCTTACTGGAACGATGGTTCACAGTTAGTGCCGCCGCATGATAAAAATGTTATTAAAGAGGTGGAGAAAATCCTGACTGTGGAGGATGTGAAATGGAGCGGGGGTGAAGCCAATATCTCTATCATCGGTAAAGACCTCGATGCGGAATACATTGAAATGGTAAAAGGACTGAGCGTGAATCCGGATGTGATTGCAAAACACCACGACATGAAAATCGTGTACACGTCAATCCATGGTACAGGTATAACGCTGGTGCCACCGGTACTCAGGGCTTTTGGTTTCGATAATATCCATATTGTAAAAGAACAGGAAGTGCCTGATGGCAATTTCCCGACAGTGGTTTATCCCAATCCGGAGGAAAGCGAAGCCATGAGTCTGGGATTGAAACTCGCTGAAAAAATTGATGCTGATATTCTCAGTGGTACTGACCCGGATGCAGACCGCATTGCGATTGGTGTGAAAGATAATAATGGCAAATGGGTGCTCATGAATGGTAACCAGACCGCCGTGCTGGCATTTAATTACCTGATTGAAGCACGCAAATCACGTGGTATCGCCAAACCCAATGATATGGTGATCACCACTATCGTAACAACGCCCATGATAGACCATATCGCGAAGTTTTATGGCGTGGGATGTTACCGCGTACTCACGGGTTTTAAATGGATCGCAGAAATGATCCGTGCCAAAGAAGGCAAGGAAAATTATATCATCGGTGGTGAAGAGAGTTTTGGTTTGATGATCGGGGATAAAATCCGCGACAAAGACGGTATCAGTGCTGTTGCTCTTCTTTGTGAAATGGCTGCCTATGAAAAAGAAAAGGGGAGAAGCCTGTACCAGAAAATGATTGACCTCTATGTCCAGTTCGGTTTATATAAGGAACACCTGATCTCCATTACCAAAAAAGGCATGGACGGTCAGCAACAAATTGCTGACATGATGGAAAGCTATCGCAACAATCCTCCTAAAACCATTAACGGGGTGGCTGTAAAACACCTGTTGGATTATGAACTCCAGAAAGGTACTGACCTGTCTGACGGCACAACCTGGCCTACCGGGTTACCCAAATCCAACGTGCTGCAGTTTATACTGGCCGATGGCACCAGCATCTCTGCCCGCCCAAGCGGAACGGAACCGAAAATCAAATTCTATTTCAGCGTGAACGCCAAACTGGATAATGCCGGTGATTTTGATAAAGTGAATGGTGAACTGGATGCGAAGATCAAGGCCGTTATCAAGGATATGAAACTTTAAATTTAACCACAAAGGTCACAAAGGAATAACAAAGGGCACAATGGTATCACTTAGTGTCCTTTGTTAAATCTTTGTGTTCCTTGTGGTAAAAAATCCAATTCTGATTCCACATTTTATTTCATGAGACCCACCGAAGACACATACCGCCATAAAGGATTACGTAAAAAACTGGTCGACCTGGTTCGCAGCAAGGGCATTTCAGATGAAAAGTGCTCGAAGCCATTGACCGGATTCCCCGCCATTTTTTCCTCGATTCTGCATTTGATGAAAAAGCCTATGAAGACAAAGCCTTCCCGATCGGCGAAGGCCAGACCATTTCACAGCCCTACACGGTTGCCTACCAAACCCAATTACTGGAACTGAAGCCCTTCAATAAAGTACTGGAGATCGGTACCGGCAGTGCTTACCAGGCCGTGGTGCTGGCTGAAATGGGTGTGCAGGTGTATACGATCGAACGCCAGAAAAAATTATTCGACAATAACAAGACATTCGCATTCCTGAAAAAATATCCTTCCATTAAATTTTTTTACGGGGATGGCTATGAAGGCTTGCCCACGTACGGGCCATTTGACCGTGTCATTATTACTGCAGCAGCTCCCGAAATCCCCCCGAAACTGATTGAACAATTAAAACCCGGCGGCATGATGGTCATCCCGCTCGGTGCCGGCGATAGCCAGCAAATGATGCGTGTAACGAAACTGGAAAGCGGAGCGGTTAAGGAAGAAGTTTTTGATCGGTTTTCTTTTGTACCGATGTTGGGAGGGAAAAAGTAAATACAGGCTATTAGCTGTTGGCTAAATGCCAATAGCTAATAGCCAATAGCTGTTAAACAAACTGCTCCAGCAACTCAATTCTCTTCTGAATCGGCGGATGTGTATCAAACAAAGAGCTGAAAAAACTCTTCTTTTCTGTTTTGGGGTTATCAATAAATAACTGCGCCACGTCGCTGCGGGTAACGGCTTCTATCAGCGGATCAGCATCTACTTTGCGAAGGGCGCTGGCGAGAGCATAAGGCTTCTTGGTCATTTCAGCGGCACCGGCATCTGCCAGGTATTCCCGGGAGCGGGAAACGCCAAAACGGAGAAATATGGATATGAGATAGCAGACGGCACTAACCGCAATTGCAATCAGGATTATATATCCGCCATCTTTTTTCTTACCGCCGCTGAAACGGAGACTGCGCAGGGCCATCTCGGCAAGGAATGAAAATATACCAACAAAAATGATGGAGATGATCAGCAGCCTCGTGTCTTTATTCCGGATATGTGTCAGCTCATGGGCAATGACCCCTTCCAGTTCATCATCTTCCAGTTTATTGACAATACCCCTGGATAATGTGACTGAATAGTTTTTGGGACTCAACCCGCTGGCGAATGCATTCAGGGAATCATCTTCAATCACATAAATCGCAGGCATGGTCATGCCCTGCTGGATGCAGAGATTTTCGACGAGGTTATACACCCTTTTGTTCTCCTTCCTTTCCAGCGGTTTGGCACCTGTGGCCAGCCTGATCATGGCAGCATTACCCAGCCAGGCAATCAGGAACCAGATAGAAACACCGATCAGTACGAAAGGCAGTGCGCCCAGGAAATCCGCATTGTGGTTGTCCTTGTCTGCAAAAAAGAAAAAGACATAGAACATCCCCAGGAGTACGGTGGGAAATGCAATCATCAGCAGAATAGAATAACGGTTATTTCGGCTGATCTGCTGCTGGAGACCGGTATACTGCATCTGTTATCAGAATTGGATTTTCGGAGGCTCTTCCATCTGCTTGCGGGTATCTTCACCCAGGTCAAACAGGATTTCACGTTTGAATCCGAAATTCCTTGCAATCAAATTGCCGGGGAATGATTCAACAGCATTGTTGTATTCTGTTGTGGCACCATTGAAGAAACGGCGGGCTGCTGCCAGCTTGTTTTCAATATCACTCAGTTCTTCCTGGAGTTGCAGGAAATTCTGGTTGGCTTTCAGGTCGGGATAAGCCTCTACAGAAATTTTTAATCCCTGTAATGCGGTGCCCAGTTGCTGTTCAGCCTTGATTTTATCATCAATCGAACTTGCATTGATTGCAGCAGAACGTGCTTCCGTAATACGGGTCAGCAGTTCCCTTTCATGGGTGGCATAACCTTTTACAGTATCCACCAGTTGGGGAACCAGGTCGTGACGCTGGCGTAACTGCACATCAATATCCGCAAATGCATTCTGACGGCGGTTGCGTAAACGCACCAGGCCGTTGTACAAACTAACTACCCAAAGTATGATCACTAAGAGTATTCCAACAACTATTAATACAGGTACCATAGTTAATATTTAGATACTGAAATTACACAAAAAAGGAATTCCGGGACAGGCGGTTTATATGAATTTGATCAACCGGGGAATTCTTTAACATATAACAGGGCGGACAGGCAGGGGCGAAAGCCGGAAACAGCATCAAATAACCAGGGCTGCGGTTGGTAACGCATCAGTTTGCATCTGTCATTTTTTCAGTATTTTCCCGTTTATAATTGCTTCACCATGCGCATCGTTCCGTTTATTACTACCGCTATCCTTACCACCGGCCTGGTTTGGGCATTGAATAAACCCTGGGGTTCAGTTCCGCCCATGGGTAAATTCCTGAGTCCGCAAATCGGGTTTTGGCAAAATGCAGAACCAGCCGGGAAGAGTTTTTCAGCCAACTTCAAATTCCCCGGTCTGAAAGGCAAAGTATCCGTTTATATGGATGAAAACCTGGTGCCGCATGTGTTCGCCGAAAATGATGAAGACCTTTACTTCGTGCAGGGTTACCTGCATGCCCAGTTCAGGCTTTTCCAGATGGACCTGCAAACCAAGGCTGCTGAAGGAAGGGCCAGTGAAATCGCCGGGAAAAAAGCCATCCGGTACGACCGCTACCAGCGCAGGCTCGGTATGCGTTACGCTGCTGAGAAAGCACTGGTGCAGATGGAAAAGGATCCTGTAGCAAAAGCCATGTTTGATTCTTATACAAATGGTATCAATGCCTATATCGGCAGTCTGAAAGAAAGCAATATCCCTTTAGAGTATAAATTACTCAACCTGAAACCGGAAAAATGGTCAAACCTCCGCACCGCACTGCTGCTGAAAATGATGGCCAACATGCTGACCGGCGAAACAGAAAAAGACCTTCCTTATACCAATTCAAAATCCGTTTTCTCTGATGCGGAAATGAAAATATTGTACCCGCAGGTTCCAGATTCATTACAGCCCATCGTTCCTTCCGGTACTGCTTTTGACGCACCGGGTATTGTTCCTGTAGCCCCGGCCGGATCAGATTCGATTTATCTCAATAACCCCATGGATGTACCCAACCGGGTCACTTCCGAATCAGATATCAGCAATGGTTCAAACAACTGGGTGGTAGCCGGTTCAAAAACAAAAAGCGGTGCGCCGATTTTATGTAACGATCCGCACCTCGAACTCACGCTGCCTTCCATCTGGTATGAAATGCAGTTGTCTACACCAACACATAATGTATATGGTGTAAGCCTGCCCGGTTCTCCATTTGTAATCATCGGTTTCAACGACAGCGTGGCCTGGGGTGTAACCAATGCACAGCGTGATGTGAAAGATTACTATTCCATCCAATTCAGGGATAACAGCCGGAAAGAATACTGGTTCGACGGCAAATGGCTTACAACAGACTGGAGAGTTGAAAAAATTTCGGTGAAAGACAGTGCTGCCGTTTACGACAGTGTTGCCTATACCATCTTCGGGCCGGTTGTGTATGATAACCGTTTTTCCACTGACCAGTCGCATGACCGCAACATCGCCCTTCGCTGGGTGGCCCATGATCCCAGTGATGACGGCATGGCTCTGTATTATTTAAACCGCGCTCATAATTATGACGAATATGTGAATGCGATTAAATTATATGAGTGTCCCGGCCAGAATTTTGTCTTTGCCTCTAAAACCGGCGACATCGCTATCTGGCAACAGGGAAAATTCCCCGCCCGCTGGAACCGCCAGGGTTTATGTAATGCCCGGCACCGACAGCAGTTATATGTGGCAGGGATTTATTCCACAGGCAGAAAACCCGCACAGCAAAAATCCGGAACGCGGTTTCCTGGAAAGCGGTAACCAGCGGCCTGCCGATTCAACGTATCCTTATTTTATCCCGGGCAGTTACATCACGCCACGCGCAATTTCTATCACACAGCATTTATATGAAATGAACAGCATCACGCCGGCCGACATGATGAAACTGCAGAACAACTATTACAATGTGCAGGCGGCTTATATGTATCCGCTGATGATGAAATATACACAGACGGATAAACTGCTGCCGGATGCCAAAAAGTATTTTGAGATGGTAAAAGGCTGGAATTTTGATGCCTTGCCTTCCTCCAAAGCACAAACCGTTTACAAAAACTGGTTTGATACACTCCAGGTGATGATCTGGAAAGATGAACTCAGCCGCGTTAAACCGGCACCAGCCTGGCCCTGGGATCAGACCCTGATTGAAGCCCTGCTCCGCGACTCTGCTTTCAGTTTTATAGACAATATCAATACAACTGCAAAAGAAACCCTGTTTGATGTAATGACAGATGCGTTAAATAAAGCATCCGTGAAACTGGCAGATGCAGAAGCAAAAAATAAACTCGAATGGGCATCCTTTAAAGAACCCGGTGTTTACCATTTGCTGGATAAATCTAAAAAGGATCTGTTACCGCTTGACCGCCCCGGACTCAAAGTTGGCGGCGATGGAAACATCATCAATGCCGTAACTCAAAGCCATGGCCCAAGCTGGCGGATGATCGTTCAGCTTACCGGAACCACGGAAGCTTACGGTGTTTATCCGGGCGGGCAAAACGGAAACCCCGGCAGCAAGTACTATGATAATTTTATTGATAACTGGGTGGAAGGGAAATATCATCCGCTGTGGCTCATGCGCAGTAATGAAAACAAGGATGAACGTGTGAAGTGGACCATGAATTTTGAAAAAAAATAAAAGCCTGGCTATGAAATTTACAGTTGCATTTATACTTACAGCCCTCCTTGCATTTATCAGCGGATTATATTTCCCCTGGTGGGGAATGGCCATTACTTCGGCATTAGTGGCTGTGGCAATTCCTCAAAAACCATGGAAGGCATTCCTGGCCGGTTTTCTCGGATTATTTATCCTCTGGGCCGGACTGGCTTTCTGGATAGATATGAAGAATAACCACATTCTCTCAGTTAAAATAGCATCCATACTTCCTTTGGGAGGAAGCCATGTTGCCATCATTCTCGTAACCGGATTCATAGGTGGTCTGGTGGCAGGATTGGCAGCGCTTACCGGCAGTTTCGCAAGGAGTTCATCTTAATGCCATTTCATATTGCAGTGACCGATTCTGTGAATTCTGATAATTCTGCATAATTTTGTGCCGCTTTGGAATTTTGCCTGACCTGCAATCAGGGTTCTGAGCCGTTTCCCGCGATGGGAAGGACTAAAATTCATTTTAATGGCTGCACTCCACAACCGGGTTTCCCGAAAGGAACTGAAGGAAAGAATCCTGAATGATCCCACACCCCGTAAAACCATTTCGTTTTATTGTTATTTCCATATTGAAGCTCCCAATGAGTTCAGGGATGAACTGTACCTGAAACTGAAGGCATTTGATGTGATGGGCCGTATTTACCTGGCCCATGAAGGGATCAATGCGCAGATTAGTGTTCCTGAGATACAACTGGAGGCTTTCAGGTCTTACCTGTATTCCATTGAACCATTAAACGGCTTAAGACTAAATGTTGCAGTGGACGATGATGGCCGCAGTTTTTATGTGCTGGATATCAAAGTGAGGAATAAAATAGTGGCAGATGGGATCAGTGACCCGGAGTTTGACATGGCCAACCGGGGTAAATATGTGAATGCAGAAGAATTCAATAAACTTACTGCCGATCCGGATACACTGGTAATTGATATGCGTAACCACTATGAATTTGAAGTAGGCCATTTTGAAAACGCAGTTGAAATCCCTTCCGATACTTTCCGCGAACAGTTACCCATGGCTGTGGATATGCTGGGTGACCAGAAAGAAAGAAACGTCATCATGTACTGCACCGGCGGCATCCGCTGTGAAAAAGCATCCGCTTACATGCTGCACCGGGGTTTTAAAAACGTATTTCACCTGGAAGGCGGGATTATCAATTATACCAACCAGGTGAAGGAGAAAGGTCTCGATAATAAATTCCACGGAAAGAATTTTGTATTCGACCAGCGCCTGGGCGAACGGATAACCGATGAAATCATTTCAAACTGCCACCAGTGCGGTAAACCAGCCGATACCCATGTGAATTGTAAAAACGATGCCTGCCACCTGTTATTCATCCAGTGTGATGAATGCCGGGAAAAAATGGAGCAGTGCTGCAGCCAGGAATGTCTCGATTTTATCCACCTGCCAGAAGAAGAACAAAAACAACGCCGCGCCGGGATTGACAAAGGCCGGAACGTTTTCAATAAAGCAAAATCGCGGGATATCAGGAAGTAATGAATTACCGCAAAGGCTGTTATCTGACTATCCACACCTGTTCATTATTAATCTTACAAGTGATAATGTGATTTGCCTATTTTTGGAAAGCTGACCAATTCGCATTGAAACAATTTCTTGCAATACTCCTCATGGCCAGTCTGTTTATCCAGATTGCCGGTTACCGCCTGTTTTTTAAATTCAGGCAGGCCGAAATCCGTATGGAAGTGAGGAACAGCCTTCGCAAACAAATCCGTTCCGGAGATGTGATTGAATTTGTTTTCAGCCAGCACCAGGCTTCTGGTGAACCCATCCCGGAATGGGAGGGTAAAGACGAATTCAAACTTCATGGCGAAATGTATGATGTAATTGCCACTGAAATCAGGGATGGCAAACTCCATGTTCAATGCATCCTTGATAAAAAAGAATCCCGGTTCCTCAGCTTTTCCCGCGAACTGGGTCAAAAACAAACCCACCAGAAAACAACTTTACTTTTTAAAATCTTAAGTGCTTTATATACAACCGGACAGGAATCAGAACTGGCAGTCCCTGCACAGTCAACAGTCCGGTTATTTACACCATACTCAGCCACATTGCTCACACGCGCTGCTGATATCCTCAAGCCGCCGCCTGCTTTGGTATAATTTCTTGTTTGCTTAATGGTCTGTGTAATACACAGGCCTGTCACATTATTATACCAAAATTATTCTACATGAAAAGTATTTTACTTGCCTGTGGCATGATGCTGTCTGTTATGACTGTGTCTGCCCAGACTATTACCGGAAAAATCACAGATGCCTCAGGTAATCCGCTCGCAGGAGCCACGATTTCTGCAGCCGGGAAAAATATAGCTACATCCCGAAAAGATGGCGAATTCAGTTTCGATTGCTCACACGCAGGCATGATCAGTGTTTCTTATGTTGGTTATGAAGTCGCCAAAAAGAAAGCAGCCTGTAACGATAAATTAAATTTCACACTCGAGCCGGCGGCGAATACCCTTGGTAATGTGGAGATATCTGCCACTACTTCCGGAAACAAATCGCTGTTATACCAGCCCGCTTCAATAACCAAATTGTCAAATACAGAATTGAAAAGGGGAACCGGTCTGTTTCTTGATGATGGCATTAACGGGAATGTTCCCGGCGTAACCATGCAGCGCAGGTCAGTTTCCGGCGGACAACAATTCAACATCCGCGGCTATGGAAACGGTACACGGGGCACCCGGGGTGTAAGCAGCAATTTCGACGGACAAGGTTATAAAGTGTATCTCAACGGAATTCCTGTAACAGATGCGGAAGGAATTACAACGATGGATGATCTCGACTTTGGTTCAATTGGCAATGTGGAAGTAACCAAAGGCCCTGCCGGTACATTGTATGGTTTGGCCATTGCCGGTGCCGTAAACCTGAAAACCATCAAACCTGAAAAAGGAAAAACATCCATTGGACAGGATATCCTGATCGGTAATTATGGCCTCCAGCGCTTTACCACACATTTCCAGATGGGAGCAGATAAATCTTCTTTATTGCTGAATTATGGCCGACAGCAATCAGATGGTTTCTCCGTGCACAATGCATCCCATAAAGATTTCGTAAACCTGGCCGGTGAATTCCAGCCCGGTGAAAAACAAAACATCACCACGTATTTTGGATTCTCCGACAGTTATGATGAAAGGCTGGGGGAATTGACCCTGACCCAATATGCCACCAAAGATTATTCCGGTAACATTGATTATATCAAACGCAACGGGCACAGCCATGTAACCAGTTTCCGGGGTGGCTTAGGACATACGTATAATTTCAGCCGCAATATTTCGAACACCAGTTCCATTTTCGCAACCGGTTTTAACAGTGATGTTAGTTCTGCAGCCGGCTGGACAGATAAAACTTCCATCAACTATGGATTCCGTTCTTCTTTCGAAACAAGGTTTGACCTGCACAATGGAATTAGCCTGAATGGTATCACCGGTGTGGAAGCCCAGCGCCAGATTGCACAAACAGTGGGTTATAACATGAAACAGAATCCCGCTGATCTCAGCACCACACCCTGGGTAATGGGCAATCCTTACTGGGTTATTAATGCCACAACTTCCAATGTGGATTATGTAACAGCCACGATGTCTTTCTTTACTGAATGGACACTGGCCTTACCTCATGACCTGTCCATTACAGCAGGCCTGGGCAGCAGTAACCAGAAAATCCGGCTGAGCGACAGGCTGAACCCGGAAACAGCTACGAAGCCCGCCAGGTTTGATACAACGTATAAGAGCATGGTATCACCGCATGTTGCCATTAATAAAGTGTTCAGCAAGGAATTTTCACTCTATGCTTCTTACAGCAAAGGATTTAAAGCGCCTGCGAGTTCCTATTTCTTTATTACCACTCCGGCCGTTACCACACCAGCCACTCCCGCAACCGGGCGTGTAAACAGTGTGCTGAAGCCTGAATCAGGTAACCAGTTTGAAATCGGTTCAAAAGGTGCTGTTTTCCATGATAAACTCAGCTACCAGCTGGCATTCTTCCATACGAAGTTTAATGATAAAATGACTTCTGTTGCGGTGCAACTGAACAGTACAACCACTGCTTATACTTATGTAGTGAACGGTGGTGACCAGGATCACAAAGGGGTGGAAGCACTGGTGAAATACACCGTGTATAAATCTGATAAGCATTTCTTCTCACAGGTTACACCTTTTGCCAACCTGGCATACTCTGATTTCAAATACGGCAGCAATTTCAAATACCAGACTGGTACAACCACTTCCATATCACAACGGTTGATTACAGCAATAAACCAGTTGCCGGTGTTTCTAAGTGGACTGCCAATTTCGGTGCTGATTTCACAACACGTCCCGGTTTATATGGCAACTTTATCTGGTCATATAAAGATGGAGTGCCCATTACTTCAGATGGAGTAAACCGCAGCACCAGCTATAACCTGCTCAATGTGAAGTTTGGTTATCAGCGTGAATTGTCAAAGCATTTTAACCTGGATTTGTCTCTTGGCATAAATAACCTGACCGGTGTTCAGTACCCGATCATGATTTTTGCCAACCAGTTACCGGATGCTTACTTACCAGCTCCGCTGAAAGCAGTTGTATTTGGGGGACTGAATTTGAAATATATACTTTAATCATAGGGAGTGCAACTGCACTCCCTATATAATTTTCCTGCATGAAAAAACTTGCATGGTTGTTATCCTGTATGTTGCTGATGGCAGCATGCGGAAGGTTCGGTAAAAAAGAATCAGGTGCAAAAGGCGAACAACGCATTGTCTGTTTGTCGAAGCAACTCACTGAAATGATGTTTGCCATCGGGGAGGGTCATAACATCGTGGCCTGTGACCTCAGCAGCACTTTTTCCCGACAGTGCGAAAATGCTGAAAACGGTGGGTTATCATAGGGCACTGAATCCGGAAGGAATCATTTCCATGGAACCTACACTCGTAATTCACAGCAATGATATCGGACCCGAAACAGTTTTACCGCAGATTACCAAAGCCGGCCTGAACATAAAAGCATTTGGCGGGGCTAATACCATTGACAGTGCCAAATTGTTATTGACTGAACTCGGTAATTATTTTGGTGTGAAACATCGGTCAGACTCCGTCATACAAAAAATGGAAGCCGACCTGAAGCTCGCTGCAGCAGCATTGCAAAAAATCAATCCGGCAGATACACCCAAAGTGATGATCATCCATTTTGGCCGGGCCAACAATGTATATTTTGTCATGAGTGGCCGGAATGGGGTGGGTGATAAAATTATTGCACTGGCAGGAGGGAGGGCGGCCCGTTATGATGCCAAAGGCGCCAGGCAGATCAGCGCAGAAGCAGTTGCTGAAGCTAATCCTGATATAATTATCGCCACTGATTTTGGTTATGACCAGATGGGCAGCATGGATAAATTTATCAGCGGTGTTCCCGGTGTATCACTTACAAATGCAGGCAGGAATAAAAAGATCGTCAGGTTCGAAGAGCATGACCTGGTTTATTTCGGGCCGCGTTCCGGACAAAATATTATTAAACTGATGCAGCTGCTGCATCCCGATGCACATGTTCAGGCACAGTAAAATATTTTTTCCCGTGTTGCTGGCATTGCTGTTTGTAATGCTGGTTATTGCTATTGCATTTGGTGCAGTATCAGTAACACCACAGGAAATGTGGTCAGCACTCAGGCATTTTTTTGCAGGCCAGGAACCCGGCAGTATCCATGAAGGGGTTTTCCTGCAACTCAGATTGCCCAGGGTTTTACTATGTGCCATCACCGGCGCCATACTGGCTGTCAGTGGTGTGCTCATGCAGGGATTATTCCGCAATCCGGTTGTGGAGCCAGGCCTGGCTGGCACCAGCGCCGGAGCAGCATTGGTGCTTCATTTATTTTTGTACTCAGCGGACAACTCGGGCCTTCATTCAAAGCGCTTACAGGACCTTGCTGGTTCCATTATTTGCTTTTGCAGGCGGTATGCTTGCCACCTGGATGGTTTATATGATTGCAAAATCGGCAGGAAGGATTTCAGTGATCTCGTTGTTGCTGGTAGGACTGGCCGTGAATGCAGTCGGATTAAGCGGAACCGGTTTCATGACTTACATCGCCCGCGATCCACAGGCCCGCAGCATTACTTTCTGGAACCTGGGTACTTTTTCAGGAGCCTCCTGGCTGCAGGTTTTTATTGTAGGCGGTGTGGCGTTAGTCATCTTTTTGATTTCCTTCCGGGACGCACGCTCACTCAACGCATTGATGCTTGGCGAAGAAGAAGCCGCATACATGGGCGTGAATACAGAAAAACTGAAAAGAAGGGTCATGTGGCTCAACACCGCCATGGTTTCAGTAGCTACTGCTTTTGTTGGGGTGATCAGTTTCATGGGGCTCATTGTGCCGCATGTTATGCGTTTACTCATCGGCAGCGATCATAAAAAACTCTTGCCCGCATCCATGATCATGGGAGCAATCCTGTTAACACTGGCTGACCTCGGGGCCAGAATGATCCTCGCCCCGGCTGAAATGCCGATTGGGATACTGACCTCGCTGGTTGGGGCTCCTGTATTTATCATCCTGCTAAAAAACACGGACTGGCTGAAAGAAAAAACAAAATGAAACTGCAGGCCAACCATATCAGTTTCCAGGTGCATGGGAAAACAATCCTTGAAGAAACAAGCATGCAGTTTGAATCCGGGAAATTTTATGTGATTATGGGTGCCAATGGAGCCGGCAAATCCACCTTACTCAAAATCCTTTCCGGTAACCTGAAATCAAACACCGGTTCAGTGCAACTTGGTGAGCGTGATATATCCCGATACTCCACTGCACAGTTAGCCAGGATCAGGGCGGTTCTTTCTCAGCATTATTCCATCCAATTCCGCTTACAGTTGCTGAAATTATAATGATGGGCCGTTATCCCTGGTACAAAAGCGAACCGGCCCCCGACGATTACCAGATCCGCAACCGCGCCATGGAAGCGATGGAAATACATGAACTGCATGAAAGGGATTACAACACACTTTCCGGCGGTGAAGCGCAAAAAGTGCAGATGAGCCGCGTGCTGGCACAGATCTGGACAGAAAACACAAGAGGGGATAAAATTTTATTCCTCGATGAACCGGTATCACACCTGGATATGAAATACCAGCACCAGCTGCTGAAAATGGCACGCGAACAATCTGCCGCAGGGAATACTGTGATAGCCGTACTGCATGATATAAACCTGACTTTACAATATGCAGACCTGATTCTTTTTATGAAAGAAGGAAGGATTGTTGATACGTTACAGGAGTTCACTTCAATTACTCCCGAACTGATCAAAAATGTATTTGATATACAGGCTTCCGTAATCCGGATCGAACCCGGTTCAAAACCCGTAGTTGTTTTTAAATAATGCTGATTGTAAGAATTGGGTTACTGTATCCACTTAATACAAACCGGTTTGCCAACTGCAATCCGTTTGCCTGTGTCGCTTAGTAATCCGCTTTTCAAATCCCTTTTGAAAATTACAATTTCGTCACTATCCTGATTCGCAACCAGCAGGAAATTCCCGCTTGGGTCAATACTGAAATTACGCGGCTTGACGCCCTGGGTTGACTGGTGACCGATAGCTGTCAGCAAACCCGTACGTGCATCAATAGAAAAAACTGCGATCGTATTGGAACTGCCCCGGTTACTGCAGTACAGGAATTTCCCGTCGGGGGAAACATGGATATCCGCACTTCCGGCAGCCCCTTTATAATAAACCGGCAGTGCAGAAATTTCCTGCACCACATTAAAACGCATCAGGCCGGAATCACGCACCATGGTTACCGAGCCGGTTAATTCGTGCAGTATATAAATTGATTTACCATCTTTCCCAAAATCAAGGTGACGCGGACCCGAACCCGGCCTTGAATCAATCTGTTTGATTTTCGGACGGAAGATCTGCGCCCTGTCGGGATTAAATCCGTAAACATAAACCTTATCAGTTCCCAGGTCAGGCACGTAGAGTTCGTTAGTATTCTTCTTAAAAATGGTGGCATGTACATGCGGGGATTTTTGCCGGGTTGTGTCGGGACCAGAGCCTGTATGCGTTATGACCTGCACTGCCGGTTTCAATTTCCCTTTTTGTACAGGGAACAAAGCCAGGCTTCCGCTGCTGTAGTTCCCGGCGATCACCCATTTACCGGATTTATCTGTTGTAATATAACAGGGATGGTTGCCTTTTGATGACTGGGAATCTATAAAAGTGAGGGTCTTTTTCTTTTTATCAAATGAAAAAGCACTGACTTGTCCGGGTGCATTTTCATTCACCGCATACACAAACTTATTATCCGGTGATACCGCCAGGAATGAAGGATTGCTGCTTTTTACATGGCTGAGCAAACTGGTTTCCCCTGTGGAATTGTTAAAATCATACAGGTAAATGCCTTCGCTTTTGGGTGAGTCGTAAGTGCCAACAAGCATGGTCGGGCCGGACTGTGCCCCTGCGAAACCCGCTGCCAGTGCGGAAAGCAGGAGTGATAACATTTTTTTCACGTTGTCAGTTTTATGTGGTGAATATCCCGCTTTTCAATGATTTTAACAAACCACTGATCAACGATTATATGGTTTGGCACAATCTTATAATAGTATAAAGCGGAAACCAATTTGATCATTCAAAAATTAAACGTCATGAAAAGAATATTTACTTTTTCAATTCTCAGCCTCTTTACCGCGCTGATATTTACTTCCTGTGTAAAAGAAACAATTTACTCAGGTATTGATGAGGGTTACTGGTTATCCCGCGAGGGGGAGAAGTAGTGTACAGCAGTTCCACCTGTAACTACTATGTAGTTGAAACCGCCAGTGGGTACACCCTGATCCGTACATATGGTTCTTACCGCCCCATCGAAGGCAGTATTATCTACGGAAACCTGAGTGCAACGGGAACCCGGGATTTGTATAACCGGACTTACGGTGTGATTTTTACCGGTAGTGTAACAGATTACTGGATGAATTACTACGATGCACAGGATGCCCTGGATTATTATTGCCCGCTCGGTAAAAACCAGGTGAGGGAATTCAAGAAATCTGCAGAGACCGCCAAATAATTGTTGCCGGAATATTTCAATCACTGCAGGCCGTCCAGTTTGGACAGGCTTGCGGTGATTTTTTTATAGAGTTCGTCTTCGCTCAGGTTTTCAAGTATGAATTTTTCACCCGTGATGGTTTCATACAGTTCAATGTACCGGCTGCTGATTACTGAAATCCAGTCAGGCGACATTTCAGGAACAATTTGCCCGGCTTTGCCCATAAAATTGTTTGCAATCAGCCATTCCCTGACAAATTCTTTACTGAGTTGTTTCTGTCTTTCGCTTTTTGATTGTCTTTCTTCAAATCCTTCCGCATAAAAATACCGGCTGCTGTCAGGCGTATGGATTTCATCCATCAGCAGGATCTGGTCGCCGTATTTCCCAAATTCATATTTCGTATCCACCAGGATCAGCCCACGGGCGGCTGCCAGTTCCTTTCCGCGCTGGAAAAGCTTTTGAGTGTATTGGCTCAGGGTATCCCATTCTTCCGCAGTGGCCAGGCCCTGTGCGATAATTTCTTCAGGGCTGATATCCTCATCGTGGCCTTCAGCGGCTTTGGTACTTGGTGTAATGATGGGGGTGGGGAAGAAGTCATTTTCTTTCATCCCTTCGGGCAAAATAGCCCCGCAAAGATCCCGCTTGCCGGCCTGGTAAGTCCGCCAGGCATGCCCGGTCAGGTTGCCACGGATCACCATCTCAATTTTAAACGGGGTGCATTTCCGTCCGATGGAAACCTGGGGTGCAGGGGTGTCCAGTAGCCAGTTTGGGCAGATGTCTGTTGTCATACGAAGCATCCTTCCGGCAATCTGATTCAAAACCTGTCCCTTTCCAGGGATGGGTTTAGGCAGGATGACATCAAATGCCGAAATCCTGTCAGAGGCTACCATCACCAACCATTTATCCCCGATTGTATATACATCACGCACTTTGCCGCTGTAAAAAGCGGTCTGTCCGGGGAAGCTGAATTCTGCCATAATCCGAAAGTAAGAACCCCTTGAAAACCCGCCAATCCGGGGGGGTGGAAGATTTCAACATTTTATCCTTTCCCCTTAAAAATTAAATTTTTAGATAAACCATACAATGCTTATTTTTCCGTCAAATTCCAAAACCAAAATTTCCTTTTATGAGAAAAAGCTATCGCTGTTTAGCTGCCTGGCTGATGGCTGTCCTGTTTTCGTTTACTGCTAATGCTCAGTCTATTACGATTTCAGGCACCGTACGCAATAATACCTCCAAGGAATCTGTCCCCGCCGTATCGGTTGGAGTGAAAGGTACCAGCAAAGGAACGTATACCGATGCTAACGGTGAATTCAGTCTTAAAGTGCCGAAACTGCCAGTTGTGTTGGTTATTACTTCAAGTGGATTCGAAAACCAGGAAGTAACAGTTTCTGATGCATCTAAACCTTTTGACGTTGAATTAAAAGTTTCTTTTACCCTTGATCAGGAAGTTGTGGTTGCGGCTACCCGTACACCCCAGCGAATCCGTGAATCCCCGGTAACAATAGAAACAATGAACAGCAAGGTATTGAAAAACATACCTGCCCTTCCCTTACGAAGCAATCGCAAACCTCCGTGGTGTTGATATGCATACCGCCAGTATGACTTTCCGCAATGCTACTACACGCGGTTTTGCAAGCAGTGGTAATACACGTCTGAACCAGCTTATAGATGGTATGGACAACCAGGCCCCCGGTCTGAATTTCGCTGTAGGATCTGTAATCGGCTTAACTGACCTGGATGTGGACAATGTCGAGTTACTGTCTGGTGCATCTTCCGCACTCTATGGCTCTGGCGGTATGAACGGTACACTGCTGCTCAACAGCAAGAACCCTTTCAAATTCCAGGGCATGAGCTTTAATATCAAACAAGGTATCATGCACGTGGATGGTAAGCAGCGTAATCCCGCTCCTTACTACAACTGGTCTTTCCGCTATGCACATGCATTCAAAAATAAATTCGCGGTTAAACTGGCTGCTGAACTCGTTAAAGGAAGTGACTGGCAGGCCAATGACTACCGCAATAAATCTCAAATTGGTATCTTAAGCACACTCGTTGGTGGTAACCGCTTAAACGACCCCGCTTACAATGGTATCAACGTATACGGTGATGAAACCAGTGCTGATATGGCCGGTTTCTCTTACTATGTACAGGATCAAACCCGTCGTACCATCCTTGCACAGTCTGGTGGTAGCCTGGATGTAGTAAGCCTGCTGAACGTTTATATGGGCGCTATCGGTAACCCCCAGTATCCCACAAACGCCCAACTGGCCGGGTTCTATACATTCGCTGGTTTCCCCGCATTTGTTCAGGCTGCACTGCAAAGCGCTCCTGTATCAACTGCTGTAAATAATATGCTGCCTTTCTACGTAGGTCTTAAAAACGGTTACTTCAATGGTAAAAGCGTTTCAAGGACTGGTTATGAAGAAAACCTGCTGGTTGACTACAATACCATCAACGTAAAAATGACTGCCGGTTTTAACTGGAAAATCACTGACAAAACAGAAGCTTCCTGGAATACTTATTTTGGTACAGGTACTACTGTGTATACCGGTGCTGACCGTTACTCACTGCGTAACCTGAAAATGGCCCAGCATAAGCTGGAAATCAAATCCGCTAACTGGATGATCCGCGGATACACTACCCAGGAAAATGCAGGTGATTCTTATAACGCAAGTGCTGTTGGTGCTTTCCTGAATGAAACAGCCAGGCCCAGCGGTTCATGGTTCCCGTTATATATTGGTACATTCTCTGAAGGCAGAAGGCTGAACGGTGCTGCTGCCAGCGATTTCTCGCTGCATTCAGCTGCCCGCGCATCTGCTGATGCCACCAGGCTGATCCCCGGAACTGATGCATATAACAATGCACTCAAAACGATCAAAGCAACACCCATCCGCAAAGGCGGTGCGCTGTTCCTCGATAAATCTGATTTATATGCTGCAGAAGGCCAGTTAAACCTCGCTGAAGCCCTGCACTTCGCTGATAAAGTAGACGTATTAATCGGTGCTTCATGGAAACAGTGGGTGATGAACTCACAGGGAACCATCTTCGCTGATACATCAGGCAATATCAAAATCAGCGAAACCGGAGCTTATATCCAGCTGAAAAAGAAAATTTTCAATAACCGTGTTGCACTGACTGCAGCCGGCCGTTACGATAAGCAAACCAATTTCACTGGTAAGTTCACCCCCAGGTTAACTGCTACTTTCAGGACAAGCACAAAAAGGGAAAACTATATCCGTCTCTCTTACCAGAGCGCTTATCGCTTCCCCACCAACCAGAACCAGTATATCAGTCTCGTAACCGGTTCAGGTTCCCTGATTGGTTGCCTGCCTGAATTCCAGAGCTACTACAAGCTGAACTCTACGCTGCCCGGTTATACCGCTGCCAGCGTACTCAGCTATCGTTCCGGTGCTCTCGGTGACTCTTCCCGTCTGGTTGTTGCGCCTTACAAAGCTGTTGTTCCTGAAACAGTATCTTCTTATGAACTCGGTTACCGCGGTACCATTCTGAAGAAAATCCTGGTTGATGGTTACGTTTATTACAGCCAGTACAAAGACTTCCTCGTAAGTTCTGCTGTTGCCCAGTCAAGAGCTGGTAATAAATTTGAACTGTATTCACCTTTCAGTACTAATAACGTTTCTTACGTTCAGAATTCTGATGCTCACGTAAATGCTTACGGCTGGGGTATCGGTGCTGAATATGCTTTCCTTAAGAAATATACTATCTACGGAAACGTCTTCAGTGATAAACTGGATAACGTTGATCCCGGTGTTGTAACTTTCTTCAATGCTCCCAAGTATCGTGTTAACCTCGGTCTCCGTGCAGACAAAGTTTGCGAAAACTTTGGCTTCAACATCGTCATGAAGTACCAGGATAATAACTACTACGAAGGAACCTTCGTTTCAGGTACACTGCCTTACTTCACAACAGTGGATGCACAGATCTCTTATATTCCTACAGGAACAAAGAGTATCTTCCGTATCGGCGGAACCAACCTCGGCAACTCCTATAACCGTACAGGTTTTGGTAGCCCCTATGTTGGTGGTCTCTACTATGTGAGCTACGGCTGGAATATCTTCTGATAAATATTGGGTTTTAAGTATACGGGTCCCGGCTAATACCGGGACCTTTTTTTATGCCGTTACCGGTTGCCAGTTACAAGTTACCCGTAGCTGAGTAGTGGCTACTGGCTTTTGGCTATTAGCTATTGGGTATTGGCTAACAGCTAATCGCTAAAAGCCAATAGCCAATAGCATTCCCACGGCTGTAACTGGTAACTGGTAACTGGTAACTGGAAACTGGCAACTGGTAACTGATAACTGGTAGCTGGCAACTAACCGAGAACCTTCACCGCTTGCCCAATCAAATACCCATTCTGGTACAACTGTAAAGTATAATTCCCCCGCTGTACTTCTTCGGCGTTGAGGTTAAACATCAGGTGTTTGTTTTCGCCTTTCTGGTAATCAAACCGGAGTTTCATGGTGTACATTTTCCGGCCGTACGAGCGGGTGTCGATATAAGAAGTTTCCCAGACATCGTTGCGGAGGACCTTGCCATCTGGTTGTATAACGACAATAAAAAGTTCTGCGTTACTATAAGGTGCATTATTGCGGACATCAAAAGCAACGGCAAGCTGTCCGTTACGGCCAGCATCCCCGGATTCAACAGGGGAGAGGCGGATATCAGAAACAGTGAACACGGTTGACTGACTCACTTTATCGGCCAGCACCTTATTCTCATCGCCGAGTTTTACTATATCATTCCTCACACCGTCTGATTTGCCCGATAATTCAGATAACAGTGCCATCAGCTGCTGCTTCTCGGCTGCCATCCGGTCTTTCTGGTTGGTGAGTTCATTGATTTTTCGCTGGAGTTCTGTAATGCGGGCTTTGGCGATATCCAGTTCGGCCGGACTGGTATGTTGTCCGCGGAGAATACTGTCAATTTCAGACCTGAGCTGGCTGATTTCATTCAGTTTGGTGCCCAGTTCATTTTTAAGGGAATCAGCATTCGAGCGCGTGGTATCCAGCTGGTAATCCATCTGGCTGAGTGTACCACTGTAAACCTGACGGAGTGAGTCCTTCACCTTTTCAGCAAGCCCGGTACTGTTTTGAACTAAAGTGGCCTGTTTGGAAATATGCGCCTTGTCATAAAAGTAGAATACCCAGGTACCCACCAGTCCCACTGATAACATGCCGAGTAAAATCGTTTTAGTATCCTTCATGGGAAGGGCCGGGGTTTAGTTGGACAATGACTGGTCCACGTAAGCTGAAACCCAGCCTACCTGGCCATTTTTGACCAGATAGAATTTTTTGGTTTCGAAAGCAGACTGGAACTGGCGCATGATTTTTAAAAGAAGTCCAGTTCCGCTCATGAGCGATTTCTGGTCAAATACACCGTGAACCCTTGCCGTTTCTTTCAGCACATTTGCTTTTTCGGCAGGCACATTGAAATTGAGTCATAAGGAATTCAGGCTTGAGCGCATCCATATTTTCCATCAGCTTATTGGAGAATTTCAGGACTTCATCATAACTCACAGGAATAACCGGATTGTCCAGCATTTCAGGATGCATCAGCGTAGCCACAGCCCAGGCAATACCGCCGCTGACAGCGATATTATCACTCAGTGCATAGGCGCCACTGTTGTTGACAGCATAAATGATTTCACTGTTCTCTGCCGCATAAAGCACACGATTCAGTTGTTTATTGAAATTGACCAGGCTGAGGTCGCCATCCAGGCGTTTATCCGTAGCATTAAAAACACTCTTCGTGCCCCAGTTCAACTGAAATAACTTGAAATTTTTTGTGTTGCCTTCGGGAAAGAATCCACCTTTTGTGTTTCCACTGCCAATATCCAGAAGGAAAGTGGTGTACCGGCGGCTTTCCGGGACTATACCCAAGTGCGACAACATGGCTTCTTTCATTACATCCACCACTTCCACCTGACGGCCCGGTTCATTAATTTTAACCCGGAATGAATCAATCAACCTTTCTACAAACGCTGTTTTATCGTCTTTCTCAGCCTGCATTTTCACACCACTGCTGATCACAGTAAATACTTTGGAAGAAGGAATCTCATACACCTGTGTGGCTGTGTTAAACAAGCCGCAAAGTCCTTTAAGGGTGGCCTGGAAAGAGTTTTCGGAAAAACTGATAAAGTCAGTATTGACTGAAGTATCCTTCAGAATACTGAATGAACCATTGGTTTTTGCATTCTTACCAATTTCAATCACACTCATCTTGACGCCCTTGGAACCCACTTCAATCCCGGTATAAACGGATGCATTGCTGATCCGGGGTTTGATGGCAGTCTGTGCCTGCAGTCCGGAAATTCCGGCAATGAGGAAGGACAATACAAAGACATTCCTTTTTAAAGAAGGCATGAACATGGGTTAGAGTTTATGTGACAAAATTACTTTAATCATTAAGTAGAACCACTTAGCAGGGGGCCTCAAATGCATTATGTGTAAAAAATGTGCTTAAGTGTGGACTATAAAAAAACCGTCACGGTAGCCGCGACGGTTTTTTAAGTATTTCGGTTATTTATCAGCTGAATAATCCGCCTTTTTCAGGCTTCTTACACCTTCTCCGATTTTGAATCCGTTATGGTAGATTTCAATCTTGTAATCACCATTCTGGAAATCGCCCTGGTGGATGGGGAACTGCACCGTTTTGCGCTGTCCGGTTACATAATCCACATTGACTTTAGAAGTGAAGGGTTTGTCGCCATCTGTTCTTGTATTCAGGGTACTTGAACCCATAGCAGCATCTGCGATCACTTTTCCGTCGGGGGCTGTTACAATCAGGTACATGTCAGCAGGACCGGATTGTGCAACACGGTTTTCCACATCGAAAGAAACTACCAGTTTGTCCACTCTTTTAGCTGTTGTTGTGCTTTTTTCCTTACCATTCTTGCGCTCATTTACAGGTGTTACCTGGATATTAGAGGCACTGAATGTGGAAGCAACATCAAGCGTTTTAGCCAGTTCTTCTTTTTCTGTGTTGGTGTTTTTCAGGTTTGATTCCAGGTCAGTTTTTTCCAGGCGCAATGTTGTGTTTGTCGCATTCAGTTCCTGGTTTTCACCGGTCAGGCGGGCAACTTCAGCAGAGAGACCGTCAATCTTCGAATTCAGATCGGCAATCATCGTATTTGCTTTGGCCAGCTGCGCTTTCGTGGCGTTTTTATCATTCAGGATCTTGCGGATCTCGCCTTTTTTGGTGTCAATTTCTTTCTGGAGGGCTGTCTTGTCTCCCTGCAGGCTGTTGTTGGCGCCGGTGATAGAATCCAGACGGGCAAGCGCAGCGTTGAAATTGTTCTGTAATTCACTCTTCTCGTCAGAAACCTTGGTAAGGGTAGTTTGCTGTTCCGCTATTTGCTGTCCGGACTTGTTCTTATCATACAGTAAATAACCCCAGGTACCGAGGAGGCCGGCAGCCAGTAAGCCAATCATCAGGTTTTTCATGTTGTTTCTCCTGGGGGCTGTAGGTTGGCTTGTTTCGGTGGCCGAAGGATAATTAGTGTTTGTCATACATTCAGATTTTGAATTTGTAGATAAAGGTATAAATGATGCCTTGAACTTAAAACAGGCGCAAAGAACGGATCGGGTTGCTTCTAAAACGGATATTTCCTGTTAAAATTCTGCGGCATGTAAGGATTTCCGAAAACCGTGCCAGTTTAACTTAAAATCTGTGTAAACCGGGATAAATTTTTACTAATTTCACCTGTGAAAGCCTGTATCTTAGCTTTTTATGAGTGTGGAAAAGATCATAGCAGAATGGAAAAAGAAACTCTTCAAGCCCGTTTACTGGCTGGAAGGGGAAGAGGAATATTTCATCAACAAGCTGGTGGAATTCGCCGAAACCCGCATCCTGCCCGAATCTGAAGCGTCTTTCAACCTGTCTGTCTTCTATGGCAAAGATGCCAACTGGGCAGATATTATCAATGCCTGCCGCCGTTATCCCATGTTCGCCGAACGCCAGGTCGTGCTGCTCAAGGAGGCCCAGCACATGCGCGATATTGATAAACTGGAAACATATATTGATAATCCCCTTTCTTCCACTGTTTTTGTTGTTGCCTACAAGGATAAAAAGCTTGACGGCCGGAAGAAATTAGTAAAAATCATAAAGGAAAAAGGGGAACTGCTTACCACAAAGAAATTATATGATAAGCAGCTGCCGGAATGGACCAGGGATATCCTGCAGTCGAAAGGCCTTACTGCTACAGCAAAAGGCGTAGCCCTGATTGTTGATCATATTGGAAACGATTTATCAAGAATTGAAAACGAAATTGACAAACTGGCTGTCAATCTCGGCCAGCGTAAAGCCATCACAGAAGAGGATATCGAAAACTATATCGGTATCAGTAAAGATTATAATGTATTTGAATTAAATACGGCCATGGCCAACCGCGACCTGCCCAAGGCCATCCGGATTATCGGTTATTTTGAATCAAACCCCAAAGCGGCTCCAATACAAATGGTGCTGCCTTCCCTGTATAATTTCTTCAGCAAGGTATTTATGGTATATGGATCAGGCAGCATGGATGAGAAAACAGTTTCTGCCAAAATAGGCATCCCGCCTTATTTTGTAGGAGAATATATCAATGCCGCCCGGTTATATACTTATGCAGAAGTGGAACAGGCCTTATTGCTCCTTTGCCAGTTTAACCTGAAAGCCGTTGGCGTAGGGGATGCCGGCACCGAAGACGCTTCTCTGCTTCGTGAAATGATTGCCAAAATGATGGCACGCGGGATGGCAGTAACAGGAAAATAGGCTTTCTTTGTGCCCCGCCGGACAACTTTTCTGTGTCAGCGTTCATCAATCAGTTATAAATTATAAGTATGAAAAAATGGGGTTCCTTTTTATTGGCTGGCGTTACTATGATGCTGACTGGTTGTTTTGAAACAACCATTGAAATCACCTTAAATGAAGACGGAAGCGGTACCGTTGTCAATACCACCGATATGGGAAAAATGATCGGTCTTGCACGCCAGATGGGCGGCGGTGAAGGACTTGATAAAGCTGCCGATGAAGCGGTTGATACCAGTTTTAGTCTTGCTTCCACAGCCGACAGTATCCCCAACCTGAGCCCGGAAGAATACCAGCTTGCCAGGGAAGCCACCGCAGGTTTCCATATGAATATGAAAGAAGAAAAATTCAATACTTCTGTAAGTTTTCCCTTCAGCAGCCCGGAAGGAATTCAGGCAAGAAATAAGCTCTCTTCCAAAATTGTAAATGAAACGATCAAGAGCCAGATGGGTGGCGCAGACATGCCCGGCATGGACGAGCTCGGCGAACCCAGCAATTTTGATGATTACTTTACCCTTGAATTTAAAAAAGGCAAAATCAGCCGAACCCTTGATAAGGCTAAATACGCCAATGCAGCCAATGATACATACCTGAATGGAGTAAAGAAGCTTCAGCTATGGGACTGGGTATGACTTCCACCTATGTAATCAACCTGCCCCGTGCGGCGAAGAAAGCAGAAGGAAAAGGACTTACATTATCAGCTGACAAAAAGCAGGTGATTGTAAAAGCAGGAATTGAAGATTTCTTCGATAATCCCTCACAGTTTGAATTCAGTGTTGAATACTGATAAGAAACTATTGAAACAAAAAAGCCGGAACAGCTGATCCGGCTTTTTTTATAATATCCGCAGGCTGTCCTGCTTGTCTTTGTCAATTTGTTTAATCAACGGATCCAGTCCGTCGAATTTGATTTCTTCCCGCAGGTATTTTTTAACATGTACTTTCAGGGTGTCGTCATAGATCTCACGGTCAAAATCAAAAATATTCACTTCCACCACACGTTTTTTTCCATCCACGGTAGGCCTGAAGCCAATACTCATCATGCCCTTTTTTAATCCGGGTTCGCCCTGTACTTCTGCATATACGGCATAGATGCCGTTGCCGGGAATGATTTTATCTTCCGTATCTATCCGGAGATTGGCAGTCGGATAACCAAGCTTTCTTCCGATTTTATCACCATGGACTATTGTGCCTGTAAAAAAGAAATTATAACCCAGTAATTTGTTGGCAGTATCTGTGTCACTGTGCAGGATTGCTTCCCGGATATTGGTTGAACTGATGGAAATGTTTTCCAGGATATGCTTCGGTATTTCCAGCATGCGGTAACCTAGGACCGGGGCGAATTTTTCCATGAGCCTGAAATCACCCATCCGGTCACGGCCAAACCGGTGATCATAACCTATAATAATGGTGTGCGGATGGAACCGGTCAACCAGAAAATTGCGGATATACTCCTCCGCCGGCTGGTTGGCAAATGCATCCGTAAACGGGGCCACCACCACATGGTCAATACCAAGCCCGCCCAGCAGCTCAATTCTTTCTGACAGTGAATTGATCAGCCTGATTCCGAGGATCGTGGAGGAAACCACTTTCCGCGGATGGGGGTGGAAGGTGACCAGCACCGTTTCGCCACCTACCGCTGCGGCTTCCGATTTCAGTTTATCCAGGATCTGCCGGTGCCCCATGTGTACGCCGTCAAATGTGCCAATTGTGATAACGGCATTCCGGAAAACCGGCAGCTTGTCAAGGTCGTAGTGTACTTGCATAAAACGGTGCAAAACTAACTGAATAATGCGATTGATAATGATTTCTGTTTGGTTAGTTTTGCGGCACAATATACCGGATGAGCTCATACGAAAAACGCGGTGTTTCCGCCCAGAAAGAAGAAGTACACCAGGCTACTGCCAGCCTGGACAAAGGCCTGTATCCCCGGGCTTTTTGTAAAATCGGGCCCGATAGCCTGGGGAACGATCAAGACTGGGTAAACCTCATGCACGCCGATGGCGCCGGCACCAAAAGCATTCTCGCCTATTTATATTGGAAAGAAACGGGTGATTTATCAGTTTGGAAAGGCATCGCACAGGATTCTATCGTTATGAACCTGGATGACCTGCTCTGCACCGGTATCTATGACAATATTTTATTTTCTTCCACGATTGACCGGAATAAAAAGCTCATTCCTGCTGAAGTCCTTCAAGCCATCATTGAAGGCAACCAGGCTTTTTTTGAGGAGATGAAATCATACGGGGTCAATATCCATTATATGGGCGGGGAAACAGCGGATGTGGGTGATGTGGTTCGTACAATAGCTGTCAATGGTACCATGACTGCCCGCTGGCCCAAATCAAAACTGGTGACGAATGAAAAGATTAAAGCCGGGAATGTAATTGTTGGGCTGGCAGGCTACGGACAGGCCAAATATGAATCTGCCTATAATAGTGGTATTGGCAGTAACGGGCTCACCAGTGCACGGCACGATATGCTGCATAAAACCTATGGTGCCCGTTTCCATGAATCTTACGATAACTCACTAGATGAACAAGTAGTATACATCGGACCACACCAATTAAAGGATGAGGTGAAGGATAATGATGGCAGGAAATATGAAGTGGGTCAGTTGTTACTCAGCCCCACCAGGACTTTTGCTCCAATAATTAAGGAAATTCTCACCAACCATTTTGACACAGTGAATGGTCTTATTCATTGCAGTGGAGGTGGTCAAACCAAATGCCTCAAATACGTTCCTGAAAATGTAAAAATCATCAAGGATAATCTTTTTGATTCTCCCATCATTTTTAAACTGATCCAGGAAGCCAGTCATTCTGATAGCCGGGAAATGTACCAGGTGTTTAACATGGGCACCCGGATGGAAATTTATACCAATGAAAAAGACGCTGATACACTGATCAGCGTCTCTGAAAAATTTGGTGTTGATGCAAAAGTGATTGGCAGGGTGGAGGCTTCAGACCGGAAGGAGTTGTCAATTCAGGCTCCCGGTGAGGTGCTGGTGTTTTCCTGATCAATCCGGGTTTTGCTGGGTAAGTTTGAGTTTTAAATTTACAGGATCAGGCATCAGTTTTGCTATCATCTTCTGTTTTCTTTCTACTGTCTTTATTCCGTTTACTATCTGGCTAACCGTTAATTCGAATTCTCCGGGTGTTGCTACAACGATATTGTAATGTCCGGGTGAAGTTTCGGAAATTGATCCTTTTGAAACTTCTACAATATATTTTCTGCCTTCTGTTAATTGAATCGTTACCGGGTTATTGATTCCAATGAAAACAACCTGGGTTTCATTGTTGGCATCCACAGGCTCTTCTGATACTACAAATGTGAGCGGTTGCTGTATATATGCATCCACCGCTTGTCCGTTTTTCATAGCAGGAACCCACCGGGGACCCTGGCTGATCAGGCGGATCAGCTCTTTCTCTGTGCCATAGCCAAGGTGAGTCACTGGCTGGATATCTGCAATAGTTCCGTCTTTCTTCACAATAAATTTTACAATCGCTTTATAATTACCGGCTGGTGCGCCGCTGTCAACCGGCGTGTTCATATTGCACTTGGCTACGAGATATTGTTTCCATTTCTCTATGCCTCCAGGAAAGGAAGGAGGCGTTTCCTGTAAATCATTTTCTGCAGGCTGGAGACTGGTTACCACTACTTCGTTTATAGAATTGCCCGGATTTTTAACTCCTGAATAATGGATCACCTGCGCTGTGCCAACCAGGAAAGTAATTGGTTGAATCCTGTAAGAAGTGACTTCGTGATTGTTTTGCTGTGCCGGTTGCCAGTACGGTCCACTTTTAATAACCCGTATCGCTTCTTCTTCCATTCCAAAACCAAAACCGGTTAATGCAGTCATGTCTGAAATCTTCCCGTTTTTGTCCACAACAAACCTGATGTTTACTGTGTAGCGTCCTTCCGGAGCTTTATTTTTTACAGGAATAGAAGCATCCAGGTTTCTTTCCAGGTACTGCCGCCATTTGGCATCACCCCCTGGAAAAAAAGCTTCCTGTTCCACTTGTGTGAATATCAAATTGTCTTTGACATTCCCCTGCGTTTCATTTAATACAACAGGCGTATTTTTTATCGTAGCATTGTAGAACACAACGATTCCGTCTTTTGCCTGCTCGGCATACAAACGGAGGGCTTCCGGATCACCGGGTTTATAAAACACAACACTGTCTGATTCGATATACTTATTCCGGTAGTCAATGGGATCAGCTATTTTACCATTCAGTATAAAGATGGCTTTCTGGAAACTGGAATTTTCATTGGTGGCGGTTCCTATAAAACGGACTGTTCCTGTTTTAAGGGTGATATTGTTATTGTCGAATGGATTGGAAGATTTCAACGCCGGTTTTATCACCGTATCTGCTGTATTCAGTTTTTCAGATAACTTTTGCGCCTTGTTTTCAGGCTGCCTGATTTTGTATGTAAATGCAAATAAGGCCATCACTAAAAAAGCGAGGGGGAGTACCAGTATTTTACGGAGATACCGGTAACTGGTCTGGTCAGAAGAGGTAATCATGGCTATACGTCTTTTGATTTGGTTATGGAAAAAGGGGTTTACTAATGTTTGACGGGTTTGGAGCACCTGCATCAGCAGCAGTTCTGCATAATCCCATTTATTATTCTCCTGCACGGCATATTCATCTGCCAGGAATTCATGAATGGCTTTTACTTCTTTTTTTATCAGGTGGAAGAAGGGATTAATCCAGCAAAGCATTGTGACCGTTTCCATGAATAGGATATCCAGGCTGTGCCATTGGCGGATATGGAACCATTCATGACGGAAGACCTGTTCCCCTTTCTGTGAACGGATATCAATGTCCCGGTTCCAGAAAAGCCAGCGGAAAAATGAAAAAGGGGTTCCCGGTTCATTGGTATTGATCAGTGAAAAACCATCAAATTTGTCTGCCACATGGGTACGCCGCATCCGGAAGATGCTTTTAATGGAAAATATAATCCGCAGCGCAAGTATCATCGCCACCGACCAGTAAATAGTATTCAGTATAAAGGCAGGTGTCAGCCATGATGCCTGTCCTGCACTTCCTGCTGTGATTGTTACATCTGTTTGCGCGGATGGATTAAATACCACCAGTGTACGCAGAATCAGTGAATGGTCTTTTTCAGCCGGACTGAAATATAAAGGGATGTTCAGGAAGGGAATCACCAGGCTCAGTACTACAGCCGCCAGCAGGAAATACCTGTTGTAATGATGGAATTTATTATTGCGCAAAAACAGGTGGTAATAACCATACAGCAGGCCCGAGGCCGCCACCACCTGGATCAGGTAATAAAGTACTTGACTCATTTTGTTTGGTTTTGCTGTTTGCGAATCTGTTTGAGCAGGGTTTCCAGTTCATCAACCGTGATATTGTTTTCCTTCACCAGGAATGAAACAACATTGCTGAAATTGCCTTCAAAATATCCTTTCACCAGCTGCTTCATACTCCGCTTGGAATATTCTTCCTTGCTCACCGTTGGCGAATACTGGTGATAACGGCTGATCACTGTAATCTTTACAAATTCTTTTTCAACAAGGATCTTTAAAAGAGTAGCTACCGTATTCTGGTGTGGCTTCGGTACAGGCATCGCTTCCACAATCTCCCGGAGAAATGCATTCTCCAGCTTCCATAATACCTGCATCACCTGCTCTTCTGCTTTTGTAAGGGGTTTCATTTTTGGGGTTTGTAATCCTAAACTAAAACTAATTATTTAGTTTACCAACTAAATTTTTAGTTTGTCCAAAAAAAATTGACTTCGGCATCCATCATTTGCTTTATTTTGCAGGTATGTCTGAGCCGATTATCGAACTGAGAAATGCCAAAATATACCAGGGCAATAACCTGATCCTGGAAGACGTCAACCTGACTATCAACAAAGGTGAATTTGTGTACCTGGTGGGTAAAACCGGAACAGGTAAATCAAGCCTCCTCAAAACTTTATACGGTGAATTGCCATTGTCATCCGGCGAAGGCATGGTGGCAGGTTTCCCATTACAGGGGATGGACTGGAAACAGGTTCCTTACCTCCGCCGCACACTGGGCGTGGTATTCCAGGAATTCCAGCTATTGACAGATCGTAACGTGAATGATAACCTCAAGTTTGTACTGAAGGCTACGGGCTGGACAGACCAGAAACTGATGGATGAAAAAATTGCTGATGTACTTGATAAAGTGGGACTGAAAGCCAAAGGGTTCAAAATGCCTTTTGAGCTCAGTGGCGGTGAGCAGCAGCGTGTGGATATTGCGCGTGCACTCCTGAATTCACCCAAGGTGATCCTGGCGGATGAGCCTACCGGTAACCTGGATCCCGAAACATCAGACGAAATCATGCACCTGCTATTCAATATTGCCCGTGATTATAATACAGCCGTCATCATGGCTTCCCATGATTATATCGTGGTGCATAAATATCCCGCCCGTATGATCCGCACCGAAAGGGGCAGGGTAGTGGATAATGCTAGTATAAATATTGAATAATCAGCGCCGCATTCCGGTCATTATTGAATACCGGTTCCAGGATTCTTTCACGCAATTTGATTTCCTCCTCTGTAAAAGGCTGGTTGTGCAGTTGTGCAACTATAGATGCCAGTGCATCGGCTGTTTTACCGGTGTGACAGGCTGCTTCCAAGCCCGGTGCCTGAAGTCATTTCCGGATTCACCACACAATGTCTCCCACGGTATAATGCATGGAGCAATTTAAGCTTCACCCCGGTGGTACTGAATGCCGGTAATATATTGATATGCGCTTTGCGAACCAGGTCATCCATTTCCTGTGGCTTTGGATCTGCAACAAGACAGGTATGCTGGCAGAGATGGGCCATCTTCTCCAGCCGCTTTGAAGGCTTTTTACCCGCAATTACAAACGGTACCCTGATTTTTGAAAACACATGCTGCAGTAACCAGAGTGCTGCTTTTTCGTTTTCTGGTACCGACAGGTTACCATGGTATAAACAGAAATTTCCAATACCTGTTTCGGATTTAATATGCTGGAACGGAATAAAAGCTGGCAGGTGGAAACTGTTCAATGCTGTTCCGAAATGCGGCAGGTCATCATGATTAATACTTGCATAGAAAACATCCTGCGGCAGTGTTTTTTCATATTTCTCAAGCAACCGGCTTTCCCGCCTGAAATAAAACTTTTTAATCCAGCTTCTTTCTGCTTTTGCCAGGTTCCTGTAATACGCCGATTCCAGGTTATGTACACGTACCATGATCTTTTTACCCTTCCTGATCTGGGATACCATACCCGTACAATGGATTCCCTCCAGCAACACCGGATAATCATCCCGGTTCAGGTTATCCAGCAGGGCTTCATTATTTCTCGAAGCAACAATATAAGGCTGGTGCCCGCGCAAACCCTCCCTGGCTGTTTTACGCGGATACGCTTCAACAGATTCACAAAGCTGGTTGAGGTCATCTGTTATCTCCCGGTCATTATACTGGAAATAATGCAGGTGGATGCGAATACCTGCTTTTGATAATGCTTTAATCTTATAAAACATATCAATAGCGCCGCCGTAATCAGCGGGCCATGGTGCATCCAGGCAAACGATATGAAGATGACGGTTCAATGTTTAAATATTTGCTGATAGTATGCGATTAGTTTTTTTTCTTCTGCCTGCCAGTTATAAATCTCACGGGCCTGCAGGCAGTTGCCGGCAAGCCGGTGGTGTAAAACATCATTTTCCAGTAAATGGTTGACCGCGTCAGCTATTTTAACCGGATCAGGTTCATCCAGCAAAACAGCTATTTCAAATTGTTCATTGATTCGGCGGTATTCCGGGTAATCCATCGTTACCTGCGGCACACCCGCATGCATATAATCGAAAAATTTATTGGGCAGGGCCAGCCACTGGTTTAGTCCTTCTTTTACGGCCAACGCAATTCCTAACCGGGCACGGCCGGTGATTTTTTTAAGTTCTTCCGGTGTTTGCATCCCCAGGCATTCCACTTTATCCTGCACGTGATACTGGTTAATCAGCTGGTGTAACTGGGGCATAAAATTGCCGTCACCGCAAATAACCAGCCGGCTATGGATGTGTTGCATTGCCGGGATCAGCTGCTCAAAACAACGGCCTTCATTCACCGCACCCTGGTAAAGTATAAACTGATCAGGCACCCAGGAAGGGTTAATCGGTTCCTTAACGGGCATATTGCGGATCGTGGCATAGTTCACGCCATACCGGTTGCGGAATTCTTCTGCAATGCCTTCACTGACCGTATACCCATATTTGAAACGGGGCAGGTATTTCTTTTCAATTTTCATCCAGGCCCGCTGTACACGGGGACGGCTGATCACTTCTTTTAATTCAGTGAAAAGCTCATGCGCATCATATATGCGGATGGTGCGTTTGAAATAGGAAGACCAGTAACAGGGCATGATCGTATCGAGATCAATAGCACAAACAGCATCCATACGCCGGAATAATAACCAGATAAATAACCGGATATTATATTCCGCATAAAACCATTTGCCCCGCTTAAACCAGCAGGTCAGCCGCTTTTGTTTCCAGGGTTTGTTTGTTAAGGCCGGGGAATGGGGGAGGCGTCTGCCTACCAGGGTCACATCATAACCATTTTCGGAGAGACTGCCACAAATCCGGTGCATCCGCTGGTCGAAATTCAGGTCATTGGTGACTGTAAAAACTATCTTTTTCAAAACAGACATAGTGAGCCCGTTTTATAATGTTATCAACTGGTAAATCCTTTCGATGGTGTTCACCGTTTTAAATCCTTCTGATGCACGGGTGAAAGGATGGTCATCATCTTCCAGTGCCAGCATCAGGTTTTTGTATACATGGTCATGATTGCTCATAGACCCTTTATAAAAACCATAATCGTTCGCTTTACCATCTTTATGCGATTCCGGAAAAAGCCCGCCAGGTAAACTGTAATCCACGCGGTTCATATATTCACCGGCAATCCGTACCGTTCCCTTCTCTGCAATCACCGTAATGGATACTTCCATGTTTTTCTGGAAACTGTTCACCGACCAGTTTAATCCGCCTAATACGCCCGATTCCATTTCAAGCGCGGCAACGCCGGTATCTTCAAAATCTATCACACCCTGGTGCGACATATTCTTCCTGTATCCGCTGATGTTTTTTACATCCCCGAATATCCAGAGCATTGCATCAATATAATGGCTGAACTGGGTGAACAAAGTACCGCCGTCCAGTTTTGCATCCCCTTTCCAGCTGTTTGTATAATAGGCCAGCGGACGGTTCCAGAAGCAATTGAGCTGGAAATTATATACCTGTCCCAGCTTATTTTCTTCAATCATATTTTTCAGCGCGATCAAAGAAGGATTATATCGCGTTGATTTTACCACAAACAGTTTTTTACAAGCCTTATCTGCCTCATACATCATTTGCCTTGCTTCTGTGGTATACAGGCACATGGGTTTTTCACAAAGCACATGCGCGCCTTCCCGCAAGGCCATAGCCGAATGTTCTGCATGAAGTCCGTTCGGTGTGCAAACCGCCACCAGATCTATGTTTTTTTCTTCCCTGAACATAGTGGCAGCGTCATAATAAGCCTTCGCGCCTGTGGCAGCAGCCAGTGCATCTGCCCGCTCGGGAATAATATCACAAACAGCCACCAGTTCACCAGCTACAGCCGCCTGCTCAGCATGGCGTGGCGCTATTCGTCCGCATCCGATTATGGCAAAATGAAGGGTTGTGGGCATCTGCGTCAAATATACAGCAGAAGCGGGAGAGAAAGGGTGAGCGGGCTTAGGTTGGATGTTGGGCCCGAAAGATCGTAGGGTACGCTTGGTTGGAATGTTGGAGGTTGGAATGTTGGAGGTTGGAGGTTGGAAGTTGGAGGTTGAACCCGAAAGATCGAAGTCTCCTTCTTTGTTGGAATGTTGGATTGTTGGAGAGTTGGATTGTTCATTTATTCGAAAAGACTTTTCAGATTAAATTACCTTTTTCGAGATTGAAGGATTCTGAAAGGAACCGTTTCTACTGCAGAACATTCCAACAATCAAACATTCCAACATTCCAACTTTTGGAAGACTCGTCGATCTTTCAGAGATAACCTCCAACTTCCAACCTCCAACATCCAACAAAAAAAAGAGACCCCGTTCCCAGGATCTCTTCAGCTTTTTTAAACACCTGAACCTGCCTAAGGCCTCTGCCCACCCATGTTCATATTATCCATTCCACCGTCATTCTGGTTCTTCATGTTCTTGCGTTTGAACAGGTTCGGGTCGAATTTACCGAAGCGCCAGTTAAAGCCAAGTCTGAGAATCTGTGGGTCACGGCGACGGAACACATCCTGGGTGAAATAAAGGGATTCTGAATGTATATCAGAACGACGGGTGCGGAAGATGTCGTTCATATTCAGTGAAAAAGAGGCCTGCTTGTTTTTCAGGAATTCATAACGAATACCCGCATCCACAAAGTAGTTGGCCCTTACATAACCCTGGGATGAAGTGGACTGACCGAACATACCGCCACCACCGCCAAATCCACCACGGCCACCACCACCGCCACCGCCACTGCCTCCGGGAGGCAGTATCGTTTTGGACTGGTACTCACCGGAAATCTGCAGCGTCAGGTTTTTAGCCAGTTTAAACTGGTTATTCACTTTCGCGAACCAGCTTACAAACTGATCCTGATCGGGCTGGCCGGCAATACCGGTATTGATTTTGGAAGTAAAGAGGTTCAGGTTAGTGGTCAGATCCCACCATTTAGCTACTTTGTTTTTTGATACCAGTTCAAGACCTGTTACAAAACTGCGGTCGGCATTGATATACGTATTCACCAGGATCGTATCAGGAACAGTTTCCCTTACCTGGTATCGCGTGATCAGGTCTGTTGTGTTTTTATAGTAAATAGATGCCAGGAAATTATCCTTGTTCTTAAATGTCTTTTGGTAAGAAAGCTCCAGGTTATTGGTAAACTCAGGATTCAGACCGGGATTACCACGGCTGATATTGAGTGAATCAGAATAATCTGTGTAAGGATACAACTGGAAGAAATTCGGGCGGTTGATTTTCCTTGTATAGTTCAGCTGCAGCTCCTGGTCGTGTTTCAGTTTATTATTCAGGAACACACTCGGGAAAAGGCTGACGGGGAACTTGATATTGAAATCCTGTCCCTTATCAGGCAGGTGCCCCTCATAATTGGAACTTTCAACACGCAAACCCAGCTGGTATCCGAAATTCTTCAGCTGGTTTGAAAAAGTGGTATATGCTGCATACACTTTGTCAGAGCTGTTATACTTCACAGACAAAAGCGGATTGTAAATGGCATTCGTTCCGGAAATAAAATAAAATTCATTCTGGTTATCTACATTCCTGATCGTTAAACGGGCGCCCAGTTCCAGTTTTGATTTATCAGAAAGGGGATTGGTATAGTCAGTCTGGAATGTATAGTTCTTATTCGTGCCGCTGCCATCCTGGCGCTGCGACGAAGTTTTAATGATATTCTTTGTGTTCAGGTCAAGTGAATCGGTTGAAATCATATTCGAACTCTTGTTGCGGCTTCCGTTGTAATTGAAGTCCGCTGTCCATTCCTGACCTGATTTCGGGAAGTTGTGTTTATAGCTCAGTGAAGTACCTGCGTTTTCAAAATGGTTTTTAGAGGTTGAGCTGCGCATAGCCAGTGAAGAACCAAATGGTGCTGTAGTGAAAGTGGATAACATCTCACTGGTAGAGTAGGGGTTCATATTACCGCTTGCCGTATTGCCTGCCAGGGAAAGCGTATTCCGGTTATCAATAAAGAAATCTACACCGCCCCTGAAAAAACCAAAACTTCCTTTCATCGTACTCTTATCATCCTGGTTGAGCAGGATACCGGGAGGACCATAAGTAGTTCTGTCGGTATTACCGGTGCTGATTGATTTCCGCTGGTTGTAGTTTCCGCTCAGGAAGAAATTCACTTTTTGCTGACGGAGGTTGATATCACCACCCAGGCCAAGCCTTCCGCGGGAATCAATATTAGAACGGATACTTCCGTTATAACCAACTTTCTTGTTTTTCTTCAGCACGATATTCAGGATACCTGAAGTACCACCGGAAGCATCAAATTTGGCAGAAGGGTTTGTAATGATTTCAACATTATCAATCGCATCAGCCGGAATCTGGTCTAACGTCATCGTTGTCGGCCTGCCATCCACAAATATCTGCGGCGCATTGTTACGCATGGTAACATTACCATCGAGATCCACACTCACAATCGGAACGTTCTTCATCACATCTACTGCTGTACCTCCTGCAGAAACAATATTCTTATCTACATTGAACACTTTACGGTCTATACCCAGTCTTAAACCAGGATTGCTGGAAGTAACGGTTACATTCTCCAGTTCTTTTTCAGCCACATCAATTTTGATATTGCCCAGGTCTTTATCGAGTGCACCCATCATGCTGCTCATATCCCCGTTTCCGCCATTTTGCCCGCCCATTTTAATGTCAAATGAAACCGCCTGTTCGTAAGGTTTGAAACCAACCACAGTCACGCGTAATTTCATTTGGCCAAACACCGGCACATTCTCAAGCAGGAACTCACCATTGGTTTTTGTAATCATCCCGGCAACCACCACTTCTTTTCTTTTTTTGGTCACAGTATCCATCCGGTTTGCCACCAGCTGGACGGAAGCGTATTCAATGGGCTTGTCCGTTTTTGAATCTACCAGCTTGCCGTACAGGCTGCCGTTCATTTGGGTACGGCCATTGCCTCCGCGGTTCTGTCCGCCCGGCATTTGTGCGCTTAATGTATAACTAATTGAAAATAAGAAAATTAGGAGAAGGAAAGGTCTCATGTAAATGATTTGATTATTAGACGTATATCGTTGATTTTTCCTGCAAAAGCAGTTCTTCATTCGGGATGAATGGCAGAACTCAGCTACAAGGGGTTTCAATTCTTTTTTAAAGGCTATTTCACCAGGCAAAGTACCAGTGCCTGACCGAGGCCGATCGTTAAACCAATTAAACCGCCAAAAAGTTTAGCCAGTTTGATTTCTTTTGCCAGGTTTTTTTGGAACTGTTCTTCCAGTTGATGCATCGAAACTGCTTCAACACGGCTGGAGATCAATTGTTCGATATTCAGGTCGTTTTGCAGGTTGGCCGCATATTTTTTCATAACAGCAGGGAAAAGAAGGGTGATTTCTTTCATAAATGCTGTTTTCAGTGTTTGGATCGTCTTGTCGCCAATAAACATACTGATCATCGGCATTTCCTGTTTCAGCCTGTTCCGGAGGAAATCATCCACATGTTCTTCAATCAGCGGAAGGATTTTCTCCAGGTTTTCCGGGCTGCTGATTTTCTCTTCAATTCCGGAGAATGAAAGAAACTCTTTACTGGCCAGTTTGCCCAGTCCTTTTGCAATGACCGGCTGGTTTTTGGGAAGAATACCCTGAATAGTAAAACCCGGTAATTTTTTCGGTTGCTGCGGGTGAAACAGGAAGTAAATCACCATACTGATACTGATCCAGCCGATGAGGGCGGATGACAGCGGTATTAATATCCAGATAATCCAATCATTCATTGTACTTCGGTCATTTAAAACAATAAACCCCGTCCGTTATTTCGGAGCGGGGTTGTTGCGGGTGGCTAACCGGGCTCGAAACCGGCGACCCTCAGAACCACAATCTGATGCTCTAACCGACTGAGCTACAGCCACCATGATTGAAAAACCCCTTTCGGGACTTTCCTGCGGGATGCAAAAATAAGAAAAAGGAGTTTTGTCAAAAAATAAAAAGCAGTGCCGGGCATTGTATTTGAATGATTTAATGGCGATATCAGTTGGTCTGACCACTTATCAAAAACCCTTGTTAAAAGCTGATAAGGGCAAGAAAAACAGGCTTTTTGCGTTATTTTTGGATTATGTCAAATACCCTAAAATATCTTTTAAATATGAAAAGACTACCCATAGTGATTATGATGGTGCTGGCAGGTTCCTTTCTGGCTTTCAATACCATGGGAACCGGTACGGGTAAGAAAAATCCGCCCTCCAAGTACGAGCAGATCCTGAAGCTGGTTGGAGAAATGCTGTCACAGGCTCATTTCAGCCCGCAGCAGATAAACGACGACTTTTCCCAGAAAATCTTCAAAAAATTCCTCAAAGAACTGGATGCCGAAAAAAACATCCTGCTTGCAGGGGATATTACTTCCCTGAAGAAATATGAAAACAGTATTGACGAAGAAATAAAAGGGGCACCGGTAGAATTCTTCCTGGCTGCAGGCAAGACCTTCAACACCCGCATGGAAGAAGCCGGCAAGATGTGCAATGAATTCCTGTCAAAACCTTTTGATTTTTCCAAAGACGAGGACGTAAACCTCGATCCCGATAAAATGGATTATCCTTCCACAGATGCGGAACGCCGCGACCGCTGGAGGAAGAAACTCAAATTCATGACCCTGGAAAGGTATGTGGACCTGCTGGATGTGCGTGAGAAAAACAAGGGTAAAGATAAGTTTGTGGTCAGGACTGATGCCGAACTGGAACAGGATGCACGTGAGAAAGTGAAACGCATCATGGACCGCACGTTTGAACGTTACCGTTTCAAATTCACCGATGATGATAAATTCAACCTATTCGTAAATGCCATCACCACCACGATGGATCCGCATACAGAATTTTTCCCGCCGGTTGATAAAAGATATTTTGATGAAGAAATGAGTGGCCGCTTTTTTGGTATCGGTGCCTCACTTCAATATGATGATGGCAATATCAAAGTAGCCAGTGTTATTACAGGAAGCCCCGCCTGGAAATCCGGTGAAATCCAGCCCGGTGATGTGATTGTAAAAGTGGGACAGGGTAAAGAAGATCCTACTGAGTTAACCGGTTTTGTGGTTACCGATGCGGTAAAACTGATCCGCGGCCAGAAAGGCACCGAAGTAAGACTCACCCTGAAAAAGCAGGACGGCACCCTGAAAACAGTTTCCCTGATCCGTGATGAAATTGTACAGGACGAAACTTTTGCCCGCAGTGCAATTGTAAAAGAAGGCCCTACTAAAATCGGTTATATATTCCTGCCTGAATTTTATGCTGACTTTGAACACCCCAATGGCAACCGCAGCTATATAGATGTGGCTAAAGAAGTCACTAAACTGAAAGCAGAAAAAGTTGATGGTATCGTTATCGATCTCCGTAACAACGGCGGTGGTTCATTATATGATGTGGTTCAAATGGCCGGCCTGTTTATAGATGAAGGCCCTATCGTACAGGTAAAAGACCGTGACGACAAACCCAGTATCCTGAAAGACAAAGACCGCAGTGTGCTGTATACCGGACCGCTGGCTGTAATGGTGAATGAATTCAGCGCTTCCGCTTCTGAAATTTTTGCCGCCGCGATCCAGGATTATGGCCGTGGTGTTATTATCGGAAGTACTTCGACTTATGGTAAAGGAACCGTACAACGCAACATCGGTCTCGATCCGGTGAATGGTTTCTCCATGTCAAACTCCGATCTCGGTACTGTAAAACTGACGTTGCAGAAATTCTACCGCATTAACGGTGGTTCCACCCAGTTAAAAGGTGTTAGCTCTGATATCGTTTTACCCGATAACCTGGAATACCTCAAAGTGCGTGAGAAAGATGATCCCGATGCATTGCCCTGGGATGAAATCAGCAAATCACCATATGCAAACTGGAATGCAGGTTATAACCTGAAAACAATCCAGGACCTGAGTAATAAAAGACTGGAAGGCGATCCCACGTTCAACCTGATCCGCGAAAGCGTGGAATGGCTGAGTAAGCAAAACGACCGCCAGTATTCGCTGCAGATTGATAAATACAAACAAGAACAGGCTGCAATCCGCAGTACCATGAAACAGCTCGAATCACTCATGAAGCTGAAAAAAGAAATGGATGTGGAAGAACTGCCCGCCGACAATAACCGCTGGGCGAATGATTCAAATAAAAAAGAACGTTTCAAACAGTGGCTGAAATCTCTCCAGCAGGATATCTACCTCGACCAGGCTGTGAAAGTGATGAATGATATCATCAGCCAGCAAAACCTGGCCAAGGCAAAAACAGTTGAAGAGCCTGCGAAAAAGGCGTTTTGAGAATTATAAACTTATTAAAAAGCCGGTTACTACAGAGTAACCGGCTTTTTTAATTTTTTTACCACAAAGTGCACAAAGCCAAAACAAAGGACACAAAGTTTTGTGTTTGGAATTTGTGTTTTGGGATTTGGAATTTTAACTTAGGTATCTCTCCTTAATAATCTTCACATGATGCTCCAGATGCCCCACCATAATAAATCCAAATGCCCTTACATAATTGGATTTATCACTCGCCGTTCCGCTGGCTTCCAGTTGTGCTTCGCTGAATGATTTAAATAATAAAACTGAGGATTCCCGCAGGCTTTTGAATTCTGCCACCAGATCATCCCAGTTTCGGGTTGATGCGCCTGAATTATCAGCCCAGTCATTTTCATCGAAACCGGGAAGCGGTGCAGGGTCAAACCTTGCAAAACTGAGCGAACGGTAAGCAAATACCCTTTCGCCATCATTGATATGTTGTACCAGATCGCGTATCGTCCATTTCCCGGGCGCATAGCGGTAATCCCTCATATCCTCCGGGATTGACGCCAGGAAGGCTGTAACCGTTTGCTGTTGATTGTGAAGCATGGCTGTCAGGTCTTCACCTTCTGCTGCTTTGATATAGCCATGGTACCATTCGGGTACGCGGCTCAGGTCGGGTCGGGGCATGATGCAGGTTTTTGTTTGCCTGAAGTTCGGAAAATAAAGACTATTCGCAAAGTTGAAACGGGGGATGAGATTTGGTTGGAGGTTGGAGGTTGGAAGTTGGAGGTTGTGTCCGAAAGATCGAAGAAACTACTTTTGTTGGAATGTTGGATTGTTGGAGAGTTGGATTGTTTCCTCAATTCGCAGAGTCTTAAAATATATGAGTTCACGAAATTCGAAGGGATACTGTTCAATGAACAGTTTGCTGCTTTAAGAACGATCCAACATTCCAACGATCCAACATTCCAACATTGGAAGAGTCTTCGACCTTTCGGGAGTAACCTCCAACTTCCAACCTCCAACCTCCAACTTTAGCCCATAAGAAAAGCCGCTCATCTCTGAACGGCTTTCCAATTACATTACGCCCGCTTACGTACCCGGTTTCGGTTTCACCGTACTCTTCGGTTTAGCCGGAACAGGTTTGCGATCGCCTTTAATGGTTGAAGCGAGTTTAACAGCTTCATACGCATTGACGATGCCGCCTGAACGGGATAATTCGCTTAAGGGAACCATCTTATTTGTTCCCGGATTTTCAACAAGTCCGGGGCTCTGTGAAGATTTTTCGATAATCATTTTAACCTGGGCAGGGCTGAGGTTAGGGTAGTACTCCAGCAGGAAAGCGGCAAGTCCTGCTACAACCGGAGAAGCCATACTGGTTCCCTGCAGGTTCTGGTAAGTATTGCCACCGGGAACGGTAGAATAGATTTTCACACCGGGAGCAAATACATCCACTTCAGTTTTTCCGTAGTTGGAGAAATTAGCGGTCAGTCCGCCGGCTTTGGGATCACCACTTGCACCCACTGTAATCCAGTTAGTGGGACGTGTACCATCCAGCAGGGCGGGCGTGGGGAAATTGAAAGTAGTATCAATATTTTTTGCATCGTTTCCGGCAGCATGTACCAGCAATACGCCTTTGCTCTCTGCATATTTTACCGCTTCATCCACCCATTTTTTCTCGGGGGAGAAACCTTTACCAAAGCTCATGTTGATTACTTTGGCGCCATTGTCAACCGCATAACGGATGGCCAGGGCAATGTCTTTATCGTGCTCATCACCATCGGGTACGGCACGGAGCATCATGATTTTCACATTGTCGGCAATCCCTTTCATGCCCACATTGTTTTTACGGTCAGCTGCAATAATACCGGATACGTGTGTGCCGTGCATGGCAGATTTTTCACTGGCCATTACGTCCGGGTTGCCATAAAAACGGTCGTTGAAATCATCATAATTATCTTTTACGATTTCACCGCGGTAATCTTTGGGAGCAATGGTGGCCGCTTCTGCTTTTTTCTCTTCACCACTTACATATTCGCCAAAGCCTTCCAGGAATTCCTGGTTAGTGGTTGTGAGTGCGTCATTTTGAGACATCAAACCGTACAAACTGGTTTTTGCTTTTTTGACATCTGTTTCTGTCGGGGTAAAATCACCCAGTTCCTGGCCTGTGAATTTTTCCTTGCCCATGGCTTTGCGCAGGATGCTGTCGCTTTTCACACAATTATTATATGCCCTTTTCATGAAAATAAGTTCCAGGGTATTGGTGTTATCACCGCCGGTAACTTCTTCCTGGGCCCTTTTCCACATATTGAACTCAGCCAGTTCATCGGCAGGAAGTTTCATGGTTTTGGCATCTTTGCCATCCCATTTTGATTTGAATAAATGATAAACCCTGGCACCTTCATAAGAATCTTCTTCCACATTCCTTCCATCGCGGCCACCCAGGAAATTCCATCCGTAGTAATCATCCACATAACCGTTTTTATCATCGTCAATGCCATTACCCGGAATCTCTTTCGGGTTATGCCATAAAACGGATTTGAGGTCTTCATGTAAAGTATCAACACCAGAATCAATCACCGCCACGATCACCTGCTGGCTTTTCAGTTTTTTTGATTTTACAAAATTGTAAGCTTTATCAACGCTGAGACCGTAATAACCGGTAGTGGCCTTATCCATCATGTGCCATCCTTTGGGTACATCATTCTGGGCAGAAGCGGCAGAAACAATAATTCCGCTGCAAACGACCAGCATGATTTTTTTCAGATTACTATTCATTTGTGTGTTTTTATACTGCAAATTTGGTGTAAGCGTAAAAATACTGATTACCATTCATACATTTTACACAAATAAGCCCCCGGAAAAGGGGGCTTATTGCTATGATTTGACGTGACTTTAACAGGTTTAGTTGCGCAACTTCATTTCAACGCGGCGGTTCTGGGCCCTGGCCGCAGATGAAGTACCGGGAACCAGGGGTTGACTCGGACCATATCCTTTGGCCGAAAGCCGGTTTTCATTAATGCCTTTTAAGACAAGGTATTTCTTCACAGCAGCAGCCCGGTCTTCACTTAATTTCTGGTTAAAGGCGGCACTGCCATCAGCGGATGTATGGCCTTCAATATCGAGCAGCAGGTCAGTATGCTCTTTCAACAAAACGGCTACTGCATCCAGTTCCTTGAGGGAAGAGGGCAGGAGTATTGATTTACCTGACTGGAATTGTATCCTGCGTGCTGCATAATTTACTTTCTCAATTATTTCCTGTTTGATTTCTTCCGGCGGGCATCCGTTTCTTTCTTTCAAACCTGCCACAGCCGGGCATTTATCCATTTCATCATTCACACCATCACCGTCAGTATCCGGTACCGGACATCCCTGGTATTTGGCAATACCTGCCAATGCAGGGCATTTATCTTCTTCATCATTCACGCCATCACCATCGGTGTCAGGAGGCGGGCAACCTTTGTATTTGGGTAAGCCGGGTACGGTGGGACATTTATCATCTTTATCATTTACTCCGTCTTTATCGGTATCAACTACCGGGCAGCCATGGTTGGCAACGGTGCCGGGCTGGTCTGGGCATTGATCGTTTTTATCTGCAATACCGTCTGCATCCTTATCAGGGCATCCATGGGTTACAGCGGGGCCGGCCTGGTCAGGACATTCATCTTCTGTATCTGGAATACCATCTTTGTCTTTGTCCTTTGGTTTTTTTATTATCTCAACTGATTTGCCAAGGTAAATGCCGACAGAACCGCCAATCACCTGGTGTTTGAAAGTACCAGTGTAATCAACCGCATTGTAAAAATCATTCAGGCCGCGGCTGTAATTCCCAGTGATAAAAAACCGGCCGGATTCCAAACCAATTAATCCATGAACGCCGTAATTGACAACCTGGTACTGACCGGGCATTTTACCAACCGGCAGATCCGCATTTTCTGTAGAGGAAGCAATACCAGTGCGTGTATAGGTTTGCCCGGTTTCTTTACCGGAGAAAAAGAAGGAAACATAAGGTCCGCCGCCAATAATAATTTTCGTTTTAGAACCGAATTTTAAAACCAGATTCAGGGGGATGTCAACATAGTTTACAAACTGTTCGCTTTTCCTGCGGATGATGGTTTGCGTGGTATCAGAAACCTGGTCGAATTTCCTTCCTTTATTATAATAGATTACGCCTGGCTGGAAAAAAAGTTTAGAGGTGGGGCTGAACGGGATATCTGCACTGAATCCGCCATGGAATCCCAGCCTGCCTGAATAATTCGGGCTGATGGTATCCCAACCTGTCAGGTTATTGGTTTCAATAACTGTTGAAAGATGTGCGCCGCCGGTAATGGCTACCCTTAGCTGTGCCTGACTGAAAAAAGGCGCTGTGCAAAGTACACACAGGGCCAGGATTGTTTTTCTCATGGATTTGAAATTGTTATACGGTTTCCCCGATTTGCAAAAATTGGAAATATTTCCCACAAATCATAATTCCCTTAAAAGAGTCTTTACCACATAGGCACATAGTGCACATAGAAACACATAGAAATACATTACGCAAATCCATTTTATTCGAAAAGTTACTTCTATAGGAAATTCGCGCTGTATTTCTATGTGTACCTATGTGCCTACGCGCCCGCCGAAGCGAAGCGTAGGAGGGTGGTGAAGCATTTACAAATCGAATTTGATCCCCTGCGCTAACGGTAACGACTCACTGTAATTAATCGTATTCGTTTGCCTGCGCATATAATTCTTCCACGCATCGCTGCCGCTTTCACGGCCGCCGCCGGTTTCTTTTTCACCGCCAAATGCTCCGCCGATTTCTGCACCGGATGTGCCGATGTTTACGTTGGCAATACCGCAATCGCTGCCTGACTGAGAAAGGAACTGTTCTGCTTCGCGCATATCCAGTGTCATAATGGAAGAAGATAAACCCTGCGGAACGCCATTTTGTATCGTGATGGCTTCGGCAATGGTTTTATATTTCAGCAGGTATAAAATGGGTGCAAAGGTTTCGTGCTGTACAATGCTGTATCCGGGTTCTGCTTCAGCCACGCAGGGTTTCACATAACATCCGCTTTCATATCCGGCACCGCTGAGCACACCACCTTCCACTACAAAACGACCGCCTTCTTTTTTGCAGGCTTCAATTGAATCCAGGTAAAGTTGTACAGCTGCTTTGTCAATCAGCGGACCTACATGGTTGTTTTGATCCAATGGATCACCGATGCGAAGTTGTTTATAGGCTGCGACCAGTTTGTTGCGCACTGAATCATAAATGGATTCATGGATGATCAGCCTGCGTGTGCTGGTGCAACGCTGGCCTGCAGTTCCTACGGCACCGAACAAAGCGCCTGTGATGGCAATCTTCAGATCGGCTTTATCAGAAATGATGATGGCGTTATTTCCACCCAGTTCAAGCAAAGAACGGCCGAGCCTGGTGGCTACAGCTGTTCCAACTGCTTTTCCCATCCGGGTGGAGCCTGTGGCTGAAATCAAAGGAAGCCTGGTGTCGGATGACATCCATTCTCCCAGATCGCGGCCACCGGTGACGAGGCAGCAAACGCCCTCAGGGATATTATTCTTTTTAAAAACTTCTGCTACGATATTCTGGCAGGCGATGCCACAAAGCGGTGTTTTTTCTGAAGGTTTCCAAATACAAACATTGCCGCAAACCCAGGCCAGCATACTGTTCCAGCTCCATACTGCTACGGGAAAATTGAATGCGGGAATAATACCGGTGATACCCAGCGGATGCCATTGTTCATACATCCGGTGCGCGGGTCTTTCACTGTGCATGGTAAGTCCGTGTAACTGGCGGGAGAGGCCCACAGCAAAATCGCAGATGTCAATCATTTCCTGTACTTCACCATACCCTTCCTGCAGGCTTTTTCCCATTTCATAAGAAACGAGTTTGCCCAGTGGTTCTTTATACTGTCGTAATGCTTCACCAATCTGTCTGACGATTTCACCACGGCGGGGAGCAGGAACCTGTCTCCATTGCTGGAAAGCAGCTTCAGCGCTTTTTACCACTGCATCGTAGTTTGCACGCGTGGCAGAACTTACGGTGCCTATCAGTTTGCCGTCAACAGGCGAATAAGATTCGATGACGGGGCCTTCACCTTTTATTGTTTTGAGACCAGTGCTGATCCCTTCGTTTACGGGACCGATGCCAAGTTGTTTCAGGAATTCCATATGGTTGCTGATTTAAGAGGATGCAAAGTTCCGTGTTTTTCGGGCATAAAAAAAGCCGGGAAAAATCCCGGCTTGAAATCTGTTTAACCTGATTATTGATATACAACAGAGAAATACCCTTCAGTCATTTCCGAATTCAGCAGGGGTTCAGGATTGCTTCTGCGTGGAAATTGAAATTGCCCCTGATTCTTTTGGTTGTCGTGTTATGTGATAAAATGGTCAGTGTTCCTGATGTTGCACCCTGGGAATGGTTGGGGTCCTGATCGGGATTATAAACGCCGATATAAGTGGCGCCGAATAAATCCAGGGTATAACTACCGGGTACAATATCTTTTGGCATGATCAGCCCTACTGTTTTAGACGCCGCCTGGTCAGTACCATTGATCGCTATTGTTGCTGTCATGGGTGGAATAGCCGGTGTGGAAACACCAACAACTACAGGAGGTGTATACAGTGTTCCATTTATTTTTACATGGAAAGTATCAGTAGTGGGTGTCGGGGCCAGACTGGTCGTGTAAGAAATATTGGTAAAAACACCTTCTGTAATATTCCTTTTCAGGTTATCCATCGGACGGAGTACTTTGAAACGGAAACTGCCGCTGATTTTTTTACGGGCTGTATCAATGGATGTGATATCCACGTAACCGCCTGCAATGGCTGTATCACCACTTGCATTGGATGAAAATGCAACTACATTCGGTAAAGTGCTGTCCTGGAATGCCCCTACGTTAAATGAAGCATCATTCAGGATATAATGATGGACACCTGAGTCTGTCAGGGTCATCGTGATAAGTTTCTTGTCAGTTCCTACACCAGTAATGTTGATAAACCCGGACATTCTTGAAGCGCCTGTTGTTTTATTGGCTACCCACTGAACACCGTCAATTTTTGCACGGAAATCGCCCGTTGAACCTGTATTGCCAGTACCTCCTGTATTGGGGTCTATTTCCTGCTGGCAGGAGAAAAACAACACAGTAAGGATCAGGGAGAAAATGTATCCGATTTTCTTCGTCATGCTATACTTTTTAGTATGTAAAAATAAACAATTTTATTCAGGTAACATCAGTTCAATATTGCTCGGCCGCAGAGGGGAAATCCCCTGATTTCACATCTTTAATATAACCGGCTACCGCCTGGGTTGCGAGCTCATGGATATTCAGGTACTGCCTGAGGAAACGGGGCTTGAATTCAGTATTTATACCAAGCATATCATGCATCACCAGCACCTGTCCGTCACATTGACCACCGGCGCCGATACCGATTGTTGGAATGCGTAATGAAGCTGACACTTCTTCCGCCAGTTTGGCCGGGATTTTTTCAAGTACAATGGCAAAACATCCGGCTTCTTCCAGGATTTTAGCATCCTCCCGCAGTTTTTGCGCTTCTGCTTCTTCACGGGCCCGGACAGTATAAGTGCCAAATTTATATATAGACTGTGGTGTCAATCCAAGATGACCCATTACCGGGATGCCGGCTGACACAATCCGTTTAATAGCATCCGCCACTTCACGGCCGCCTTCCATTTTAACGGAATGACCGCCGGTCTCTTTCATGATGCGAATGGCAGAGGCGAGGGCGATATCTGAGTTGGACTGGTATGAACCAAAAGGCATATCCACCACAACCAGGCAGCGGTTGATGCCTCGTATAACCGATTGTGCATGGTAAATCATCTGGTCAAGTGTGATGGGCAATGTGGTTTCATGGCCTGCCATCACATTGGAGGCGGAGTCGCCAACCAGGATCACATCGATCCCGGCGCCATCCACGATTCTTGCAAATGAAAAATCGTATGCGGTGAGCATACTGATTTTCTCACCCGACTCTTTCATCATCTGGAGAGTATGGGTGGTTACTTTTTTAATCTCCTTGTTCACACTCATAAGAATATTTTTTGTTTCATTGCTGCTCGAGGGATTCCGTTTTCTTCAGTTCTTCGTAAAGGGTATGAACGAGTCCGTCTGCCAGACCGATCTTGGGAACAAATATTTCCTGTGCATCGGCCCAGCGCATGACGTTAATATAAATCAGCAGGGCAGGGACAATTACATCGGCACGGTCTTCCCGGAGTTTATATAAGCTGATCCTTTGGGCGAGTGACAGCGTGCTGAATTCCTTATAATAATCACGCAGTAATTCCAGGTTCAGGGGTTTGCCGTCTTTCCTTTTCGAAATAGAAAATATTTTGTTGATGTTACCGCCAGAACCGATCGCCGTTACATGGTGATGTCCTTTGGTTTTTGAACGGATGCATTCTTTCATCTCATCCCAGGCGGCTTCATTTACCTGGTTTTTCAGGAGGCGGATTGTCCCTATGTTGAATGATTCTTTAAAGATGAGTTTATTGTCACTGAAAAATGTCAGCTCGGTACTGCCACCACCCACATCAATATAGAGATAAGACTCTTCGGTGGCCATATTCTCGGCAACATGGTTTTCATATATGAACGAGGCCTCATCCTGCCCGCTGATCACTTCTATCTGGATACCCGTTTCCGCTTTTACTTTTTTAATGATTTCCGGTGCATTCACGGCATCCCGCATTGCGGAGGTGGCACAGGCACGGAGGTGTTTAACATCATACACATCAAGCAGCAGTTTATAGGCCTTGATGGTTTTTATAACTTTTTCAGCCCGTACAGGACTGATTTCACCTTTGTCGAAAACATCAAAACCCAATCGCAGCGGCACACGCACCAGCACCACTTTAATAAATTCTGCAGTACCCTGGGGGCCTGCCATTACATCTGTTATCAGTAATCTTGCTGCGTTACTCCCGATGTCAATTGCTGCCAGTCTCACGTGTTTGCTTTGTTTTATTGTAGAGATAATTATAAATCTCCACCTGTGAACGGATTTTCTTCTTGGTAGTCCTCACATATTCATTGCTCAGTTCATTATCAAGCCAGCGGGCTTTTACATTATCCTGCAATTGTATGTCAAGAATATCTTTTAGTTCCTGCCGGAGCTGGTCATGGAAAACCGGGCATGTAGCTTCAACGCGGTGTTCCAGGTTTCGCTTCATCCAGTCAGCCGAAGATATATAAACTTTCTCTTTACCCCTGTTGTGAAATACCCACACCCGCGCATGCTCCAGGTACTCATCCACAATACTGATGGCACGAACAGGCATCTCGTATTTTTTATGTTCAGTGAACATGCAGAATATACCGCGGATGATAAGTTTGATCTGCACACCGGCCCTGGCCGCCTCATATAATTTCTGGATCATATCCTCGTCAGAAAGCGAGTTCATCTTTAAGGTGATGGCTGCCGGTTTTTTCTTGCGCGCCTGCCTGATCTCTTCGTCTATCAGCTTGATCATTTCCCTTTTTACAAACATCGGGCTGGGAATTATATAGCGGCAGTCTTTCAAGAAATTCGCACCGGTTTTCGGTTGCTCCAGATAGTTGAATATCCGGTTTACATCCGACATGATTTTCTGGTTGGATGTCAGCAGGCAATGATCGCCATATAATTTGGCCGTTCTTTCACTGAGATTGCCGGTGCTCACAAATCCATAAAAGAAATTTGTGTTGTCTTTTCTTTTCTTGGTGATGAGGCAGATCTTGGAATGGACCTTCATGTTCGGAATTTCCACCAGCACTTTGGCGCCTTCTTCTTCCAGTCTTTCTTTCCATTCCAGGTTGGCTTCCTCTTCAAAGCGGGCACGCAGCTCCATCATCACCACTACTTCCTTGCCGTTTCGCACGGCATTGATCAGAGCGTTAATGATTTTAGACTGTGGTGCCAGCCGGTAACAGGTGATCTTGATGGAAATAACTTCCGGGTCAAACGCTGCCTCACGCAACAGGTCAATCAGCGGTGCAAAAGAATGATAGGGGAAATGGAGCAGCACATCTTTTTCCATAATCACATCCGACACCCGGTCTTTGGTCAGCATGGGATGGTCAAATGGTTTTTTACGAAGCCGTTTATCTGTGAATCCGTGGTCAGGGAAATCCATGAAGTGTTTGAAATTATGAATACGGCCTCCCGGAATGAGGTTATCCCTTTTGGATAAATTCAGCCTGCGTATCAGGTATTCAAGCAAGCCCGAATCCATTTCCCGGTCATATACAAACCGCACAGGCTTGCCCTTTCTTCTGTTTTTGATCCCTTTTTCAATTTTCTGGATAATGTTGGTGGAAAAATCTTCGTCAATATCAATCTCTGAATCCCGTGTTACTTTAAAAACATGGGCATTGTATTGGTCGTATCCAAAATAAGAAAATATATCCGGCAGGTTAAACCGGATGATGTCTTCAAGCAGTATGATATTTGTTTCTTCAGGTTTAGATGATGGCAGGATCGTAAACCGTCCCAATGTCCGGGAGGGCACTTCAATCAATGCATATTTTCGTTTCAGTGCGCTTTCTTTTTTCCACATCACCACGCCCAGGTAAATGGACTTATCCCGCAGGGCAGGGAAGTCGGGAATGTTTTCAATCATGAGTGGTATGACCACTGAACTCACTTCATCTTCATAATAATTCCTGATAAAAGCCTGTTGCTCGTGGGTCAGCTCTTTCTCCGTACGCAGGAAGATTTTCTGTTCGTTCAGTTTTTTCTGCACGTCTTCCCATATCCGGTTAAATTCCCCCTGGTGGTTTAAAACCGTCATCTGGATTTCATCCAGTATCTGCTGGGGATCATTTTCCAGGTGCATGTTTGCTTTGGATCCCAACTGGATCATACGCCGCAAGGCAGCTACACGAACGCGGAAGAACTCATCCAGGTTATTGGAAAAAATGCCAAGGAATTTTATCCGCTCCCTGAGCGGTACAGTAGCATCTGCCGCTTCCTGTAATACTCTTGCATTAAAGGCAAGCCAGCTGATATCGCGGGCAATCGTTTTTCTTTTGTCGTGGGTGGCCATGGTAAAGGTTTCTGGAACAGGTATAAAAATAGCACGTGGCTTGCAAAAAAGGGCATCCGGACTGAAAACTTAATATTTCCGGATCCGTATCAGGAATTACCCCGGCTTTTCTCAATAATGGCAGTTGTTGAAAACCCTTCAAGGATAGGGTTGATGATTACTTTCCCGCCGTTTTCTATCACTTCTTTAGCACCGACTACCTGGTCAATAGTATAATCACCGCCTTTCACCAGTACATCCGGCATCAGGGCTTTAATCAGTTCAAGCGGTGTGTCTTCTTCAAATAACACAACGGCATCCACCATTACTAACGCAGAGAGCAGGATTGAACGGGCGTCCTGGTTATTCACCGGTCGGCTGTCGCCTTTGAGTCTCTTTACAGACGCATCTGCATTCAGGCCCACCACCAGGTAATCGGCTTCTTTGGCGGCGGCAGATAAAGAAAATATATGTCCCGGATGAAGGATATCAAACACCCCATTGGTGAATGCAATGGTATAACCTTTCATGCGCCATTGTGCGGCACGCTGGACCAGCTCCGGTCTTGTTAAAATACGTGTTGGTATGAGATCAGCCCTTTTCAGGTTGTTTTCTTTTATTGTGAACAGGAATCGCTACAAAGCTAAACAAACCTCCCACTACAATAATCATGGTTTGTGCCAGCCAGAGGATCCAGCCGAATGCAGAAGCAATCGCATCACTGAGGCGATACTGTATCATCGTTTGCTGGATCAGGTATGCATACGCGCCGATTCCGCCGGGGGAAACAATCAATCCCACACTGCCGGTTGATAAAATCGCAAACGCTTCTTTAATTCCGTAACCGCTGGTTTCCTTGAATGCCATAAAGCCCAGGTAACCGGAAAAAAGATAGAGTGACCAGATTACGACAGTATAAACAATGAACCGTTTTCTTTTCTTCAGGAATTTAATCGTCAGCACACCCTGAACCACACTGCGCCAGATACGACCGAAGATCCGCCGGAGGTCTTTCCATGTTTTTTTGCGGATGATAATCCATGCCAGGAATAAAACCACCAGCACGCCAACAATAATCAGGAAAATCGTTTTGCCACTGATGCCTTTCTGTCCGTCTTCTGGTGCACTCATAATGGCTTCCCGGATATTTCCCAGGAGGTGTGGCTGGATAATCAGTGTAAAACCGAAGATGGTCGCAAAGGTGATGGCGTCAATAATCCTTTCCAGGATTACTGTGCCAATCAGTTTTTCCGGGGGGATGTTCTCGTTCCTGCCAAGTATCGTGCATTTCAGCACTTCACCCAAACGGGGAACGCCCTGGTTGGTGAGGTAGCCGATCATCACAGCAAAAAAACAATGCCAGCTGGTGGGGTTGTAGCCCATCGGTTCAATCAGCAATTTCCAGCGAAGAGCCCGTATATAATGACTGAGCAGCAACATCCCGAATACAGGAAACATCAGCCAGTGTCTGGCATTAGCCAGGGCCAGTTTTATCTGCGCAATTTTTTCCTGGTTGAGATTTTTTAAAGAAAGCCAGGTAAAGAAAACGCCCAGTCCAAATAAAATAAGGTACTGTAGAATTATGCGGATCCGCTTGTTCATCAACCCCGAAAATAAAGCGATGCGGTTGAATGGCAAAAACAGAATAATTGTTTTCAGTTAAGTCAACACCATATTATCTATCAATCGGATTTCGCCCAGGAATGCCGCAACTAATGCTACAGTGTGCTGCTGGCCATCCCAGTTGTCAACAGGAGAGAGGTTATTTGCATCAGCCAAACTGATATAATCAATCCGGAAGCCGGCAGATTCCAGTTGCAGATTTGCTTTTAACAGCAATGCCGATAATGATCCCGGTTTTATTTCATGTTTCAGCATGCTGAGCATATTATATATTTCAACAGCTGTTTTTCTTTGTGAGGTGCTTAACCGCATATTCCGGCTGCTCATGGCCAGTCCGTCTGCCTCACGCAGGGTAGGGCAAATCACAATCCGGATATCTTCTTTTTTATCCATGATTTCAACCAGCCGGCTGATCACCATGCACTGCTGGTAATCTTTCTGTCCGAGATAGAGCCTGTCGGGCCCCACGATTCTCAGCAGTTTTTCCACCACACGGCAAACGCCCTGGAAATGCCCCGGTCTGAAAGACCCCTCCAGCAGCGTTTCGAGGAATCCCAAATCATAACGGGGGATGGGGCCATCCTGTTCCGGATAGATTTCAGACACAGCTGGAAGGAATAATGCATCGCAGCCATCAGCCAGCAGGCGCTGTATGTCAGGCCCGGTGGTGATGGGATATTTTTCAAAATCCTTCGGGTCGTTGAACTGGGTGGGGTTGACAAAAATGCTGCAAACCACAATTCCCCGGTCTGCCCGGGCAGCCCGGATCAGTGAGGAATGCCCCTCATGAAGGGCTCCCATGGTGGGTACAAAACCAATATGTAAGCCCCGGAGACGCTGGCTTTCCAGCCATTTTTCCAGGTCATTTCTCTTCCTGAATAGTACCATGATTAAGAAGTGTTTGGGCCTTTTAACCGCCAGTCAGCCCGAATTCGCTGTAAAATAGCTACCTTTGCGGCCTTTAAAGATAAGACCGGTCAATTAAACGGGACACCCATGACAGCAAAGAAAAGAATTTTATTTATTGCCAACGAAATGTCACCCTATCTGGAACTCACCGAGTTTTCGGAAATGGTGAACAAGCTGGCAATCAAGGCAAATGACAGCGGATTTGAAGTCAGGTGCATCATGCCCAGGTTCGGCATTATCAACGAACGCCGCCACCGACTGCACGAAGTAGTACGCTTATCCGGGATCAACGTAACGGTTGATAACGACGATATGCCCCTCCAGATCAAAGTGGCGAGCCTGCCCAGTGCACGTTTGCAGGTATATTTCCTCGATAACGAGGATTTATTTAAAAGAAAGTATGTTTTTCATGACGAGCATGAAAAATGGTACGATGATAACGACCTCCGCACCGTATTTTTCTGCAAAGGAGCCCTGGAGACCGTGAAGAAATTCGGCTGGCCTCCCGACATTATCCATTGCAGCGGCTGGATGGCAGGTTTAATCCCGGCCTACCTGAAAACGGTCTATAAAAAAGAACCGGTATTTGCACACAGCAAAATTGTGTACACCATAGGTCAGAATACTTTCAAGGAAAAAATGGGCAGCGGATTCATCCAGAAGGCCCTGATCCATGCCACCCTGAAAGAAAAAGACCTGGACGCATTTAAAGAAGGAACCAACACGGCCATGTTCAGGGGCGGGGCTTCTTTCGCTGACGCCATTACGTTTGGTGCTGAAAAGATTGACAAAAAACTCCTTGATGAATTTTCTAAAGTGCGGGGCAAGAAGACCTTAGCCTATAACCCAGAAGGAGATTTAACAGACTATTTACAACTCTATGGCGATCTTGCAGACAAGTAAATCGCACTAAACCGGAATAAATCTACTTTGTGATAAAAAGATATTATGTGACTTCACTGATAGCAATCGCCGCAACGGTTGCTATTCTGTTTACAGCCTGTAAGAAAATCAACGAATCTACCACGCTTGGCGGCGACCTGATTCCGCCTGTAGATAATATTACCACGTTTGATACCACGCTGACTGTTTATGCTTATAATGATACATTCGGACTGGCAAACGACTCCCAGTACCTGAATGCCGGGGAAGAGCAATTCCTGGGATTGATTAACAGTGACCCCATTTTTGGTAAGACAGACGCCAGGATGTTCCTCGAATTGAAGCCAACCCTGTATGGCTTTTATCCTTTTAACCGCCCTGACAGTGTGAAGATTGATTCCATTGTACTTGTTCTTGGCTATCTGGAAACCTATGGGGATACTAATACTTCCCAGTCGGTGAAGGTGTATGAGCTCAATTCTGCCAACAATTTCTCCCGTGACTCTGCCTATTTAATCAGGGTAGAGAACTTCACATATAATACCGGTTTCCCGCTCAGCAAGCCCGGACAAAGTTTTTTCCCGCGTAACCTGAAAGATTCTGTGAAAGCTTTCCAGGATACCAGTTTAAACCAGTTACGGATTAAGCTTGATACCAACCTTGCGCGCCGTTTCGTTAACTACGATACATCGAATGCCTATAAAACGGATTCCATTTTCAAAACGCTTTTCAGGGGTTTTGCCCTCCGTTCTGAAGGTGGCGGTAATGCCATCATGGGTTTTAACCTGAATGATGCCAATACCAAACTGGCTATCTATTACAACAATCCCAAAAAAGGGGGTGGTGGCCGCGATACCAGTGTAACTTATTTCAGGTTTACCAGCCTTTCAGCATCCGCTAACTATGTAAAAAGGGATTATAGCGGTACGCCATCTCTGGCTTCTATTAATAATGGCACAGCTTCTGATCCGCTGGTGTTCATCCAGAATACACCCGGCACATTTGCCACGCTGAAGATCCCTGACCTGGCTACGATGAGCAACCGGGTGATACACCGTGCTGAATTGATTATGGAGCAGCAGTATGACCCTTCAGACACTGTTTTCAGGACACCGGACCTTCTTTATCTTGATGCGGCTGATCCCAGTATCAGTTCCAATTATAAATTCAGGACGATTCCTTATGACCTGGCATTGTCTGTAAGCGGTGCTTTTGACCTCGTTCCATTTGGTTCTTATCCGTTGCAGGCTGTGGATGCCGGTGGCAGACTTGTTAAAAACTGGCATTTCAATATTACCCGTTATGCCCAGCATATACTTACACATACACAAAGTTTGTATGATCTGAGGGTTCTGGCACCATTCTCATTGAATGAGAAGTATGGCATTCCTCCCGGTGATGACCTGACGACCACCATCTTTATCAATCCCACGATTGCCAAAGGAAGGGTTAGACTGACGGGTAACACAGGTCCTGCTGATTTAAACCCGCACAGGATGAGATTGCGGGTCATCTATTCGAAACTGTAGAAGAAATTATCAAGATATGTTTATAAGTCCACCTGTTTAACAGTGTGGACTTTTTTTAATATAGACCAGACCTTATCTTTGCCCCCGCCTGTACCGGCCTTCGGCAGGCGAACACTAAAAAATAATACATGCCTTATTTATTTACATCGGAGTCTGTCAGTGAAGGACACCCCGATAAGGTTGCCGACCAGATTTCAGATGCGCTGATTGATAATTTCCTGGCCTATGATCCGCAGAGCAAGGTTGCCTGCGAAACACTGGTTACAACCGGACAGGTGGTACTGGCTGGTGAGGTAAAATCAAAGACCTATCTGGATGTGCAGGATATTGCCCGTGAGGTGATCCGCCAGATCGGATATACCAAAGCTGAATACATGTTTGAAGCCAACAGCTGTGGTATCCTTTCTGCGATCCATGAGCAGAGTGCTGATATCAACCGTGGTGTTGACAGGAATGTAAAGAACCTGAGCTTTGAAGCAAAAGCCAATGCACAGGGTGCCGGTGACCAGGGTATGATGTTTGGTTACGCTACAAAAGAAACAGACAACTATATGCCGTTGCCGCTGGATCTGGCTCACAAGATCCTGCTGGAACTTTCCAAAACACGCCGTGCCGGTAAAGAACTGACTTACCTGCGTCCGGATGCGAAAAGCCAGGTAACGATTGAATACGATGATAACAACAACCCGATCCGTATTGATACAATCGTGGTATCTACTTCACATGATGATTTCGACAAGGATAAACCCATGCTCGAGAAAATCAAGAATGATATCATCAATATCATCATCCCCCGCGTTAAAAAACAACTGAAACCTTCTATCCAGAAGCTGTTCAATGATAAGATCACTTACCATATCAACCCCACGGGCAAATTCGTTATTGGTGGACCACATGGCGATACCGGCTTAACCGGCCGTAAAATCATCGTGGACACGTATGGTGGTAAAGGTGCACACGGTGGTGGTGCATTCAGCGGAAAAGATCCTTCTAAAGTTGACCGCAGTGCTGCCTATGCAACCCGTCACATTGCCAAAAACCTGGTAGCTGCCGGTGTTTGTGATGAAGTGCTGGTGCAGGTTTCTTATGCCATTGGTGTGGCCAAACCCTGCGGACTGTTTGTTGATACAAACGGAACTGCCAAAGTGAAAATGACGGATGGTGAGATCGCCAAGAAGCTGGAGAAAATTTTCGATATGCGCCCTTATGCTATCGAGCAGCGCCTGAAACTGCGTAACCCGATCTATGCTGAAACTGCAGCGTACGGTCACATGGGCCGCAAACCTGAAAAGAAAGTAAAAGTGTTCAATAAGGGTAAAGAGAACGAGAAGAAAATTGAAGTGGAACTGTTTACCTGGGAGAAACTGGATATGGTGGATCAGGTGAAGAAAGCATTTGGACTCTAACTGGTAAGAACACAACAATTATTGAAAGGACACAAAGGAGAAATCTGATGTGTCCTTTTTTTTAAAAATTCCAAAATCCAAATCACAAATTCCAAAAGTGAACCCTTTGTGAACTTTGTGGTTAAAAATTCAAAAGTAAAAATTCAAAAACAAACTCCTAAAGCTCGCGGCACCAAATTCTCAATTCTCAATTCTTAATTCTCAATTCGCCCCAGACTAACGACTAGTGACTATAGACTAACGACTAAAGCCAGCGGCTAACCAGATTCACCTAATTTTGTAGTATGAAACCCTTCCGCTCTCCGCAACGCCCCAAAAAAAATACACTCGTAATCGGCCGGAATGCCGTACTGAAAGCATTAGAGGAAGGATTGCAACTGGACCGGATTTATATTGACCAGAATGCAGGTGGAAAAGAACTGCTGGCGATCCGTACGCTGGCCGCCACTCATGGAGTGCCGGTGAACCAGGTGCCCGTGGTTAAGCTGAATAATTTCAATGTGCCGGATCATGAAGGATGTATTGCGCAGAAAGCACGTGTGCAATATTTGAATCTGCAGGATGTGATGTCGCAGGTAATTGAAAGCGGTGAGGCGCCTTTGTTTTTAATACTTGACGGCATTACGGATATCCGCAACATTGGTGGTATTGCACGTACCGCCTATTGTATGGGTGTGCATGCGATTGTAATACCAGATAAAGGAGTGGGGGCGCTGAATGAAGATGCGGTGCTGACATCTGCGGGTGCACTGGAAAAGATTGCGATCTGCCGCGTGAACAGTTTAATGAAGGCGGTTGATGATATGCATATGAATGGCATTAAAGTGTATGCCACAGAAATGACTGCTGACAAAACAGTTGGTGAAATCAATTTTACTGAGCCTTCCGCCATTGTAATGGGCGGGGAGGAGAAGGGGATTTATCCGGCGCTGATGAAAGTGTGTGATGAGAGAATAAAGATCCCGATGGCGGGAGACTTTGAATCGCTCAATGTTTCCGTGGCCACCGGGATGGTATTGTATGAGGCTAGTATGCAGCGGAAAAAAGGCTCTTAAAAACTAACTGCTTAGTGTTTAAGTCGCTCGATCTTAAGCTGAACAACTATATCAGTACCACCAGAAGCAAACCGAAATTCCCTTAACAAAGGCCTTCCTTCAATTATATCAAATACGTTTATTTCTGCCGAACATTCCCTGCAGTATTTTTCCAGCCGATCATCCTCTTCGTCAGATACGGTTGAATTATAATTTTCAGCGCCATCTGGATAACTTTCGTCATCCTCATTCAGGTCCGCCACAATTTTAATTTTTGAAATCTGGGCAGCATAAAAAAGCCTGCTTACGTTCATAATTTTAATTTCACCTTTTCTGGCAAACTTTAATTCTGTTTCACCATGATCATCAAGTGAAGACCAGAGCGTGCTGTTTAGTTCTGGATTGAATTCTGATTCGATTGGTTTTATTAATGCGTGTTCATTTAAATTAAATGCGCCAACAGCAATATATCCAGACAATTCTTCCGGAGTACCCTCATCATCAATCCCATTTGCTTTTATTTGGGTTAGAGTGACTTTAATCAGGTCTTTATTCTCTGTTAACATCGTGATTTGCCCATTCATATTAATCCCAGATTTGCTTTGTATTCTTGGATCAATGCCACTCTTTTTTTCTAACACTGAAAGTAAGAGATTTCCCGAATAGTCATATCCGGGCCCGCCGATAGCCGATTTTATGACGACGTAACCTTTAATTAAAGTATCATGATATGTATCCAGCCTTTTTTTATCTATATAAATATCCTGGAAACTTACATCTGCTATATCGGGGGATTGCAAGCCTGTAATTGAATTTATCCAGGATTCATTCACCCTGACTAATGTGTCTTCCCCTATTACAAGAAAATGGCTTTTGCCATCGGTTGATTTATACGAAACGTTCAGCTGATTCACTAATGACATTTCATAGTTAATCTGTTGAGTTTTTTTTAAACACTGGAAAGCAATTGCATATTGACCCTTAAGCGGGTTGGCTTGCCAGCTTTCTCTGCGAAACCTGCCAGAATTATCGCTTGCGAAAAATAGGTGGTATAGATTGTTGTTGTTCACTTTATTCCGCCACCATATTTGCTCGGCTGGATGAATTTCAAGATTATCGTGGCTGTCAAAATAGTGGTCTTTTTCATCATGCACAAATGGTCCGTATGCATGCAAATAGTCCAGGCCTTTTACGGGCATATATGATAAATACGGATAGAATTTCCCGTGTTCTCTATCATGTATATCGATCTCATATATTAAGTGCCAGTTTTTTAAATAGTCATCATGGTATTTTTGATAATCCCATATAAAATGGTTGCCGTTACATTTTAATATCCCCATCTCTTTCAGTTGGCGAACATCAGGTACAGAGAGAGATGGTAAGGTTGGCCAACATGTAATATTCGTATTGCATTTACAGTTTGCCTCAATTTTTGCTTTTAATGCTGTGAAACTTGACAATGATCTTGCATCGAGATATTTTTTCAGATAGCTGATATTCAGGTCGGGATGAACTTCAAAATTCAGGTCATCATCGCTTTCAAAGGCAGCAGGTTCCCGGAAATAGTAGGCATAGACATGACCGGAGATGATATGTTTAAACCCATCTATAGGCGACCATTGACCTGAACTGGCAGGGTCTATCTTATCAAGTCCGATATATTCCTGTCCATAAAAGGAGTTTCCTAAAACATGGTCTGTCAGAAGGATTGCCGAATCATGTTTGGTTGAATTTTTGACCACGAGATTAGTACTAAGCTGTACGGGTATGAAATTTGTTACCTGCACCTGGGTTTGGGCCTTAGAGACTGAACTGATGGTAATAATTAACGGAAGAATAAACCTCATCATAGTTTGAATGTTTGACATAATAGTACGTGAATTGACCGGCTGGATATTATTGAATAATCCTGCCGGTTAAATTTAAGTTGCAAAAAATGCAATTTTGATTTCCGGTATTTCAGGGTTTAATCAGTCCCCGCCAGATTCAGGTGCTGTCAAAAATTATAGAACTGTCCCTTATTTCACCCGTATTAACAACCGCGTGTTTTTATATAACCACTTATACTTCTCTGATTCAGTAATGGCTTTCTGCAATTGTTCGGATTTATCAAGTATCAGGAAATTATCTTCTCCCAAGCCAGCATAAGTCAGGTGGATTTTTTTCTTATCGATCAGGCTGATCACTCCGACAGGATCCGGTTCCTGGAAAAGAATGGTATCTGCGGAAATGAAATGCAACCTGAAAATAAAATGCCTTGTAACAGTCAGCAGTTCCAGGTCCATGTTGTTTTTGTCATTTTTGCCCAGTTCAAAATAGGTGTCTAAGTACAGCGAATCGTGGAGCTGTACCAGCCTCGCCCGGAAATATACCGAATCTGCCATGGTATCAGTGGTGTCCATATCCAGACAGAGTATCTGGTATTCATGCAGGCTGTTTTTGGCCAGTGTATCTATGGAATAAAGCTGGGATGAATCATCTTTGAAATACCAGATACCAGAGAATTCATTTTTTATGATACATTGATCAGGCCGGGAGGAGAGCGGATATAATGAACTTGTTACTGTACAGGAGTTCAGGGCAGCCATCCCGGCTGCCAGGAACAGGAATAGCCGGGTTTTCATGTGTTCTGTTTTTTATAAAGTTAGTATGTCTGGGGCCCGAATCAGATGACTTCAGGGCTGCAGATCCGTTTCATTTTTTCATTTTCGATGGTATATTGACAATCTGTTCATTAGTGAGAAATTAGTTACTGTAATGACAATGCAACCAACTCATCCTGGAATTCACGGAATACCTGTTTCAGCCCGCTGTCAGCGTCTGTGCCGTAATTAATAAAGAAAATATGCAGTACTCCTTTCGCCGGAAAATAAAACAGATTGGCTGTATAACCCGGCCGCCTGTCCAACCCCATTTCTTCCCCCGGAACGTTTTGTAAAAACCCAAACCATAAAAATTGGTTTTCCCCCCCTCTTCCAACACTCAGCTTCTTTGGGGGGGGGGGGGGGGGTGGGATTTGTTTGCCGGGGCGGGTGCCTCTAAAAAATTTATCCAGATCAAACAGTTTACAACAAATCCCCCTTCCCCTTCCCCCTCCCGTTTACCAGGTTGGATACATTCACAATGGTGCTATTATTGTATAAATCAAAATATCCCTGTGCTACTGTATTTGGCAGCGTTTCATGCGGCTGGTAAAAAGTACTGGTGAGTTCAAGCGGCTGTGTAATATATTTTTTCAGCAGATCTGCGTGCTGCGTTCCTGTTTGAGCTTCCATCACCATCGTAATGAGTATTGTATTGGTGTTGGAATAAACAGCTGTGTCACCGGCATTAAATTCTGCAGGCATATCGTAAATATATCCCAGCAGTTCTTCCTGTGTCCAGATATGATTCGGGTTATTTAATACGGCTAGATAAAAATTGTCCTGCGAAATAACATCCGGTATCCCGGTTTCATGCTTCATACATTGACCCAAAGTGATTTTATCGCCGTTGGGAAGATGACGGATGACACGTTCGGGCAGCCAGTGACTGATTTTCTGATCCAGGCTACTATAGCCCATTCCGGTATGCATAGAGTCTTCAATCAGTCTAAACACCAGGGCTCCCATGAACAGTTTGGTAATACTGGCCACTTTGAAACAGTGGTTGTATGGAAAGGTCTTTGTTTTCAATATCAGCAAAACCTGTTTCGCCTGTCCATGTTCCGTGAATCCATTACCAGCAAGGATATACCGGGTAATCCTTTCTGCCTGTATTTTTCCAGCAGATTCGTGAATGCCGGGTTTTTCGGATGTTGCAGGCTTGAATCTGTCCATCCGGGAGTTCCGGTTCCATTTACAGTAGCAGTTATTTGTGCTTTCCGGCAGGCGGTCAGCAACAGCAGGAGAACCAACGGTATGAATAATGCGAAACGCATAATTATTTTTTTGTGTGTTGAAGAATTGATTTCCTGTATCCGATCTGTAAACAGTTATAGGGCAGCAGGGGCACATACTTTTTTACAAAAGGAAACTGGAGTGCCTGCTGGTACCCGATCAGGATGGCGTTGTTTGTATTGGGGAAACGGTATTCAGCCCCGAAATAAAAATTACCTGTGCCCTGAGCCACGGAATGAAGCCTCCGGTAATTTCCATTTCACCAGTTTGAATTGTGCGGTTGCGGGTATTGAAAACAAAGTGCCTGCACCCAATGCGGTGCTGAACCAGAGGCGGCCTTTCAGCTGATGGGTATATTGTATCGATCCAACAGCGGGATGCCGCTGCCAAACCGGTGATAAAATACCCGAGATGTGCCAGGCCGGCCCATTCCATTTTTCGACGGCTGAAGTATTTCGTTATGGCCATTTCTGCACCGGGATGATATACACCACCAATCAGCGAACTGAATTTACTGAATGGCATAGCTGCGTTGGTGTTCTCAAGCACAAAATGTATGGCATTGATTTTTTGGGCATTCATTGCCCCGCAGAAAATTAACAGGCAGATTGACAGGCAAATTTTTTTCATGTTATTAGTTTTAACGGAAACCCCAGTTCAGAAAAGGCAACCCCCTTTTTCCGCTTTTATTCCACAATCCAATTTGTAAGCCTTTGAGATTTTTACATTTATTGAATAAACCAATCTGCAGCCCGGTTCCTTTCTCTGCAATATTCTGTACACCGGAGATACAGATTCCTTTAAACGAAACTACCTTGGTGAAATAACCGGTAACAGACAGACCGTACAAATTGCAGCCGGCAGTTATTCCTCCGGCAATATTGATTCCGTGAACACTGACACCGATTTCACCTCCAAAGCTCAGACTAAGACCACGAATAACAGTTATTCCCGAAAGCGCTGCACTGCTGTCTGGATTAAGATCCAGTTTCCCCTGTGTTTCTTTACGTCGCGCATTATTCCCGGTTAACTGCCAGTCGATCAGATAAGGCAGCATAAAAAACGTGAGCATTCCTGCACTGGCATTGATGCCATTTATTTCGAGGGAATCTGAATTTACATTCATGGCTTGTACGCCTACTGCCAGCCCGTTTACCCGGTTCACAGCATTTGGAATAAACCAGATTCCGCGGCGGGTTTTATATCCTTCCGCTGAATCCCTGGGCAGGAGGCTGCTGTTCTGTGCGGTTGTATTGATACAAGCAGCAATGAATACAAGTGTTAGCAGTTTTTTCATTTTTTGATTTTTAGTACTGATTAATGATATAACCCGGGTTTAAGATTGTTCAGGTTACGGTTTATGACTTTATCTTTTTTCTTTTCTTCCAGCCAGGGTTTGGCCCTTACTACCAGGTTACCATCGGGATCCAGTGAGATTGTGTTGATACGTGATATCTCATTATCGCGTACACTGTATTGATTCCAAATCCCAACATGCGACCAGGCTGGCTGGTAACAGAGGTCACGGAATAATTTCCGGCCTGGATATCCGCCTGTGGCAGCTTTCCGGTTGAATAAACCTGGTTTTGTCATCACCCAGCTTTCTGAAGCATATACAGTTCCGTTCTCCATCAGGCTGCCCAGTGTCATCATCAGCGAATCGCCGTCCATCCGGGTAGTGTCTTTGTAATCAATGGATGCACGGCTGTAGGTTGCGCCGGCATAACAGGAGCCCAGGATAATCCGTGATTCTGTTGTCATGTAGGGTGCTAAGTCGCGGAATGCAAGCTGATGATTACTGTCAGCAAGCGTGCGGCGGCTGATTTCATCATGCCCGATAAAAAACAAACCATACCCTTTCTTATACATCCCATGTGAATCAAACCAGATTGTACCAAGCGTGGCATTATTTTTCTCCAGCCTGTAAAGCACTTTAGCGCTCATCTGTTCTGCATTGTCTGCAATGATGGATACAAATTTTTTCGGGCGCAGCAGGCTTTTAATTTTAGTGCGGACAATATTAAACCGGGTTGCCAGGTCAAGCCGCCCTTTCTTCCTTTTGGAAATAATAAAGAAATTCAGTGTATGTTTTTTAGCGGCATTTGTGTTTACAGACTGCTTTTCATTGGGCTGTTGGGCCTGTATACTTGCCTGTTGGCATAAACCTGTTTCATGCAAACCGAACAACAGGATTAAAGAGCAGATGACTTGTTTCATAACCTTGGCTTTAGTGCTGATACAAACCTAGCCCGGTTATAAAGTGAAAAATAATCGATTCCCGGTACTGAGAACCAGCTATTTGCAGGAAATCTGAAACATCCGGCCTTTCTTGTTTTTTGCTATTGCTTTTCCATTCAAGTAGAATTAATTTGAATGCTTTTCGCGAAATTCAATAAAGTTCATATCCCGGTTTACGGATATTCCGTAATTTTCTGATTGATGGATTCCGTAGCACTTCAACAGGAACTTTTCAGTTATATCAGGTTAAATATCCCTGCTCACCTTTCACTGGTCGATGATCTGTGTGAATTGCTGGCATTGAGTGCCGACAGTGTGTACCGCAGGATCAGGGGGGAGAAGCCTATCACCCTGGAAGAATTAAAAAAAATCTGCGAGCATTATCACCTGTCGCTGGACCAGCTGATGCAGTTAAAAAATGAATCTGTATTATTTGATGCACCCGGTCTGAATGGAGCGCCTGCACCTTTCTCGGCCTATCTGAAAGCGATGGTAATGCAGTTCAACTATTTCAATTCATTCAAAAGCCGTGAGATGCAGTATCTCTGTAAAGATTCTACCATCTGGAATTTTTACCTGTTCCCTGAGATGGCTGCTTTTAAAACTTTTTTCTGGTCGAAAACAATCAATAACCAGCCCGACCTGGCTGATGAAACATTTTCCCTGGCGCAATATCCATATACAGACTGCTATGAACTGGGCCAGCAGGTAATCCGGGAATACAATACTATCCCCAGTGTGGAAATGTGGAACCTGGAAAGCATGCAGAGCACCATTAACCAGATTGCTTACTACCGGGATGCGGGTTTATTTAAAACCCAGTCTGATTTTGATGCCGTGGTGCATTCATTCCTCCAGCTTATCGATCACCTCCAGTTGCAGGCTTCCAAAGGCGTTAAGTTTATGCCGGGAGATACCGAAGTCAGCTATCGCGCACCCATCCAGTATTATGTAAATGAACTCATCCTCGGGAATAATACCATGATCATCACATTAGACAGCAAACCGATGACGATGATTACTTATTCTGTCTTCCATTACCTCTTCACCCGCGACGAAAGGTTTGCCAGAAAAGTTTCTGTTTCTTTTGAAAGCCTCATCAGCCGTTCTACACTGATCAGCAAAACGGGGGAGAAGGACAGAAACCGGTTAATACGGCGGATGTGCTGCCACACCTGAAAACAGGCAGCAGCCAGACGAAACTGCTAACCATCGTTGCCAACCAGCGGGGCGCTGAAGAAGCGGTTCAATTTGACCAGATCAGTTACCTGGGATTTCCTTTTTCTGTTTCAGAAACTTTCCAGCAACGCAATACCAACTCATCCATTGAAACTTCACTGCAAAGAGTGGAAGACATCCGGGATCTCTGCATAAAAAACAATAAAGAACTGGTGGTATACATTTCGATGGGCTTTGGGAATCCATACGGTGATCCTTTTTCAGAAGAAATCGTCTTTGAATGGGTGAATAAACTGGTGGAACTGGATATCAGTATCATTTCACTCGCAGATACGGTTGGCCTGGCCACACCGGAACAAGTATACCGCATGACCGCCTATCTGGTGGAATCACTGCCCGGTACGGAAATCGGTGTACACCTGCACTCCAGTATCCATAACCGGCAGGCAAAACTGGACGCAGCCCTTCGGGCAGGATGCATCCGCTTCGACGGCGCACTGAAAGGCATCGGCGGCTGCCCGATGGCCAACGATGAACTCGTGGGCAATATGGACTCTGCCTGGATGATCCGTTATTTTGAAGAAAAAGGGATCTCACCCGGTCTTGATGAAAACGCCCTGGCAGAAAGTATGCGATTAGCCGATGAAATATTCCTGACATGAACTTCCTCATCAACATAGACATCAAAAAGCCATTCCGCAGCATCAGCTACCGGGATAAAATCATGCTGACCGGTTCCTGCTTTACGGAGCATATCGGACAGGCATTGAAAGACCTTAAGTTTTCAGTGTACCAGAATCCGCATGGTATTTTGTTTGATCCGGCCAGTGTGTGCCGGAGCCTGCACGACCTGGTACAGGAACGCGAGTATGATGAAAGGGATTTATTCATGCTCAATGAAACCTGGAACAGCTGGCACCATCATTCCCGTTTTTCAAATACAGATGCCAGTGAAGCTTTGCTTCATATTAATAAAACGCTGAAAGAAGCCAGGGCTTTTCTTGCCAAAGCTGACTGGCTGGTGATTACCCTGGGTTCCTCTTTCAGTTATCGTTTAACAGATCTGGTGGCCGGGCATCTGGGTGAACCAGTAGCCAACTGTCACCGTGCGCCAGCCCAATGGTTCCAGAAACATATGCTGAGTACACAGGAGACGGTACACCTGATGGAACAATGCTGCCGGGAAATGCTTGCCTTCAACCCGGATCTGAATTTTATTTTTACCGTAAGCCCGGTGCGGCATATCCGCGATGGGGTCGTGGAGAATAACCGGAGCAAAGGACGTTTGCTGGAAGCCGTTCACCAGTTGAATGAAATGTTCCCGCAATCCTATTATTTCCCGGCCTATGAACTGGTGATTGATGTGCTCCGTGATTACCGGTTTTATGATATAGACCTCGTTCATCCGAATTATGCGGCAACCGATTATGTGCTGGAACAGTTTACCAATAATTGCCTTGAAGAAGAATCCCGCACTTTATCGGAAGACGTGCGGAAAATTGTTATAGCCAGGAAACACCGCGCCTTCCAGCCTTCCACGAATGCACACCGGCAATTCCTGACTGCCCATTATGAAAAAGCAAAATTGTTACAGGAGAAATATCCTTACCTGGATTTCAGTGAGGAACTTGACTATTTCGCGCCCTGAGCCGGCAGCAGTTAAAATGCAGGTAAGCGGTCAGCTTTTTTCAGGTAATCTTCCAGTTTGATCAGCATCGTTAACTGGTTCATCGCACGGTCAAAATTTTGTTTGGGATAGCTGATCTTATAATACACATCATCATTCAGGAAGTCGGCCGCAAAACGAAGCGCCTGCATATACAACATCAGCAAGCCGGCGTAATGGAAATATTTTTTCTCTTCAGCTGTAAAAACGCCATCCATTTCAGTGAGGTAAGCATTGCAAATGGCTTCATAAAATGCCGGCCTGACTGACAACTTCATCAAATCTGTTTCCGCTTCACCAAATTCAGAAACCATGGACCGGATCATATCACCCGGATCGGAAAAGAAATAACCCGGCATGGTGGTGTCAAAATCCACCGGGCAAATCAGTTTGCCGGATGATTCATCAAATAAAATATTCGACATTTTCGCATCATGGTGCATCACCCTTAAAGGGAAATGACCCGAATCACGGATATTCTCAAAAAGGGTTACGTACGTTTTCCGGTTCAGCAGGAAGTTTATCAGGCCGGTACCTAAATCAAGCCTGATTTTCCCTGCGTTATCAGCCGCAGAAATGAATTGGGTGTAACGAAGCGAAAGGTCATGAAACCCGGGAATGGTCTCTTTCAGTTTCGACGAATCCATCCCCGAAAATATTTTTGTGAAAGCGGCAAAGGTGGATGCTGTTTCAGCAACCTGTTCTGTGGTCTCCGCTGATAAATAAGAAATACTGCCGGGAATAAATTCCATCAGTCTCCAGTAATTTCCTTCATCATCTGTATAATTTTCACGGCCATCAGCAAAAAGCAGGGGAGCGGGTATCCTGTAGTTTGAATGGGATTGGCTCAGGTAATTCCGGAGTTCACGGTAATTGACGGTAAGTAAAAGTGGTTGTGTGAAAACGGATTGGTTGACCTGCTGCAGGAGGAAATCTTTTCCATTGTTGTCGGAAACTTTATAGGAATGGTTGATCAGACCACTTGTCAGCGGAGTGAATGACCAATCAGATTGGTAGCCGGGGATTTTATATAATATTTCGTTTTTAATTATTGCTTTTTTTAACCACTAAGGCCACAAAGATTAAAACTAAGGGCACAAAGTATAACGAAGTTCTTTGTGCCCTTAGTTTTACTTTGTGCACTTTGTGGTTAGACATTTAATGTATTCTGTCTCCTCTCACTTCCATTGAACTCATCACCAGTTTTTCATGCTCCAGCCATTCCGCCCAACGCTTTCTCACTTTGTCTTTGTCAATATACGTTTCCGCCAGGTCAATGAACAAGGTGTAATGCCCGGCTTCACTTTCCATAAACCGCCGGTAGAATTTAGCCATTGCCGGATCGGCTAGCCCTTCGCTGAGTCTTTTAAATCTTTCACAACTGCGGGCTTCAATCATGGCCATGGTAAGGAGGTGATCGAGGAACCGGTCTTCGGGCCGGCCTCCTTGTTTTTGAAATGCAAGCAGGGCATTTACGTAAGCATCTTTGCGTTGGCGGCCGAGCTGCAGTTTTCTTTTCTGCAATTCTGCAACCACGAGCCTGAAATGTCCCCATTCCTCTGTTACGATCGGCGAAAGTGCCATCACCAGTTTTTCCTTTTCAGGGTTATGCTGGATCAGTGAAATGCAGCTCAGGGCTGCTTTTTGCTCACAATATGCGTGATCGGTAAGGATGGCTTCCAGGGAAATCCCGGCCAGATCAACCCAGCGGGGGTCGGTCGGCAGCTGCAATCCAAGTATATTCTTGATATCCTGACTGAGTTCCATGTTGCAAAACTAGGTTTTAGGTTGATAATCAGGGGTTTTTGGGGCGAAAAATCTGGTTCAAAACCTTGGCAGTTAAGGAGAATGGCCGTACCTTTGCCGCCTTAATACATAGATGAAAAAATCGGATGAAATTTTAAAAAAACAAAGATGCCATTAACAAAAGAAAAAAAAGCTGACGTTTTCAAAACTTACGGAGGATCCGCAACTAACACCGGATCTATTGAAGGACAAATTGCCCTGCTGACTGAGCGTATCAGCCAGATCAGCGGACATCTCCAACAAAACAAAAAAGATTTCTCAACTCACCGTGGACTGATGCAACTGGTAGGTAAGCGTAAACGCCTCCTGAACTATATGCAGAAGCACAACCTGAGCGGATACCGCCAGCTGATTGAGAAACTCGGAATCAGAAAATAATGTCCTGTTCCCGGCAAGGGGCTGCAGCATTGGTTATTTTCTGACCATCTGAAGAGAATCTTCCCTGAAATGTTGATCCCCTGCTGAAAGATATCTTTCCCGGGAAAAATGGCATGTATGCAACTGTGTATATACGGTTACATGTATGCCTTTCGGGCTTTAATACAACGTCTATTTTTTGACAAGGCCAGGCTCTCCGCCGGGCTTTCAAAAACTGAAAATTATGTTACAACAACCTATTCGTAAAACATTCGATATTGGCGGAGGCCGCATGGTTACTATCGAAACTGGCCGTCTCGCACGCCAGGCCGACCGAGCCGTTACGGTTTCCTGCGGTAATTGTATGATCCTTGCTACTGTAGTAGCCAATAACGAACCCCGGGAAGGGCAGAGTTTCTTCCCGCTCTCCGTGGATTACCAGGAGAAATTTGCTTCTGCAGGCCGTATCCCCGGATCATTTTTCAAAAGGGAAGCAAAACTGAACGATTATGAAGTGATGACCAGCCGCCTGGTTGACCGCGCATTACGTCCTTTGTTTCCGGAAGATTATTTATGCGATGTGCAGGTGCTGATCACCCTCATGTCCAGCGATCCTGAAATCATGCCCGATGCTATGGCAGCGCTTGCTGCTTCTTCGGCACTGGCAGTTTCTGATATTCCCATTAAAGAAATCATTTCTGAAGTACGCGTATCACGCGTCAACGGTGAGTTTGTAGTGAACCCCACCCGCAGCCAGATGGAAAAATCGGATCTTGATTTTATCATTGCTGCTACAGAGAAAAACCTGATGATGGTGGAAGGTGAAGCCAAAGAATGTTCTGAAGCTGATCTTTGCAAAGCACTGGAAATCGCCCACGATGCCATCCGCATCCAGGTGAAGGCACAGGAAGAACTGCGTGACCTGGCTGGTGTGAAAACAAAACGCGAGTATGTTAAACCCGCCACGGATGAAGCTATTCGTGTTAAAGTCGAAGAATTTGCACGCACAAAAGTATATGAAGTTGCCAAAGGAAAATTAAGTAAGCACGAACGCAGCGACCGTTTTGACGCCATCAAAAAAGAACTGATGGAATTCCTGCTGAAAGATGCTAACCTCCCTGAAGGGCAGGCATTACCTGACCTGACTAAAAAACTGGCATCCACTTATTACAGCGACCTGCAGTATTATGTGGTTCGTGATATGATCCTCGACGAAAGGGTAAGGCTCGACGGACGTGACCTGGAAACAGTCCGCCCGCTCGATATGGAAATAGATGTACTTCCTTCACCACACGGAGCCGCACTGTTTACAAGGGGTGAAACACAATCAATTACAACAGTTACCTTAGGAACTCCTTTAGATGAACTGCTGGTTGAAAGCGCTGCTAAATCAGTTGATTCCAAGTTCTACCTGCACTATAATTTCCCTCCTTTCTCTACCGGTGAAGTGAAAATGATGCGCGGCCAAAGCCGTCGTGAAGTAGGCCATGGTAACCTGGCCCAGCGTTCACTGAAGCAAATGATGCCCGGATCTGATTATCCTTATACCGTAAGGATCGTAAGTGATATCCTGGAATCAAATGGTTCTTCATCTATGGCAACTGTTTGTGCCGGTTCACTGGCGCTGATGGATGCAGGTGTGGGTATGCCGAAACACGTTTCTGGTGTTGCGATGGGACTGATTTCAAAAGGCGACAAGTTTGCGATCCTCACAGATATCCTGGGTGACGAAGATCACCTTGGTGATATGGACTTTAAAGTAACCGGAACCCGTGATGGTATTTGTGGTGTACAGATGGATATTAAAGTGGACGGACTGAAAATGGAAGTGATGCAGCAGGCATTAGACCAGGCCCGCCGTGCCCGTCTCCACATCCTTGATCACATGTACAACTGTATCCCTGAAGCCCGTGCTGATGTAAAACCGCATGCACCCCGCATGGTGAAACTGTTCATTGATAAAGAATTTATCGGTGCAGTAATCGGACCGGGTGGTAAAGTGATCCAGGAAATCCAGCGTGAGACAGGAACGACGATCAACCTGGAAGAAATCAATAACCGTGGTGAAGTAAGCATCTTCAGTACAAATAAAGATGGTGTGGACAAAGCGGTATCCTGGATAAAGGGTATTGTGGCTGTTCCGCAGGTGGGTGATGTATATGAATCCACTGTGAAATCTATCATGCCATTCGGTGCCTTCGTTGAATTCCTCCCCGGCAAACAGGGACTGGTGCATATCAGTGAAGTGAGCTGGAAGCGCCTCGAAACACTGGAAGGTGTACTGAGGGAAGGCGACCAGATCAAAGTAAAACTGATCGGTACAGATCCCAAGTCCGGTAAGTTCAAACTTTCCCGTAAAATTTTAATCCCGAAACCAGATCAGAGACCCCGCGATGACAGAGGTCAGCAGGAAGAGAACTAGGATTCGTGTGATGAATAGACTGGAGAAGCCGTTCTTGGAAGAGAGCGGCTTTTCTTTTTGTTGGAGGTTGTTTCCGGAAGATTGAAGAAACGTCAAATGTAAAATGTTGGAAGTTGGAGGTTGGAAGTTGGAGGTTGTACCCTAAAGGTCGAAAAGTCTTCTTTTGGTTGGGTGTTGGATGTTAAACCCTATAGATCGGAGAGTCTTCTATTGGCTGGAATGTCTCTTCAATCTTTCGGACAGAACCTCCAACCTCCAACTTCCAACCTCCAACTTCTATTAACTTTACATCCATCTATGGTCTACAAACAACTCACCTTCATCCCCGTTTCCGAAGAAACCGCTTCGATCCTCATCGCATTACTTTCAGAGAGTGGATTTGAGGGATTTGAAGAAGGGCCTGACAGCCTGAAGGCTTTTATTCCTGCAGATACATATAATGAGACTGATATTGTAACAATAGCGGGCCAGTTCAACCTGGAATATACTGTTGATGATATAGCTGAAACCAACTGGAACGCCCAGTGGGAATCCGGTTTTGAGCCGGTGGTGATTGATAATTTCCTCGCTATACGTGCACATTTTCATGAAGCGATACCCGGGGTTAAATATGATATCATCATTACACCGAAAATGAGTTTTGGCACCGGACACCATGCCACGACTTACCTGATCGCAAAGAGTATGGAACAACTGGATTTCAATGGAAAATCAGTTTTTGATTTTGGTACCGGCACCGGGATACTGGCAATCCTTGCGGAGAAAATGGGAGCGGGGGAAATACTGGCAATAGACTATGATAAATGGAGTATTGAAAACAGCCGGGAGAACCTGGAAAGGAATCATTGCACGCATACTACTTTGAAACTGGCTGATTCAGCAGCGGGTGCCGGGCAGTTTGAAATCATCCTGGCAAATATCAACAGGCAGGTTATCCTGGACAATATGTTTGCATTAAAAGAAAATTTAATACCAGGCGGAATCCTGCTCCTGAGCGGACTGCTGGAGGATGATGAAACGATTGTTCATGAAAAGGCCGGTTCTTATGGCCTGATACTCAGGGAAAAAAACAACAGGTCTGGCTGGATCTCTTTAAAGTATTCCCATTAAGCCTGTGATAATTGTGTATTATTTTAGTGTTACGACTTTCAATTTTACTTATTTTTGTGCACCCTGAAGCAGGGCGCTATGAACGAACTCCTCCTCATTATCCTCGCATATCTGATTGGCAGCATCCCCACTTCTGTGTGGGTGAGCCAGCATTTCTTCAATATAGATATACGTGATTACGGCAGCGGTAACGCCGGTGCTACAAATACTTACCGGGTACTGGGACCCAAATGGGGTACGATTGTTATGCTGACCGATATGCTGAAAGGTATTATCGCAGTTAAACTGGCTTTGCTGCTTCCTGAATATGCTGACTCTGAAGTGAATCTCCAAAACCTCCAGACAGGTTTGGGACTCGCTGCTGTGATCGGGCATATCTTTCCTATCTGGGCTGATTTCAGGGGTGGAAAAGGAGTGGCTACCTTATTCGGTCTGGTGCTTGGAATATCACCTTGGACTGCATTAAGCTGTGTGGGTATTTTCACACTGGTGTTATATCTGACAAGATTTGTATCACTCAGCTCGATCCTGGCCAGTGTTGCTTTCCCGGTATTTATTCTCGTTATTTTCAATGTTGACAATCCTGCCTACAGGGTGTTTGCAATAGCTGTTGCGCTGATGGTTTTACTCACGCACCAGAAAAATATCGGCCGTCTTTTACGCGGGGATGAAAGCAAGGTTCCCATTCTTAAGAACCGCGACCGCCGCCGCCAGCGCCGCCGGGATGCCCGCTCCGGACATTTGTAATTCCTTCCTAACTTTATGATGCAAATAATTACTGGCTTTGGTACAGTAGTTGATCCATTTATTTAAAACCTGAAGTATGTTACGTATCAGCGTATCTGTATTCATCATTTCTGCGGCTTTTATTGCCTGTGCAAAAAATCCCATGTCAGGAAGATCCCAGATGAAATTGCTCCCGGAGTCAGAGTTACAATCAATGGCTACCACACAATACCAGCAGTTTTTATCACAGAATAAAGTAGTAGGTGGTTTCTCAAACAGGGATGCCGAAATGGTAAACAGGGTTGGGCAGCGGATAACAAGGGCCGTAGAAGATTATTATGCATCCAAAGGATGGTCAAATAAACTGAAAGGTTACCAGTGGGAATACAAACTGGTTGACAGTAAAGATGTCAATGCCTGGTGTATGCCCGGCGGGAAAATTGTTGTGTATACCGGGTTATTGCCCATTACACAGAATGAAGCGGCATTAGCAGTGGTGATGGGACATGAAGTAACACATGCCATTTTCGGACACGGAAATGAAAGGATGAGCCAGGGTGTATTACAACTCGGAGGCCAGCTGGCACTTTCTGTAGCACTGGCTAATAAACCGCAGGAAACACAAAATCTTTTCCTGGGAGCTTATGGTGTTGGTACGAGTCTTGGTGTTTTGCTTCCATTTTCAAGAACACATGAATATGAAGCTGACCATTATGGATTATACTGGGCAGCGTTGGCCGGATACAATCCAAATGAGGCCATTCCGCTGTGGCAAAGGATGGAGCAGGCGTCTAAAGGACAAAAGCCTCCGGAATTCCTGAGCACGCATCCGAGCGAAGGAAACAGGATAGAAAAACTGCAACAATACATGCCCGAGGCCTTATCATTATATAAGCCTATAGGTAATTAATTCAGGGTATGATAGTTAAAAAGCCCGCAGGGACTGCATCCTGGCGGGCTTTTATTTAACTGATCTGGCTAAATACCGCATAAATTGCGTATCTTTGCCTTCCCTGCCTGAAAACTCTGTCAAACCCATTCATCTGAAGGGTTGGCGGGAACCTTAAAATAGTTTCCACGTATGTCACAAACGCTGTTTGAAAAATTAGAATTGGCAGACGAAAAGAATCTTTTAATCCAGGGTTTGCCTTCTTCCATCGAGAAACAATTCAATAAACTGTCCTTTGCCAAAAACATGACACCGCTCCTCAAGAGCCGGAAGATTGATTTTGCGCTCGTGTTTGCTGTCAGCGAGAACCAGCTGAACGGCATTCTGAAGGATGTTATGCCCTCGCTGAAAGATGGCTCCAAATTCTGGGTCGCTTACCCCAAATCTACCTCCAAAATCGTGACCGATTTAAACCGGGAACGCAGCTGGGACAGGCTCACTTCTGAAGGATATGAAAGTATCCTGCGGGTTGAACTTGACCATGTTTGGAGCGCAATGCGCTTTGAAAAAGGAGATAACCTGCGGGATAGCGATGTGCCTACCGCTCGTAACAGGGAAGCAGCCGGACTAGCCGGGTAAACGTTGTTTGCCTCAACGCATTGAAGGTTTGCCGCAAAACGGCAAACCTTTTTTATTTCCCCTTATTTTTGGATATGAACCTGAATGCAGAAATCAAAGCACGTTGTGCTGACCCTGTTGCTGTCAGGGCTTACCTGGAATCCAAAAATGCAGAATTCCGGGGAACCGACCAGCAGACAGATACGTATTTCAACAGTCCCAAAGGCAGGCTGAAACTCCGCGAAGGAAATATTGAGAATAACCTTATTTATTATGAAAGGAATAACCAGGCCGGCACCAAGGATTCGTTTTTCCGGCTGGTGAAAACAGATGATGCAGCTGCTCTCAAAGAAGTGCTTACTTATTCAATGGGTGTAAAAGTAGTGGTGAAGAAAATCCGGGAAATCCGTTTTATCGGGAATGTGAAATTCCATATTGATGAAGTGCCGGGGCTTGGTTCATTTGTGGAAATCGAAGCGGGTAATTTGCATGCTGATGTAAGCGCTGACGAATTAAGGGAACAGTGTGAATTCTATATCCGTGAACTGGGCATCAGTCCGGAAGACCTGGTATCTGTTTCTTACAGTGATATGCTGCTGGAGAAATCCGTTAACGGATAATAACAGTACCTGCTTTTTTAGAAAGCTCGATTTCCATCCTTTTCAGGTGATCATGTGTCTGGTGCAGCATCCTGAATTCATCAGTAGTATGTTCTTTTTCGAGGTCGAGCTGGTTTTCCAGCAGCATCCTTTTGATTTTCCTGAGTTTGATATAACACATCACTGAATCCACTTCAGCATGGGTTTTGTCTTCATCCATTTTCAGGAAACCCAGCAACTGGTCATTATTCTCAGGGTCAATTGTCTTAATAAAATTCTCATAAGATTGCTGGAAAAGGTTTTGCTGGTAACCGGATGACTGGCTGAATTCTTTTCTCCAGTGTTCACTTTCTTCAAAAGGCATATTCAGCAGGGAAACAGCCAGTGCACTGAGTGCTGTATCTGTATGGTAAATAAAATAATGTTTATTGACGGCTGCCGGGTTTTGTGCGATGGCTGTACGGTATGTGTTGATCAGCTTGACCACTTCGCGGTTATCAATCAGGTTGTCGTCAACCATTTCATCAAAAATATACTGGGCTACCGAGCGTTCTTCATCCCATTTGCGTTCACCCAGTTCAAGGAGAATGCGGGCCACTTCTTTTTCCTGGAGTTCGTCTTTGAATAACAGGTTGAAAGTGGCATCATCATAATTTGATTCACTGCCTTTCCTTGCATTTTCTTCAATCTGCTGTGCTTCCTCAAAAGGCTGTTTGCGTTCGAGGGTTGCAATCCGGTCGCGGATGAATTTATTGACAAGTGAATGCAGGCCTGCTTCATCAATCTTCAGGATCTCTGCACATTGTTTGATGTAATCCTGCTGACGGGTAAAATCTTCTGCTTTATTAATCCGGGCGATGGTTTCCGCCATGCGGTTTACCACGTCAGATTTTTTCACGCTGTCAGAGCCGGCATCTTTCAGTGCCACTTCCAGCTGGAAGAGGATGAAATCTTTTTTATTCTTCTGGATGAAAGAGGTGAATGCTGCAGCGCCTACTTTGTTTACATAGCTGTCTGGGTCTTCCTTATCTGGAATCAGCACCAGTTTTACATTCAGGCCTTCTTCCAGTGCCAGGTCAAGTCCGCGTAGAGCTGCTTTCACACCGGCATTATCCCCGTCATAAATAATGGTGAGGTTATTGGTGTATTTGCGGATCAGCCGGAGCTGGTCGGGTGTTAACGACGTACCGCCACTGGCCACTACATTTTCAATGCCGGCCTGGTGCAGGGAAACAACATCGGTATAACCTTCCACCAGCAGGCATTCATCCGCCTTGTCAATAGATTGCCTGGCCTGCCAGGAACCGTAGAGGATTTTACTTTTGACGTAAATTTCATTCTCCGGTGTATTGATATACTTGGGCGCTTTTTCATTGCTCTTCAGGATACGTGCACCAAAGCCGATGACTTTACCACTGTGGTTGTGTACCGGAAAGATGACACGGCCGCGGTAATTATCCACCAGCTGGTCTTCACCGCCATAGTTCCTGCGTGCTACCAGTCCGGTTTTGAGAAGCAACTCCTGGTTATATTGTTTGGCCAGTGCTTCCCGGGTGAATTTATCACGTTGTTCGGGTGAATAACCCAGCTGGAATTTGCGGATGATATCTTCCCTGAATCCACGTTCTTTAAAATAGGCCAGACCGATATCCTGTCCATCTTCGGTTTCAAATAACTGGCGGACAAAGAAATCGCGGGCAAAATCATTGATGATAAAAAGGGATTCGGCAGCCTGCTGGGCCAGTTTTTGTTCATCAGTCCGGTAAGTTTCTTCGATTTCGATATTATACCGGGTGGCCAGCCATTTCAGTGCATCAACATACGTATACTTCTCATGTTCCATGATGAAGCTGATGGTATTGCCGCTGCGGCCGCAACCAAAACATTTATAAATCTCCTTGTTGGGTGAAACGGTAAAGGATGGTGTTTTCTCATTATGAAAAGGGCAGAGTCCGAGGTAGTTTGTACCCCTTTTTTTGAGCTTGACAAAGCTGCCGACCACATCAATGATGTCGAGCCGGCCCTGGATCTGTTGTATGGTGTTCTGTGAAATCACGGAGGAGGGGCAAGTTATTGAATTTAGCCAAGCCCTTCAAAACTGGCGAAAAAGGCGAAGAAAGTGTCGAAAATTGCCTTTTGGGTCAATTAATTTCCAATATATAGCACAGATTTTCCGCACATAGAGTAAAATCACCTAAATAGGGTACTTGATTGTCGTCAATTCGCATGATATTTATAGCCAAAACCATCAATTATGTATCGTTATTTTTCTATTTCCTTTTTTCTCCTTTTTTCAGTAGCTGTATCGGCACAGAATGTAGGCATTGGTACTTCATCACCAGCTGCTTCTGCGTTGCTTCATATGTCGGCTACTAACAGAGGGCTTTTAATCCCACAAATATCAATTGACAGTTTAAAAGATGTGACCAGCGTGCCTGCCCCTGCCAATGGGGTACTTGTGTATAATACTACCCAGCCGGGGGTAAGAAATGATATGTCCCGGGGGTATTATTATTTCAGCACCACCCTGGGATCATGGGTAAAACTGGCTGATAATGCCATTGATAATGTCTGGCAGGCCGGGGGACTGGGCGTTCAGCTCAGGGATAAGGCAGATGGTGTGGATATAATGGATGATTATACAGGTTCTGCTCTTAACTGGAACCCCAAAGTAAAAATCCTGAAAATGGTTGATTCGGCTTTATTGAATTCTAAAAATAATATTACCGCCTTAACACTTGCCGGCGTTAGCAGGAAAACGGTTGCTGGAAATGAATTAAGGCAGAAAGTCACCATGGCGTTTGATATTTCGTACTTACTTGCCGATGGTATAACTTCTGCTACAAATACTGTAGCTATTTCGGCATACACAGAAAATACGAACCCAGGCACCAGTAACCTGACAAATGGATTAGGGTTTTATACGTTTGCAACACCTATGAATACAGCTACAGCTGATACGCCTTCTATTGCGATGTTCCGTCATAATGTTGGGGTTGGAGCTTATCCAACGGATATAAATAATGTGACTGAAGGGCGTGTACAAATTACAGGGTTTAGTAATGGTGACCAGCTTTCACTCCGCCATCCGTCAAGTATCAACCTGAAATGGGGTCTATATGTAGGTTCCATTGACAGCTCCCTGAATTTTTATGCCAATGGTAGCCTCCGGGCGAATATAGACCGGGTAACCGGGGTTTACACAGCATTGTCAGACAGGAATCTAAAAAAGAACATCGAGCCATTGCAGCCTGTATTAAATAATCTCATGCAGCTGAAACCCTATATTTATAACTATACAGACAGTAAGGATAGTGACCGGAAAGCCATAGGTTTTATGGCGCAGGATGTGGAGCCGTATTTCCCGGATCTGGTGTTTCATAAAAAAGACCGTGAGACGGGTGAGCCATTCATGATGATGACGTATCAGTCGTTTGGTGTAATTGCCATCAGGGCTATCCAGGAGCAGCAGCAGCAGATAAAAGATTTGCAGGACCGTCTGGCGGCATCTAAAACAGAAACATTGCAACAACAGATTTCTGATCAGCAAAAAATGATTGAGGCATTGCAGAAAAGACTGGATGCACTGGAGAAAAATAAGTAAACCATTTTTCCGGATTCACCCAAATGGGTGATTGTCAGGTAGAAAAGAGCTTCCAACTTTAAGAAGGTTGGAAGCTCTTTAGGATACCGAAAAAAAATTGACTGGCAATGTGAAAAAAACTGCGGAAAAATGTTTTTTCACGGCAGAATCACTCATTCCGGGTGATTCTGTTTTTCATTAAAACTTTTTTCCAGAATATTCACAGACCATTTTTTTTGATGAAGTTCACAAACCTGATATTATTTGTGTTTTTATGGAATGGCCTGGCTGCCCAGCCACAGGCCGGTGCACAGGAAATACAGCCGGTGGACTCATTATATATTGAACAGCTTTTTGCCACTGCAGGTAGATCCTGGAAGTCAGGTGATACAGCTACCGCACTCCGTATATTTAATGAAGCACGCGGCAAAGCCCGTAAAAACGGGTTGCGGCTCCAGGAAGCCCGTGCCTTTGTGCAGATCGGGGATTTGTATTTTGGATATGAAACCTACAGCCGGGCGTTCGGGAATTATACCCAGGCCCGCGCGATTCTTGAAGATACCCCGGACGATTTCCTCAGTACTCAAATCACAATTTCGCTTGCCAAATCACAATACCACCGGGGAAATTACCGGCTGGCCGTGAACAATTTTGTGGAAGCGATTCCAATGGCAAGGAAAATCAAAAGGCCTGACATGGAATCGGAGGCGATGGAATACCTGGGGTTACTGTATAATTCTTTCCAGGGATACAATGAGGGGACGGCCTATTATGTAAGGTCGCTGGAGATAAAAAAGAATATAGGTGATGAGAGTGGTGCGGTGAGGGTGTCTGAAATATTGGGCGAGACTTTTTACAGGAAAAAAATGTATGACTCGGCCTTATATTTTTCTGTTATGGCTTCCAGTATGGCCAAAGGTCTTGGATTGACTACAGAATCATACATGGCAGAAATCAACCGGGCCATGTCGCTGATCCGGCTGAAGCGCTGGGAAGAGGCTGAAAAAATCCTGAATGGTTTAAGCGGCACTATTTATACCAACCAGGATATGAACCGGCGGATCCGTTATGAAATCTGCCTAGGAAATTTATGGCTTTCGCAAAATGATTCTGTAACAGGTGCGAAGTATTATGATAAGGCTAAAAAAACAGCCAAGGAAAGTACATTCCCGGAAATGAATGCGCTCGTGTACAGGAATATGGCTGAGAGTTATTATGAAATCAGGGATTATAAAAGAGCCTATGAAAATTTCACAATTCAGATGAATTATATCTCGCAACTGTATGCGGGGCGTAATCTCACAAACCTCGGCTCCCTGGAAAATATTATGTCGGCTAACCTTACCCGCGATGAAGTGAAAGTGCTGCAATTGCAAAATGAACTCAAGCAGAACCAGCTCATGAAGGAACTGCTGATGCGTGAAGGCCTGGAACGTGAGAATGCGCTGATGGATGCCGTTTTGTTAAAAGAGAAAAGCCTGGCAGAAGCGCTGGAAGGTGAGAATAAAGCACGCAAGAAAGAACTTGAAAAAGAAACATCTCTCAAAACGGCACTCAACAGGGAAAACCAGCTGAAAGAAATACAGCTGCAGAAAGAAAGGAACACCAGGCTGGTGTTGGTAACAGGAGCTGTATTACTGCTGCTGTCCGTTATTACCATCCTCGCCCTTTACCGGAAACAGCATAAGAAAAGCATGGTTATTATGAAACAGTCGGAAGACATGCAGGTGCTGATGAAGGAAATACACCATCGGGTGAAAAACAATATGCAGATAGTAAGCAGCCTGCTCGATTTGCAGAGTATTTCCATCCGGGATAACCAGGCAGCAGAAGCTGTCAAGGAGGGACGTAACCGCGTGCAGAGTATGGCACTGATTCACCAAAATCTGTATGCAGAAGACAACCTGAAAGGGATAAAAACCCGGGCGTATATCGGGAACCTGCTGCAGAATCTATGTGATTCCTATAATATTTCACAAGACAAAGTAAAAATCAGCACTGATATTGAAGACCTGAACCTGGATGTGGATACCATGATACCCATGGGGCTTATCCTGAATGAACTGCTTACTAATTCTTTTAAATATGCATTCAGCGGGAACAGGAATGGGGAACTGAATATCCTTTTAAAACGGGAGGAAGCAGGGTTGCATCTGATGGTGAAAGATAATGGCCCCGGTTTTCCGGAGGGACTTGATACAAAAAACACCCGCTCTTTTGGTTTAAGGATGGTAAGGGCCTTTGCACAGAAACTGAAAGCGGTGCCGGAATTTACCAATGAAAAAGGTGCCAAAGTCAGTCTGTATATCACCAAATATTCACTCGCATGAGTAAAATAAGGATATTAATCGTCGAGGATGAACCTGCGATCGCGGAGCATATAGCGGCTTATTTTGATAATCCCGATTTCATGGTGTCGGGTATCGCCTATGACCAGGAAGAAGCCATGGAACAATTAAAAGATAACACACCGGATGCTGCGATCCTTGATATCAACCTGGGCACCGAAGGGGATGGGATCCGGATAGCCGAGGAACTGAACAGTAAATACCATCTCCCGTTTTTATTTCTCACGGCACATGCCGATAAACAAACGCTGGAGAGGGCTAAGGGCGTCAATCCGGGTGGGTATATCGTAAAGCCGTTTAATGAAAAAACACTGCAGGCTTCGATGGAAATTGCCATCTCCAATCATGCCCGTGAACTAAACCTGGTGCTGCCACCACCAGTGATTGAAAAAATCAACAAACACCTGCTCTCTCCGCTGAGTGAACGTGAATTTGAAATTGCCGTACTGATTAATGAAGGGCTCACCAATAACCAGCTTGCTGAAAAACTGTTTTTATCTGTAAATACAATCAAATCCCACCTGAAGAGCATTTACCTCAAGCTTGATGCTACAAGCCGGTATGGCGTTATTATCCGTCTGCGCCAGCTGATGTCAAAGTAGACCATACAATATCACCCCTGCGGGTGATAAAACCCTGATCCGGATAAGGAACCTTTATGAAAATATATTTTCATGCGTTTCACCATCCTGATTCTCTCAGCATGCCTGCTCTCTTTTTGTGCCCATACACAGTCTGTAGGAGTTGGTACCAGCACACCGGCAGCCAGTGCACAACTCGATGTTACCAGTACCTCCAAAGGGTTGCTGATTCCCAGGGTGAATCTATTGGCAACAACAGACATAGCAACGATTGTTTCCCCTGATGTTTCCCTGCTGGTGTATAACACAAACGCTTCTATTTCCGGTGGTCAGGGCGCTGGTTATTATTACTGGAATGGTTCAACCTGGGTGAAACTGATAGCCACAGCAGATGTAAATAAAAACGCATGGGGACTGGCCGGCAATTCAGGGACCGATACGGCTGTAAATTTTATTGGCACCACAGACAATATGCCTGTACGTATCAAACTGAATAATACCTGGGCCGGACAGTGGGATATTACCGGCGGGAATTTTTTCCTGGGAAGGAATGCAGGTATAAAAAATACAACCGGCATTTCGAATATTGCATTTGGTGACAGTGCGCTTTCTAAAAACACAACCGGTTACCGCAATATTGCCCTGGGATACCAGGCTATGCAAAACGGCTCTTTCTGCGGAAACTGTATCGCCATCGGCGAACGTTCACTCAATAACTCCCTGAACGCTGTTGAGAATATTGCCATTGGCCGGTTGAATATGGAAAACAATACAACCGGTAGCTATAATGTGGCTATTGGCAGAAATGTGATGCGGAATAACCAGACGGGCGGGGAAAATGTTGGTATTGGTTATTTAACCATGCCATTAATGCAATCAGGATTTCAGAATGTGGTTATTGGGTCTTCCGCTGGATCAAGAATAGTCTCCGGCGGGTTTAATACTGTGTTGGGTTCTTCTGCATTACATGGATCAGATACTGCATCAAATTCAGTAGCCATCGGGCATAACGCTCTTGGTAATGGGAATAACGGGGATAATAATGTCGCGATCGGGTATTTCGCGGCAGCAAATTCCAGCGGTGTGAATGGCCTGGTGGTGATTGGCAGCACTGCATTAGAATCTTTTAATACCGGCATGGGTTTGACTGTTATTGGAGATTCTTCCATGTACTTTAATACTTCCGGGGACAACAATACTTCATTAGGTGCAAGCACACTGAAGAATAATACTACAGGTTCAGGTAACCTGGCGATTGGCAAACAGGCCTTGTATAAAAACATCGCTGGTTCAGCGAATGTGGCAGTCGGTACGGCGGCTTTATATAATGCCCAGGTTGTAAATGGTATAACAGCCATCGGGGATTCGGCATTATACAGTAATACTTTTGGCCAGTTCAATGCAGCTGTTGGCGCCAGTACATTATCAAAAAATACAACGGGTTCGTTCAATACGGCGATGGGTTCCAATGCGCTTGCAAAAAGCACAACAGGAATAGGGAATACGGCCGTTGGTGCTGCTGGTCTCCTTAATAATACAACCGGCGGCGGGAATACGGCCATAGGCAGTTCTTCGCTGCAGGCAAATACAATTGGTGCAGGGAACATTGCTGTCGGTGCACCGGCTTTGGGTTCAAATGTTTCCGGGCTTTATAATATCGGGATGGGGATGTATTCTCTCAATGACAATATATCTGGTGATTTTAATGTGGCATTGGGGTATTATGCATTACACAACCTGACTACGGGAGATAATAACCTGGTTATTGGAAATGATGCACTGAGGACGTCTGTCAATGCAGACAATAATATTGCTATTGGAAACAGTGCCATGTTAGCGGCAACCGGATCTTATAACATTGCGATCGGAACTTATGCAGGCAATGGTACCGGGATACTTACGAATGGGATTTACCTGGGTAATGATGCCGGATCCGGATCTTCAGGTAGCAATAACATTTATATTGGAAATACGGCTGGCAGTGCAACCATTGGCACAGGAAATGTGTTGATAGGAAACGGGGTAGGCGCGGGGCTGGCGATAAACAATATCCTGGCCATTGATAACAGCGGAACAATCACACCACTGATACAGGGCAACTTTGCCACTGACTACTTAAAAGTGAACGGCTCGTTTTCCGTGAATAACGATGTCTATGTTACTTCGGCGGGATTAACAGGTATTGGCACTGTTTCGCCACAGGCCCGTTTACACGTGGCTGACAGCAGCGTGTTGTTTTCGGCCACAGGTGTTGCCGCTGTCACTCCGGGCCCGCCACCGGTCTCTGGTGCGGGCAGGCGTACGCTGTGGTATGCGGATAAAGGTGCGTTCAGGACTGGCTATGTGCTTTCTGTGAACTGGGATAAAGACAGTGTCGGGAATTACTCCTTCGCTGCGGGTAATAACACAAAAGCCAAAGGCCAGGCTTCCGTGGCATTAGGTGTCAATACGGAGGCACTCACTGCTGAAAGTTTTGCGGTTGGTAATAACGCGGTTGCTTCCGGCCTGGGTGCCAGGGCGATGGGTTTGAATATTACTGCCAGCGGGGATGCGTCTACTGCCATTGGGTATAATAATTCAGCGATTGCAGGTTATACAGTTTCCCTGGGTACATCCACCATGGCCAGTGGTCTGGCAGCCATGAGTACGGGTGGTTTTACTGTAGCGGCCGGTGATTATTCAATGTCTGCGGGAAGGTTCACCAAGTCAAAATCTTACGCAGGTTTTGTAGTGGGTGTTTATAATGATTCAGCCAATGCAGCCGACGCGGCTGCCGCCAATGATGCGAACCGGTTATTCCAGGTAGGGAATGGATCAGCAGATAACGCCAGATCCAATGCCCTGACAGTGCTTCAGAATGCCAATGCCGGCTTCAATACAACACTTCCTGAAACGAATGTGGATATAAATGGTGACCTGGCTTACCGCCAGAACACCCTCGTATTATTGAATGGTGTAAACCCCAATGTAAATGCCGGGAAATTCAGTTTTGTAACTGTTTCCGGTCCTACGGCGGCTTTCTCCGTCAGCGGTTTCCAGAATGGTGTGGATGGAAAAATACTTACGGTACTGAATACGACCGGGCAGAACATGACTATTGTAAATCTGGGAACAGGCTCTGTGGCTACGAACCGGATTAATACACTCAGCGGGGCTGATATTATTACAACGGGAAATGGCTGTGTAACGATGCAATACAGTGCGGCAGACAGCAGATGGATGGTGATAGCAGTGAGGGATTAACCGGGGCTACAGGGCAAATGGATGGATGAAGTTTTAAAATTATTAGCCGTGAAGGACTGATTTAAATTATGTTATCACAGGCATTTATATGATTTTCCTCAGGTGCATATCTGTGCATTACTTTTTTATCAATTTAGCTGATGATTTTTTTGTTTTTACCGGAATCGGTCTTAACATTCTAAAGAACACAAAAACCACTCCCGATTAGTCCTCACCCCCTGAACAGTTGAAGTTCTTTATTTTTTTTAACCTGTCTGCCAACGACGCAGTTTACAGGATTGGCAGGCAACAAATCTTAAAGCCATGGTTCAGACAGACATCTCACAGATCTCCGGAGAGTGTAACACCTGGAGGGAGAAACTTCGTAATTACCGTGAAGAATTTACCCTCGATGAAAACCGACTCAGACAGGTAGCCGGACAAACACTCTCCAAGGAACAGCTACAGGACGTAGAACATCTCCACAATCAGTTCCACATCCAGTTGATCAACATCCACGATCTCAAACAGGCCATTAAAAACCACGACCGCCAGGTCAATTTGGAACTCACCGGAAACAACTCAATTTCAGAAGACAGTCTGGCCAAACACGAATCTCTCCACACAGAGTTGCAGTCCCTTGAACAAACACTGGGCGATCTCAGATCCGAATTCAATCAATTTTTACAGCGAACGAGCTAATAACCGGGGATATACCGGTATACTTCCAGCGGATTAAAAGCCGCTGCGGAATACCCACCCCATAATCGTCCCGTGAAACCATTGTTCATCTATTAAAATGTTTGTTATGCCAGAATTTGATACCTCACACGTAAAAAATATTGTCTTATTGGGCCATGCCGGCTCAGGTAAGACCACATTAGCGGAAAGCATGCTGTTTGAGGCCGGCATCATTACCCGCCGCGGTTCAATTGCTGAAAGGAATACAACCGGTGATTACCACGAACTTGAACAGGAGAGAGGGAATTCCATTTTCAGTAAACTGCTTCATACCCGCTGGCGCGGATTTAAAATAAATATTATTGACACACCCGGATATGATGACTTCAACGGGGAAGTGATTTCTGCCCTGCGCGTAGCTGATACCGGTGTCATGCTCCTGAATTCCGTGATGGGTGTTGAAGTGGGCACCGATATTATATGGGAATACACAGAACAGTTTAAAACCCCCATGATCTTTGCAGTCAATAAACTGGATGATGATAATGCTGATTTTGAAAAAACAGTGCGTGAAGCCAAAGCGCATTTCGGAAGTAATGTAGTAGTGGTGCAATACCCCCGGCAATCCGGTTCCGGTTTCCATGAAATCATTGATGTGCTCCGGATGACCATGTATAAATTCACGGATCATGGCGGTAAGCCTGAGAAAATGCCAATCCCCGATGATGAAAAAGCGAAAGCAGACCAGCTCCATAAAGAACTGATTGAATCAGTAGCCAGCAACGATGAATCCCTGATGGAGAAATATTTTGATAAAGGCGAACTGGACGAAGATGAAATGAAAGCAGGGCTGAAAAAAGCCATGATCGCTCATGACCTGTTCCCCTTATTCTGCTTGTCAGCTGAACGTAACATGGGCAGCGGCCGCCTGATGGGATTTATAGATAATGTTTGTCCCAGCGCCAATGAAATGGTTCCCCAGGTCAGCACTACCGGCGAAAAAGTAAACTGCGATGCCAATGGCCCCGCATGTATTTTCATTTACAAAACAATCTCTGAGCCGCACGTGGGTGAATTATCATTCTTCAAGGTTTATTCCGGTACGATAAAAAGCGGAATGGAACTTGAAAATGAAAGTACCAGTGTTACCGAAAAAATCACACAACTATTCCTGGTCGAAGGGAATAAGCGTACCACGGTGAATGAACTGGTGGCCGGTGATATCGGCGCTACGCTGAAACTGAAGAATACGCATGTGAACAATACCCTGCATGCGAAAGGCAAGAGTTATGAACTGCCTCCGATTATTTTCCCTAAATCAAACATGACTGTGGCCATTGAAACCCTGAAAAAAGGGGAGGAGGAAAAATTGTCACAGGCATTGCACCAGCTCCGCGAAGAAGATCCCACATTCCGTGTTGAAGTTTCCTCTGAACTGAAACAAACGCTGATCCATTGTCAGGGTGATATGCACCTGGCCGTTGCAAAATGGAAAATTGAACATCAGCATAAAGTGGAAGTGAAATTTGTAAAACCTCGTATTGCCTACCGCGAAACAATCCGTAAAATGGCTGATGCCAGTTACCGTCACAAAAAACAAAGTGGTGGTGCCGGCCAGTTTGGTGAAGTATACATGCAGGTTGAACCCTGGTTTGAAGGTATGCCTGAACCCAAGGACCTGAACGTCCGCGGGCGGGAAACTTTTGACCTTGAATGGGGCGGCAAGCTGGTATTTTATAATTGTATCGTAGGCGGTGCGATTGATGCACGTTTCCTGCCTTCCATCCTGAAAGGGGTGATGGAGAAAATGCACAACGGGCCATTGACCGGTTCTTATGCCAGGGATATACGCGTTTCAGTGTATGATGGCAAAATGCACCCGGTTGACAGCAATGATATTTCCTTTAAGATTACCGGATTACAGGCCTTCCGGCAGGCGTTCCAGCAGGCAGATCCGCAAATCCTGGAGCCGATCCTGAAAGTGGAAGTGCTTTGTCCTGATGACCTGACTGGCGCCGTTATGGGCGACCTGCAAAGCCGTCGTGCCATTGTTGAAGGCATCGACAGCGAAGGCCATTTCCAGAAGATCATTGCCAAAGTTCCCCAGGCTGAGATGGATGGTTATTCTTCTTCACTGCGTTCTATTACACAGGGAAGAGCGAAGTTCAATATGTCATTCCTGGCTTATGAGCCCGTGCCATTTGACCTCCAGCGCAAACTGATAGATGAGTATACTAAGACATCGAAAGAGGAGTTTGCATAATCGAATGATGATACTGTTAAGAAGCCGGGTTGTGAAATCCGGCTTTTTTTGTGGAAAAAATTAAAAATTCAAAAACTTAAAATCGAATCCCGATAGCTATCGGGACCAAATTCCAAACCGGAATCCCTTTGTGCTCTTAGATTCAAACTTTGTGTCCTTTGTGGTAAAAAAAATCCCAAAGCCAAGGGCCAAAAGCCAAAGGCTAATGGCCAAGAGCCATTTCCCCCGGATTCACTAGATTTACCCCAATATTAATCGTCCATTTTGAATCAATTACCAGATTTCAGGGATCCAGTTTGGTTCCTGGTTGCAGCGGGCATTACGTATGCCATTGTGATGGGCCGGTATTTCATTATCGCCGGGATATTCTATTTGGTATTTTACAAATGGCAAAAGGAAAAATGGTCGGCCAGTAAAATATCGCCAAGGAATTATCCAGCCGGGCAATTCAGGCAGGAGATTATATTAGTAATATCAGCATCATTTTGCCTTTACAGATTGCGCTGATGCTGCTTGGCTGGCAGACGGGATATATAAAAGTATACCTGAAGGGCAGTGATTATGCCTGGTGGTGGATTCCATTAAGTGGTTTGCTGGCGCTGTTCCTGCAGGAAACTTATTATTACTGGCTGCACCGCTGGATGCATATCCCTTCAGTTTACAAGCTGGTGCATAAATGGCATCACGACAGCCAGATTGCTTCGCCGTGGACGGCTTTTTCTTTTCATCCGCTGGAGGGGTTAATCCAGGCTGCATTCTTACCGTTACTCCTGCTGGTTATTCCTATGCATTTGTATGTATTGATAGGATTGCTGGTTATTATGTCAATCAGCAGTGTGATTAACCACCTGGATATTGAAGTATACCCAAAATGGTTTGCGAGGCATTTCCTGGGGAAATGGCTGATCGGAGCCACCCATCATTCGCTTCATCATAAACAATACAAATACAATTTCGGGCTGTATTTCACATGCTGGGATGTGATCGGAAAAACGGAAAGTCCCTATTACGGGCAACTTTTTGATGAAAAATCCCCTCATTAGCCTATGTCTTTTCTACCCAAAAAATACCTGTTTGCCCTTTTGCTGGTTTTGTTATCCAGACCGCATGCACAGGGGCAAGTCCTTCCGTATACAAATCCTGTATATGCAGTGCGTATGGATTCAGCCGTAACGTATGGCACGTCGCTCAATTATTGCAATGCGCCGTTTACGCTTAAGATGAATATTTATAAACCCATTGGTGATAACAATACACAAAGACCGGTAATCATTTTTGTTCATGGAGGTGCATTCACTTCTGCGGATGATTTTAATGAATACCACATGAATGTGCTGGCCCGTGAATTTGCCAAAAGGGGATATGTGGCTGCATCATTAGATTACCGGGAAGGGCATCACCTGTTCCCTTATGGCATCGGATCACCTTCACCAATCGGGATTGGTGCCTTGTTAAACTGGGATGATGGTGCGAGGCTGTTTGTTTCAGATTCGGCGGAGGTAATAAGATCCTTATTCAGGGCCCAGCAGGATGTAAAGGGTGCGATCCGGTTTATAAAACAAAATCATGCAGCTGACAGTACGGCTCCCTGTAAAGTATTTATTGCAGGTCATAGTGCGGGCGGGATTACAGTGCTTGCGGCTGCATATACCGACCAGACTTCAGAGAAATCACCGTTAAGCGGCGCGATTGCCAATGCGCCCAATCCCAACTGGACAAGTGGTGGATTTGATTTTTTCGGAACATGGGTGGTTACACAGGTAAATGGCCCGCAGGACCGGGATGACCTGGCGTACCGGACACATAACCCGGTTCCATTTAATTATGAATTGCCGGCTTGTTATGTAAGGCCGGATTTAGGGACTATCTATGGTTCAGAAAATCTTTCCGGTGTTTATGATGCCTCTGTAATCGGGGTTGCCGCTATGTGTGGTGCTGTGGGTGATACAAATATTTTTTCCGGGAATTCCATCCCTGCACTTTATATGTATCATGTGCCGGTTGATGTGGTGGTACCTTATCATTCTGGCTATCCGTTCACTTATACAGCTGATCTGATTACGCCGGCACCATTTGGTAAATGGCCGGTTTTATATGGCAGTCATTGGATTGAACAAAAACTATTGCGAACAGGTTATCCTGCAGCATTCCACCTGCAGACTTATGATAATGGTGGTAACCTCACCAATTCACATGACCTGTTGCCGAATGATTTTGTGGTTGCTGACAGTATCGCCCTCTTTTTTGCAAAGGTGCTGGATACAAGTACAGCCTGTTCAAGGGTCATATTGCCTGCTGGAATCGTATTTGATGCACGCAAGCAGGATAACACGGGAATTATACACTGGAATACATCCGGTGGAATGAATCGTGTAAACCTGTTCAGCGTTCAGCGTGCAGGTGTCAGCGGTTTGTTTACAGATGCCGGCCCTGAAATTCCTTTTGCGAACGGTCAAGATGATTATATCTATTATGACCGGCAGCCATTGCAGGGTGTGAACCGTTACCGGTTAAAAATTATTTATGCTGACAATCATATTGAATTCAGCGACGTACGGTCGCTGGTTTTTAATCGCATAGAATCCGTATTGCTTTATCCTGATCCCGCAGACCAGCAGGTCATTCTTACCTTGCCTGATTCATGGACCGGAAATAAGGTGAAGCTTGTAATCTTTGATATGTCCGGGAAGGCAGTGCTGCAAAAAGAATGGGCTGCCGGAGGCAACCCATTGATATTATCAACTGATCAGTTTAAACCGGGGACTTATATTTTAAGATTACAGCACAAGACTGATAGGCCGGTCTCGGAGAAATTGGTGATTCAACACCATTAGTTCCTGTAAACAGCAATGGAAGATGTCCTGTCATTCCATCCTGTAAAAGTGAATCCGGATCTTGATGCAGTGATTGTAAAACTTTTCCCGCCAAAATTTTCATTTTCATACAGGATCACGCGCCAGCCCGGGGGCAGGGTAAGTGAACTGAGTGATTTGTCGGATATGCCTGCCAGCTGCATGTTTGAATATGTGCCGGGCAGGAGCGTGGCTGAACGGCCGCGATAATCATCATCTTCATACAACACCACAAAATTGTTGTTGCCGTTATTGCCGTTGTTTCCGCCCCATCCGCCATTATTACCTCCACCATTCGTTTCTTCAACAACCACGGAGGCTATCCTGTTACGCAGCATACCGCTCAGGCAATTTTCGCTGTAGGTGATCGTGCTGGAAGATCCGGTAAGGTATTCGCTGTTTGTATAAACTTTTACCCGGAGTCCGGCCGGGAGTTCAATAGATGATATTCTGTTTTTCAGGATTCCCAGTTTATCTCCCTGGTAGTATCCGGGTTCCAGTCTGAGGGCGTTGCCGTTGAAATTGCATTCCTGGTAGAAGGTGGCGTATCTGGTATTGCCGTATCCGCCATTATTTCCATATCCGCCATTGTTACCGTAGCCGCCGTTATTACCCGGGTTGTTTGTACGTGCTTCAATAACCAGTGATCCGATTTTATCGTTCTGGTTATTGGGCAGGCAGGGCTGGCTGCTGTTTATGATCACACTGTAACCACCGAGTTCTTCACTGTTGAGATATGCTTTTACCTGGAGGTTTCCGCTGATCACGAGGGAAGAAATATTATAACGGAGATTCCCGAGTGCTGTACCGTTGTAAGAACCGGGTCTTAAACTCTGGGAGTATCCTTTTGAATAACAATCATTATAGAATGTAACATAGTCGCCGGGATTATAACCGGGAGGAATGCTTGTATTTTCCACAACAAGAGAGGACGTTACATTGCGCCAGGTGGGTTCCAGGCAGCGTTCATTGGCTGTAAAAGTTTTTGAGCGTCCTTCAAATTTGTCGTTTTCATAAATAGTCACCTTCATGCCATTGGGTATTTCAATGGAGGAAAGCCTGTCGTTATCAATTTTCATCTGGTATAACCGGTAGCTACCGGCTTCCAGTGTATAGCCTTTTCCGGCAAAGTTGCACTGGTCGTAAAGTCTTACATAAAATTGCTGGGCTGAACTGACGATGGTGGTTGCCAGGAAAATGACAACGGTCAGGAAATTTCGGATCATAATTCGGGTTTTGATGGTTATATGATCAATAAAGATATGGTTAGGTTGCACGCTTACCCCTGACCCGCGTCAGGAAAACTGATACATTCTTTCAGTTCTTTTTCGGTGTAAGCCACATTGTATTGGGCCAGCACATCAGCGGGCACCCCGTTCCATTTGGTGGGGATATTGCCTTTGTAGCCAATGTCTTTTACGCCGATTTCCGAAGTATAGAAACCGGTGGCAGTAAGGTTACGCATCAGGCTGAAAAAAGCCACGCCGGGGGCCAGTTCTTTGTTTTTTTCAGCTTTTTTCGGGTAAGCAATCAGTTCTACCATTTCAATTTGCTGGTCATGGGTGCAGCCGGTGAATGAATGTCCGTATTTTTTCAGGCACTGCATTTCCAGCCAGCGAAGTCCGCCGCGCATCGGAACCTGGTGGCTGGGCATGTCTTTTACAATAAACTCAATAAATGCAGGTACACCGGCATCTGTAGCACTGCCGCTTACATCGTCTTTGGGTATAATGATATCCGCCAGGACAGTAATTGTGGCCATTTCTGCTTCTGTAAAGAAAGCTTCTTGACTTAGCAATTCGTTCTCATATTTCAATTCGTCCGGATTGCGGTCGAGATTAAATTCGTGTTTGGGGGCATCTACAGTTGCTTTTTTCTCTTCGCCTGTTTTACAGCCGGCTATAGCGGCGGGAACTGCGATTGCACCAGTAGCAATGAGTTTGAGGGATTTCCTTCTGTCCATAGTAATTAATTTATAATAATTCTAACCACAAGGTTCACAAAGGTTAAACAAGGAACACAAAGCGGAGACTCTTTGTGGCCTTTGTTTAACCTTTGTGAGCTTTGTGGTTATGTATTTCAAATTACAGGTTTTGCTTTTTCATTTCATCAATGATATATTCCGAAGCACGCATACTCAGTGCCAGTATCGTCCAGGTAATATTTTTATCTGCCTGGCTCACAAACTGCCCGCCATCCACACAAAACAGGTTTTTACAGTCGTGCGCCTGGCTCCATTTATTGAGGGCTGATTTTTTTGGATCATTGCCCATGCGTACCGTTCCGGCTTCATGGATGATTTCCCCGGGCTTTGCAAGGCCCCAGTCATTTTTCTCATCATCATCGCCACCCCAGGTAATTACAGCACCCATATTGTGCATCACTTCTTTGAAAGTTTCTTTCATGTGTTTGGCCTGTTTGATTTCATGTTCACTCCATTTTACATTGAAGCGTAAAACAGGAATACCATAGCGGTCAACCATGCTTGGGTCAATCTCACAGAAATTTGATTCGAGGGGAATCGCTTCGCCACGGCCGGCCATGCCAACGCCACAGCCATAGAAATGGCGGTAATCTTCTTTAAGTGAAGCACCATAACCGCCGCCTTCTTTTTGTTTCCCTTTAACGATGTATTTACCGTTCAGGTTTTCGATACCCCAGCTGAAACCGTAGGAGGGCTGGCTCATGCCGCCCCAGTATTCAATGTGGTATCCGCGCGGGAAATCAAGTTTCTTGTTATCCAGCCACCAGGGTGAGTAGATGTGCATGCCGCCAACACCGTCTTCATTGTATTTTTTCCTGTCAAACAATTTCGGAAGCACACCACCGAGGGCTGCGCCGGTGGAATCGTGCAGGTATTTACCAACAACATTGCTGGAATTGCCAATGCCGTTTGGATGACGTGCAGATTTGGAATTCAGCATCAGCCTGGCGCTTTCACAGGCACTGGCAGCTAAAATCACTACCCGGCCTTCTACCTGGTATTCCATCATATCTTCTTTGGAGATATAGGAAACACCGGTTGCCAATCCCTCACTGTTTGTAAGTACTTCCCTGGCCATGGCATTGGCCACAACATCGACTTTATTGGTTTTAAGGGCAGGGTAGATCAGTACATTGCTGGAAGAAAAATCCGCTTTGGCAATGCTGCAGTTCCGGTTACATTGTCCGCAGAAAAAACATTCGCCGCGATCAGTGGTACTTTCAATTTTTTTGGTGAGGATTGACAGTCTTGACGGAATCACTTTAACACCTGACTGGCTGGCGGCATTTTTAATAAACAATTCATGCAGGCGGGGTTTTGGCGGGGGAAGGAAAAACCGTCGGGATCGTTTTCCAGCCCTTCATTAGTGCCAAATATGCCAATCAGTTTATCTACTTTATCGTAGTATGGTTTTACATCTTCATAGCCGATGGGCCAGTCATCACCCAGGCCATCAATACTTTTTCTTTTGAAGTCTTTCGGGCCAAAACGGAGTGAAATGCGACCCCAGTGATTGGTTCTACCGCCCAGCATCCTGGCTCTCCACCAGGCCCAGTCAGTCCCTTCAGCTTTGGTAAAGGGTTCGCCTTCTACTGACCAGCCTGAGTAACAGGCGTCAAAATCGCCAAAGGGCCTTATTTTAGTACTGGCACCGCGGCGGGGGGAGTCCCAGGGGTTTTTAAGCTGGGTGATGTTTTTTTGAGGGTCATACATATAACCGGCTTCTATCAGGCATACACTCAGCCCGGCTTTGGATAAAACGTAAGCGGCCATGCCACCGCCGGCACCAGAACCTACTATGACTACATCGTATTTTTTGGTTTGTTTTTTTATCTGGAAATCTCCCATATAACAAGCTTGAAGGTTGATTTGAATTATGAAACAACAAGTTACAGTTTCCGGATTTGACCTCCAAAAATTCAGTTTACAACATTCCTGAAAAATACCTGTAAACGGGTATTGTTATTCATTGATAGTAGTTGAACTTTACACAAAACTTCTACTATGAAACTAGGCTCTGTTATATTAGGATTTTTATTCCTTCTTTCTGCAAATGCTTTTGCACAAAGCGCTGCAAGACCACTCAAACAAGTCATGACACTGGAGATGCCGGGAGAATCCGGCACGAATGGCGCTATGGTTGTCTGGCACCCGATCCAGAAAAAGTATTACTCCGCTTTTGCCGGTAACGTAACTTATCCGATGGCTGTATTCAATGTAACGGGGAAAATGATTTCCCCGGCAGATTTGGAAACCGGTTTTGATACCCGCGGTCTCTGGTATAATTCTGTTACCAAAACCCTGGATGCAAACGGGTATGATGATTTCGGATGGGCAAAATTTAAATTAGATTTAAAAGGGATGCCTTCAGAACCCGAAGTGTATGTAGAGGGATTGAACCAGCCCGATGCACAAAGTGTTGGTGTGTTTGACGGATTAAAAAAGCAAGTGGTTTTTCTAAATAATGGCACGCTTCATTTTTATTCATCAACCGGGGAAGACCTGGACCAGGCCCTTGAACTGGAAATTGATGGAGCAGGCAATGAATTAAATGGTGATGATGAAGAAGGATTTACAAAATACAATTCCACCACGGTTTGTTACACAGGTATTGCCAATGCAGAATTTGCTATACTGAATGTGGATGAACTGAAAATTGAGTTGTACAACCGGAAAGGCCAACGTACACGCACCTATACGCTGCCTGATGATGCTCCGGTGCAGAATATGTTCAATTTTGCTTATGCGAATTCAACCTGGTGGCTGTTTAATACAGAGACGAGGACCTGGCAGGGATATAAGTAAGATATTAGATAAGAGATATTAGATAATAGATCGATAAGATTAGGCGCTTACCTGAAGAGGTAGGCGCTTTTTTTGGCTGGAAATGGCATTTGGGGGTATGATTGTCAGGTAGCTGTTAAGTACAACCGGGTTGATGTAAATCAATATAGAAAAATATTTTGGCTGGCAGGTTACAATATGGAGCCGTGGTTTTACAGATATATGTAACCCGATTACTTATAAAAAATAATAAAGCCATGAAAAGTAGAATAACAGCCTTTATCGCCGCAGTGGTGATCTTCAGTTCCTGTTCAAAATCCGATGTAACTCCAAACAACCCCGCGACTGGTACAGCCAATGTGGTAGCTGCATCGAGTGTTCCTGCTGCAGCGCGTACAGCGCTGAGCACCAATTTCAGCGGAGCGACAGAGGTGGAGTGGCAGCGTCACAGCAGCAGCGATTTCTCTGCACAATTCAATCTCAGTTCACAGCGTCACGAGGCACATTTTGATGATCATGGCGGACACTCTTCCCATTCAGTGATTTGCCTGGACGCTCCAGTTCCATCAACTGTACTGGATGCATTCAGGACCCGTTTCGCCACCGATAATGTATACGAGTGGAAACTTGGCGGAGATGGTAACTGGAAAGCACATTTTATGCGTGGCACAGTGAAGTATGAAGCCACTTTTTCTCCCTCCGGTACGCTGGTGAAGTTTGAGCAAGCTGGTTAAGTGTTGAAGATATATATGGTTAGGAGGCTACCGGGAGGTGGCCTCTTTTTTTTGTTGGAAGTTGGATGTTGAATGTTGGAAGTTGGAGGTTGGAAGTTGGAGGTTCTTCAATTCGTAAATTGTTCCCTGACTTGAAGACTAAACAAATCTGTAGTGAAATTTCGATCTTCAGGATAACATCCAACATCCAACCTCCAACGTGTAACCCGGATATCAATCCAATCCCAATTTCTCCCGAAGTCCTTTAGTCAACCCCCGCTTATTAACAAACAATATCACCGTCTTCAACCTGAAATAATTCTCATTCATATAAATGAACCCCTGGTAAGGGTTCAGCCAGGTGCCCCATGAATTTTTCATGTAATACCAGGTTTTCCCGGCTTCATCACGGGCAATGCCAGTAATGTGAAGCATGTGGTCTCTTTCTGTTTGTTCGGTTTTGTAATTATCCAGTCTTTCTTCGTCGTAATGACGGGAAACATAATCTGTTGCGGCGATGCCCTGGTAGTTATTGAAGCCGGGTTCTGTTACGTCGCCTTCCCAACCCACTGACCAGCCGTTATGGAGTGCTGAATCTACCACCATTTTCATGTCGTCGAGACTGATGTTGTAAAAGCTGTCGTCGGCCCAGTTGTATTTGTCTTTCAGTATGAATGGCTGGTAGAGGGGATGGTCTGCAAATGAAACGAGTTCTGCATAATCGTTTGCATAAGGAAACCAGGTGGCAGCAAAACTCATTGGTGTATAGGTTGATTCAGCATATTTGAAAGATTCCGGTAGAACACCGAGGTATTTATCAAGGGTATCTTCCATTTGTTTGATCTGGTCATTATCGGGCTTGCGGGTACCTTTTTGCAGAAATCCCCTGACCAGTCTTTGCATGGCGGTGTCAAGTTTTTCATGGTTATGGGAGATGTTATCATCAGGAAGTCCGGGGTATACATCTTCCGGTACGATTCCATATTTCCTGACAACCCTGATCACATCATGAAACTGTCCGCCGCCTTCAAAATAGGTGGTGCCGCCGGTTTCGAGATATCGCAGGGCTTTGTCAATATAGGCGTAGCGGGCAATAAACATTTCAGAGAGGTTGAAGCGGAGATTGTACAACCGGGCGATATCACTTTCGAATAAGGAATTGGTGCCAAAAACCCAGCAGGTTGGGCTCATGGCCTGGTCTTTAACAGACGTGTGTATAACAGTGTCTGTTAGCGTGAAAACCTGCTTGTTGGTGTCATCAGTAAACTGGCCATCTACAGTCAACCGAAGGCAGATTACAGCAAAGAGTATAAGGAATAACTTCTTCATTATGCTGAATTGACTGCTAAACTAAATGTTTTGCATTCAGAATTGATACCCGGCTCCGGGTATTATGGATGTGTGTAAAACGGAATCAGGAATGGTTATCCGTTATCAATTTTTTTACCAATCACGTACCCGATAACGCCGCCTGCGAGTGCGCCTGCGATGATCCATGGTATGGAACCCGAAGTGGCAAAATAGACGATAGCAAAACCAAAGAGTGCGCCGCCGATACCGAATACGATGGTGGCTTTTCCGGAATTGCTTTCGCGTGAATCCGCCAGATCATGGCTGTGTTTGAATTGCTGGAGGTGTGATTTGTGTTTTTTCCTGTGATGTGTTCTGGCCATATCCTGGTATATTATAAGATAATAAAAGGTACAACAACTTGAAGGAAAAGCAAAGATTTATCTCAGTATATGGAATGATTCCTGTCAATCCTTCAGGGATGCAAGCACTTTTCCCAGGAAATCGTTTATTGAAGGTGAGCTGATCCAGCGGCAAACGACTACCAGGTCGTGCTCGGGATCAGTATAAATAATATTTGTTCCGTTGCCTACATGGATAAATGCGTTTTCAGGCACAGCGGGGTAATATTTTTTATTGGTATTCAGGAAAAAATTCATGAAACCATAGCCGGGGTTGGCGGTAGTGGCAGTAGTGGATTGTTTGATCCAGTCAGCGGATATCAGTTGTTTACCATTCCAGTTTCCTTTGTGTAATGTAAGGAGTCCGAAGCGTGCCATGTCCCAGGCGTTGATAAACATACCGCCGCCCCAATGTCCGCCGCCGCTGACTGATTGTATGGCTTTTCCGTCTAAAACAATCCAGGAGTTGCTGTAGCCATACCATTGCCAGGTGCCGGAGGCTCCAATGGGATCCATGATGTAGGTTTTGAGTACTTCTGGAAGTGGTTTCCTCCAAACCAGGGTTGCTGCGAGTGCCAGTGCATTTACCCTGACATCATTATATTCAAAAACAGTTCCGGGTTCATTTCTTTTACGGGTGAGCCAGGTGGTTGAATCTTTATCGGGGCGGTCGGCCCAGTCGGGTTTACCCCAGAGTGTTCCTTCCCAGTCGCTGGTTTGCCGTAGCATCACATCCCAGTTGAGTTTCCTGTTTTGTGCGTTAGAAAAAGGATAAATCAGTTCCGGGGCACCATGTTCTGCCGGGTTGTACAGCTGAACTGATTTTACATAATCGGCAATGGTGTCAGTGACATGGCGAATGAGTCCTTTGTCGATGGCAAGTCCGACTGTAGTTGATAAAAAACTCTTGCTGACGCTGTTCGTTATTTCAACCTGATCGGGATTTCCCCAGCTGGCAATCAGGTAACCGTGGTGTATGATGATGCCGGTAGGATCGCCTCGGAAACCAAGCGGGCCAATGGGTTCAGAAAGTGGTTCTTTGCTGAAATCGAGTTGCTGGCTAAGGCGGATATCCCCGGTCTTTTTGATTCGTTGCTGATGGCGAATTGAATGGCCTGCTGCAGCAGGGCGTTGTCAAATCCTGATTTTGCGGGTGTTTGTGTACCCCAGGTACCGGCGGGGGGGAAGTAGGATTTTGTTTTTTGCTGGGCATATATGCCGGAAGGGAAAGCAAGATTCAGCAGGAAGCAAAGCAGGATTGGGAAAAGGGTGATTATTGCCTGCCTGCGGATATGTTTAGCGGGAGTGTGTTGGTTTGTTTGCATAAAATCAGGTTCTGGATTAAAGTTATGCAATGGATTGTGAATATTACTGGTTAGAAAATCAGATCTCGGCAGATTGATAATAGACAGCGATAATGTTCATATAAAGTTTGTTGAGTTTTGATGTTAATCCAGGAAGTATTGAAAAAACAAGATCATTGGGAAGGGAGTATGTATTAAAATTTAAATACTAAATGATTATAAATGCGGTAGCCGATTCTATTTGAAATACAGCCTGCAGGTGTGATTCAGTGAGCAGGTGTTTACTCCCGAAGAGACTGGTGATTTTTTTAGTCCAGCCGGATTGGGATCCGGGTTTAACAAACGAATGCCAGGAGCTCCAGGGATATTCCCGGAAGTCGTTTACAAATCCGTGTTCCTGCGGGTTTCTGTGGATATAGATTAATGTTTGGAGGAGTTGTTTATTGTCCCTGATTTCAATTCGTTTGAAATTTTTGTGGAAGAGGTTGCCTTGTCTTTTGAAGTATTTGTTGAATGCGAGGGTATATGACTGGAAGAATTTGCGGAAGGCTCGGGAGATGAGTGTATCGGCGGGTATTGTACGTTTAAGGAATTTGAATTCGGTGGGGGTGAGGCTGATAAAAGGCAATCTGCTGAGGGTTTCATGAATTTCATTTTCGGATTTAACTTTTATTTCAAAGTGAAAGTGGTTGTCGAGTAATGACCAGCTGATGAGTTCGATAAAGGGGGAGAGGTAGTGGTCGAAGAGTTGCATGAAGTATCTTTTATTTTCGTCGCTGCGGAAAAGTTTTTCTTTATTGTTGGTTCGGTTGTATACGTGGTAGAAGCAGTTTTCTTTGAATCGGGCGTGGTATTTTGGGGAGATGGGCATGGGTTTTGTTTTTGTATTAGGGCTGCCAGCTTTCAGAAGGTTGGAAGCCCTATAAATGTCGGATTCGCCGGTTGAACAGAAATGTGAAAAATATTTTTTTAAAATGTTTTTTTCCCATGGTAATATCGCAGAAATTAAATATCCTTAGAGCTTCCAACCTTCTGAAAGCTGGCAGCCCTGTGTTACACATTTCCATCTCTTTTCAAACTCCCGTAACTTTGCCAAAATTTCAGCCATATGAAAGAAGTATTTATCATAGCCGCAGTAAGAACACCCATGGGTAGCTTCGGCGGTTCCCTCAAATCACTTTCCGCCACCCAGCTTGGTGCCACCGCCATCAAAGGTGCCCTTGCAAAAGCGGGAGTTAACCCGGAACTTGTCCAGGATGTACTGATGGGTTCTGTAATACAGGCAAACCTGGGGCAGGCACCCGCCCGCCAGGCGGCTAAATTTGCCGGCCTCCCCAATGAAGTGAATTGCACCACGATAAATAAAGTCTGCGCCAGCGGTATGAAAGCCATAGCACTCGGCGCACAAAGTATTTTACTCGGTGATGCTGACATCGTTGTTGCCGGCGGTATGGAAAGCATGAGTAATGTTCCTTTCTACAGCCCCAATATGCGCTGGGGAAATAAATATGGCGACGTAACCCTGGTGGACGGTTTAGCCAAAGATGGTCTCACTGATGTGTACGACGGGAAAGCCATGGGCTTTGCCGCTGAGCTCTGTGCCAAAGAATGTAATATATCCCGTGCTGACCAGGATGCCTTTGCCATCGAATCCTATAAAAGAAGCCAGGCTGCCTGGGAAGCCGGTAAATTCAACGATGAAATCGTGCCCGTTGAAATCCCGCAACGGAAAGGCGATCCGGTCATCGTTTCAAAAGATGAAGAACCTTTCAATGTGAAGTTTGATAAGATCCCGACATTGAACGCCGCATTTATAAAAGACGGAACCGTTACAGCCGCCAATGCATCCACCATGAACGACGGCGCTGCTGCTCTCGTTTTAATGAGCGGTGAAAAAGTAAAAGAACTCGGACTGAAACCCATCGCCAAAATTGTATCTTATGCAGATGCAGAACAAGCCCCTGAATGGTTTACCACCACTCCTTCACTGGCAGTACCAAAAGCCGTTGCAAAAGGCGGGTTAAAGATGGAAGACATTTCCTATTTTGAACTCAATGAAGCTTTTTCCGTTGTTGGTATCGAAAACACCAAACGGATGAAACTCGATCCGGCAAAAGTAAACGTCAATGGCGGCGCTGTGTCAGTGGGACACCCACTCGGCGCCAGCGGTGCACGAATCATTGTAACTTTAATCAGTGTGCTGAAAGCAAATAAAGCCCGCTACGGTGCAGCTGGTATTTGTAACGGCGGAGGCGGCGCCAGTGCCATCGTTATTGAAAGCCTTGCATAAAATTATTTATTACATATTCCGAAACTCCCTTCGGGGAGTTTTTTTATGACAAACAATTTTTTAAAATGATACTTATCAGACGTTCCACCCCTGATGATGCTTCACAAATTGCAGCCTTCAGCCGTCAATCATTTTACGACAGCTTTGCCCGTTTCAATACCAAAGAAAACATGCAACTGTTTATGGATGGGCCTTTCAATACAGCTAAACTGGAAGCTGAAGCAGCAGACCCGTCACAGTTATATTTACTGGCTGAGGAAAACGGAAAATTGGTTGGCTACCTGCTATTGAAAGATTCCACAGAACCCGCTTTGGCCAATTACGAGGCAATAGAGGTTTCAAGGATTTATGTTGACCATGCAATTACCGGTAAAGGCATCGGAAAATTATTACTGGACACCAGTATTGACAAAGCACGGGAATTGAAAAAGAATTGTATCTGGCTGGGCGTCTGGGAACATAATACAAAAGCCATCGCCTTTTATGAACGTGAGGGCTTTGAGAAATTCGGGGAACATATTTTCCTGCTTGGCGAGGATCCTCAGACTGACTGGCTTATGAAAAAACTGATCTGATTTTCAAGCTTTTCAACGTAAATTTTCACACTTCCTATCGTATATTTTCAGGTTGAACCCACACTAAACTGGCCTTTAATACGTTTAGATTCTTTGCCAACAGCAAAAAAAACAGTTTTCAATTAAACCTGCTATCTAATAACAGGTCTATTGCACTGAACTATTAATTCTGAACCTTTAAAAACTTAATATGAAAAGCAGGATTTTATCCTTCTCAGCCATTATTATGGCTTCTATGTTCTTCCTGGTTTCCTGCCAGAAAGACAAATCTACCAGCAGCAACGACTATACCACTGAATCCAATACGCACTCCGACGACCAGGCCAGGTTTTCCGGTGAACTGGATGCAATAGATAACGATGCCAATGCCGCGATGGAAGTTACCGCCGGCTTTACCGGCCGCCCCGGTGATATCCAAAACCTGATCTGCGATGCAGATATCGTTGTGGATACCGCCAGCAACCCCCGCACCATCAGCATCACTTATAATGGCAGCAATTGCCTCGGTGGTCATACCCGCACCGGTGTTGTTGTTATCTCTATGGCTCAAGGTGTACGCTGGAAAAATGCTGGCGCTGTTGTTACAGTGTCTGCACAAAACCTGAAAATCACACGCACCAGCGATAATAAAAGCATCACCATCAACGGTACGCATACTTATACCAACGTAACCGGTGGCTTGCTTGTTAACCTTCCCCAATTACAAACTATCACGCATACAATTACAAGTAACGGGATGTCTGTAACCTTCGACAACGGCAACCAGCGCACCTGGCAGGTAGCCCGCAGAAGGGTATTCACTTATAACAATGGTGTAGTGATTACAACTACAGGCACCCATACAGAAGGTAATGTTTCCGGTATCACTGAGTGGGGAACCAACCGTTTCGGTAACGCATTCTATACTGCCATTGTTGAACCACTGGTAAACCGCCAGGATTGTTCTTTCCGTCTTGGCAGCGGTAAACTCACACATACTACCAGTTTCTATACTGCTACCGCCACATTCGGGCTGAATGCAGCAGGAGCAGCAACCAGCTGTCCCGGTCTTGGTGCTTATTATATGAAAGTGGAGTGGACAGGCCCAGCCGGAAACACACACTCAACCCTGATTCCTTACTGATAGAAAATTCTGATACATCAACCGCCCGGATCCACCGGGCGGTTTTCTTTTATCCCTAAGCCATTATCGTGTAAATTAGCAGCATGTCTTCCATCCTGCTGCGGAATATTAAATTACTCGTAAACACGGCCAACCCCCAGTCTGCTTTACGGGGCACAGCATTGGCTGAATTGCAATCACTGGAAAATGCATGGCTCATTGTTGAAGACGGGCGGATTGCCGGTTTTGGATCATCAGATCAATTGCCGGCTGCATTACCCGCATCAACTATTGATGTAACAGGGAAAATGTTATTACCAGCCTGGTGCGACAGTCATACCCACCTTGTTTTTGCCGCCAGCAGGGAAGAAGAATATGTAGATAAAATCAAAGGGCTTTCTTATTCAGACATAGCAGCCAAAGGCGGTGGTATTCTCAATTCTGCCAAAAAACTAAATGCAGCTTCTGAAGATGAATTGTTCGGATTGGCATGGCAAAGATTGCAGGAGATCATGCAAATGGGAACCGGGGCCGTAGAAATCAAAAGCGGTTACGGGCTTACTCCGGATAGTGAATTAAAAATGCTTCGCGTCATCCGGAAACTCAAAGAGAAATCACCGATCCCGGTTAAAGCCACATTCCTCGGCGCACATACTTACCCGCAGGAATTCCGGGAGAACCACGAAGGATATATCAGCCAGATTATCCAGGAAATGCTTCCTGCTATTGCTGACGGTAAACTGGCAGATTATATTGATGTATTCTGTGAACAGAATTTTTTCAGTCCGGAAGAAACTGAAAGAATCTGCCTGGCCGGCATGCAATACGGATTGAAGCCAAAGATCCATGCCAACCAACTGAGTCTTTCAGGCGGCACAGAAACCGGTGTCAAACTAGGTGCCATCAGTGTGGATCATCTGGAAACGATGGATGACCATGCCATCAACACACTGGCCGCATCATCTACTATTGGCACACTGCTTCCGACTGCAGCTTTTTTCCTGCGTATGCCATTCCAGCCTGCACGTAAACTGATTGACAGCGGGTGTGCCATTGCCCTGGCCACCGATTATAATCCGGGTTCATCACCATCTGGTAATATGAATCTTGTAGTTTCTATGGCCTGCACCGGCATGAAGATGCTTCCGGAAGAAGCCATCAATGCTGCCACCATCAATGGTGCTTTTGCTATGGAACTGGACAAGGATTACGGCAGCATTGCTGTTGGTAAAAAAGCCAATTTTATTCTCACCAAACCTGTTCCCTCCCTGGCTTACCTGCCTTATGCATTCGGACAATCACAAATCGAAAAAGTTATGATCAGCGGGGAATGGATCTGATCCCGAATTCATCTTTTCTTCACATCAAATCCGGCATACATGTTGTAATTTCGGAAGGATGGCAATACTCCGGCTCCGGAAGAAAAAACAGGGATTTTTTGAAGAACTCATCAGCAGGAATACCCTGCTTCCCACGCATGGCCGTCAGAAGGGGTTACATTTCCTCGTATCCTTTTTCAGTGAAATCCGTCCAGCCCCCGGTAAACAACGCAAGTATGCAGATAAAAACCTGCTCCGTGTCACCGAATTGCTGAAGAACGAAACTATCATCCTCGCCAACCTGCAGCACGCCTTACTCAGCCAGCTCACGGAAACAAACCTGGTAAACGCAATCACGGAAAGCGGTATTCCGCTGGCACGTGGTTTCTGGCAGGAATTGTCGAACCGGCTGAAACATAAAATACTTCCGCCACTGCAGGATGAAACGGATTTCCTCTATGTGCTGAATAATGTGTTCTACCGGAAAAATGATTACGTATGGATCGAATCCATCCCGCGTGAACACTGGATCGCTTTTTTTGAAGCTGCCGGATTCCATTTCAGCCCTTCTCATCCTTCATTCCGTTCTGAATTACTGAAATCACTAAAGATACTTTCATTCCAGGTGGCGCAACTCGGACTTGAAAAAGAAGTGATGGGTTATGCACCCGGACCGGAAGGGGATAAGGATCCGTTCTTTGTCCAGCAGAACTATCTTGTTCATGATCTGGAAACTGCGCTGCTTCAAAACAATGACGATGCAGCCCGGACTGCCGTGCTAAAACTCAAAGAATGCCTGCAGCAATGTGATGAACAAATAAACCAGATCAGGAACAATCATCCGGAAAGAGGTGCCAGTCTGCACCAGACTTATTTGCTGATGATCATGATGAACCGGCTCGACCGGATGTCGCTGGTAACCGATGTGCTGGATGGTGATCGGCATTTTGATACAAGCCGTTTTGTTGATTTATTCCTTTTGCTGGTCAGGAATGAAAAAAGAAAAAACAGTATCAGGGAATTTATTTCCCAGGGTGTGGCATACCTGGCATACCAGATTGCGGAACACAAAGGCAGCCGCGGCCATAAATATATTACCAGCAGCCGGAGTGAATATTTTAAAATGATCCGCAGTGCCATGCTGGGTGGTTTTATCATTTCATTTATTGCAGTATTCAAAAACCTCCTGGGTAAACTGAAAATCGCACTGATACCACAGGGTTTTTTATATAGTATTAATTATAGCCTGGGTTTTATTGCTATTGACAGCACAAAGGCTACACTGGCAACCAAGCAACCTGCATTCACCGCATCAGCTGTTGCAGGTTCACTGGATTCACGAAAACATGGAGAACCTGATCTTGAAAACCTGGCAGCTACCGTTGCCAAGATTTCCAGGAGCCAGATTGCTTCTTTTTTTGGTAACCTCATCATCGTTTTCCCTTTAAGTTTTATACTGGCCTGGTTATACCAGATGGCCTGGGGACATCCTGTGGCCGACGGGGAAAAGGCCATGCAAATGCTCCGCGACCAGCATCCCTGGCGAAGCTGGGCATTGCTGTATGCCTGTTTCACCGGATTTTTTCTTTTCCTCAGTGGTATTATTGCCGGTTACTGGCAAAACAAAATTCAATACAGCCGAATCAGGGAAAGAATGAACCGGCATCCGCTGCTGAAATCTTCCTTGTCTTCAAAAAGACTGAATAAACTCTCCGGCTGGGTTGAAAAAACCTGGGGTACGCTGATGGGTAATATCGCGCTGGGTTTTTTCCTCGGGTTTGCCGGCATTTTAGGAAAACTGCTTGGAATTCCATTTGATATCAGGCATATCACTATATCAGCTGGTAATACGGCCATTGCTGTATTCGGACTGGGTTTGCAGCACATCCCGGTATACTTCCTGGCTGCCGTTTTCGGAGGGGTATTTGCAATTGGTTTGCTGAATTTCCTGGTGAGTTTTTCACAGGCTTTCTTTGTGGCTGTAAAATCGAGGGGCATCCGTTTCAGGCAATACCCCCGGTTTTTCAGGGTGATGGCCGGGTATTTTGCCAGGAATCCAAGGGAATTTATATGGCCGCCACCCAAAACAAAGATTCCGGTATACAAACCGCTGGTAAAAGATGACCAGGCTTCTTCAGCTGATCGTTGATTTATAGTAATATTGCTCCCTGCACTAAATGGAAAAATATGCAACCCATTATTGAATGTGTTCCCAACTTCAGCGAAGGGATTGATTTGCGGGTTATCGGACAGATCACCGCGGAAATAGAAACGGTGGAAGGCGTCCGCCTGCTGAACGTGGATCCGGGTAAAGCCACAAACCGTACGGTTGTCACTTTAGTGGGTAATCCCGATGCCGTCATTGAAGCTGCATTTCTCGCTATCCGTAAAGCCGGTGAGCTAATTGATATGAGCAAACACAAAGGCGAACATCCCCGGATGGGCGCTACGGATGTTTGTCCGCTGATACCCATCGCCGGTATCACCATGGAGCAAACAGCTGCTTATGCCGTTAAGCTGGCCGAAAGGGTAGGGAAAGAATTACACATTCCGGTTTATTTATACGAATCTGCCCAGCCCGATAAAAACAGGAATAACCTCTCTGTCATCCGTGCCGGTGAATACGAAGGATTTTTTAAAAAAATAAAAGATCCCTTGTGGAAACCGGATTTCGGGCCCGCTGACATGGATGCGAAAAGAGGGGCAACTGTTATTGGTGCCCGGGATTTCCTCGTGGCATATAATGTTAACCTGAATACTACATCCACCCGCAGGGCCAATGCCGTGGCATTTGATGTACGCGAAGCAGGTCGCGTGAAAACGGAGAATGGTAAGAAAGTACTGGATGCCGAAGGGAAACCGGTAACTATTCCGGGCACACTCAAATCTGTAAAAGCCATCGGCTGGTTTATTGAAGAATATGGCATCGCCCAGATTTCAATGAACCTCACAAATATTGCGGTAACTCCATTGCATATTGCGTTTGATGAAGTATGCAAAAAAGCAGATGCCAGGGGTTTGCGTGTAACAGGCAGCGAACTCGTGGGACTGGTTCCATTGAAATGCCTCACCGATGCCGGTAAATATTTCCTGGCAAAGCAAAAAAGATCACTGGGTGTTTCGGAAAAAGAACTGGTAAAGATTGCCATCAAATCCATGGGGCTTGATGAACTCTCGCCATTTAAACCGGAAGAAAGGGTCATCGAATACCTGCTGAAACCGGCCGGTAATGACCCACTTGTGAATATGACACTCAGGGCTTTTGCAGATGAAACAGCCAGTGAGAGTCCCGCACCGGGTGGTGGTTCTGTATCAGCGTATGCCGGCGCACTCGGAATATCTTTGGCAACGATGGTGGCCAATTTATCATCGCATAAAAAAGGCTGGGATGACCGCTGGGAAGAATTCAGTGTATGGGCTGAAAAAGGGCAATACTACAAACAGGAACTGATCCGCCTGGTGGATGAAGATACCCGGGCTTTTAATAAAATCATGGCAGCATTTGGATTGCCTAAATCCTCTGATGCAGAAAAAGCTGCCCGTCAGGCCGCCATTCAGGAAGCCACCAAAACAGCCATAGAAGTCCCTTTCCGGGTTATGGAAATGGCCTGTGGCAGTATGGAAGTGATCAAAGCCATGGTGGAAAAAGGCAATCCCAATTCCCTTTCGGATGCAGGCGTAGGCGCCCTTTGTGCCAGATCAGCCGTGCTTGGCGCCTTTATGAATGTGCGCATTAATACCCAGGATTACAGCGACAAAAAATATGCAGAAGATATGGTGAACCGCGGCCGGGAAATCGCCGCCAAAGCCATAGCTTTAGAGCAGGAAATCATAAAATATATCGATGAAAAGTTCGGTATCTAATACAATGCAGGGCGAGAAACCGCAAACGGTGATGCCGCATTTCAAAGCCTATAGTAAGAGCGATATTCTCTCGCTGACTAAAATACGCCGCTTCGAAACAAAACTGGGTGAACGGGTGCTCAGCATGCTTGATCCCGCCACACCGGAAAAATGTATTGCGGAATCCTCTGCGAAATTTGTTTTACTGGGAGTGCCCGAAGATCTGGGTGCCAAAGGGAATTATGGATTGGGTGGTGCTGATACACTGTGGATACCTTTTCTACAGAGTTTCCTGAATATCCAGAGCAATGACTTCCTCGATGGAAAAGAAATTTTACTCGCCGGACATTTTGATTTTGGCGATATACAATACCTGATTGATACAACCGCCAAAGGTGAAGAAGAAAAACTGGAAGCTTACCGTCATGCTGTTACCATCATTGATGATGAAGTGGAACACCTGGTGAAGATTATCACTGCCGCGGGGAAAATTCCCATCGTGATTGGCGGCGGTCATAACAACAGTTATCCGCTCATTAAAGGTGCCGCCAAAGGCTGGTATGCCGCAGGGAAAATACCACTCGCACAGATTAACTGCATTAACCTCGATGCACACGCTGATTACCGCCCGCTCGAAGGCCGCCATAGCGGCAATGCTTTCCGGTATGCGGAAGAAGACGGTTACCTGCAGAAATACTGCATCGTTGGTTTACACGAAAATTATCTGCCGCAGAATATTTGGGTGGATATCGTGAACAATCCATTTATTGACTGCATCACATACGAGGACATCTTTGTACATGAAAAAAGGTCATTCATCCAGTCGGTGGCACATGCCACTGGTTTTACGGAAGATACTTTCACGGGTATTGATATTGACCTCGATGGAATCCAGAATACACTCAGCAGTGCTATGACGCCAGTTGGAATCAGTCCTTCACATGCCCGTCAGTATGTTTCATTTGCTGCGGCAGATACCAAACCGGCTTACCTGCATATTTGCGAGGGCGCTACCAGGCTCAGTGACGGACGAACAGACAGCACCAGTGGCAAGCTGATCAGCTACCTGGTTTCTGATTTTGTAAAAGGAATGCAGGTTATCCAGTAAGTCCTTGCCGTAAATCAGAAAACCGGCCCGTATAATTTCACGTCACTCTTATTGAAAGCCTGGTGGAATTGTTTCAGCATGGCAGCAGCCTGTACCGGTTGTTTCATCGCAGTGAGTGCCTGCCAGGAACCAAATAAAGCCCATCCGTTTTTATTATTTCTTGCCAGGTCAATCTTCAGCACGTCAAATGCTTTTTTAGGATCGCCTGATTTCAGCAACGCATCTGCCAGGTAATGACGCGGACTGAGCAGCCAGTCGCGCGGTTCATCATATACCATGTTCTCTTCTATTGTCACCGCTTTTTCGAATGCCTCTATTGCCTGCGGATATAATTTCTGTACTAAAGCTATTTTGCCTGTCAGTAATTGTTCTGCCACTTTAGCCCCTTCTATCGAAGAAGAAAAAGGAGGGAAGGGCGCATACAGGCTGCTGTCTTTTATTAAAATCTGTAATTGCTTTAATTCACGGATCGCATCTTCATAATTTTTATGTTCACTGAAAGCCATTCCCCGGCCGAAATGCCAGATGATATTCGCATAGATTAAGTTTGACGCAGGTGCCGGCGTATTTAACAGGTTATCCCAGTTTCCATACCGGACATCCACAAACACCGGCGTCATATAAACATACTGTACCAGGTTGCCCATGGCTCCCGGTATACTTAAATAATCTTCTTTAATACTTTTCACTGTAGCCTGTGCTGAAGCCGCAGCCAGGGATGATTCACCAGACAGCATCGCCTGGTTGGTTTGCATATGCAGGTTGTGGATGATGTACAGGAAATCTGCACCAGTCACCGGTGCGAATAAAGGGATTGATTTTTCATAGCTCTTCACGGCTGCTTCGTTCACAACTATTCCGGCCTTGTAATTCCCGGTGCGCAGGTAAATATGCGAAGGCATGTGCACGGTATGTGACAATCCGGGTGTGATTTTCCCAAGCCGGTTGGCAGCAGGAATGGCTTTAGCTGCAAATGGAGAGGCTTCCATCACATGGATATAATAATGATTTGAGCCTGGGTGACCCGGATACTGCGCCAGCGTTTTTTCCAAAACAGAACGGATCAGCGGTGTCCATGGTTGCGGTGTACCGTTATTATGCCATAAATCCCAGGGATGCTGTAACATCATCGCATCCGCATACAGCGCGGCAACATCACCCTGGCTGCCATATTTTTCAAACACTGCTTTCATTTTATCAGTATACGCCTGGTTCAGCATATTGCGGCTGTTGGCAGAATCGCGGGAGTACCTCACTACCATTGCTTCAATCAGTGATTTTTCCATTGGAGTGCAGCCAGCCGACAATTCCCTGGCTTTTTCAGTTGCCTCCAGCGCTTCCGGGGAAGCAGTGTAACCAAGATCATTGATATTGGGGCCATAAGCCAGGGCCTGTGCCCAGTGCAGCATGGCTGCCCCCGGATCAAAACGGGCAGCTTTTTTGAATGAAGCCATGCTCTCAATAATATGGAATGAGTAATACATATTCATTCCCTGGTTGAAGTAAAACTGGGCGCTGTCATTAGGTGTGGAAATTTTCCATTTCCAGCTGCCGGCCCCGGGAATGGGCGGAATGTCGGATTCTTCCAGCCAGTCATGCAACGCTGACCAGTCAGGACTGCATCTTACAACGGGTTTGTATGTCCTGGCAGGACTGTATTTTTTTATCGGATGGCCCGGATTGGCATTCAGTAATGCCAGGGTGGTTGCCATCAGGAATGCGACGGCCACAAGGAGTAATTTATTTTTCATGCCCGTTGGTTTGTTTACTCTCAAAAGGTAGTTTCTTTTTTTAAAAAACTGAAAAGTAAAAATGGAATCTACCGGCGGGATGTTTAAATTTATAACATGAAGAAATGGCTGCTGGTGCTGGGTGTAATATCATGGATGGGAGTTAACGCGCAAAATGAATTTGCCGCAAACGCCTTCATTGATGCATTGCGTTCTATGTACCTGGATGGCCAGAACGGTTTTTTGCTCAGTAAAGGCAATAAAATCCCTGTTGATTCAAACAGTTTTACAGACGAATATTATCTCAAAACGGAATTTCCTATGTCAGACTCCGGAAAGTTAGTCTGGCCCCTGGTAAACAATCCTTATGCTGTTCTTTATATGGAACCTTCCCGTAAAAGGGAAGACGCTGAAGCCAGGGCCGGAAACCTGCGGGCGGTGATTGAAAAAGCCGGGGGACTGGTTTTATATGCAAGATCCGAATCCCAGTTAGAAGGCTCCCATTATTTTGCAGATACTTTTTTCTACACAGATCCTGCTGAAACCCGGAAGTTCATGGCCATTTACCGCATCAGTGTTTTTTACAACAAGGGGAAATATAAGTTGCTGCTTGAAATCCGCGGACGGAAACCATGATGGTTATTTCTGTTCCAGCTGCATGATTTTTTCAAACACTTTTTCATACTCCTTATTCAGCAGATGCCAGTCCTGACTCGCCTGCTGGTAAGCAGCTTCAGTTGCCTGGAATTTGTTTTTATCAGAATAGGTGAGGGGATCACCCAATGATTTCTCCAGCCTTGTTTTTTCCTGTTCTGCTGCTGCCAGTTTTTCTTCCAGTTGCTGGAATATGCGCTGCATTTTCTGCAGTTCTTTTTTATGTTCTTTATTAACCGGCTGTGAAGTCTGAACTGGTTTTTTCTCCGGTTCTGTTTTCTTTACAACGGCGGGTTCAGCGTTTGATTTTTTAGCCGGTGCAGGTTCTGCAATTTCTTTTTTCTGCTGTTCCTGTTTGGCCATGCGGGCTTTCCATTCCACCCATTCTTCATAGCCACCTTTAAACTCTTTTACTTTCTGGCCATCAATTTCCCAGATTTTATTGGCAGTCTTGGCAATGAAATAACGGTCGTGGCTAACCAGGATCAGGCTGCCTTCATATTTGTTCAGTGCTTCAATCAGCAGGTCACAGCTGTGCATATCCAGGTGGTTGGTAGGCTCATCCAGCATCAGGAAATTCGCTTTGCTAACAATAGTTTTGGCCAGCGCCACCCTGGCTTTTTCACCACCACTCAGGATTTTGATTTTTTTATCAGCATCATCACCACTGAAAAGAAAACAGCCCAGCAGGGAACGGAGTTCCAGTTCTGTTTGCTGGCTGCCGCATTCTTTCATCTCATCAATAATCGTATTGTTCATATTGAGGGCTTCCAGCTGGTGCTGAGCGTAGAAACTTTCCTCTACATTATGCCCCCATTTCCGGTCGCCTTCGTATGATTCAACCCCGGCAATAATCCGGAGTAATGTTGATTTACCTTTTCCATTTGCACCAATCAGCGCAATTTTATCACCGCGGTCAATTTCAACAGATGCATTGTTGAGGATATTCACCTCCCCGAAAGATTTCGAAAGATCTTTTAATTCAACCAGGATACGGCCGGGCGTTTTATCCACCCTGAAATTGATGCGGATATTCGGACGTACCAGTTCTGCTTCCTCAATTCTTTCCAGTTTATCCAGTCTTTTCTGGATACTCTGTGCCTGTGCTGCTTTACTCGCCTTGGCTTTGAATCTTTCCACAAATCTTTCCTGCTGGCGGATATAATCCTGCTGGTTATCAAAAGCTTTTTGCTGCAGGTCGAGCCTGATAGCTTTCTCCTTTTCGTAAAAATCAAAATTACCATTGTAGATATGCAGCTGTTGCTGGTATAACTCTACAATTTTAGTCACCATCCGGTTCAGGAAATATTTATCATGGCTTACAATAACCACGGAGCCCTGGTAATGCAGCAGGTATTTTTCCAGCCATTCAATAGAAGGAAGGTCAAGGTGGTTCGTAGGCTCATCGAGTAATAACAAATCGGGGGCCTGGAGGATCATTTTTGCCAGCAGCACACGCATCCGCCAGCCTCCGCTGAATTCACGGTAAGGACGCTGCAGGTCGCTGTTCGTAAAACCAAGACCCTGCAACACTTCTTCTGTGCGGTGGTGAATGGTATATCCATCCAGGGTATCCATTTCATGGAGACGATCACTGTATTCATGCAGGGTTTTCTCATCCCCGGTTCTTTCCAGTTCATGTCCCAGGTCGGCAATTTCTTTTTCCAGTTGCAGGACGCGTTCAAAAGCACCCAATGCTACCTGGAGGATGGATTCGTTGGTGTCAAAACTCAGCAGATCCTGGTGGAGGTATCCAATGGTGGTGCTGCGGCTTCTTTCCACGGTGCCGGCGGAGGGCATATATTCACCTGTAAGCAGTTTCAGCAGGGTTGATTTACCCGTGCCGTTATAGCCGATCAGCCCGATACGCTCACCCGGCTGGATGTGCCAGGTGGCATCTTCCACAATGATCCGTGCACCAAATTCAAATGTCAAGCTTTGCAGTCCTGCCAGCATATTCTTTACCCTATTCAGGGCCGGTTTATAATTCTGTTAATAATGCGGCTGCAAAAATAATGTTTTACACAGTCCCGCCCTCGGGAACTATCTTTGCCCCGGTAAAAAATGGCAATCCTGGATTTTTTCCGTCATTCAGTCAACAAAAGAATCCGGCATTTGTTACTCTGTTTTCCGGCCCGATTAACTGATGATCCGCGTATGCAAAAACTATTGATTTCCCTTTTATTTCTTTTTACCCTATCCCGTCTGGACGCCCAGAATGACCAGACCCATCCCAACCGCTTCAGCCTGAACGGATATATCCGGGACAGTCTTTCCGGTGAAACAATCATTGGCGCCACGATTTCAGTGGATGGACAGAACCGCGGGGTGGCCAGTAATCAATATGGTTTTTATTCCATCACGCTGGATGCCGGGGTATATGCCATCCGGGTTTCACATGTATCTTATTTAGGGAAAGTCATCCAGGTTGACCTGGGGCACGACCAGTCACATAATTTTGAACTCAGCCCAAAAGCTGCTGCAATTACTGATGTGGTTGTTTACAGCAAGCGCAGGGATGCGAATGTAAAAAACGCCCAGATGGGCCGCATTGATTTATCCATGAGCACGGTGAAAAATATCCCGGCTTTCATGGGTGAAGTGGATTTGCTGAAAGCGATACAGTTAATACCGGGCGTCCGTAACGCCGGGGAAGGCAATGCCGGCTTTTATGTAAGGGGAGGAGGGCCCGACCAGAACCTGATCATGCTGGATGATGCAGTAGTGTATAATACCGGTCACCTGTTCGGCTTTTTCTCCATTTTCAATTCCGATGCAATCAAGAATGTTTCCCTTATTAAAGGTGGTATGCCCGCTCAGTACGGCGGCAGGCTTTCTTCGGTGGTGGATGTGGTGATGAAAGACGGCAACGTAAACAAAACACAGATTGATGGCGGGATCGGACTGATCGCTTCCCGGTTTTCTATACAAGGCCCGCTGAAGAAAAACAAAGCTTCTTATATTTTGTCTGCACGACGCACATATGTGGACGCGCTCATCAAACCTTTTTTAAAGAAATCCAGCAGCTTTTATGGCTCCGGTTATTATTTCTATGATCTGAATACAAAAATCAATTACCGTTTTTCTGATAAAGACCGCCTTTTCCTGAGTGGCTACTTCGGAAGGGATGTATTTAATTTCGTGAACGGGAAAAGGTCTTTTAAAACCTATATCCCCTGGGGGAATTCAACGGCAACACTCCGCTGGAACCACGTTTTTAACAGGAGGTTATTTGCCAACACTACATTACTGTATAACGATTACAAATTCCGTTTTTCTGCTACGCAGGAGAATTTTGAAATCGGCCTTTCTTCCGGTATCCGCGATGGCAGCCTGAAAGCTGATTTTGATTATTACCCTTTCCCCAACCATAAATTGAAATTCGGCGGACTGACCACGTTCCACAAATTTGTTCCGAATGTGGTTACCGGCAGGCAGGATTCAACGGTTTTCAAGCCAAACAATGAAGGTGTGAAGTATGCTATTGAATCCGGGGTTTACATACAGGATGACTGGGAGATCAGTGATAAACTGAAAATGAATTACGGACTTCGCTGGAGCAGTTTCACACAGGTTGGTCCGTATAAAAAGTATACACGTGATAATGATGGCAACGCGCTGGACAGTATCAGTTATAAAAGCCTTCAAACGGTAAGAACCTACAGCGGATTCGAGCCACGGGTGACACTTCGTTATGGGATAAACAGCACCACGTCTGTAAAAGGTTCTGTCACAAGAAACCTGCAGTATATCCACCTTGTAACGAATGCCGGTTCAACACTCCCAACGGATTTATGGGTGCCGAGTACGTATATCGTAAAACCACAGATCAGCTGGTTGTACGCAGCTGGTCTTTTCAAAAACTTTAAGGATAACCAGTATGAAACCTCCCTGGAGGTATATTTCAAGGACATGAAGAACCAGATCGAGTATAAAGAAGGATACACACCTTCCCTGACCGATCCGGAAAGGGAATTTGTATTTGGTCATGGCTGGAGTTATGGCACAGAACTTTTTATCAATAAACTCCGGGGCCGTGTTACCGGATGGATTGGTTATACCTTATCGTGGACCTGGCGCAAATTCGCAGACCTGAATGAAGGATTGCGTTATCCGGCTAAGTACGACCGCCGCCATGATTTATCTGTTGTGGTTAACTATGAACAAAACAAGAAATGGAAATTCGGTGCTGTGTTTGTGTATGGAACCGGCAATGCCATTACTTTACCCGAAAGATTCTATTTCATTAATGGTGTGCTTACGCAGGAATACAGCAGGCTGAATCAATACCGGATGAAAGATTACCACCGGCTGGATTTATCTGCTACTTATACTCCCGTTCCTAAAAAGAAGAGAAAAGTGAGCAGTTACTGGGTATTCAGTTTATATAACAGCTACAGCAGGCTCAACCCGTATTTTATATATTACGACCAGGAAGGCAGTGCACAGAATGGCGACCTGAAAGTAACCGCCAAGCAGGTTTCCCTGTTCCCCGTTATCCCCGCTGTAACCTGGAATTTCAAGTTATAAAATAAGGCATCCCCTGTACAGGGTATTTTTGGCTTTCATTGATAAAAATCAGGCATTTTCAGCCCGCTGGTGGCTGATATAATTTGGTCTTTCTACGGAATCAGACTAGATTTACTCCCGCTTCTATCCTGAGGAATACCGCATTAGTCCCCCCACATTATCATTTACCATTAAACATTCATAAAATGCGGAAGTATTATTACAAGGATGAAGCCGGCCAGCAACAGGGACCTGTTAAACTGGACGCGCTCAAAACAAAAAGCCTGAAACCTGAAACGCCGGTATGGTATGACCCGCTGCCAAAGTGGACCATCGCTGGTGAAGTGGACGAATTGAAAAGCCTTTTTGCAGCAGCAGCACCTGTAATTACTACAGCAGCTGTTGAAGTAAAGGAAGAGGTTAAAACTGTAGTTACGGAAGTTGCGGAAGTTAAAAAGGAAGCAGAGGCTGTTGTTGCAGCAGTAAAAGAAGAGGTTAAGCCGGTTGTTGAGACACCGGTTGCAGAAATCAAAACTGAAACAGTAGTTGCTGCTGCCACTCCGGTTGCAGAAGCAATGGACCTGCCTCCTGAAACCCCTAAAGAAACAAAGGTTGAAGTTGTTACTGCACCGGTTACACCTGTTGCACCGGTTACACCTGTTACACCGGTTACAGCTGCTGTTGCCGCAGCTCCTGTTACAGCTGCAGTTGCTCCTGCACCGGTTGCTGCTAAACCAGCCAGTGTTAAGCAGAAAAAAGGACCCGCCTGGGTAACCCTGGTTTTCTCCCTGCTGGTGCTGGGTGGTGCCGGTTATTATATTTACCAGGATATGGAAAAAAGCAAATCCGCTTCTGCAACGGAGTCGAATACCGGCAACAATATGAATGAGGAAAACGGTATGGAAGGGACTAACGATTCAGACAATGCAAATAATGAGGAAAACAACGGTACGGAAGAAAACACAACGCCCGTAAATACTGACAATGGGAATACGGACGCCACAGAAAATAACGCAACAGAAAATACACCCACAACTACTGTACCTGTAACTACAACACCCACTACGACTTCAGTAACTCCGACAACAAAAACGGTTACAAATAATAATGCAAAAACTTTAGCAGACCAGAAAGCTGCCGCCAAAAAAGCGGAAGAGGAAAAGAAAAAACAACTTGCTGCATCCAAGAAAGCTGAAGAAGATAAAAATAAAGCCGCCAATGCCCGGGCTGCCAAGGAAATGAATATGCGCAACCAGTGGCCCACCTTTATAACAATTGGTAAACTGAATTATCTCAACACCGATGAAGATATCCAGGCTTTTGATGTGCCCGTTTACAATGGTACAGACGTTACGATTGACAGGGTTATAATCCGGATTGATTATATGAGGAAAGAGAAGAAAGTTTTAAAAAGTGAGACCATTGTTGTCAATAACATACCTCCCCGTTCAGGTGTGAACGGAAAGGCCCCAGGCAGCAAAAAGGGGAATAATGTACATGTTTACATAACTGAAATCCGCAGCAGGAACCTGCATTTCTGTTATCCTAACGGCAGCGGAACAGCCGGGGATCCTTATTACTGCAATTAGTGATTCAGGTGAAGAATTTTGAAAGACCCGGTTTAGCCGGGTCTTTTTTATGCTTTTACCACCATGTAAATAAAAAATAAAGTAAATTCGGTTCTGATCAGCAGTACTTAACCCTCTTTGTATGAAACACCTGAACAGGTACATCCTCATAGTTGTTTTTATGCTGGCCGGCATCCGGTCGGAGGCGATTTCAATATATGAAATCAGTTATGAATTCACCAAGCTGGTTGATTTCCCGAAATATAAGGCCATGCTTGTCAGGTATGGCAATGGAACCGGGTTTATGCGGGTTCGTTACACAAGCAAAGACGGGAAAGAAGTATATGTTGTAAATATGGAATTTGATGAGGTGGAGGGCCGCTCCAAGATTGATGGATTGCCTCACCTCACACTTCAGTTCAAAGGGAAAAATCCCGTTTATATCGTTAATACTTCCAAGAGTAAGCAGAATGAAGCTTATAACCCTGACCTGCTCTGGTTTAAAAAACTCACGACCGATAAGAATTTCAAACCCTGGGGCGTTACATCACAGAATATGGATGGTACCTGGGAGCAGGGAAAAACAATAATGCCAGCAACAATTCCGGGGTTGGGAGCAATAATCCGAATGCAATTATCCCCAAAACAAATCCAACAACTACTAAGCCTGCCACTCCGGCAAAAATCCATTTCATCCTGGTGGCAAACACCAATGATCCACGGATAGGCAACAGCGTACAGAAAGATGTGGTGAACATTACAAGCCAGCTCAAAGATGTTTCGGTATTCCTGAAACTGCCGATGGAAACAACAGAAATCAGCGGTGCCAAATTCAATAAAGCCAATGTAGAAGCGGCGGTCAATAAATTGTCGCCCGGCCCTGACGATATCGTTATATTTTATTATTCCGGTCACGGTTTCAGCTTTGACCAGGATTCAGCTCACCCGTATCCCCAGTTTGATTTAAGGGAAAGCCGGTTTGATGATATAACCGTTGCCACATTGAATGCGGGGGATGTATATTCCAAGATCAAGTCAAAAAAAGCAAGACTGAATCTTATCATTTGTGATTGCTGTAATTCTAATCTGGGATTACTGAAACCGGAAGGGAATTCGTTTGCACTTACTGCCAAATCGCTCATGACCTGGGACAGGAATTTCTGCTCCAATCTCTTTATGAAATCAAAGGGATCAATCATTGCTACGGCTGCCAAGCAAGGCCAGTACGCGTATGGCAACACGGATGTGGGCGGGTACTTTACATCTAACCTCGTTACGGCCCTTGAAAAGTACATGAGTAAATTCCAGCTTACAACACCTACCTGGGAGGAGATTATAGCAGAAGCACAGAAAACGACGGTCACCCTGAGTATGAGCAATACCTGCAGTGCCAACAAAAGCCGCCGCCAGGACCCGATTTACAATCTGAATATTCTTAAATAAGCAGTCATTTAAAACTTTAGTAAACCCCGGGCGACCGGGGTTTTGTTTTATAGTGAATTTACCGGATGTATAAGGGCTTTTTCAATGTCTGGTTTGTAACTATGGCTTGTTATTTGTGAGATGGAAAGAGTCATTATGAAAAACAAATATCCTTCTGTCCTTTCAATATCCCTTGCCGGCCTGTTCCTGCTTTTATTTTCCTGCAGGAAAACCACCGAGGCCAGCCTCACCCGGGTGGTGGCGGGCAAGCTGGCGGAGGGACTACATGTACTGCAATCGCGGCGGCGGCAGAAAACATCCAGTGTTTCCCGGCCGATAATCCCTGGAATAAGGATATCAGCGGATCAGCAGTTGATATAAACAGTACAGCCATCCTGTCGTCATTTGGTACCAGCCCGTTAAAAGCAGATTTTGGTTCCGGAACTTGGCAGGGAGCTCCAATCGGAATCCCGTATGTGGTTGTTTGCGGTAACCAGGCAAGGATACCTGTTGTGTTCACGGATTATGGCGATGAAAGCGATCCCGGGCCGTATCCGATACCGCTAACAGCGCCTATTGAAGGAAACGGGCAGGGCGATTCTCATGCAATTGCGGTCGATATTGAAAATGGCAAGTTGTATGAATTGTTCAACGCACATGTGAATGGCAATTCATGGAATGCTTCTTCCGGTGCCATCTTTGATTTGCGCAGTAATGTTATGCGTCCCGAAACCTGGACTTCTGCAGACGCAGCTGGCTTGCCTATATTTCCAGGCCTGGTTCGATACGAAGAAATTGTAAAAGGTGAAATAGATCATCCGGTGCGGTTTACATTAACCAGTAACCATGTGCAGCCAGCTTATGTTTATCCGGCCCGTCATAAGGTTAACAGTACAGGAACGGCTACAACAGGTCTTCCATTTGGTGCGAGGATCAGGTTAAAGCAGCATATTGATATTTCAGCGTATTCACCGGTAAACCAGATTATACTCAGGGCTTTTAAAAAGTATGGGTTAATATTGGCTGATATCGGGAGCAATATGTATATCAGCGGGGCACCTGATGCGAGATGGAATAATGATGATTTAAGGTTGTTAGGGCAGTTGAAGGCTGCTGATTTTGAAGTGGTCAATTTTCATTGAGGAAAACAGGGCTGCCAGCTTTCAGAAGGTTGGAAGCTTTCTTAAACCTTCCAACCTTATAAGGTTGGAAGCCCTAGGATAACAAATTCCCCTTAAACTACCATGTGAAAAACCCCGCACCCAATCCGCATTTTTCTTCCTTACAGGCATAAAAAAACTGCCACAATTTTCTCGTGGCAGTCAATTTTATCCCTATCAACTATTTTTCTGATGCCTCAGGCATACCTGACATCTTAATAGTATCCGTCACAGGTTGGCCCATACTACCCATCATTTTCATCATCTCAGCAGGATCCACAAACGTCCAATGCTCCACTATTTTACCATCTTTACACCGGGTAACCTCTACGCCCTGCATTTCATATTTCTCCCCGGGCTTCATCCCCATCGCAGCCGATTTGGCCGTACCACGGAATTTCATCCAGGCCATTACATACTCATCGTCAGCAAGGGCTTTAACTACTTCAGAACTCATGCCCGTCGACATGTCCCCATACGTTTTCATGTTTGCCGTAATCGCTTCCAGACCTTTAAGCTCTCCTTTGTCTGAATGATCCAGTGCATCCGCAGCAATGAAATCACCGATTTTAGTGAAATCCTGGGAGTCAATACACTTTGATACACCTTTAAAAGCTTCGAGATTCTTTTTGGCAGTATCGGACATACCGCCTTCATTTTTATTCCCGCAGGAAAATAACAGGCAGCAGCCTGCTAACAACAACAGTTGGATTTGTTTCATGATTATAGGTTTATTGTAAAGTAATACACAACATCCCGGGTACGGGATTTTCAAAGGGGGAGTACTAAGCTAAAATAGGGACGTAAAAACGGAAACGCAGGATTACAACTTGGTCTCTGCCGGCTTCTCATAAATAAAACGAACCATCGCATTCTTGGTTTCATCAGATGTCAGATACAACTGGTATCTTTTTTCACCCGCATTAATAATCATCAGCGCCGTATTCGGGGGAATCTCGCCCAGGTTTTCACCCACCATAATCACTTCCTGTTCGGTTCTCTTCGGGTCAATTTTTACACTAATGGAAATCGGTTTGGCCGTTAACCGCTTGTAAGAAACAGTCGGCATATTGTTTACATACACGGAGATGGTATCACCATCAATCTGACCGTTATCATAAAAATCGATATGAATCACACCAGTATCCACTTTAATCTCCCTGACCAGTTCGGCTTTTCTTTTCGTAAGCGTGGGGGGGAGTTTCGATTCAGGCTTAAAACTGGACTTATCAAACCGTTGCAGTACAATCGTACCGGGAGGACAATTTGATTTGCCATCCATTGTTTTGCCCGACCAGGAACCCCGTAACTGCTCCTCAGGACCATCCCCTTTATGATATGTGAGATTATATTTTTTAATACATGGCACACAATCTGCCGGAATATGAAAAGTAGTTACACCCAATTCTCCAATCAGGATCATATTGCTGTCCTTCACATACCGGCCATCAAAAGTCTCCTTCACATAATTACTCGTATCAGAAAAATGGTACGACACACCGGTAATTTTTGTACCCGCAACCTGTAACTGCAACTCAATATTATAAACAGGGAAACAGCCACCCGGCTCCATCACCAGTTTTCCTTTCCAGATTCCATTCAGATCCTGGGCCGATAAACCGGATAAAAGCAGAACAAAGCCAGTAAGTAAACAGATATGCCGTTTCATTGTTGTGGAAAAATAACTGAAAAAGCTGAAGCACCATTGAAATTTACAGAAACGGCAAACTCTTCAGCCTGATCTGTACGGAACAGTTATTATTTACTGCCCCGTTTTCTGGTATTTAAATCGCACTACCGCGTTTTTCTGCTCAGTAGACGTAATCCTGACCTCAAACCGTTGCTCACCCGATTCAACAATCATCAGCGAAGTATTCGGTGGAATCCGGCCCAGGTTTTCTGCCACCATCACCAGCTCATGATCTGCATTATCCTCATCCATCTTCAGATTCACAACGAGCGGTGCCGTGGTGAGGCGTTTTGACGACAACACCAGTTTTTTATCGAGATAAACAGAAATCGTGTCATCATCAATTTCGCCATTGTCATATAAGCTAACTTTTACATCAGGATCTGTAACTATCAACGTTTTTACCAGCTCATTACTCCGGCTCTTAAGCACCGAAGGCACCGGAATATTCACCACCGGTTTAGAAATATTATTTTCTGTGATCGGCTTTTTCACAATGGATGCGGAATCCGTAACCGGCTTTTTTATTACAGGAGGATTGACTGTTACCACCGGTTTCTTAACAGGAGGTTTAGTCACCACCACCGGTTTACTGTCAGGTTTCTTTACCGGAGGCTTGGTAACCACTACGGGTTTGGTGTCAGGTTTTTTAACAGGGGGCTTTGTAACCACTAACGGTTTACGCACCACAGTATCTTTTTTGACCGGCGGTTTGGTTATAACCACAGGTTTTTTGACAGGGGCTTTTATGCTGTCTTTCTTTTCCGGGGCTTTATTGATGATCACTGGTGTAGTGGAATTCCGGTTACGAAGGAATGGCTCCACATAAAAATCAGAGGTGGCTACTTTGCGCAGGAAAACCTTACCGCCACCACAATCACCCCAGCTTCCCGGAGGGGCGGTCTTATACTTGGATTCATATTTCCCGAGGTAGGTTCCTTCCAGGTATTCCTCTTTCCCGGAACGGGAATACACGAAATTGTAATTCATGATACAGGTGGCTCCACCCAGGCTGCTTTTCACCTCCACCGTTTTAATCTCCCGGATGTTAAATGTGCTGTTGGTTTTTGTAAACGAACCGGTCATGGTCGCCTTGCCATAAAACCTCACATCGAGGTAGGAGTAGGAGACCCCTGTAACGGCAGTGCCCGGCTTCTGGGCGACCTGGAACTCCAATTTGTAATAATCCCCGCCATCGGACACAAAATAACCCTTCCAGATACCCGTAATATCCTGGGCACCTGCCAACAATGAAAAACAATAAATGGGTAAGAAAAAAATCAGCCTTTTCATATCCAGTATAAGGTTCTTGGAAATCCAAAACTAACGAATCAATTCGTATAGAAAAACCCCTGACCGGGCAAGAGTTTGTTAATTTTAGCACCTTCATGAAGCTGACCCTCATATTGCTGGCTGGCCTGTTTTATACCACATCCGCAACCCAGGCACAATCCCCGGTTGCAGAGCCATCCGTATTGCAAATACTCGATTCTGTACGCCACCAGCCCGGACCGGCCCGGCATTTTGCAGAACTCTATTACCTCACTACCATCAATGCCACAGAATTCTTTGAACAGGCACCCAAACCTGTTCAATCTTTTATGAACCGGTTTGAATCGAATTTCCTTCAACGATTTACGGATGCAGCTGATTCATTCCGGCTCGGAAAATCCATCCCCGAAGTATGGAAATCTTATTATGCAGACACCGCGTATTCACAATTACAATACCATTTACTTGGTATCAACGCCCATATTAACGGGGATATCTGGCAGGCCCTGGTTGCAACTGCCTATGCTGATACACTGGAACTTTACAAAAAAGACTATATCCGCTTCGGAAAAGGACTCTTGTTGATTTACCGCGATTTTTACCGGTCTGCCTTACTGGATAAGCATTTCAGGAAATGGCATAATCTCAGTCTGGGAATGAGCCGTGCTTATGGCAAATACCTGCTCAAACACTGGCGGAAACGGCAGTGGACACTTGCCTCTTTGTATTACCGTCAAAAAGACCGGTTTGCCAGCAAAACCAGGCTTGTCCGCTCAAAAATGACCCATATTAACACGCTCATTCTGCGGATGCTGTAGCCGGATTTTTCATTAACTTTGCACACCTTTAAACAGGATATTTTCATGATCAACATTACACTACCTGATGGTTCAGTCAGGCAATACGAATCTGGTGTTTCAGCCATGGACGTGGCCAAATCGATTTCCGAAGGCCTCGCCCGGAAAGTACTGGCAGCCAGTATCAACGAGGAAGTTTGGGACGCCAGCCGCCCTATTCAATCTGATGCTTCGCTGAAACTGCTCACCTGGACGGATAACGACGGTAAAAAAACATTCTGGCATTCATCTGCCCACCTCATGGCTGAAGCAGTGGAAGCACTATATCCCGGTGTAAAATTCTGGGTCGGACCTGCCATTGAAAACCCCTAGGTTTTTATTATGATATGGATCTCGGTGATAAAAAAATCACAGACGATGATCTCCAGGCACTCGAGAAAAAAATGAATGAACTGGCGAAGAAGAACAATGTACATCCGCAAAGAAATCAGCAAAACAGAAGCTGTAAAATATTTCACTGACAAGAATGACGAGTACAAACTGGATTTGTTAGGTGGTTTATCTGACGGGGAAATTACATTCTATACGCAGGGTGAATTCACGGATCTCTGCCGCGGACCACATATCCCGAACACCGGCATGATCAAGGCCGTGAAGCTCACCAATATTGCCGGTGCCTACTGGAAAGGCGATGAAAAAAACAAACAGCTTACCCGTGTGTATGGTGTTACTTTCCCTTCCCAGAAAGAACTTGACGAACACCTGGCTATGCTCGAAGAGGCCAAGAAAAGGGATCACCGCAAACTGGGTAAAGAACTCAGCATTTACACCATGGATGATGATGTAGGCCCCGGTCTGATCCTGTGGATGCCCAACGGTACAATCATCATTGAAGAACTGGAAAAACTGGCCAAAGAAACGGAACTCGATGCCGGTTACAAAAGGGTAGTGACACCGCATATCGCCAAGGAAAGTATGTATATCACCAGCGGACACTTACCTTATTATGCCGAGAGTATGTTTCCTCCCATGGAAATGGACGGGGAGAAATATTACCTCAAGGCCATGAACTGCCCCCATCACCATAAAATTTTTGCGGCAGAACCAAAGAGCTACCGGGACATGCCTTACCGCATCGCAGAATACGGTACCTGTTACCGCTATGAGCAAAGCGGTGAATTATTCGGACTGATGCGGGTCCGTTGCCTGCACATGAACGATGCGCATATTTACTGCACCAAAGAACAGTTTGCCCAGGAATTCAAAGCGGTGAACGACATGTATCTCAAATATTTTAAAATATTCGGGATTGATAAATACGTAATGAGGCTGAGTTTGCATGACCCCGAGAAACTGGGTCAGAAATATGTAAACGAACCCGAATTATGGCTGGAGACTGAGGAACTGGTAAGGAATGTACTGATTGAAACCGGCGTTCCTTTTGTGGAAGTGAAAGGGGAAGGTGCCTTTTACGGGCCTAAAATTGATGTTCAGATTTGGAGCGCCATCGGCCGCGAATTCACCCTGGCCACCAACCAGGTCGATTTTGCCCAGGGCCGCCGTTTTAAACTGGAGTTTACCACCCAGGATAACACCACAGATACCCCGCTGATTATCCACCGTGCACCGCTCGGAACCCACGAAAGGTTTATCGGGTTCCTGCTGGAACATTATGCCGGAAAGCTCCCTGTCTGGCTGTCGCCTGTCCAGGTAAAGGTTTTACCTATCAGTGACAAATACATTGACTATGCCAAACAAGTTTCCCTAAAACTGAAAAAAGCTGATATTCGTGCTGAAGTAGATGAGCGCAATGAGAAAATCGGCAAAAAAATCCGTGATACTGAGCTGCTGAGAGTGCCTTATATGCTCGTAATTGGTGAAAAGGAAATGACTGAGGGCATGGTAGCCGTGAGGAGACAGGGGAAAGGGGATACCGGAACACAGACCGTGGATGAGTTTATTCACGCCATTTCCGGGGAAATCACTGAACGCCATGACAATTAAATAACCTAATTTTAGTTTTCGTTTTCACTAAAAGTTCTGCCCTGACCAGAACTCATACTTTTAAAAAAATTGCTTCCTTCAGGGAGGAAGTTCACTAAAAAGATTCAATGGCAGTACCACAAAAGCCCGGAGGCGGGTTTAACAGACCAGCCGGCTCCGGAGGATTCCAGAAACCCGGTGGGTTTAACAAAGGCGGATTTAACAGGGGACGCTTCATGCCCCGCAAAGAAGCAGAACACCGCATCAATCATTTTATCAGGGTTCCCCAGGTGAGATTAGTGGGAGAGAATGTTGAAGTTGGTATTTACAATACCCAGGATGCCCTGCGTATGGCACAGGAACAGCAACTTGACCTGGTGGAGATTTCTCCAACAGTTGATCCTCCTGTATGCAAGATTATTGACTATAACAAATTCCTGTACGATAAGAAGAAGAAGGAAAAGGAAATGAAGGCGAAAAGCAAGGTTTCCGAAGTAAAGGAAATCCGCTTCACGCCAAATACCGATGACCATGACTTTGATTTCAAATCAAAACATGCCATCGAATTCCTGAAAGACGGTAATAAGGTGAAAGCCTATGTACAGTTCAAAGGACGTGCGATCCAGTTCCAGGACCGCGGACAGCTGCTCCTCTTGAAATTTGCCGAGCGCCTCGCCGAAGTAGGTATACTCGAAAGTATGCCGAAAATGGAAGGCCGGAGGATGCTGGCTATGTTTGCGCCGAAAGGAAAGAAAAAAGCATAATTAGCCCAATACATTTAAAGCCCGGTTCATCCGGGCTTTTTTTTGCCCATTAGTTTCCTTACAGCGTAAAAGGATCACAAATAAACTGAAGGTATTACTGCTTACATATCCGGTTTTTATCTTAACATCAATTCTGAGAATGAACAAAAAGCATATCCTACTCCTGCTACCTGCTACCTGCATCCTGCTGTTTTTCGCATCATAAGTACTTGCAAGTACTGGTTAAAAAGATCACAAATAAACTGAAGGTATTCCTGAATACATATCCGGTTTGTATCTTGACTTCATTACTGAGAATGAACAAAAAAAGTTTACACTTCCTGCTACCTGTTGCCTGCATCCTGCTTTTTATTGCTTTGTATATAATTGCCACCTTTCACTATCCCGGGGGCTCCCAGGCAGACATTCATTCCCCTGGCTTCAGTTGGAAAAACAATTACTGGTGCAATCTCCTGAATGAAAAAGCCATTAACGGGGAAACGAACAATGCAAGACCTTATGCGCTCGTTGGTATGTCTATTCTATGTGTTGGCCTGATTCTGTTCTGGTGGATGTTCAGTGTTGCTGTTGTGAAGAATAAATGGTGGAAAAAACTGATCCCCGCTGCAGGTACACTGGCCATGGCCGGCGCTTTTTTCAGTTTTACATCTATGCATGATTTGGTTATAAACCTTGCTTCAGCCTGCGGACTGATCGCGTTGACCGGGACACTCGCTGGATTATATAAGCAGCAATGGCATCTGCTTTTCCGCTGGGGATTGCTGAATATAATCCTGGTGCTGCTGAATAATCTTTTCTACTATACCCCTTCACTGATCAGCTACCTGCCGGTTATCCAAAAAATCAGTTTCGGTGTTTTCCTCTTGTGGTTTTCCATGATTTCATTCCGGCTTTTGAATACTCTTCCCCGACGGGATCAACAGTTATCTGGGCGTAAATCGTAGATTTTCTTAGCCGGTTTATCCTCCCTACGACGAACTTTTGTAAATCTTTCGGGGATAATCCTGAATTCAGCACAGTTTTTGCAATTTCCCTTCTGAGGATAAAAGGGATGCTGCTCATCAGCGTATTTTTAGCAGCAGTGATCTGTGAGTAAATCTGATGATTCCACAAGATTCAATTTCCGATTATGATGAAACCCCTGTTGATGATATTTATGACAATTTCTTTTACTGCCCTGCATGCCCAGCAGGGAAATAAAGTCATCATCGGGAATGTTGATACCATCCATTCTGAAATCCTCCACGAAAAAAGAACAATCTGGGTCTACACGCCTGAAATCACTAATGGTGAATCATTGATCAAAAAAAAATACCCCGTTGTATATGTGCTTGACGGGGATCATCATTTTTACTCCGTTACCGGAATTATCCAGCAACTCAGTGCCGCGAACGGAAACATGGTGCTGCCGCAAATGATTGTGGTGGGCGTATTAAACACGGACCGCACCCGCGACTTTACCAGCAAGTCGGGCCGTAGCTGATGATCATGTGGCTGACAGCCTGGTTCTCGGCAAAGCCGGGGGCGGGGAGGACTTTATTTCATTCATGGAAAAAGAACTGATTCCTTATGTAGATTCTGCATATTCCACACAGCCTTACCGGGTACTTATCGGCCATTCCCTCGCAGGACTGCCAGTTGTCAATTCCCTCATCAATCATACGGCCTTATTCAACGGGTATATTGCCATTGATCCAAGCATCTGGTGGGATCATGAAAAACTATTGAATGAATCAGCAGATGCGCTTGCTAAAAACCAATATGTGAACACCGGATTTTTCCTCGGCATTGCCAATTCCATGGAAGGAGCCAATGATACAACCCTGGTTAAAAGGGATACCAGCCGGCTCAGCGGACAGATCCGTTCAAACCTGAAATTCGCAAAGGTTATTTCAGGCAATAAACAGAATAAACTGAAGTCAAAATGGGTGTATTACAGCCAGGAAGATCATGAATCAGTACCGCTCATCGCCACATATGATGCACTTCATTTTATCTTTGATTTCTATAAACTAAAACTGACCCAGCAGGATTTAGCCGATACAACCGATGCGTTAGCTACAAAAATTGAACTCCACTACCAGAAAGTATCTGAGCAAATGGGTTATTCCATATACCCGCCGGAAGACCTGGTGAGCAAACTGGGTTACAAGGCCATTGAAGAGAAACAATGGACAAGGGCAGTCTCCTGTTTAAAATGAACACAGATTATTATCCTGCCTCTTTTACTGCTTTTGATGCGCTCGGCGATTTCTATGCTGCAACCGGGAACATTCCCAATGCCGTTGCCTGTTACCGGAAAGCTTTATCCCTGAATCCGCAGGAATTAACAAAGACTAAACTGGATAAACTGGAGCACCAATAAGCGGTAGTGTAACACTTTGAATTGCTGTTTTTCTTTATGCGGTACGATTCTTTGGAAGCGGGTAAACCCCTGGCGGGGCCCACCCTAAGAAAGGGTATCTAAGCAGCTCACAATATAAGCCCATGGATACGGTAGCCACGCCCACCCAAGCCCGCCTGCACACCGTCCTGAATGAATTTAGTAGTTTTCTTTATTGCAATAATGCAAACATAAAACGCATGATAAACCCAGCCAAGTGAAAAACACCACCCGAAAATGTTTTTTTCCCCGCAAATCCGCAATAAAATTGGTTTTTAAGCACCGCATTTCAAACAGATGCACTATCCAATAAGCCGTTTCAAAATCTAAGCTTAGTACATTTGTATTGTATTGTTCCAACGCTGACATTTTATTAAAAACAGGTCCGGGTTTTTCTCCCAACAGGATCGTTATGAAACTGATCATCCATTATGAAAAGGATCATCTTCTTTCTTTGTTTTTTGCTCCTCCTGATACCTGGACATGTTTCCGTTTTTGCCCAGGTACCTGTCGTTAACACAGGAACAATCATCAGGGTTGATTCCTTCCATTCCAACTATGTAACTGCCCGGAATATTGATATCTGGCTGCCTCCCGGATATTCAGAAACTGAAAAATATGATGTGCTGTATATGCACGACGGGCAAATGCTGTTCGACAGCACCATCAACTGGAACCATTCCGAATGGCAGGTGGATGAAACTGTCACCCGCCTGATCAGCAAGAATAAAATCAGGCCATGTATCGTAGTAGGGATCTGGAACTCCGGCTTGCTTCGTCATTCAGATTATTGCCCGCAAAAACCCATTCAGGGTTTTACACCTGCTGAAAAAGATTCGTTTTACAATTCAACACGTGTCACGGCTAACCGGGTATTTTCGGATACAGTTTATTCAGATAAATACCTCCTTTTTTTAACGGAAGAACTGAAGCCCTATATAGACAATCATTTCTCTGTATACACTGATCCTGCCCATACAATGATTGCAGGATCCAGTATGGGTGGTTTGATTTCTCTTTATGCCATTTGCGAATATCCAGATGTGTTTGGTGCTGCAGCCTGTTTGTCCACCCACTGGCCAGGTGTCTTTGCCACTTTGAATAACCCTTTCCCGGAAGCCATGATGCATTACCTGGAAACACATGTGCCCGATCCGCAAACTCACCGGATTTACTTTGACCACGGTACAGCTACACTGGATTCACTGTATGGTGCATACCAGCCACTGGCCGACCGGATTTTTACCAAATCCGGGTATTCCAAAAATAACAGGCTGAGTCTTGTTTTCCCCGGTGAAAACCACTCTGAAAAAGCCTGGGCGGCGAGACTGGAATACCCGCTTGTTTTTCTGCTGGGAAAATAAACCAGGTCAACACGCTAATCCGCTTTTCGAATTATCTTTAACACAGAAGAAAAATTATGAAAAGAATACTTTGTACCAGTCTTGCACTGGTGTTTGCATGTACTGCACTGATCGCACAGAAAAAACCAATTCCCAACGCGGAAGAAATACCGGCTGAAAACAGGTGGTGGAAAGAAGCCATCGTTTACCAGATCTATCCCCGCAGTTTCCAGGACAGTGATGGTGACGGGATAGGGGACCTCCGTGGAATTATCTCCCGGCTTGATTACCTGAAAAGCCTGGGTATTAATGCAGTCTGGCTGAACCCTGTCTATGAATCCCCGAACGATGATAACGGATATGACGTGAGTGATTACCGGGGTATCATGAAAGATTTCGGCACCATGAAAGATTTTGATGAGTTGCTGAAAGGCATGCACGACCGTGGAATCAAAGTGGTGATGGACCTTGTGGTGAATCACAGCAGCGATGAACACGAATGGTTCAAACAAAGCCGCAGCTCAAGAACCAGTCCCTACCGCGATTACTACCATTGGTGGAATGCAGAACGCGGTCACCCGAATTACCGTTACAGTTTGTTCGACATAAACAATGATGCCTGGATGTATGACTCATTGACCAATGCTTACTATCTGCATTATTTCTCCCGTAAGCAACCTGACCTGAACTGGGAGAATCCCAAACTCCGCCAGGAAGTATATGATATGATGGCTTTTGGGCGAAGAAAGGCATTGATGGTTTCCGCCTGGATGCCTTCCAGTTTGCTGCCAAAGACACAACCTTTCCCAACTGGCCCGTTGGATGGCAAAAAGATTTCGGGAAATACTATGCCATGGGACCAAACCTGCACCAGTACCTGAAAGAAATGAACACAGAAGTACTGTCGAAGTACAACCTGATGAGTGTGGCAGAAGGTGCCGGTAATTCCCTGCAGGATGCCCATGATATGGTGGATGAAGACCGTAATGAACTGAGCATGGCTTATGCTTTTGATGCTGTTGATATTGCCAAACGCAATGGATACAGCGTGCTGCATTTTAAAGAGGTGTTCAGTCATTGGGACAGTGCCTTTGCACAAAAGGGCTGGATTTCCATCTTCCTGGCCAATCACGACCAGGCCCGACTGGTGAGCCGTTATGGTAATGAATCCCCTGCATTCCGTGAAGTTTCCGCTAAAATGCTGAATACATTCCTGCTCACCATGCGTGGTACCCCGTATTTGTATTACGGTGATGAACTGGGAATGACCAACGCACATTTCACACGTATCGAACAGTACAATGATATGCCCACATTAAACCGGTATAAATACTTGCAGATGCACGGGGGCAATCTCGACAGCTTCATGACTGAAATCCAGTTTGGCTGCCGCGATAACGGACGTACCCCTTTCCCCTGGAATACACAGCCCAATGCCGGTTTTACCACTGGCAAACCCTGGCTGGAAGTAAATTCAAATTATACCACAATCAATGCAGCTGCACAGGAGAAAGATCCAAACAGTGTACTTAATTATTTCCGGAAAATGGTAAAACTGCGCAAATCCACACCGGCACTGGTTTACGGGAAATATGAACTGGTTGATAAAAACAATCCGGATGTGTATGCCTATACCCGTTCCGGCAGGGATGGCAGATTCCTGATAGTATTGAATTTCACAAACCACAATACAACCTATAATGCCGGGGTTGGGCTTTCTAAAAGACAAACATTAATCTGTAATTATCCCAAACCTTCCCCAAATACAAAACTGAAACCTTACGAAGCAGCCGTTTACCGGATTTTATAAAATATAAGAAACAAAAAACCAATTCTGCATATGAAGAAAGATGCCAAAAAAGTTGCCACCGTGGATGAATATCTGGAACAATTCTCACCTTCTGTTAAAAAAACACTGCAGGCAGTCCGTAAAACCATTCGTGCTGCCGCACCCAAGGCGGAAGAAGTAATCAGCTATGGAATCGTCGGCTACAAACAGGACGGCATGTTGATTTTTTTCGGGGGCTTTGCCAAACATTGTTCCTTGTTTGGGACCGGGAGACTCAATCTTAAAAATTATGCAAAAGAACTGGAGCCATTTAAGATTTCAGGAACCACCATCCATTTTACCCCGGAAAATCCGTTGCCAGCCAGCTTGATTAAGAAATTCGTGAAAGTGAGGCTGGCGCAAAATGCAGAAGCAAAGGCGGCGAAACTGGTAAAGAAAAAAACAAAAAAATAGTTTTACCACAAAGGCCACAAAGAAATACACAAAGCACACAAGTTTGATACTTTGTGGGCTTAGTGTATTTCTTTGTGAACCTTGTGGTTCTGTATTTCCAGCCATCACAAGACCGTTTATCCCATTTTTTCCCGCCTCCTTAATTTTCCCCCCTTCATTCCGTATATTCGGCGATTATAAACACAACCCCATATGCGAAATCTTGCACAAAAAATTTCCCTCATGTTGGTTTTCGTACTTGCCGGCACTGTGGCTTTGGCCCAGCCTCCCGGCGGACCTGCGAGAGCTGACTCCACCAAAAAGGCCGGACCAACAAACGGCCCTAAGCCTTACAAAGAAGTCATTACTTCCAAAGCTGTTTCTGACGGAGGTCTTTTCTGGGTACACAAAGTGGAAGACAAATTCTATTTTGAAATCCCTGACTCATTATTCGGCCGCGATATCCTCGTTGTAAACAGGCTGTCAAAATCAGCTGCAGGTATGCGTATCGGTGGTTTCTTTGGTTACGGCGGCGACCAGATCGGCCAGAACGTAATCCGTTTTGAAAAAGGACCCAATAACAAAGTGTTCATCCGCAATATTTCCTTTGCTGAATATGCGAAAGATTCCACGTCGCCCATGTTCACTTCCGTTAGCAATTCGAACGTGCAACCCATCGCTGCTGCATTTGATATCAAAGCTCTTGGCAAGGATTCAACCGGAGCAGTGATTGAAATTACCGATTTTATCAGCGGTGACAATGAAGTGCTGCACTTCAACAGCAGCCTTAAAAGTACTTTCCGCCTGGCTGCCATACAAAATGATAAATCTTATGTGGTTTCTGTGAAATCATATCCGATTAACGTAGAAATCAAAACCGTTAAAACCTACTCCCGTTCTCCCGCAGCACCCGGTGGCGGCGGATTTGGCGGTGGTGGTGCCGGCAGCGGCAACATGACTGTTGAACTCAACAGTTCGATGGTGATCCTGCCCAAAGTACCAATGCAGGCCCGTTATTTTGATCCCCGTGTAGGTTATTTCGCGGTAGGTTATACCGACTTCGACCTTAACCCCCAGGGTGTGAAAAGCATTGCACTCATTAAACGCTGGCGCCTGGAACCCAAAGATGAAGATGTAGAAAAATACAAAAGGGGAGAACTGGTGGAGCCTAAAAAACCCATCATATTTTACATTGACCCCGCTACTCCTAAAAAATGGGTTCCTTACCTGATGGCAGGCGTGAACGACTGGAAAGGTGCTTTTGAACAAGCCGGTTTCAAAAATGCCATCATGGCTAAGATGGCTCCCACGAAAGAAGAAGACAGTACCTGGAGCCTCGATGATGCCCGCAACTCAGCTATCGTTTACAAACCTTCTGATATCGCCAATGCAAGCGGACCCAGTATTTCTGATCCCCGCAGCGGTGAAATCATGGAAAGCCATATCAACTGGTATCATAATGTAATGCAGCTGATCCACGACTGGTATTTCATCCAAACCGCAGCTACTGATCCCGGTGCCCGTAAAATGGAATTTGATGATGACCTCATGGGCAAACTCATCCAGTTCGTTTCTTCCCATGAAGTAGGGCATACACTAGGTCTCCGTCATAACTACGGATCCAGCAGCACAGTGCCGGTTGAAAAACTGCGCGACAAAGCCTTCCTGGATGCACATGGCCATACACCTTCAATCATGGATTATGCCCGTTTCAACTATGTGGCACAACCCGAAGACAACCTGAACCGTGAAGAGTTATTTGCACACATTGGTGAGTACGACAAATGGGCGATCGAATGGGGCTATAAAAACTTTTACCAATTCAATTCACCAGAAGAAGAAAAAACTTTCGTGAATAAATGGATCATAGATGCACTGAAAGCGAATAACCGCCTTTGGTTTGGTACAGAAACGAATCCGGATGATCCACGCAGCCAGAATGAGCAGGTGGGAGATGATGCCGTTAAAGCAAGCACTTATGGTATTAAAAACCTCCAGCGTATCCTGCCTAATCTGATGACCTGGACCAAAGAGCCCAACGAAGATTACTCAAACCTGGGACAGATGTACACACAGCTCACTACGCAGTTTAACCGTTACATGGGTCACGTGGCTAAATATGTAGGTGGTGTTACTGAAACGCCTAAAATGGTGGAAGAAGCCGGACCAGTTTATGAAATCGTACCGGAAGCCAAACAGAAAGAAGCGGTGGATTTCCTGAACAAACAGATTTTCACAACGCCTACCTGGCTGATTAACCAGGATATTTATTCCAGGACAGGTCTCAGCGGACTGACTGTAATTGGCAATATCCAGGATAACGTACTGAACAGGGTTCTTTCTCTCCGCAACCTGAATAAACTGGTGGATGCAGAAGCTGCTATCGGTAACAGTGCTTACCAGGTGAATGAATTGTTGTCAGACCTTAAAAAAGGTATCTGGACAGAATTAGCCGCCCGCAAGCCCATTGATGTTTACCGCAGGGCCTTGCAGAAATCATATATCAGTGTATTGAATAACCTGATCGCGCCTCCTTCAGGAGGTTCCCTGGGATCCGGCGTACCCGGTATCGTGATCACGATTTCTGGTGGTTCTGACAAGTCAGATGTGAAGAGTGCTGTAAGGGCCCACCTCCTGCCCTCAAATCAGAAGTAACTGCAGCTGCTGCATCTTCAACAGATGCTATGACCAAAGCCCATTTACAGGATGTGGCCAGCAGAATAGATAAAGCCCTGAATCCCAAAGATTAATATTCAGGTAATTGATATAAAAAGGGGGTGCTCAAAAGGCCCCCTTTTTTCTTTTTTATCCCGTTTTTCCGCCTTACCTTTGCCGTCCGTTAAAACGGTAGTTCTTCAACAGAACGCTTTGCCTGAAGAGGTTCGACAAAGATCCCCCGGTGGGGAATGCCTCAAAGGTGTAATAATTAAAAAGGTTAAAATGCCTAAAGTAAAAACGAATTCCAGCGCTAAAAAACGCTTCCGCGTTACAGCGAACGGAAAGATCATGCATCAGAAAAGTTTCAAACGTCACATCCTGACGAAGAAATCCAAAAAAAGAAAACGTAACATGCGTATGATGGGTGAAGTTGCAAAATCACACGTTGATTTCGTAAAACGCCTGCTGAGACTGAAATAAGCCTCCAGCTTACGTCAACTTATTTTTTAATTTAAACTTATTCTGATATGCCCCGTTCAAAAAATGCCGTTGCTTCAAAAGCACGCCGTAAAAAAATATTAAAACAAGCCAAGGGTTTCTATGGCAAACGTAAAAACGTTCTGACCGTAGCCAAAAACGTTGTTGAAAAAGGTATGACCTACATGTTTGTAGGCCGTAAGCTAAAAAAACGTGAATACCGCACCCTCTGGATCGCCCGTATCAATGCCGCTGTACGTGAAGAAGGCCTGACCTACTCCGTATTCATCAAAAAGCTGGCTGATAAAGGTATCGACCTCGACCGCAAAGTCCTGGCCGACCTGGCAATGAACAACCCCGAGACTTTCAAAAGTCTGGTGGCTTCGGTAAAGTAAGATCAAAAGCGAATAAAAGAAAAAGTCCGGTCAATTGACTGGACTTTTTCTTTTATACTTGTTACCAGTTACCAGTTTCCCGTTTCCAGTAATTCTGTAGTTAATGCGTGCTTTCGTAATTTCATTTTGGCTACTGGTAACTGGTAACTGGTAACTGGTAACGGGTAACTTCTTACTGTCCCAAACTCTTCTCAATCAACTCCTTCGCACAAGCCCCAATCTTATCATTAAACTCCTTTGATTTCTTATCATCGTCTTTTACTTTATTCCAGGCTTCTACCTGTTTAGTGCCGCATTCCTGCTGGGCTTTCGCCCTTCCGGGGTCATCTGCTTTCATGCCATTGGCTTTAGCATAGCAGTCACAAACTTCCTGTCCAATATCCGTCCCGCTCTTGGAAGTTCCGCAGGAGATTAAAGACAGGCTTACGAAAGAGGCAATCAATAGTCGTTTCATGATGTGTGTTTATAGATGAAAAAATGAGAATTATTGTTAATCGCCAAATAGCGAATAGCTAACGGCTAAATGCTAATAGCTAATAGCTAATGGCAATTGGCTAATATCTATTATCTAAAATCTGATCTCTATGACTTTAATCAGTCCCCCTGCTGCACCCTTTCAAATTTTGTCCCGTTCCAGTATATCACAAAACTCGCCTGCTCGAAATATTCAACGAGTATACCATCGCCTTTCATGCTTATTTTTTTGCCAGGATTCCCATTGGCGTCTATAGCCCTCAAATCAGCTTTTGGCTGTTTGGAGATAGCGGCATTTTCAAGGACATCCTCTTCCCAAATAAAAGGCTCACCGCCGGCAGGAAGAATGATGATCCGGTAAGCGTTTCGTACCTCACCGGTAACAACAGCTGCGAGATCCTGGCGGCCATCACCGTTGAAATCACCGGTTGCAATGTATGGGTAGTCCGGCAGGCTGTCTCTTTTTGGAGCGATAAAATAATCAAACTGATCTTTCATCCAATGTGCTTCGGGGTCGGTGACCACATGCCATTGATTTTTAAACCGGGCCGATAATGCCAGGTTTGCAGAATCCCTCAGCGATGCGCTGGTAACTGCTGTTACGTGCTTGTCTGGGGCAGGTGGCTCAAAAGAATCTTCCTCATTCACGGTGTCAGACAGCTTAACTTCAGTGACTGATTGCTTTTGCTGCCCGCAGGAGACCAGCACAACACACACGCCGAAGAACAGTTTTTTCATATGCAGTTTTTGTGACAGATCAAGATAATATTTTTTGGCCTGAAATTTCACCAATCCTATACTTTTGTAACGATTTTTTCGCCTCTAACCCAAGTAAAAATGACGAATTCTTATCTCGACCTGGTCAAACAAACTTTCAATTTCCCGCAGGAAGGCATTGAAGTAGAAGATGGCAACCTGTATTTCAACGGCCTTGACCTCCGTGCCCTGATCGCCAAATATGGTACGCCGATGAAACTGACTTACCTGCCAAAAATTGGGATGCAGATTAAAAAGGCAAAAACGATGTTTGCCTCCGCTTTTAAAAAGCATAAGTACGAGGGAAAGTATTTCTATTGTTACTGTACCAAGAGCTCCCATTTCAGCTTTGTAGTGGAGGAGGCGCTGAAAAGCGACATCAACCTGGAAACATCTTACGCCTACGATATTGAGATTATCAAGAAACTGTACGCAAAGAAAAAGATCACCAAGGATATCCATATTATCTGCAATGGCTTCAAGGAAAAAACCTACACCCGCCGCATTGCCTACCTGCTCAATTCAGGTTTTTCCAATGTGGTTCCGGTGCTGGATAATAAAGAAGAGCTGCGGGAATATGCCACTTCAGTAAAAGTTCCGTTTAAACTGGGTATCCGCGTAGCAGCAGAAGAAGAGCCCAATTTCCCTTTTTATACATCAAGACTTGGTTTTCGGGCCAAAGACATCCTGGAATTTTATGTGGATAGGATCGAAGGTTATGAGAGCAAGTTCCAGCTGAAAATGCTCCACATCTTCCTGAACAAAGGCATTAAAGATGATATCTATTACTGGAGTGAACTCAACAAAGTGGTAAACCTTTACTGCCAGCTGAAAAAGATTTGCCCCGAACTGGATTCTATCAATATCGGTGGCGGTTTCCCGATCAAACACTCACTGGGTTTTGAGTATGACTACCAGTTTATGATCAATGAAATTGTTGGCAACATCAAATCGGCCTGCAAAAAAGCCAAAGTGCCCATGCCGAATATTTATACCGAGTTCGGCAGTTTCACAGTAGGGGAGAGCATGGCCCATATTTACAGCGTGATTGCAGAGAAAGTGCAGAATGACCGCGAGACATGGTATATGATTGATTCCTCATTTATCACCACACTGCCGGATACCTGGGGTATCGGGGAGAAATTCCTCATGCTGCCAGTCAACAAATGGGATTCTGAATACCAGCGGGTGGTTCTGGGAGGCATTACCTGCGACAGTCACGATTACTACGATTCCGAAGAACATATCAACGAAGTATTCCTTCCCAAGGTCAATAATGGAGAGCCTTTGTATGTGGGATTTTTCCATACCGGCGCTTACCAGGACCAGATCAGCGGTTACGGAGGAATCAAGCACTGCCTGATACCTTCACCCAAACACATCATTGTCGGGTATGATAAAAACGGCAAACTGGTTGACTGGGTTTATGCAAAACAGCAAACCGCCCAGAGCATGCTGAAGATCCTTGGATATAAATAAAGAAAAAGCCCTTTTGCGGATGAGGATGGGTTGTTAAACCTGACTGCTACTCCTGCAAAAGGGCCGTTTTCATGGCTGAGATTCTTATCGGGGATTACTGCTACTGTCAAGGTCGCCTATCCCTCTTCTCCATTCATTGTATTCATACTGGTCATATCTCACTTTGCGGATCATTCCCCGGTCGAGATAAAACCGGTTGTCGTAACCTTTCCAGTACAGGTAACCTGCCTGGCTGCGGTGAAAGTAACGGCCATCCTGGTAACGGTTCATTACAAATCCGGCAGTAGGTCTCAGGATGAGTGAAACAAAAGGTGCACGGTACTCCCGTGTGTCCCTGCTGCGCACTTCATTCCTTTCATACTTATCTGCTTTATTAGGCCGGTCTTTATACGCATATACGCGGCTGGGCCGGCAACTCGTCATCAAAAGAACAGTGGCTGTTGCAATCGCCATTAGTGAATAAGTAATCGATGTTTTCATGGTATGCATGTTTGGTGAAAAATACTTGTTCATCATCCTCACTGTCCGTCTTCACGGGTTCGTCGTGTTCTTGTTTGTCCGGCTGCCAGGTTCCTGACCAGTGGTACAGGTGTCACTGTTTCTGTTTTCTCAGTTTTGCCCCGGCTCAGTGAATCTGTTTTGGCCGGCAATTTCTCCGCCAGCCTGTCAAGGGCCGCCATCGACATCGCTGTGTCTTTTGTCCGGGTGATATCCGTACTCACCCAGTTCGCCGTGTCTTTTTCTATGTTGTCCATATCCAGGAAACGCAGTGCCAGGGAAGCGGAGTCCGCAGCAACAGGCGTTTTCGGGGCGAACAGTTTAGTGGTATAAGCTTTACTCACAGCACAACTGGCCGCCATGGCCATAATTCCCATCAGAATCACCGCTTGTACAATTCTTACTGTTTGCATGTTCAGGAGTTTTATTTTTAAGATATTGGGTGAACGGTGAAATCATCCAATTCATTTGCCATAAACTCTTAAAATCTTTTAGCATGAAACAATTTCTCATAGTCTTAACAGTTTTCATTTGTGGATTCCGGACTGCTGCACAATCGCCTGAAGATTCCGTAAAGTCAGTTATCAACACTATGTTCACAGCCATGAAAAATGCGGATGTATCCACACTGAAATCCTGTTTTACCGATAGTGTTATTTTCCAGACGATAAGACGTGACGGAAAGGTTGTTAATGAAGATGTAAATGAATTCCTGGATAATATCAGCAGGGAAACACCGGGTAATGCTGACGAAAGAATCCGGTTTGATGTAGTTAAAACAGACGGGCCGCTGGCCATCGCCTGGACACCGTATGAATTTTATTACAAAGGGAAATACAGCCACTGCGGTGTTGACTCTTACCAGCTCGTGCGGGTAAACGGGGAATGGAAGATCCAGTATTTGATAGATACGAGACGGAAAGAATGCAAGTGAGAGATAACAGATAATAGATATTAGTTGGGCGTGATGAATGGAAGACTCCTTCTTTTTCATATTTTTTTTACCACAAGGCGCACAAAGGAAATACACTAAGGCCACAAAGGAACTAACCTTGTGACCTTAGTGTATTTCCTTTGTGTACTTAGTGGTAAAATTTAGTACTTAAAAAAGAAACCCTCCGTAGAAACGGAGGGTGTAAACCAAAACCAACTGCTTATGAGAAACTTTTGAATATTATCTTATTTGATGGCGATAGCCTTCGCCTCAGGTTTGACTTCCACTTTACGCGGAAGGTTTAATGTCAGTACTCCATTGACGTAAGATGCTTCAATATTCGTTGCATCAATTTTTTCATCCAGTGTGAAAGATCTCTTAAAAGACCGGAAACTGTATTCGCGGCGGATTTCTTTTCCATTCTCTTCTGTCACTTTCTTTTCTTCCGCCGAAATCGTCAGCAGGTTGTTATCCAGGCTGATGTTGAAATCGGTCTTTTCAAAACCCGGAGCCACCACTTCGAGCTGGTAACTCTTTTCTGTTTCTTTGACGTTTACCGGAATCCCAAACTTTCTTTCAGAATTGTTAAAGCCTTGCTTAAAAAATCCGGGCCATTCGGCGAACAAATCATCCACCAGAGTGTTGAAAGGGGCTGAATAAGGCCTGTTGTTGAATTTTACGAGTGTCATAGTTATTTAGTTTTTGTTTTTAATTGTTTGACACTGGCATATGATCAAACGGTGTACCACGTGCCAAAAACAGCCTTTGAGGCTGACAGGAACGACAAAACAGGCCGGGAGGAAAAGACAAAATTTCCGAAAACCGGAAATTCGGCTGACAGTTTTTCCTAAATCAGATACAATGTGTAACCACTGAATCCTTTTCAGTATTTTTGCCAACTAAATAAAACTATATGTATCCTGAAGAAATCGTAATACCCATGAAGGAAGAGCTGACTGAAAATGGCTTTACCGAATTGCTGACAGCAGCAGACGTGGAAGCCCAGCTTAGTAAAGAAGGCACAACCCTGGTGATGATTAATTCTGTTTGTGGTTGTTCTGCCGGTTCAGCCCGTCCGGGTGTTTTGCTGGCCTGTGCACATGCAGAAATTAAACCTGATTTCCTCACTACTTCATTTGCCGGTTTTGATGTTGATGCGGTTAAAACCCTTCGCCAGCACCTGATGCCTTATCCTCCTTCTTCACCTGCTATCGCTTTATTTAAAAACGGTCAGCTCGTGCATTTTATCGAAAGACACCAGATCGAAGGAAGGCCCGCGCAGATGATCGCCCAAAACCTGATCGGGGCTTTTCAGCAGCATTGTAACTGATAACAGCCTGTTTCCCGGGAGGCTGCTTTGCCTTTCGGACCCTGTGATTTAAGCGTTTGATGGCTTAAAAACTCATGGGTAATAACTATATTCGCTGCCACTATCGTTAAACAAGCCCTGCGCATGTATCCCAATCTCTACTACGCCTTTAAAGACCTGTTTGGAGTGGAATGGAAATTTCTCCGTTACGTCAACTCCTTTGGCTTTTTTGTCGCAATCGCATTTATCCTGGCCGCCATTGTACTGGTGAAAGAATTGAAAAGGAAAAGCCGCCAGGGTTTTTTTGTGCCCACCGAGATCCAGGTGATGGTGGGCGAACGCGCCACTGCCGGCGAATTACTCCTGAACTTCTTCCTCGGATTCGTTCTCGGTTTTAAAATACTCGCCCTGTTTATCATGGGTAACGCGGTAACCGACGATCCACAGCAATTTATATTCTCTGGAATAGGCAGCTGGCCCGCAGGTATCATCCTGGGTCTGCTCTTTGCCGGCTTGAAATACTGGGAAAAAGAAAAAAGGAAACTGGCTAAACCAGAGAAAAGAACCGTCAGGATATGGCCGCACGACAGAGTAGGAGAGATTACCATCATCGCGCTGGTGTTTGGGTTACTGGGTGCTAAAATTTTTGATGTATTTGAAAACTGGAGTGCCTTCATCAAGGATCCTGCATCTATTTTATCCCCCGCCGGCCTCACTTTCTATGGCGGTCTTATATGCGCCGCTTTAGCTATCTGGTACTATGCCCGCAGGCATAAAATCGGATTCTGGCACCTCAACGATGCTGCAGCACCTGCGCTGCTGCTGTCTTACTCTGTTGGTCGTATTGGCTGCCAGGTGGCTGGTGATGGCGACTGGGGTATCGCAGTTACGTCCCCCAAACCTTTTTCCTGGATGCCCGACTGGCTCTGGGGCTATACTTATCCACATAATGTAAATGGTGATGGCGTTCCCATCCCCGGCTGCTTAGACCCCAAATATTGCAGTGAATTACCAGTTCCGCACTACCCAACCCCTTTGTATGAAGTGATCGTTTGCTTCCTGCTTTTCCTGCTGGTATGGTCATTGAGAAAGCGGTTTAAAGTTCCTGGTACGCTTTTTGGTTTCTACCTGATGCTGAATGGATTAGAAAGGTTTTTTGTCGAAAAGATCAGGGTCAACAACAAGATGGAATTCTTAGGTCTCCATCCCACCCAGGCTGAAGTAATTTCCAGTCTTTTATTCCTGTCAGGTTTAGGTATCTGGATTTGGCTTAAAAGGCAATCAAAGGGAAAAGACCTGTCTTCAGGAGCCGGAACACCCATTGACTAATCAAAAACATGCGCGAGGTCAATTCTCTCAAACCTTTATCTGGTAAGGATTTCAGCGGTATTTATCTGAACTTGTTGGTTTTCTGAGGCCTGTGGGTAATTTTTAACCTGATTCGCTATGAGATGCCGGGAATGATTGTTATTTTTGCAGACAGTCCCGGACGGTAAACCCCCACATACGGCTATTAACTATCCATTTGCAACAGTTTGCAAACAAAGACTGTCTATTATTCGTTGTTACTTAAACTTTTTTAGTTATGCGGCAGCTTAAAATTGCTACCCAGATTACGAACAGGGACTCGCAGGCGGTAGAAAAATACCTGCAGGAAATCTCAAAAATTTCCATGATTACGCCGGAAGAGGAGACAACCCTTGCCCAGCGGATCAAAATGTTTCACCGGAATCCAGTGGACGCCCAGCGTGCACTCGACAAACTGGTGCAGGCAAACCTTCGTTTCGTAGTTTCTGTGGCAAAACAATACCAGCACCAGGGACTCTCCCTCAGTGACCTTATCAATGAAGGAAATCTTGGTCTGATCAAAGCCGCACAGCGCTTTGATGAAACCAAGGGTTTCAAATTCATTTCTTATGCAGTATGGTGGATTCGCCAGAGCATTTTACAGGCTTTGGCTGAACAAGGCCGTCTTGTACGCCTTCCCCAGAATAAAATCGGTACTTACAACAAAGCGAATAAAGCTTACATGGCTTTTGAGCAGGAGCACGAACGTGAGCCTTCTACCGAAGAACTGGCCGAGCTGCTTGAAATGAGCGAAACAGAAATCAATAATATCTTCCAGAGCAATACCCGTCACACTTCATTGGATGCACCTGTGCACGAAGCAGAAGATGTTGCCATGGGTGACCTGCTTGAAGGTGGCGATGATACAGATGATGATGTGATGAAAGATTCCCTGCGTAATGAAATCCGCCGGGTATTGAAATCACTCTCTCCCCGCGAAGCAGAAATCGTAAACGCTTATTTCGGCCTCGATGGCGAAAACGGTGTGACGATTGAGCAAATCGGGCAGAAATATGATCTTACCAAAGAGCGTATCCGCCAGATCAAGGAAAGAGCCATCAAACGCCTGCAAAAAGCCCGTTACAGCAGCGCATTGAAAGCGTATCTTGGATAAAAACAGTTCAGAAAAATATCTTTACTCCGGTCATTCAAGACCGGAGTTTTTTTTGCCAACCTTTTACGCTTTTCAATTGTTTTAACAGGTATCCCAATTAATTTTGCAAACTATGAAGGGCATGATGAAATATTTCCCGTTTTTAATCCTCCTGACAACCCCTGTCTTCCTGTGAAAAAACAGTACAGTTTAAACTGGATGATGTAACCCCCAAACTGGTCGTGGAAGGCAGCATTGAAAACGGACAGGCACCGTTCATTTATCTTTCCAGAAGCCTGGATTATTATTCCAAAATTGACCAGGCTGTCCTGCAATCGTCTTTTGTTCACAATGCTGTGGTTACAGTTTCCAACGGAACGAAAACCCACTAGTTGAAAGTATATACAATCCCGGCTTGTGGTGGTTTTTCCGTATCTTTTTATTCTGTTGATTCAGCGAACCTCGCAACAGCTTTCACCGGTGAACTGAATAAAACCTATACCCTCCATATTTCAGAAGGCGGTAAAGAATATTCTGCCATTACCCATATTCCCAATATTACCCGCCGTATTGATTCTGTTTACTGGAAACAGTCACCTCCCGGTAACCCGGCAGAAAAAGTGCTGGTGATGTTAAAAGCGTATGATCCTCCCGGATTCGGCGACTACGTCAGGTATTTCACCCAACGCAACAGCGAACCCATGTTCCCCGGTTTGAATTCTGTGTACGATGACCAGATTATTGACGGTACCAGTTACGACATCCAGGTGGAAAGAGGTATCAGCAGGAATGAAACGGCATCAGAAGGATTCAGCTTTTTCAACAAAGGTGATACGGTTACACTCAAGCTGGCAAATATTGACAAAGCCACCTATGATTTCTGGCGTACTATGGAATTTACTTATGCCAGTGTGGGCAATCCCTTTGCTTCACCCACCAAAGTGATGAGCAACATGCAGGGCGGTGCACTGGGCTATTTCGGTGGTTACGCATCCCAGTACCGTACACTGATCATTCCCCGCTGATAAAACTGACCAAAATCAGGTGATGCTGCAAGCCGGAAGGTTTGCTTTTAAACATTAAATTTGCTGGATTCATACTCACCCATCATGGAAAATACTGAACACGTACATTGTTTGATTATCGGATCCGGCCCCGCAGGTTATACTGCTGCTATTTATGCAGCCCGCGCTAATCTTAAACCAGTGCTTTACCAGGGCATACAGCCCGGTGGCCAGTTAACAATAACTACTGAGGTGGAAAATTATCCCGGTTATCCTGAAGGTATCCAGGGCCCGGAAATGATGGTGGACTTTGAAAAACAAGCAACCCGTATGGGAGCTGATATCCGCTTTGGTCTTGCTACGAAAGTGGATTTCTCCGTGTTCCCCCGCAAAGTACAGATTGATGAAGAAAAATGGATCACGGCAGATTCTGTAATCATAGCTACCGGTGCCTCTGCCAAATGGCTCGGACTGGAAAGCGAGCAACGCCTGAATGGATTTGGTGTAAGCGCCTGCGCTGTATGTGACGGTTTCTTTTTCCGTGGCAAAGAAGTGGCAATCGTTGGGGCAGGGGATACTGCTGCAGAAGAAGCATCCTATCTCTCCAAACTCTGCAGTACGGTACACATGTTTATCCGCCGTGATGCCATGCGCGCCAGTAAGGTGATGCAGGAAAGAGTGCTGAATACGCCAAATATTAAAGTGTACTGGAATACAGATACAGATGAAATCCTGGGTGAGAAAACAGTTAATGCTGTAAGGATTTCAAACAATAAAACCGGGGAGAAGAAAGATATTCCGATCAGCGGATTTTTTGTTGCGATCGGCCACCAGCCCAATTCTGATATTTTCAAGGAATGGATTACAATGGATGAGGCTGGCTACATACAGACTGTCCCGGGTACTTCTAAAACGAATGTAGAAGGTGTCTTTGCCGCAGGAGATGTGCAGGACAAAATATACAGGCAGGCTGTAACCGCTGCAGGAAGCGGTTGTATGGCTGCACTGGATGCCGAAAGATACCTGTCGGCCAAAGGAATACATTAACAATTATGTCAGCACGCATGCATATTGAACTCCGCCAGCTGCGCTTCCGCGGATACCATGGATTATACCCGGAAGAACAAAAAATTGGTAATGAATTCGAGGTGGAACTCAGCCTGTCATTCGACCCCGGCAATTCGGTACTTTCCGCATTGGATGCCACTATTGACTATGGCGCCGTTTACGAAATGGTAAAGGAACAGATGGCAGAGCGCGAAGACCTGCTTGAGACCTGGCTCATGAAACTCGCTGAAAAATTACATACCAGGTTCCCCAATATTAAAAAGACGGACATTACAATCACAAAATTACAGGTGCCGATAACAGGGTTTAGCGGCAGGTGTGGGGTGAGGTTTGTGAAGGAGTACTAACGACTAAAGTTGGATGTTGAAAGTTGGATGTTGGAGGTTGGAGGTTTGGCCCGGAAAAAGGGCTGCCAGCTTTCAGAAGGTTGGAAGCTCTAAGGATAACGAAAAACTTTCACCCGCCCATGTGAAAAAAACTGCCACAAAATGTTTTTTCACCGTAAATATTTCTTCCAAAATTCGTATATACGATTCTTTAGTAAAGTTCAACCTTTAGGGTTTAACCTCCAACTTCCAACTTCCAACATCCAACACCACCCAGACCATTTTTTCCCCCCCCCCCCTCGGGGGAAACGGGGCCCCAAAAAAAAGGCCATCCTCCCGGACAGCCTCTCTTTAAATTTTTTTAGCTCGATCAGAATACCAGCGAACCTTCCCGATAACCATCTTTCTGCATCACCACTTTCACTGACACTTTTTTACGGGCAGCTAAATTCTGTTCCAGCGTAGTTTTTATAGTTGTAAACATGCTGAGGGGATAGTAGATACTCAGTACGCCGTCGCGGCTGGCAGCAGCTTCTTTGATTTCTGCTTTTTCAGGATAGAATACCAGCTGGTATGATCCGGGTTTGTTGCCGGCAGCCTGCAACTTCAGCGTTACCATTTGGGTATGCCTGTAACTGGCAGGGGTTCCATCTGCGAAATTCGATGATATAAATGTTGCTGCACCCACACCGGAAATATCCACTGTCTCCGTTTTATCTTCTTCGGGGTTCAATGGTTTGAACAAAACCGTATTCCTGCCGGAAGTCTGTGAATTGCCCTGGGCATTCTCCATCGTTTCGGCTTTCTGGGCTCCGGCCTGCAGGGCGAGGAAGCTGATAGCTAGTGCGCTGAGTATGATTTGTTTCTTCATAATAAAGATTAAAACCGCTTGTTTAAACGGGTTGTAAATGTACTAAAAACCGGGTTTACCGGATCAAATTCGTTTAGCTTTCCATTTGCCGCTCCTCAGGTAATAATAGGAGAATCCCAGCAGGGTAATCCAGTAGATAATCTCCGATCCCCAGGCCCATACCAGCCCCAGTTTCCATACCCGGATCACCAGCCACACATACAGGCAATAAAACACAATCGCCGCAATTTCTATCAGCAAATTCACTTTGGTATTGCCGGTGCCGGTTACCGCATTCAGCCAAACAGTGGATAATGACATAAACAGCAGCCCGACAGAAACAATCCTGATCACCGGGATACCCTCCCGTGTAAAACTGCTTTGCTGGCTGTATATACTGAAAATCAAATCAGGGAAAAGATTCACCAGCAGGCAAAGCAGGCAGGTAAACCAAAAACTCAGCCACATAATTTTATGGATCATCCCAAATACGAGTTCCTTCCTGCCCTGGCCAATTACATTACTCACCATTGTATTTGTAGTACTCGCAAAAGCCCACGTGAAGATGCCGAAGAATCCAAAAACATTCCGCATCGTATTACTGATTGCCAGTGGCCTTTCACCCATATTTTCTATCAGGATATAAAAAAGCATCCAGGCCCCGACACTCAATATCCATTGCATTACCAGCGGGGCAGACTGGCGGAATATCAAACCGGTAAGTTTAGCCTGGTACCTGAAATTCGAAAACAGGTTAAACCGCAAATGGAATTTTTTATAAATGATAATACTGTACACAATCAGTACGGCGATTACTTCAGCGGTAACCGAAGCCACTGCCGCACCGTTGAATCCCAGCTTCGGAAAACCCCAGTGACCGCTGATCAGTACATAATCAAGGAAGATATTGATGCCCGCTTCAACCGCAAAGGCATACTTCATATAACGGCTGTTCAGGGTACCTACTAAAAATGCATTGCCCATCTGGAACAGGTACAGGAATGGAAGACCCCATATCCTGATCTGCATAAATGAAATGGCTTCATCCTGAACCGTACCTGAATGAAGCGATGCCCTGAAAAATACCGGACTCAGCACTACAGTCAGCGCGATACAGGTAAATGCCATTATCAATGCTAACCGCACCGCCTGCCCGAATAATTTACCGATTTCCTCCGGCCTGTTTTCGCCTGCCCTCCGCGAAATCAAACCCTGCAAACCACTGTTCAGTCCGTTACCCACCAGCGCAAATACCAGGTAAAACACACCTGTAATACCGGCACTCCCCAACTCGGTTTCACCCAACTGGCCCAGAAACACATTATTGGTAATAAAATTGATCTGTGGTACCAGCATAGCAAGACTGATCGGCAGCGCAATTTTCAAAATCTGCCGGTTGGTGATATCCACCTGTAAATCGCTGTGAGATAGGTTGGTTTGCATAGTCAAATCGCCGGCAAACCTACAATAATTATTTTTGCCTATTATTGCAGCCCTTAACAGCGTTAGTGAAAAAGATATTTAACATAGAAAATAACCAGATCAGTGGTGATACACTGAAACTGGTCAGTATCGGTGAAGACTGGATTTGTGAAGCCACTACAGACCCTGCTTTTTCCTCACTGGGTACGCTTTCATTTTCAGTAACTGAAAATGGAAAATGGTCTGCCCCCGAATTAAATGACCTGCCGGCATCAGAAAACAAAAACCATTCTTTTTTGAAAACTTTAGTGGTACTGGAGCAGCCCGACAGCATCCTTGTCCCGGAATCAGTTTTCAGGCATGAGCACATCCCCGTTTACCTCGAATCAGCCTTTGGTATTAAACCAGGTTCATACAAATCAGATTATATACCCGCCTGGCAATTATATAATGTATATGCTTTGCCGGATGGACTTGAACAGGCCATATCACTGCACTGGCCAGGTGCAGTAATCAACCAGCGTTTTACGGTCATGCTTCGTAACAGCAATGCATCACTGCAAGACGGGCAATTGCTGGTGGAAATCCGCCGGAAAGATATCATGGTGATGGCACTGCAAAATGGCAAACTCCTGCTCAGCCGCGGGTTTGATTATTCAAATCCTGATGATATCCTGCACGCGCTGCTTTCAGTATGTGCACAGACTGGTTTCAAACAGGAAACTGTTTCATTGGATATTTCCGGATTGATTGACCGCGATTCTGCACTCTATAAAGAACTATACCAGTATTTCATTGGTATCAACTTCCGCGACTGCAACTGGCAAACCGGTGATTATCCTTCCCATTATTTCAGTTCACTAAAAGATATCAGCTCATGCGTATCATAGGAGGGGAACATGGAGGCAGGCGGTTTAATCCCCCGACGCATATGCCTTATACGCGTCCCACCACTGATATTGCCAAAGAAGGTTTATTCAATGTGCTGCAGCACCAGCTCGATTTCGATACCATCAAAAGCCTTGACCTCTTTGGCGGAACCGGCAGCATCAGCTATGAACTCGCTTCCAGAGGGGTTACAGACCTGACCATCGTTGAAAAAGATGTGCAGATGGCTGAATTCATTAAGAAGACTGCCGAAACGCTGAGGCTGGAAGGTTTTAAACTGGTAAAGTCAGATGTATTCAAGTTTATCCAGCAATGCCAGACTGATTTCGACCTGATTTTTGCCGGCCCGCCTTATGCACTGACCTCGATTGATGATTTGCCTGTACTGGTGTTTGAAAAAAAACTGCTACGCCCCGGTGGCTGGTTTATCCTGGAACATACTCCCCGCAATAATTACAAAAGCTTTCCGCATTACCGGTCTGAAAAAAATTACGGCACTACCATTTTCTCCTTTTTTGTCAATTCAGCCGGTTAGTTCAGGCTTACGGGTGCTGAATCCATGCCCGCTATAATTCTCTTACCTTTACAATGAGCTATTAGCCAGTGTAATCATTATGTTTTTCAACTTCTTTCTTAAATCATTCCGGATACTTTTATTGCCTTTCGCGCTGGTGTACTGGCTCGTGATATCCATCAGGAACTGGCTCTTCAACAAACAGGTATTAAAATCCAGTGAATTCGGACTGCCCATGATTTGTGTCGGTAACCTGTCAGTTGGCGGAACCGGTAAATCACCCATGGTGGAATACCTGGTGGCCTTATTGAAAGATGAGTACGCGGTTGCTACACTCAGCCGGGGATATAAAAGGAAAACCAGTGGCTATGCACTGGCTGATGAAGAAACAACTGCCCTGGAAATCGGGGATGAACCCATGCAGTTCCACCTGAAGTTCCCGGATGTGCCCGTGGCTGTAGGGGAGAGAAGGCTCGAAGCCATTCCGCAGTTATTACATGATGCACCGCAGACAAAACTGATCATCCTGGATGATGCATTCCAGCACCGCTCAATCAAAGCCGGCCTGAACATCCTGCTTACTGATTATAATAATCTTTTCACCCGGGATTTCTACCTGCCTACCGGCGACCTGCGCGACCTCAAAAGCGGATATAAAAGAGCGGAAATTATCATTGTCACCAAATGCCCGCCTGAGCTTGGCCAGGCAGAACAGGAAAAAATCATCAGGGAGATCAATCCCATGCCTTACCAGCAGGTATTTTTCACCCATATCAACTATGGATCGATTTATCATTTATTCAGCCGGGAAAAGTTTACATTGAATAAGCAATCAGAAGTATTGCTGGTAACAGGGATAGCCAGTCCCAGGCCGCTGAAGAAATGGCTGGAAGAACAGGTGGCCAGCTACCACATGATCACATATGCAGATCACCATATTTTTACGATAGATGACCTGCACGAGATCAGGCGTAAATTTGATGCCATACCCGCTAAGGATAAAATAATCCTTACCACTGAAAAGGATGCGGTAAGACTGCTGAAGTTCAGGCAGGAAGTGGAAGGACTGCCATTGTATGTGATTCCGGTGCAGCACCGTTTTTTATCAGATGGCGAAACAATTTTTAATAAGAGAATCAGGGAATTCATCCGTTTTTTTAAACCAGCGGAATAACCGGAATGGGAAGAAAAAATTCAAAAAAGAAACAGCATAAAAAGAAAGATATCGTTTCGCGCGTCATCAAAGGCGTACTGGATATCACCCGTTCGGGAATGGGATTTGTCATTGTTCCCGACATGGAAGGCGATATACTTGTCAGGCCCGGCGATTTCGGCACTGCCCTGCATGGTGATACCGTGCGGGTACGTATCAAACCCGGTGGCGGCAGGAGATTACAGGGAGAAGTGGCAGAAGTACTGGTGAGGAAAAGGTCTGAATTTATCGGACAGATCCAGCTCAATAAGGGATTTGGATTTTTTACACCGGAATCCGACAAACCCATGCCGGATGTATTTATCCCGCAGGAAAACCTCAACGGCGCCAAAGACAAAGACCGGGTTGTTGTAAAATTACTGGAATGGGGCGCTGATGGTAAAAGACCCATGGGCGAAGTACTCAGCATCATGGATCCTGAAAACAGCAATGATGCAGCCATGAAAGAAATCCTGCTGGATGCCGGCTTCCCGTTAAGTTTTTCAGATGAAGCGCTTGAAGTGGCTGCCCGGATTCCGGATGTGATCAGCGCTGATGAAATTAAAAAAAGAAAAGACTTCAGGGATTGCCTCACATTTACTATTGACCCGGAAGACGCCAAGGATTTTGATGATGCCCTTTCATTCCGCGTTCTTAAAAACGGGTATATGGAAATCGGGGTGCATATCGCGGACGTAAGCCATTACCTGGAAACAGATACACCACTCGATAAAGAAGCTTACCAACGTGCCACCTCTGTGTATTTGCCCGACCGCGTGAATCCCATGCTGCCGGAACACATATCGAATGTGCTTTGTTCATTAAGACCCAATGAAGAAAAGCTGACTTTCTCTGCGGTCTTCCAGATGAACGATAAAGCGGAAGTAAAACAATACTGGCTCGGTCGCACTGTAATACATTCTGATCACCGTTACACCTATGAGGATGTACAGGGTATTATTGAACAGAAAGCCGGATTGTATGCTGCAGAAATCCTGAAGCTGAATGAACTGGCCCAGCGTATGCGGAAAAAAAGATTCCAGAACGGGGCAATTAATTTTTCATCTACTGAAGTCAGGTTTAAACTCGATGAAAAAGGTGATCCCATCGGCGTCATGATAAAAGAAAGTAAAGAGGCGCACCAGCTGATTGAAGAATTCATGCTTCTGGCCAACAGAACCGTGGCAGAACATGTATCAAAACTCAAATTCAACAACAAACCGCTTCCTTTCCCTTACCGGATACACGATGATCCGGATGAAGAAAAACTGGTGCCGTTTGCCACATTTGCCAAAAAATTCGGGCATAAGTTTGATACTTCATCTTCTGATGCGATTGCTGCTTCCTTTAACCAGTTACTGAAAGATGCAAAGGGAAAACCAGAGCAACATGTGCTGGAACAGTTAGGTATCCGCACCATGGCCAAGGCAAAATACACCATGGAGAATACAGGCCACTATGGACTGGGCTTTGAACACTATTGTCATTTTACATCGCCCATACGCCGCTATCCGGACGTGATGGTACACCGCATACTGGATGAAATCCTGAAAGATGCACCACAGGCGGATAAAAAATGGAAGAGAAATGCAAACATTGCAGTGACCGGGAACGGGGCGCGATGGAAGCAGAGCGGGCTTCCAACAAATACAAACAGGTGCAGTATATGCGTAACTACCTCGGCGAGGAATTTGAAGGCGTAATCAGTGGGGTAGCCAGTTTTGGATTCTGGGTGGAAACAGTTGAACATAAATGTGAAGGCCTGGTGTCAATCACCAGCCTCGTGGAATATGATGAGTTTCGGCATGTGGAAGATGAATACTGCCTGGTAGGTAACCGCAGCGGAAAAAAATTCAGGATGGGAGACAAACTGACCATCCGGGTCGTTGCGGCTTATTTACAAAAAAGGCAACTGGAATACCAATGGGTCATTTCAGCGGAAGAAGAATCAGAAAAAAAGATGTCTGTAAAAGGCAAGAAAAGAAAATGATTATTACTTTGACCTATGCATAGTTTTGAATTATTATCCCAGCGCTTTAGCCTGCATTTTGAGCAAAGGCATTTCCCGGAATCACCAGCCAGCCTTTATGATCCCAATGAATATTTCCTGCAACTGGGCGGAAAAAGGGTAAGGCCAGTTTGTTGCCTGATGGGCAATGAACTGTTTGGCGACATCCACAATGATGCCTGGCCGGTGGCTACCGCCATTGAGCTGTTCCATAATTTCACGTTGATTCATGATGACATCATGGACAAAGCGCCATTGCGCCGTGGAATGGAAACAGTGCATACAAAATTTGGTGATAACACAGCTTTACTTGCCGGTGATGTGATGCTGGTAAAAGCCTATGAATACCTGGCAGGTATTGATCCCGCCATCCTCCCTGCAATCCTGAAATTGTTCAACGATACAGCCCGTGAAGTTTGCGAAGGCCAGCAACTGGATATGGATTTTGAAAAAGCAGAAACGGTTCACCTCGATGAATACCTCGATATGATCCGGCTGAAAACATCAGTGCTTTTAGCAGCCAGCCTGAAGATGGGAGCCATTCTGGGTGGTTCCGGTGAAAGGAACCAGAACCTGCTGTATGCATTTGGTCAGAAACTGGGTATGGCCTTCCAGGTACAGGATGATTACCTTGATGCGTTTGGTGATCCCCAAAAATTCGGTAAACAGGTGGGTGGCGATATCCTGGCCAATAAGAAAACATTTTTGCTGATTCATGCGCTGGAAATGACCACACCGGCCCAGAAAAAAGAACTCGAAGCCCAGCTGGCAGGTAATGCGCCTGATAAGATTGCGAAAGTTTTATCCATTTATCATGCCTGTGGGGTGGATGCCTGGGCCCTGGAATTAAAGAATAAATACCTGGACGAAGCCCTTAACCACCTGGAAGACATTGCTGTTCTTTCCAAACGCAAGGAACCCCTGCAGAACCTGGCTTCGTTCCTGGTAAAAAGGGATCATTAAGACCTCTTTTAATAAACAATCCTCCTTTCTTCCATCAGCGGAATCAAGCTAATGGAATTTTCCCTATTTTGAAGTACAAAACCGACTGTTATGGCTAATCAACTGTTCAGGAAAAAAACTGTTGCCAATATTATGCATGAAGCTGAAGTGGCCGAAGGCCAGGGAGGCGGATTGAAAAGGGTATTGGGTGTCAGGGATCTGACATTCTTCGGAATTGCCGCGGTGATCGGCACCGGGGTGTTTACGGCCATCGGTTCAGCCAGCAGCAAAGGCGGCCCTGCCGTTATGCTGCTGTTCGCTTTTACAGCCATTGCCTGCGGTTTTGCTGCTTATTGTTACGCAGAATTTGCATCCAGCGTTCCTGTTTCAGGAAGTGCTTATACATACTCATACGTTTCATTTGGTGAATTATTTGCCTGGATTATTGGCTGGGACCTGCTGATGGAATATGCCATTGGTAATATTGCCGTGGCCGTATCCTGGAGTCAGTATTTTGTAAGGGTGCTCGCCGGTTTTGGTATTCATATACCCGGCTGGATGGCTATGGATGCAACAACCGCCCATCATGGCTATAATGATGCCGTGGCGGCAATGGCCAAGGGAACACCATTTGACCAGCTGGATGAAGGCATGAAATACGCGCACTCAGCCTGGGCCGATTCACCGGTGCTGGGTAATTTCCATATACTGATGAATATCCCGGCACTGCTGATTGTAGTGCTGATTACTTATATCGTTTATGTAGGTATCCGTGAATCCAAGAAAGCCAACAATACGATGGTGATGATCAAGCTGGCAATTGTATTACTGGTGATCATTGCCGGTGCATTTTATGTGCATCCCGGTAACTGGAGCAATTTCATGCCCAATGGTTTTGGCGGCGTGATGAGCAGTGTGTCAGGGGTATTCTTTGCCTATATCGGGTTTGATGCGATATCGACCACGGCAGAGGAGTGCAAGAACCCGCAACGGGACCTGCCCAAGGCGATGTTCTATACCCTGTTTATTTGTACAACACTGTATATACTATTGGTCATTGTGATAACGGGTATGACGAATTTCTCCAGACTGAACGTAGGCGACCCACTGGCATTTGTTTTCAAAGACCAGCATTCGAAATTTACCGATATATTATCAGGCGTGATTTCTGTAAGCGCCATTGTAGTTATTGCATCTGTGCTGCTCATTTACCAGCTTGGCCAGCCACGAATCTGGATGAGCATGAGCCGTGACGGATTACTGCCAAAAGTATTTGCTAAAATCCATCCGAAATATAAAACACCTTCATTCTCTACAATCCTTACTGGTATTGTTGTAGGTGTTCCTGCTTTATTCCTGAACCTGGATACTGTAATATCGCTCACCAGCATCGGTACGCTGTTCGCATTCGTACTTGTATGCGGTGGTGTACTTGTCCTGCAAAAACAAAAAGACAGACCAACCCCTAAATTCAAAGTACCGTATATTAATGGACAGTTTATTTTGCCAGGGTTGTTTATACTGGGTCTTGTATTGGTCATAACGCAGGTAGACGGGTATTTCAAAAGTATTTTCACGGCAGAAGGATATCCCATGGCCATCTTCTGGGTGGTAGCGCTGGTAACTACAGTGCTCACATTTATCAGGAAATATTCCATCATCCCTGTCATGGGACTCATTTGTTGTTTTTACCTGATGGCGCAGGAAACCCATATAGTATGGATGCGGTTCCTGATCTGGCTGGTAATCGGTTTGGTCATTTATTTCCTGTATGGATACAGGAACAGTAAACTGGCCGCCGACAGCAAATCCTCAACCTGATTGCATGCAGTCACCCGAAATGCGATAGCTTTGCATTTTTGAAAGCTATTCATGAATTGTTATGAAATACCAGTTAGGAGATATTGTGCTGATCCTGCATTCAGGGGAAGAAGGGAAAGTGGTGGATTTTATCGGTCAGGACATGCTGCTGGTTGATGTGAACGGCGTCAGTTTCCCTGTCTATAAAGACCAGGTTGATTTCCCTTATTTCAAGCGTTTTACAGAGAAAAAACTTTTCCCGGTTCAAAAGGAAAAGAAATTTGTGGATGATGTCCGAAAGGAAAAACATACACCTGAACGGAAAGCTGAAGGTGTATCCCTGACTTTCCTGCCAGTTATGGATGTTGATGTTTTCGGTGATGATGTGGTGGAAGAACTGAAACTGCACCTGGTGAACCGCACGGCAGATAATCTTACGTTTACATATACCGTCCATTATTTTGGCAAACCCGATTTCAGCCTGAAGAATGAAGTACGCGCCTTCAGCGATTTTTACCTGCATGATATCCCTTTTGATGCATTGAATGACAGTCCGAGTTTCAATATCGAATTTTCATTGTCCATGCCCGACAAAAAAAAGGCGCCTCACTTTGAAACCGCCGTTAAACTGAAACCCAAACAGATTTTCAATAAGATTGAAGAAATCCGGAAAAACAACCAGGCCCATTTTTCCCAAAAACTGTTTGATGTTTATCCTGATAAAGTGGTGGAAGAGCATCTCGACCTGGGTAAACTGGCCAGCAAGGGGTTTAAAATTTACGATGCATCACATGCGCGCCAGCATCTGGAACCGGCCCGTTCCGTGATAGATCTGCATATTGATAAAATCACACCGGACTGGAAACACCTCAGCAATTTTGAAATTCTCACACTGCAGCTCAAAACGTTTGAAAAATTCTACCAGCTTTCACTGGCCCATTACCAGCCTTCGCTGATTGTTATACATGGAGTAGGGGAAGGGAAACTCCGGGATGACATCCATGATATCCTGCGGATGAAAAGGGAGGTGAAGTCGTTTGTAAACCAGTACCATCCGAATTTCGGGTATGGAGCGACGGAAATATTTCTTTCAGTATTGAGTTTAACCACAAAGTACACTAAGGAATAACAAAGGACACAAAGGACTCATTCTCAATTCTCAATTCTCAATTCTCCATTCATGGCATTTCTTATCTTTGCCTTTGCTGCAGACCAGGCTATCGATCCAGCGCTTCCAGTTGGGTAGGAAAGTCCGGACAGCACAGAGCAATGCACCGGTGAATAGCCGGCTTCCCGATGAAAATCGGGAAAGAGAAAGTGCCACAGAAAATAACTACTCCGCAAGGAGGGAAAAGGTGAAAATGTGAGGTAAGAGCTCACAGTTAGCCGGAGTGATCCGGTTTCCGGGTAAACCTTGCATGCTGAAATGCCACGTATAGTACCGCAGAGGGCTGCTCGCCCGAAACAGCCGCAAGGCCGTTGGGGTACAGGGTAGGCAGATTGAGTCCGGCAGGTAACTGCCGGAACAGATAAATGATGGCCTGGTTTATAAGGGTGCAAACTTTTATGGACGACACAGAATCCGGCTTACAGGTCTGCAGCTTTTTTTTACAAACTGTTTCCGATATATCCGCCAGCCTCCATCAGCCAGGCAATGCCCAGGTGGATCAGGAGTCCTCCCCAGATAGATCTTGTTTCCGCAACAATGATACCCAGGATCATTCCCCCGAAGTAAGAACTGATGCATTCACCCAGTGGTTTTCCGAAATGTATGGTGCAGTAAAAAAATGCCATCGGCAAAATGGCATCCTTGCCGCCATATTTCAGGAATGCAAGCACCATGAACCCACGGAAGAAAAATTCAATTGTGAAAAAATCGGAGCCGTAAGAAAGTTCAAATAATATTTTATGGCCGGTAGTAATGCCGGGTTCATTATAGACTGAAGCAATCGCTTTAAGTTTAGGGTACACTGCTAAAAAATCCGGCTGTGTGGATGCCAGCGCAACCAGCGGTAGCATAATCATCAGCATGATGAAGTAAGGCCTCCAGTTTATTCCTTTTGTTTTGAAACCATACAGGGGCTCTTCCGGCTGTACGGTTTTCCTGATCAGTAAAATCAGCAGGCTGATAACCAGCGCAAGGACAGGCCAGTATAAAACATGACTCCAGTAATTATTCCAGTTGGGGTTACTGCTCATGCTCACAGGTATATCCAGTGCGAGTTTCAGGGAAAACAGGGCAGGGGCTGCCAGGAAAAGAATAGTGAAAGTTTTATCCTGCCAGTAATTTTTTTTCCTGAAAAGACCAAATAGTAACCAGGGAATACCGGCAGCCATCGCGTATTGCAGCCATCGCCATCCAAACTCAGTAATGAAAGAATGTGTTTGATTAATACTGTGATCAACCCGGAAATGGTAATTCAGGAAAATAAACAATGCAGTAAAACACGAACTGATGAACAGTACTTGTTTAGGGATGTAATTCCAGTAATCTTTTATATAGCCAACCACCTGTTTCATGAATGCCCAAAATAATTTTTTTATCCGGCTTTTAAACTTTCCTGCGCCTTTCAGTTCCAAATAAACGTTAATAATTCCAGAAACCCCTTAAAGTATAACCATGAAAACTATCACACTAAACCGGATTTATGTTGCCTTATTCGCAACCCTTTTTTCAGTTTTGATTTATTCCTGTCAGAAAGAAAGCAGCCTTACATCCAATAACAGCAATGCTGTTACTGAACAGGCAGCTTCTGATTATTCTGACGAAGGCGCCCAGGCAGATGCCAGCTTTGATGATGTTAGCGACCTGGGTATGGTGGCTGCTGACGAAGACAATTCTGCCAGCCAGCTCGGTGATAACGGCCGCGGTACTGACAATACCGGACGTTATTTCCCTTCCTTCCGTGAACTGCGTGCCATCATTGGCGATTGTGCTACTGTTACAGTTTCTCCCAACGACAGTACCTATCCCAAAACCATTACCATTGATTTCGGCGACAGCTGCCGTGGTTATGATGGTAAAGTTCGCCGCGGTAAAATCGTGCTGCATCTTACAGGACCCATCCGCCGCCCGGGTTCAGTAATGACTATCACATTCGTGAATTTCTACCTGAACCGTGCACACCTGGAAGGAACCAAAGTTATCAGCAACCTCAGCGAAGGAACTACGATCAAGTTCACTGTACAGGTTACCGGTGGTAAAGTAACCTTCCCTAACGGACGTGGTTACAGTTATGAATCATTCAAATTAAAGAAACAGGTGGAAGGTATGGTTACACCCAATCCCCGTGATAATGTGTTCCATCTCACCGGCTGGGCCAGGATCACTTACAACAACGGCGTAACGGTGAGTTTTGAAACCATTGATCCGCTGGTGAAAAAAGTAGCCTGTCCCTGGATTACAGACGGCACATTAAAAATCAAGATCAATGACCGTGTACTGAAACTGGACTATGGATTCCCCAACAATGGTAACTGTGACAATAAAGCACTGCTTACCTGGAATAACGGAAACAGCCAACGTGTAATCATTCTTCCCTGATTACAACAGCATAAATAGCAGAAGCCGGAGCCCGTTGTTTTTACAATGGGCTCCTTTGTTTTGATAAGCAAATTTTATTAGTATAGTAGATCAGAAAGAGAAGGAAGCAGGTAGCAGGAAGCAGGTAGCAGGAAGCAGGTAGCAGGTAGCAGGAGGCAGGGAGCAGGAGGCAGGGAGCAGGAGGCAGGGAGCAGGAGGCAGGTTACAGGGAGCAGGTAACTGGTAACTGGCAACTGGTAACTGGTAGCTGGTAACTACTAGTCGATGTGGAATTTCACCAGCGTTGATATCTGCTGAACCTTCGTAACATAAGTACCTGGAGCAGCCTGCTCAATAACATATTTTACAACTCCGAGGCCGGGTTTGAAATAAACCTGGTCACGGCGAACGCGGGGCGCGCTCTTTTCAAAATAATAATACTGGTCGAAGTTACCGGCTGGTGTGCTGATGCTTTCTGTTTTACGGACAGATTTGGCAAAAGCAGCGATATCATCAAAACTGGAGAGGTAACGTACTGAATCAACTGATCCAATTGCATAATCCCTGTGAACATCCTTAATCTCACGGTTGAACATGCGGTCGTCCATCATGAAAAAGGCAGAATCATTGGCATATAATGTAGCGGGAAGGCCAACACTCATATTGCTTTTCCACCAGATCAGGCCGTCAGAAAGAGATTTATAAGTTTCTGTATAACGCAGTGTGTCATACTGCATGCGGGAAAATTCACCATTGATAAAGAAAGAATCCAGATAAACCCAGTAATTACGGGTGCTGAGAGGCAGTATGCCGCAATGGTTGTCAGTACAGGGATAAGTAACAACAGAATCTGAAGAATAGGAGCGTCCTACGGGATTAGCCGTTTGAGCCGTACAGGCTTTTTCCTGAACCGGAGGAGGCGTAATGCCATCGATTTCGCGGGTGCAGGCTGTAAATAATACAGTACCAGAAATAAGGTATAGATATATTTTTTTCAAAGGAATCCGTTTAACATCCAAAGGGATGACAAAATAGAAACAAGATTCCAGACTACATAGCTTTTACTAAGTATTTTTCCGTATTTCCTGCACCGTATTTTCCGCAATCCGGCCAATAAATTAGGAGAATACACCTAATCACTTGAAAATCCGCTCGAAAAACATCTTCATTTCTTTCCATGAGGCTGTATCAGCGGCTGCATCATATTTAATTGGCATCTTGAATTTCTCCCCAAGTTCAGTGGCTGCTGGGTTAGTGAAGGCATGAAGGACACCCGGATAGGCCTTAAAATCATATTTCGCGCCAACAGAATCCATCTGGTGTCTGAAGGCATCAACTTCAGTTTGAGGTACTATTGGATCGGCCGCACCATGGCAAACCAGGATTTCAGCCTTCAGCAGGGATTTGTCAACCGGAATCACATTCAGGTTACCATGAAAACTCACCACACCTTTCAGCGGTTCACCCATTTTGGCCATATTGATAACCTGGGCTCCGCCAAAACAGTAACCAATAGCACCAATCCGGGTACTGTCTGTCTGGGCATAAGTTTTAAGCTTGTTCAAAGCGGCTTCAAAGCGGCCTTTCGCCATAGCAGGCGTTGCATAGAACGGACCGGCCAGTTTCATGGCATCGTCGGGGTTGGCGGCCGTCTGGCCATTGCCATACATATCCAGCGCAAAAGCGATATATCCAAGCTGAGCCAGTTCCCTGGCCCTGCGTTTTGCATATTCATTCAGTCCCCACCATTCATGCACTACTATAACTGCAGGACGCGGACCTTCCACGTTCTCATCGTAAACCACAAAACCGTTCATGGTCAAACTATCGGCACTATAGGTGATATTTTCTTCTTTCAGGCGGGGCTCTTTCATAACAGTTTCCTTTTTTTATCAGTTCCCTTACAGGCAGTGAACTGGGTGAAAACGATTCCTATAAACAGCAGGGGCAGAATGAATTTTTTCATGATGCGGGAGTTGGGTTTTGTTAGAAGTCATAAATGTCAGCTTTCCCCGGGAATTTTCAAATTCAATAGCCTTGTGTTTATCCACTACCTTTCCCGCTTATATAAAAAATGTTCACACACTATTTTAAAATGGTAATTTCTCTTCAAATTAAATCTATGAGGCGCCTGGGATTGATTACATTTTGTTTGCTGTTAATGGTGAAAGGGCAGACACAGTATAAGAATGATAATGTGCTTTTTAAAACGATTGATCCTTCTGAAGTATGTAAATACCTGGCAGAAAACCCAGCGCATTTACTGCTGGATGTAAGGACAGTTGGTGAATACAATGATACGTCCCGTTTTGCCGGATTGAATTTCGGCCACCTCGATGGTGCACGGAATATCCCGGTGGCTGAACTGGGTCAGAAGATGTCAACCTTAGGCGCTTACAAGAACCAGCCTGTGTTTGTTTATTGTTCCCACAGCCAGCGCAGCAGGCGTGCATTGAAACAGCTTGCCGACAGTGGTTTTACAAAATTGTACAACATCAATGGGGGAATCACCGCAGTGTATTATGAAAACCTTTACCAGGAGGATTGTCTGCGGGATATGCTGAAATCGAATCTCAATTACCGTTTTATTTCACCGCAGGAACTTTGCAAACGGTTAGACAATCCAGCTACAGATACCTATATACTTGATGTCAGGTCAGATTCTGCCTGGCAGGGTATCAGCCTGAATCCGCAGGAAAATGCCTTTGGCCGTATCCGCGGTGCACATCATATTTCATTACCTGCATTGCGGAAAGATCCCGCACAGGTTCCGGAAGGGCAGGATATTATTATTACTGATCTTGACGGAACTGAGGCTGCCTATGCAGCAACATTGCTTGCAAAACGGGGGAAGCAATCGGTTTATGTATTGGTGGAAGGGATTGACCGCTGGCTGGCGATGAATCCTGAAGACCTGCCCTGCAAGTATAATAAGTATGAATCAAACCTGCCCATCCAGATTATCAGTGCGGCAGAAGCCTATAAGTTTATACAGAAGGATCCAACCATGCATATTCTGGATATCAGGACGGCTGCAGAATTTTCAGGAACCCATAAAGATGTCTTCAGGAATATTGGCAGGGTCGAACACGCAATCAATATCCCGCTGGATTCGCTCAGTAACTCAATGTCTGCCATTCAAAGCTGGAAAGAAGAAGTTGTTTTACTGTATGGATTTGGAGGTGGTATCGAACCATTCAAAGCAGCTTCTATGCTTTTAGCAGGCGGATTTAAGGAAGTGTATGTACTGCAGGATGGTATTTTTGGCCTGCGCTGGACGGCTCATAATAAAGCGGGTCAGGCCAGGCTGAGTGACCTGGTAACAGGCGTACCGGAAGTCAATCAATAAATAAATCAGGGTAACCGTAACAGCTAACCATTGCTGCGGAAATCTCCTGCTGATCCTTTACCTTTGCACGCTATGACACAGGAAAAATTACAAGATATGCGGTCCCGCATTGCCGGGGTAAGGAGGTTTCTTTGACGTCGCTAACCGACTTATAAAAATCAACGAAGACAAGCAATTGTCACTCAGCGCGGGCTTCTGGGATGATAACAAGCGTGCTACAGAAATCCTCAAAAACATCAAACTGAATGAGTATTGGGTAAACCTCTATGAGCAGGTGAATACTGCCGTGGAAGATTTTGCCGTACTGTTTGAATTCTGGAAAGGCGGAGATGCCACTGAGGAAGAAACAAAAGCGGCTTACGATCACGCGATCAATCTGATTGAAGAAGCTGAATTCAAAGCCACGCTCAATGAACCTGAAGATGAATTGCCTGCAGTGATGCAGATTAATTCCGGCGCCGGCGGAACTGAAAGCCAGGACTGGTCTGAAATGCTTGCCCGTATGTACAGGATGTATGGCGAGAAACAGGGCTGGAAAGTATCTGAGCTTGATTGGGTATGGGGTGATGGGGCAGGCATTAAAACCTGTACATACCAGTTTGACGGGCCCCTTTGCTTACGGATTCCTGAAAGCAGAGAGTGGTGTACACCGCCTCGTCAGGATTTCACCGTTCGACAGTAATGCGCGCAGGCATACTTCCTTTGCATCTGTATTTGTATATCCATTGGTGGATGATACGATCAATATCGAAATCAAGGACAGTGATGTAAAAATGGAAACAGCCAGGAGTGGTGGTGCCGGCGGACAGAACGTAAACAAAGTGGAAACCAAAGTAATGCTTACGCATATTGCCACTGGTATGGTGGTGGTTTGCCAAACGGAAAGAACTCAGCTGGGTAATCGCGAGAAAGCAATGACCATGCTGAAAAGCCGCTTATACGAAGAAGAACTGCGTAAAAGAAACGAAGCTAAAGACGCCGCCAATTCCAAGAAAAAGAAAATTGAATGGGGCAGCCAGATCAGGAGTTATGTATTCCATCCTTATAAAATGATCAAAGACCACCGTACAGATTTTGAAGTAGGGAACGTACAACCTGTCATGGATGGTGAACTGGATGGTTTCATCAAAGCTTACCTGATGAGTGAAAAAGAGACTGAAGATAAGCAGGGTTGATATTAAAAACAACGTTAATATACTAAGTACATATCAGGTCTTAACCGTGTATCCGGCATAAAAAAATGGAGTAATTCCCGTCTTATTTTACTAAGACGGGAATTTTATCTTAGCGGATTGTCTTCCGGGTCAAATTCCGGTTGAAATCCAAAACCAATGAACAACTATACTAACGCTGGTCACCATCCCGTTTGTATCACCACCCATCTCAAAGAGCACCGAACCAGCCGTCAGTTATTATTTGTTCTCCTGGCAGTATTTTTTTCATTTTCCATCCAGGCACAGTTTTCCAGGAACAGGAAAGATGTGGATCCTGCATTGGAAAAAAGGTACTGAATACAGTCAGGCAAAGCGGTAAACAAATACAGTTTGTGATGAACCGCGGACAGGAAAACCTGCCCGCTTCAGTCATTGCGTATTGTGTCAGCGGTAACCAGTATCTTTTTATTGAGCAGGACCGCCTCAGGGTCATGGTTGTTAAAAACACCAGTGATCCGGTGAAAGACCTGACTGCTGTTTCCATGCCTGAACAGAAAGGCCGTGAAAAATCCGTCAAAAGTACAAGTACAATGGTTTCTCTATCCGCTTCCAGGGCGCGAAAGGAACAGGTACCATTGAAACAGCTGATCAGTTTGGAACTGTCAGGAATTTTATCAGGAAAGGCAGCCAGGCTGTAGAAGGTATCCGCAGTTTCAGTGAGGTGAGGTTAAAAGATGTTTATCCCGGTATAGACCTGCGGCTTTACAGCACAGCCAGTGGAGATCTTGAATTCGATTGGTTCGTCTGGCCCGGTGCTGATTTATCTGTCATTCAAATGCAGTTTGAAGGGCAGCGGTCACTCCATCTGAAACAAGGTGGCACACTTGAAGTTGGACTCGCCCTTGGTAAATACAATATGCACATGCCCGAAAGCTATTATGTAAGTAATGGCTTAAAAGAAAAGGCAGACGTGCGTTTCCTGCTTGGTAAAGAATCCACAGTTACATTCAAACAATACTCATCTGTAAAAACCGGGTTACCCCTGGTGATTGATCCGCTGCTGATGTGGGGTACTTTTTTTGACGGCGGCAACAGTGCATTTGATGAATACCTCTACGCCATTGAATTCAGTTACACGTATGATTTGTTATACTGCGCCGGAGCATCCAGCCTGGCTGTGTCAACTGTTTATGTCAGCACATTGGCAAATGGTTATGACAGCAGTTTTTCTGCTTCCCCCGACGCATTGATTTATGCTTTGACAGCAAACGGACAAACCATCAAATACATCACCTATCTGGGCGGATCCGCAGCCGATGTGGCCTATGGCGTTGCCGTGGATGAAAACTATGTGTATATCTGCGGTTATACAGCATCAGCTGACTTCCCGGTAAATACGGATCCACGTAATATGTCATTTGACTCTGCCTACAGCGGGGCGAATGATGGGTTTATTGTTATGTTATCTCCTTCCCTTGATTATTTGAATTACTCCAGTTATCTCGGCGGGCCTGGAAACGACAGGGCGCTGACAGTACGCTGTAAAGGACCCGATAAATATTACGTTTCACTTTCTATTACAGATACACTCTTTGCCACGGAAGCAGATTACCTCGTGAATGCAGCTGACTCTTCTTTTGAAGGAACCAGTGAAGCATGGATCGGGGAGTTCAGTTTATTCAATTCCCTGGAGTTTGGAACCTATATCGGTGGTAATGATGAAGACCGGGTGAACGATTTCCAGTTATTGTCGAACGGGGATATCGTATTTACCGGCAGCACGAAGGATATTACGGAAATCAATGCGTACGTACCAGATAACGGCTCCGGAAAGGAAATGCTCTTCGGCAGGTTAACAAAACCCGCATTGGCGCCGGCTTATTTCACCACGATTGACAGAATTGGCGGATCAAACAGTGAAGACGGGTGGGGGATAACCTGCCTGGGTGACACCATTTCAGTTCTGGTTGGACAAACCAACAGCAGTGATTTTCCGCTGGGAACCGGTACCGTTTTCCAGAATACCCGTTTCGGCAATTACGATGGATTTATTGCCCGGATCAGTAACGATGGAACCAGTGAATACAAAGCCAGTTTTGTGGGCGGTTCCAATGTGGATATCCTGGTATCTGTCCGACTGATCAGCATGTACAACAGTGCCTACCTGATGAGTTTCGGTTCAACCCAATCTACCAACCTGGCAACCAAGAATTTTAACAGCGAAACTTTTTACAGTCCGCTCAATGCGGGCGGACTCGATATGATGTTCCTCATCACCAAACTGGATCTGTCAACCAAAGTGTATTTATCTTATGTGGGCGGATCAGGCAATGACTACCTGGGTGCCACCGGTGCACCGTTTGGATCCAATCACCTTTACTACAATGGGCGTGACTCGGTTCTTTATGTTGGAACAACCACTCACAGTAACCAGTCCACACACCAGCCACTATATGTTGGCAGGGGATGGGCTGATGCTGCCAACCAGGGTGTGCCTGTGTTCGACAGTGTAAAACATAACCTGAATAACGATACGCATGTGATCATCGCGATTTCTACTACGTCATTGCTTTTATTACCCCGTCAGTTCACAGAACTCCGGGCAGAAATTTCAGCAGACTGCAGGGTGATGGTCAGATGGAAAAATGAAAATGAAGAAAGCCTGTTGCGGTATGAAATAGAAAAAAGCAATGATGGCGTTCATTTCAGGTATGTATCAACTGCGGCTGCCGGCAATGGCCAGTACAGTTTTACAGATCCGTCGTACACAGCCGGGGATCCGGTGCTGTTCTACCGCATCAAAGCCATAGCAGTAAACGGGGAATCCTATTATTCACCGGTACAGCGGGTACAAACTTGTCAGTCTGGTTATACAAGCATTCTGGTATACCCCGCATTTATCCGTGATTACCTGGTCATCTCTAACCTGCCATTGCAGTCGGGCAGCCTCACGGCAGGATTGTACGATATGCAGGGTAGGAAAATGGAAACATGGTCAATTCCCGAAGGAACCAGGAACCAGTCTTGCAGGTTTACGCAGCACCATGAAAAAGGAATGTACCTGCTTGTGATCACTGATGATTACAGTGGCAGGACGCTGAACAGCTCCAAACTGCTTGTTCAATAAGAAAAAGCTTACGTAATTCAATAAAAGGACCAGGCCAGGACTGATTTCGAACAGCAGTTCTGGCCTGGTCCTATTCATTTTGCCGGGTAGTTTCCGGCAAGTAACTTTGCATTTCAATAGATTGTATGCAATACGGAAATTTTTCATACCCGCTTCCTGCCAACGAGCCTGTACTTTCATACGGCCCCGGCAGTGCAGAGAAAAAAAGATTAAAAGAAGTACTGTCTGAACTCAAATCACAACAGCCGGATATACCGATGTATATCGGCAGCAAAGAAGTACGTACCAAACGCAAAGTTGCCATACATCCCCCGCATGAAAGAAAACATGTACTTGGTTATTTCAATGCCGGTGATGAGAAACATGTTCAACAGGCTATCGAAGCGGCTTTAGCCGCCCGCGAATCCTGGTCAGCTTTAAGCTGGGAAAACAGGGCCGGGATATTCCTGAAAGCCGCTGACTTGCTTGCTACAAAATACAGGCCTTATTTAAATGGCACAACCATGCTGGGTCAGAGCAAGAATGCTTTCCAGGCAGAAATAGATGCCGCTTGTGAACTGATTGATTTCCTCCGTTTCAATGTGCATTTTTTATCAGAGATATACAGCCAGCAACCCGTAAGCGGACCGGGCATGCATAACCGGCTTGAGTACCGGCCACTGGAAGGATTTATACTGGCCGTTACCCCGTTTAATTTTACGGCCATTGGTGGCAACCTGCCCACTTCCGCAGCCATGTGCGGGAATGTAGTGGTTTGGAAATGTGCCAACACCCAGGTGTATTCTGCCAATATGTTTATGCAGATCCTGAAAGAAGCCGGAATACCGGATGGTGTCATCAACCTGATTTATGTAGATGGACCCACGATTGGCCGGGTTTGTTTTAATCACCGTGATTTTGCAGGTGTGCATTTCACCGGTTCTACCGGCGTGTTCAATAATATGTGGGAAACCATCGGAAAGAACATGGGCAATTACCGTTCATATCCCCGCATTGTGGGTGAAACCGGCGGGAAGGATTTTGTAATTGCACACCGCAGTGCAGATCCTGATGTGGTGGCCACTGCTTTACTCCGTGGTGCTTTCGAATTCCAGGGACAGAAATGTTCTGCAGCTTCCCGGGCTTATATCCCTTCTAATATTGCTGAGGCTGTGAAAAAGAAACTGGTGGAAGGTGTAAAGAGTTTTAAGATGGGAACCGTAGAAGATTTCACCAACTTCGTCAATGCAGTTATTGATGAAAAGAGTTTTGATAAAATCAGTGAGTATATCTCTGCGGCTAAAAAGACAAGAAAGCGGAAATATGGGTTGGTGGAAAATGTGATAAAAAAGAAGGTTATTTTATCCAGCCTACAGTGATCGAAGCCAAAGACCCGAAGTATGTAACCATGTGTGAAGAAATTTTCGGACCGGTTCTTACCGTGTATGTTTATCCGGCCGGCAGTTTTGAGAAAACACTTGAACTGGTTGACAATACATCACCTTATGCTTTGACAGGTTCTGTGATTGCCACAGACAGGAGTGCTGTAGAACTGGCAACGAATAAACTCAGGAATGCAGCTGGTAATTTCTATATTAATGACAAACCAACAGGAGCAGTTGTTGGCCAGCAGCCTTTTGGCGGTGCCAGGGGCAGCGGGACGAATGATAAAGCCGGTTCGATATTGAATTTGTACCGTTGGTTAAGTCCGCGGACAATCAAGGAAACTTTCAATCCTCCAGTGGATTACAAGTATCCTTTCATGCAGGAAAAATAAACCCACGGCATCCATTAATAAACGTCAATTTTGAAATCAATACTCACCGAAGAACAAATGAGCATCACGATCCGGCGACTGGCCCACCAGGTGCTGGAGAACCAGGCCTCACTGGCAGATACGGTGTTCATCGGGATCCAGCCCAGGGGTGTTTTTTTATCTGACCAGGTGATGGAAGAAATCCGGAGGCTGCAGCCTGAAGGAGGCGTACAGTATGGCCGGCTGGACATCACTTTTTACAGGGATGATGTCCGGAAAGAGCTTCATATCGCCAATCAAACGGATATTCCCTTTTCACTGGAAGGCAAGCGGGTGGTATTGATTGATGATGTGCTTTACACAGGCCGTACGATCAGGGCTGCCCTGGATGCCCTGCTGGATTTCGGAAGACCCGGGAAAGTGGAGTTATGTGTGCTGATTGACCGTCGTTTCAGCCGCCAGTTGCCGATCGAAGCCGATTATGTGGGTAAATCCATAGATTCGATCATCAGCCAGAAGGTAAAAGTGTACTGGAAAAAGAAAGACGGGAGAGAGGAAGTAGCAATTTTGGATTGACAACAATTATCATCTAATTTCGGTCTTTAATGAGCCTTTCCGCAAAACACCTGCTCGGCATTAAAAACCTCACAAAGGAAGATATTTCCCTTATTTTACAAACTGCCGCCCGATTTAAAGAAGTTTTACAGCGACCCGTTAAGAAAGTGCCTTCCCTCCGGGATGTCACCATCGTGAATCTTTTCTTCGAGAATTCAACCCGTACACGCTTTTCCTTTGAACTCGCTGAAAGAAGACTGAGTGCTGACGTGCTCAATTTTGCAGCTTCCACTTCCTCTGCAGCCAAGGGTGAAACATTACTCGATACAGTCAATAATATCCTGTCCATGAAAGTGGACATGGTGGTCATGCGCCACAGCGCCAGCGGGGCACCGCATTTCCTCGCCCAGCATATACCGGCCGCTATCATCAATGCCGGGGATGGAATCAATGAGCACCCCACACAGGGACTGCTGGATGCTTTCTCCATCCAGGAAAAAACCGGATCGCTGGAAGGGCGGAAAGTGGCCATCATCGGAGATATCATGCACAGCCGGGTAGCGATGAGCAATCTGTTCCTGCTTAAAAAGATGGGAGCGGAGGTTACTGTTTGCGGACCACCCACCCTGATCCCCCGATATATCCGGGAAGCGCATGGCGTGGAAGTGAATTATAACCTGAAAGAAACACTTGAATGGTGCGATGTGGCCAATGTGCTGCGGATCCAGCTGGAAAGACAGAACCAGGTACTGTTTTCTTCACTCCGGGAGTATAACCTGGCGTATGGAATCAGCAGGAGTATGCTTGACAGCCTGCATAAGGAAGTGGTGATCATGCACCCCGGACCTATAAATCGCGGTGTGGAACTTGACAGTGATGTGGCAGATAGCAAACAATCCATAATTTTACAACAGGTGGAAAATGGAGTGGCCGTGAGGATGGCTGTTTTATATCTCCTCGCCACCCGTGACAAACCAGAATAGTATATCCACCTGTAACATCTGTTTCGGCAGCCGTTACCTAAAAACAATCTATGGCGCGTATTTGTCTTTTCCCCGGCACATTTGATCCCGTTACGCTGGGTCATGTTGATATTATCAACCGCGCACTGCCCCTGTTCGATAAGATAGTAGTGGGTATCGGTTTGAATACTTCCAAAGCCCCGATGTTTACTGCTGAACAGCGGCTGAACTGGATTGAAGAAATCTACAAAGATGAAAAGAAAGTAGAAGGTGCTATTTACGAAGGACTCACAATCGATTTCTGCAAAACCATTGATGCCCATTTTATCCTGCGGGGTATCCGTTACGTGAGCGATTTTGAATATGAAAAAACCATTGCGGATGCAAACCGGACACTGGACCGCAGTATTGAAACCATATTCCTGACGGGCGAACCCAAATACACATCCGTTGCCTCAACCATCGTCAGGGACATCATCCGGAATAAGGGCAATGCGAGCCCGTTCCTGCCCGACTTAGTTTACCAGTCACTTTCTAATATCTACAAATAATGGCTATCTGGTTTGAAAGCGAAATTTCATTGGATCATCTTGGTCAGCTCGGAAAGGGCACTATGGGTGATTTCCTGGGTATCGAATGGCTGGAACTCGGTTCCAATTTCCTGAAAGCATCAATGCCTGTTAATGAAAAAACCTGCCAGCCTTATGGTTTACTGCATGGTGGTGCTTCCTGTGTGCTGGCAGAAACAGTAGGCAGTGTGGCGTCTGCACTTTGCGTTAATCACAATATGTATTACTGTGTCGGACTTGAAATCAATGCCAACCATCTCCGCAGTGTGAAAGTGGGGAACCAGGTATTTTGCGTGGTCAGGCCTTTGCATATCGGCAAGAATACCCATGTTTGGGATATCCGCATATCTGATAAAGATGAAAGCCTGGTTTGTATCAGCAGGCTGACAGTAGCCGTAATTCCGCGCAGCAAGAATTTATAACGCCAGGTATTTTTCTATCACGCCGGCAACCGAAGGGAAAACTTTATCCCGGTAATCAGCCAGCTCTTCTTTAGATACCCAGATCACCTGGTCAATCCCTTCTTCTTTTTGTGGTTCGAGTTGCTGTTGGCCGCTCACATGCATGGTATACCAATGCGATTCCTTGAGAATGAATTTTGATCCTTCGTGGTAGGTGTGATAGGTGATGGTGAGCGCCTCATCCAACTGGACATTCTGTAAACCTGTTTCTTCCTGTACTTCCCTTATGGAGCATTGTTCAATGGTTTCATGATCATCCAGTTTCCCTTTGGGCATATCCCATTTACCCCTCCTGAATATGAGGAGTATTTCCTGTTTTTCGTTTACAACCAGTCCGCCACCGGCCTTTATGAGTGTGAATTTTTTAAAGAATTCCTTCTGGAGTTTTGCCAGGTCAGTATGGAAAAATACACCCGCATGTACAGCAGGCTCTTCCATTTCATGGATCATGGTTTTGACAGTGTGTGAATCCAGTTCATCAATAAAAACACCATCGTCGTGGTGGATATAGGGCTCCAGTGTTTCATCAATACTGTCGCAGAGGAAGAGCGGCTTTTCGCCGAAATATATTTTTATAAACATATAGCGTGCATTCAGGATTCAGCGCCTGCCGGAAAGCCTGATTTGATTAATTTCGCATCATGACGGATGCCAAAGCAGTTGCCGAAAAACTTCTTCAAGTTAATGCAGTTCGGTTAAATCCCGCTCAGCCATTTACCTGGGCCAGCGGATGGAAGAGCCCAATCTATTGTGATAACCGGAAGGTGTTGTCCTTTCCTTTTATCCGGGATTTCATCAAATCAGAACTCTGTAACCTGGTGTATACAAAATTCCCGGATGCTGAATTGCTGGCAGGCGTAGCCACAGCCGGCATTGCGTGGGGAGCTATGGTGGCTGACCAGCTGAAACTGCCCTATGTATACGTCAGGCCGAAACCCAAAGAACACGGACTGGGTAACCAGATTGAAGGGTATTATGAACCGGGTAAAAAAACAGTTGTCATAGAAGACCTGGTTTCTACCGGCAAAAGCAGTCTGCAGGTTGTGGATGTGCTGAAAGCCCAGGGCTTGAGGTGTCGGGAATGGTCTCCATTTTCACTTATGACTTTCCGGTTGCTGCAGAAGCCTTTGAAAAAGCCAACCTGAGCTATCAGTCCCTGACCAATTACCCGGTGCTCATTGACCTGGCCGTTGAAAAAGGGATCGTTACAGCCGAACAGCAGTCAGTTTTGTTAAAATGGCGGGATGACCCTGCACAGTGGACGGGTGAATAGTATCTTTAAAGTATAATCTTCCTGTATGAAACAATTCCTTTTCGCAGCTATTGCCTGCCTGGGCATGATGATGAACGGACAGGCTCAGGTAAAACCCATCCAGACAGCAGTTATCAAAACCCCGAATGCGCTTTGTGAAGTTTGTAAAACCCGTATTGAAGGTTATCTGAAAAGATATGATGGTGTAACGGAAGTGCTGGTGAATTACCGGAAAGGAGAAACCAAGGTCAAATTTGCCACTGACCGTATAAATATTGAAGAAATCAAGACCGCACTTGCAAATTGCGGCTATGATGCCGATGATGTTCTGGCCACTCCAGATGCCTACACTCGCCTGCCTAAATCATGCAAAAAATTTGAAGACGGGGGAGGACATCCGAAGCCGAAAGTGCCTGTACCACCACCTGCTCAATAGTCATTAGTCTTTAGTCGCTAGTCATTAGTCACGTCCGTTAACCGGGAATTCAATGTATTGACTAACGACTAAAGACTAGAGTCTAACGACTGCTCATAACTTCACTTAGCCGATGCTTTCCCGTATACCGTATCGGATACCGGATAAACAAATTCCCTTTGCCCACTTTGGCTTTTCCGTCAATCCGGAAAGTAATCTCATTGTTTCCTAAAGAAAGGAGGGAGGTCTTTAACATGGCGCCGGTGGAAACCTGCATTTTCAGGGGGATCTCAAAATTGCCTTTTGGGGGAATGGTAACCAGGGTGTCGATAATAAAATGTCCCAGAAACTGGTCATCAGCCCAGGCGTCACCTTCCGCGTTTTTCAGCTTCATCCCTGATTTATTGGGGTTATAATAGTTCAGGCTCAGGGTGAGGCTGGACTCCTCAAATCCAAATTTCTGGACCTTGAAATTGTCGATCGACCTGAATTCCGGTTCCCGGAGCGGGGCGCAGGCCAGCAGGCCTGACATACCAAAAAATATAAGAATCCGGGGGAGGGTGGGAGTCATCATGCAAAATAAGGGAAACTGGTATGCCCGGAAAACCATAGTTCATAATTATGGGAATTTTGGGAGAAAGGGTCCTGAAAATCGGGCATTATTCTACTAAAATATGTAGTAATTAATCAATAAAAACTGAATATTTATGTGCGAAATATATTAGTTAAGATAAAATCTATCTAAAATACAGATATTAAATATATTATAGTCTTTATCTGAATATATACATAATGATAAATGACTAAATATAGACTGAAAGTGTAAGGGTACCGTGTCTGCTTAAACAAATAAAATTATCAGCGCTCAATAATCAGATATTCAATATAATATGTGGCTTATTTCAATATTCATGTTTAATGAATGAACGTATATATTAATATGCTTAATTGAAATGCTGGCATCCATCAATAATCTTAGCAAAAAATGAATCATAAAGTATCACATCGGGGATTTTGAACGTCATTGTCTGGCGAAAACCGCCCGGATTTAATTTGACCGGAAATCGGTTAACCAGTCATTATCAAGGTTTTCAACAATGGCCTGTTGGATATTTTTGCGGGGTTGGCAAGGTGTTTTTTAAAGCCAATTTGTTATATTGCGTTGCCTCAATTTCAGGGCTCGGATTTGGACTACATATGAAAAAACTTTACCTGCTTTGTACCCTTGCTATTTTCAGCACGGCTGGGATGGAAACTATTGCCCAGGACTTCTCAAATAAAGGGAAGGACTTTTGGGTGGCTTATGGTTACCACCAGGTGATGGTGGGAAATAACGCCCAGGACATGGTGCTTTATTTCGCTGCTGAACAGACAGCGAGTGTTACAGTGGAAATTCCCGGATTAGGATATGCAGCTACTTACACGGTTCCCGCTGGTACGGTTGTAGCATCCAACCCCATGCCCAAAGCAGGTGCCACCGATGCCCGCTTACTGGCTGAGTCGGTTGCCCCGGAGAACAAGGGGATACATATTACCAGTGACAAGCCTGTTGTTGCTTATGCCCACATTTACAACTCCAGCGTTTCCGGTGCCTCCATTTTATACCCTACAAATACGCTCGGTAAAGAATATTATTCGGTCAATTTTAAAAACAGCTCAAACAGCAATTCCGCAAACTGCTGGTTTTATGTGGTGGCAGCAGACCCGGGTACAACAACTGTAGAAATCACACCTTCTGCAGCAACAATTAACCATGCTGCCGGGGTTACTTTCCAGGTAACGCTTACGCAGGGACAGGTGTACAATGTAATGGGCCAGTTTACCAACGGAGGTGCAGTAACGACCGGGGTAGACCTGACAGGCTCGCTGGTTAAAAGCGTCAGTGGCCCCGGGGGCCAGTGCAAAAGGATCGCCGTTTATTCCGGAAGTGGCAGGATTGCCATCTCCTGTAATGGTTCGGCTCCTTCATCAGATAACTATATGTCGCAGGCTGTGCCCAAAGCAGCCTGGGGTAAAAAATACCTGACAACACCTATTGTCAGCTATAATGTAAGTAGCGGAAATACCAACTCTGCCACGATGTCGACTTATTACAGGGTATGTGTTTCTGATCCCGCTACAGTTGTAACGATTAATGGTGTACCTACTGCTTTACCACTGGTTGGTAACTTTTATTATGAGATACCTGCTACCCAGGCGCCTCAGTTAATTGAAGCCAATAACCCGATCCTGGTAGCCCAGTATTTCCCTTCACAGGGCGGTTCCGGTTGTCCGGGAGGTACCAATGGTGATGGCGACCCTGAAGTAATCTATTTGAGTCCGGTTGAACAGAGTATCAATAAAGTTTTGTGGAATGCCAGCGCCCGGTTCCAGATCAATACCGGCAAGCACTATATTAATGTCGTAATTCCAAATACCGGTACGGCGATCAGTTCATTCAAACTGGATGGGGTAGCAGTTCCGCCAGCCAGTTTTATACTACACCCGCAGGATCCCAATTATTCTTATGCCAGGATTAATGTGAGCAGTGTAACAGGAAGCCCTACGACGAATACCGGTATATCACACGTAGTAACTTCTGATTCCAGTTTCAATGCCATTGCTTACGGATATGGAGGTGCTGAATCTTATGGGTATAATGCCGGAACGAATATCAAGGATATCTACCAGTATGTAACTGTGCAGAACCAATATGCCACGGTGAATTTCCCGGCAACCTGTAAGAGTACACCGTTTTATTTTTCAATGACCTTCCCGTATCAGCCAACCCAAATCCAGTGGATTTTCGGGCCAACGCTGAATGCCATGGGTATTGCAGATGTAACCCTCGGGCCACCGCCACCAACCCCAACAGGTACCGTAATTGTAAACGGTAAAACCCTTTACATCTATACATTGCCCCTGCCTTATACAATTAATACTGCAGGTACATATCCTATTAAAGTAATTGCCACTAATCCCACTCCCGATGGTTGTGGTGGTGAACAGGAAATTGATTATGATCTTCAGGTATTCGACCCGCCCGTAGCAGATTTTAATTTCACCAATAACGGTTGTGTTACAGATATTGTCACTTTTACAGATAATTCCACAACCGGCGGACGGCCTGTTATAAACCGCTACTGGGATTTTGGTGACCTGATTTACAGTGCGATCAATAACCCGACGCATCTTTATGCAGCACCCAATACCTATAATGTACGCTATGCACTGATCACGGATGTTGGTTGTTTATCGGATACCATCACTCATCCTGTAACAGTTACCGATCCGCCTACAGCTAATTTTTCTACCGCTGCACCTTATTGTGTCGGGACAGCAGTGCCATTTACAGATTTATCAACTGTTCCTGGCGTTTCACCCATCACTTTTTGGACATGGAATTTTGGAGACCCTGCCAGTGGTGTAAATAATACTTCAGCTATACAGAATCCCACACACATATTCAGTGCCCCGGGAACATATACAGTAACCTTAAAAGTTCAAACCACATCGGGTTGCCAAAGCCAGGTTTATTCCACAACTGTTACGATAAGAAACACACCGGTAACTGATTTCTCATTACCGAATGTCTGCCTGCCTGCAGGTAACGCCCAGTTTAATGATCTCTCGACTATTCCCGGTGCAGGTGAGTCAATCACTACCTGGAGCTGGGATTTTGGCGATTTAGGTGTTTCTGCAACGCAAAACCCACTGCATATTTATGCTGCTGCAGGACCGTTTACTGTAACACTGACAACCACCAGCAGCTTTGGTTGTACCAATACGAAAGTTAAACAGCTTACAACTGTGTATGCCGAGCCGCAAGCTGTATTCAGCAGTGCGCCGGAAACCTGTATGGGAAATGCGGTCAACTTTACCGATGCCAGTTTAGCTGCTGGCTCAACAGTCAATGGATGGTCATGGAATTTTGGTGATCCTGCCAGCGGTGTCAATAACACATCCACATTGCAGAATCCATCACATAATTTCTCTGCACCCGGAACATATACTGTAACACTGAATGTAACATCCGCCGCCGGCTGTGCTACAGTTACTAATATCGCTTCACACCAGGTTATTGTAAGGGCCATACCTACTGCTTCTGTCAGTGGTACGGTCAGTGTTTGTCTCAATGCACCATCACCTTCTGTAACCTTTACCGGTGCTGTAGGATTACCACCGTATACTTTCACATATAATATAAACGGCGGATCACCATTAACGGTTACTACTACTGTAGGTAATAGTGTAACTGTATCAGCACCCACCACAACAGCAGGGGTGTATAATTATAATCTCGTAAGTGTTCAGGACGGCAGTGCCAGTTTGTGCAGCCAGCCGCAAAGCGGGACAACTACCGTTACAGTAACGCCTTTGCCTTCGGCTTCCATCACAGGAAATTCTTTAACCTGTCAGAATGGAATTACTCCTGTCATTACATTTACCGGTGCAAACGGAGTTGCCCCATATACATTTACTTATGATATTAATGGGGGCTTACCGCAGACAGTATCCACTACAGTGGGTAACACTGTAACGATTAATGCACCCACTGGTGTTCCGGGTACGTTTGTTTATCACCTGACTGGTGTGCAGGAAAGCAGTGCGAACCTTTGCAGCCAGACTTCTCTGACCCAGAGTGTTTCAATAACTGTTAATCCTTTGGCGACAGCTTCAATCAGCGGTACTACTGAAGTTTGCCTGAATGCACCTTCGCCAACTGTAACTTTTACCGGGGCGAACGGAACAGCGCCTTATACATTTACGTATAATATAAACGGTGGCAGCTTCCAAACGATAACCACGGTGTCTGGAAACAGTATTACCATTCCTGTTCCGACAAATGTGGCCGGTACATTTTCCTATAACCTGTTCAGTGTATCATATGTCAGTACACTGATGTGTACCCAGTTACAAACTGGTTCCGCAGTGGTGATCGTGAATCCGCTGCCTACTGTGAATTTCAGTGCTACGGCGCCTACTTGCGAAACCCGTGTGATTAATTTCAATGATCTTTCTGCTGCCAATGCCGGCGTATTAAATACCTGGGCCTGGAATTTCGGTGACCCGGCCAGTGGAGGCAACAATACATCAGCCCTGCAAAACCCGACCCATACATTTGCTGCTCCGGGCACTTATAGTGTCAGTCTGCAAGTGACAACTGATAAAGGCTGTACCCAATCATTTACAGATCCCAACGTGGTGATCAGCCGTTTACCCGCACCCGGATTTATTTTACCTGAAGTTTGCCTGAGCGATACATACGCACAGTTTACTGATACCAGTAAAGTAACCGGCGGAACAATTACAGGATGGGCATGGGACTTTGGTGATCCCGGCAGCGGTGTTAATAACGTTTCTATACTGCAGAACCCACAGCACTCTTATACAGCTACCGGTAACTATACAGTTTCCCTTACAGTAACTACTAATAATGGATGCGCTTCCACACTGGCAGTGCCATTTATTGTTAACGGTGATATACCGGTTGCAGATTTTACACCGCTCAGCCCGGCCAGTTATTGCGCAAATGATTCTGTTTCCATACAGGATGCTTCAACCGTCAATTTCGGTTCAGTAACCAAAGTTGAAATTTACTGGGATAATGTTGGCGCACCCGGCGTTTTTGATACTGATGATTTCCCTGCACCTGGAAAAGTGTACAGACATATTTACCCGAACTTCCAGGCACCGCTCACCCGCAATTTCACCATCCGTTACCGCGCTTATTCAGGCGGAACCTGTGTGAGTGACAAATTCAGGACGATAACAGTAAACGCAGCACCTAAAGTACAGTTCCTGCCCGTTCCGGATCTTTGTTTGGATGCGGCTCCTTATCAGTTAATCCAGGCAACTGAAACCGGTGCAGTTCCCGGAACTGTATTCTTCTCCGGACCCGGCGTTAACGCAACCGGATTATTTACACCCAGCGCAGTTGGGCCCGGTACGTATACTATTAAATACCGTTACACGTCCACTGCAGCAGGTTGTTCTGACAGTGCCACGCAAACTGTTCGAGTACTCGAACCACCCGTTGCTGATTTCAGTTTCGGCAGCCCCGCTTGTGAAAAATCTGCTCTTACATTTTCAGATAACTCTAATTCAACCGCAGGCACGATTACACAATGGACCTGGAATTTCGGGGATGCAACACCACCTGTGGTGCGCAACACCCCGGCACCATTCCCGCATACATTTGCTTATTACGGAAACTTTAATGTTACACTTACTGTTCAAACAGGCAATGGCTGTAACAGTGTGCTGAAAACAATTCCTGTTACAATAAATCCGGTACCACGTCCGGATTTCACATTACCGGCCAGTGTTTGCCTGCCCAATGCAAACGTTACATTCGCCAATACATCCTCCATTCCTGACGGAACACAGGCTTCATTCAGTTATGTATGGGATTTTGGAGATCCTCCCAGTGGTACGGTAAACAGTTCAACAGGCTTCAGCCCGTCACATACTTATACAGGCACCGGGCCTTTCAATATTAACCTGCAGGTTACCAGTGGCGCCGGATGTATCAGGGATACAACGATTGCCCTGACTACCATTCACCCGCAACCGCTGGCACGTTTTACTACCAATAAAACACTGGTGTGTATCGGGGATGCTATACAGTTTACGGATGCATCAAACCCACTGGACGGAACCATCACCCAATGGAACTGGGTATTGAATGATGGCAATGTGAGGAATAACCCCAACTTCTCTTATACGTATACAACGCCGGGTACATATAATGTTGACTTATTTATTTTCAACAGTAACGGATGCCGGAGCACCACGTTTACCACAACGGTAAAAGTGAATCCATATCCAACGGTTGACCTCGGACCAGACCGTTTCCTGCTGGAAGGCGGACAAATTACTTTTGACCCTGCAGTCACAGCGATCAATCCCACATACCTCTGGACACCCAACCAGTATTTCCTGAGTACCAATACTATTTTAAATGCGATCGTGAAAGGAGTGGAGGATATCACGTATACACTGGAAGTAACCGGTGAAGCAGGCTGTAAAGCCAGCGACCAGGTATTTATCAAAGTGCTGAAAGCACCAAAAATCCCGAATATTTTCAGTCCGAATGGTGATGGTATCCATGATAAATGGGTCATTGATTACCTCGAAAGCTATCCCGGTTGTACGGTTGAAATTTTCAACCGCTATGGCCAGCGTATTTATCATTCTGTGGGATATGATAAGCCCTGGGATGGTGTTATTAATGGAAGTCCTGCCCCTGTGGGCACCTATTATTATATTGTCGATCCCAAGAACGGAAGGAAGATAATGTCCGGTTATGTGGATGTAATCCGTTAAGCCATGAGTAAAAAATTCTGGATCATACCATCACTTTTATTCTGCCTGGCCGGCGCTGCCCAGCAACGCCCGCATTATACGCAGTATATCCTGAACCCGTATATTATCAATCCGGCGATTACCGGAATTGATAATTATGTGGATCTGAAAATCAGTTCCCGAGACCAGTGGGTGGGTTTGAACGGTGCGCCTAAAACAACCTATCTCTCTATCCAGGGACCCATTGGGAAAAGTGATTACCGGACTTCAGCAACTTCATACTCCGTACCCGGCGAAAACCCCAGGGACGATCATACTGGCAGAATTACACAGCTGCTGATCCCCACCACGGTATCGGCATGACGATCGTAAATGACCATACCGGCAGTTTCAACCGCTTTACGTTAAATGCTACGTATGCCTATCACCTGGGATTAAATGCTACCACCAACCTGGCAGGCGGTTTTTCTGCAGGATTTACCAATGTAAGTGTAGACCGTACCAAGCATGATTTTACCGGTGGCGGCGATCCTTTTGACCCTGCAACAGGCTCTTCACTCACATCAGAACTCAACAAACTCAGACCCGACCTTGGCTTTGGCCTCTGGTTATATTCCCGGAACTACTTTCTCGGATTTTCTGCGCAACAAATCATTCCCCAGAAAATCAGTTTTGTGGATGATGCCGCTATCCTGAATAAAGGCCGGTTAATCCCGCATCTTTTCCTGACTGCCGGATACCGCTTTTCCGCCGGCGATAATTTTAATGTCATTCCATCTGTGATGCTGAAATACGTAAAAGGTTCTTCCAATAATAATTTCCAGCCAGAAATAAATACCAAGATCCAGTACCAGGATCATCTCTGGGTAGGAGGGACTTACCGTTACCAGGATGGCTACGCAGCCTTCGCAGGATTAAGCGTAAAGAATCTTTTCAACGCCAGCTATGCTTATGATTTTACAACCACGGCGCTGAATACAGTCAGCCGCGGCACACATGAAATCCTTATTGGGTTTATGATTGGGAATAAGTATAGTGAGAAGTGTCCTCGGTGCTACTAGTTACCGGTTGCCAGTTACCAGTTACCAGTTACCTGTTACCTGTTACTCGTTTACTTGCACTTTGTATTTCTATGTGGTAAAAGCTTTTGGCTGTTAGCTATTGGCCATTAGCTACACCAGTAAGCTGGTTGTAAATAGCTATCCTCCTAAGATTTTGTCTATCGGTACATCGTTACCTTTTAATCGATCTGTTGCGTTTGTATTTCTATGTGTTTCTATGTGTCTATGTGCTCTATGTGGTTATGGCTTTTGGCCCTTAGCTATTAGGTATATCAAGAAGCTGGTAGCTTACAGAAAATAGCCAACAGCCAATAGCTAAATGCCAACGGCCAAAGATCAAAAACCGATAAATGTTTAGGTGTAACTTACAGATGCACAATCTTCTTCCCCCTGGTTGCTTTAATCTTCCTCAGCAGTTCTTCAGCCATTTGTTTTTTCTCTTCAATTGTTTTTAAAGAGATATCACTGTCGGGGATGCCGGTAACATCGCTGGATTCAAGGGCTTCTTCCACTTTACGGAGTTTTTTCTCCATGGCAGTATAAACAGTTTGTAAACTATCCAGTTTGACCTGGTTAACAGCGAATGCCAGTTGTTCATTTACCTGTTCCCAATTGACTTTATCGTAAGCGTTGCGCAGTTTATTTTCCCACTGGTTCCAGTCAAGTTTACTCATGGCTTTCTTGTAAGAACTGCGGAGAGCTGCTTTTTCACGGGTATCTAATACATCCGCAATATTCGCTTCTACATTTTTCCACTGCACATTCTCTAATACTTTACGGGAGTCTTCGATGGCCTTCTTCACCTGTGCTTCTTCTTCTTTAGAGAGTGCAACGGGTTCATCAAGGATCATACTGGCAGGAATGATTCCCTCCGGGTATTCGATTCTATTGAAAATGCCTTTGTTTTCCGGAATAACAGGTATATCTGGGTATACATTCCTTGTACGGTGGATTTCAGGATTGCGTACAGGCTGGTTTTGTTCGCTATACGGGTAATTTAATCTTGTCGCCTGAAGCCCGGAAGCCGCATAACCGGATATAGCTTCTGTTTCGATCAGCGATTTAGTACGCGGAGCAGTGATCCATTGCATACCAACCGTGCAAAGTAGGGCGAAACAAACGGAACTGATTTTTCCCCAGGAAATCAGTTTGCTTTCCTGTATACCTAATAAAACTTCAACACGTTTTAATAAATCATTTTTATGGTGACCGCCTGCAGGCAACAGGAGCGGTTTGGAATCATGGCTGGATTTTTCAAGCTGTAACAGGGCAGTAGCATACTGGTAAGCATCATATTGAAACTGCAGCACTAATTCATCACAGCTTTTTTCACGTTCATGTTCTATATCACGGGCCAGTGCCTTTACAAATGGATTCAGGTAAAGTATGGTGCGGATTACATTAACCAGGAGGTTCACCAGGTAATCATAACGACGGATATGTGCCAGCTCATGCAGGATCACAGCTTCGAGTTGCGCAGGCTCCAGATTATTGATGGCTGCCAGCGGGATCAGGATGACCGGTTTCAGGAATCCAATTGTTACGGGAGAAGAAACAAAGTCTGAGATCCAGATCTTCACTTTTTTACGGATACCCAATTGCTGGCTGATGGCGTTGGTGAAAATCCGCCAGTCAGCACTGATCTTTTGCAAACCATACGTGCGGATCAGGTTTACATAGCGGATATTCCGGATAAACCTGAATACAGGAACGATCATCAGCACCAGGTACACGACTGAAATCACCGGAAGGTATTGCAGCAAGGATTGGTGCAGTGCAGGACTTACACCAGCAACAAAACTCTGGGCGGGATTGAGGGTTTCACCGGGAATATCCTGTAAGCTCTGGATAAATGTATAGCCAAACCAGCCAAAGCCCGCGAAGAGCAGGAAAGTTGCCGTTCTGCTTCGTACACCAGAACGGACGCCCGGTGTAAGCAGTGCAATGATCTGCCACAGTACCCAGATGAGCGCCATCTGCCAGAAGCTGTTCAGGACAGCCCATCCGAGGGAGTACAAAATGTTGGTTTGGCCGGTCAATGTTATTGCTTTTTAAGACTGTCGAGCAGGGCCTGGATTTTTTCCAGTTCCTCTTTACTGGTTTTATGGGCGTCATCCCCCAATGCCTGGATTACCAGCTGGGTGGGGGAGCCACCGAATAAATTATCAATAATCTTGCTCAGCAGGTGTTTCTGTGTTCTTTCCTTGTTCACGGCAGCCTGGTACACGTGTGTACGCATGGAATCATCTCTTTTCACAATGCCTTTTTCATGCATGATCTGCATGAGTTTTAAAGTGGTTGTATAACCCACATCCTTGGTACGCGCCAGTTCCTCATGCACTTCACGAACCGTAGCCAGGCCACGTGTCCATAAAATCTGGAGGATTTCCAGTTCACTCTCTGTCGGTTTTATCACTTTGGGTGCAGACATATCTCTTAATTTATGCCCGAATATACGATTTTATTCGTAAGACGATCAGGGACTCACTTTATTTAGTGTTTTTTAACAATCCTTAACCCTTTGACGGACAAGCAGGCTTTTGGGTTACAGGGGCGGGCAAAAAAAAGCCCTGCTGTTGAAGCAGGGCTTTGAAATGTAAAAAGTATTTTATTGATACCAGGCTGTATTGTTGTTATTAAAAACCTGAGCCACAGGCTGGTGTTTGATTTCAATCTTATTGTCTTTCACCACTGGTGGGGTCTTTTTAGCAGCAATCTGGGCCAGGGTGGGGGCAATTACGAGTGAAACGATAGACATCAGTTTGATGAGGATGTTCATAGAGGGACCAGAAGTATCCTTGAAAGGATCACCTACTGTATCACCGGTAACAGAAGCTTTGTGGGGTTCTGATTTCTTGTAGAACATTTCACCGTTGATCTGTACACCTTTCTCAAATGATTTTTTGGCATTATCCCAGGCACCACCTGCGTTATTCTGGAACATACCCATCAGTACACCACTCACCGTTGCACCTGCGAGGAAACCACCGAGGGCTTCGGCACCCAGGCCGGGCATAAATCCGATAATGAGGGGAGAAACGATGGCAATCGCACCGGGCAGCATCATCTTCCTGATAGAAGCCTTTGTGGAAATAGCCACACATTTATCATACTCCGGTTTGCCGGTTCCTTCCATAATTCCGGGAATTGTTTTGAACTGGCGGCGTACTTCTTCCACCATAGCCATCGCGGCCTGGCCAACAGCTGTGATAGCCAGTGAAGAGAATATGAAGGGAACCATCGCGCCTACAAAAAGGCTGGCGAGCACATTGGCTTTATAAATATCAATACCCGTGATACCCGATACACCCACAAAAGCTGCAAAAAGAGCCAGGGCGGTCAGGGCTGCAGAAGCAATCGCGAAACCTTTACCGGTTGCAGCAGTGGTGTTACCCACAGCATCCAGTACGTCTGTTTTCTCACGCACTTCTTTGGGAAGCTCGCTCATCTCTGCAATACCACCGGCGTTGTCAGCAATAGGACCAAAGGCATCAATAGCCAGCTGCATCGCTGTAGTAGCCATCATACCTGCTGCGGCAATAGATACACCATATAAACCGGCGCATTCGTAGCTGCCCCAGATACCACCTGCCAGAACCAGGATCGGGAGGAATGTGGATTCCATACCTATCGCCAGACCACCAATTACGTTAGTGGCATGTCCGGTGGATGATTGCCTGATGATACTGTTCACAGGACGTTTTCCGATTGCCGTATAATATTCAGTGATGATACTCATGAGGGCGCCTACTAATAAACCAACACCAATCGCACCCAGCACACCCCATTTAGTGAAGATCACACCTCTTAATTCCATGGCTTCGGGGAGGATGAAGTACACCAGTCCGCAGGCTGCAATAGCCGTAAGAATGATAGAACCCCAGTTACCCATATTCAATGCTTTCTGAACTGTTTCAGTATTGATACCTGCTGAATCACTGACACGTACAAAAAAAGTACCTACGATAGAGAACAGGATACCTACACCTGCAATCAGCATGGGAAGAACGATGGGAGAGAAACCGCTCAGGCTGTCTTCAGCCAGAACCTGTGTTTCATTTCCAAGTACGATGGTAGCAAGAACGGTAGCCACATAAGAACCGAAAAGGTCAGCGCCCATACCGGCAACGTCACCTACGTTATCACCTACGTTATCCGCAATCGTGGCGGGGTTACGGGGATCATCCTCAGGGATACCTGCTTCCACTTTACCTACGAGGTCAGCACCTACGTCAGCTGCTTTGGTATAGATACCACCACCCACGCGCGCAAAAAGCGCGATGGATTCAGCACCCAGTGAGAAACCGGTTAACACTTCAATGGTACGCGTCATTTCTTCTGAATTCACAGCAGCATGCGGCGCGAAGTAAGCTTTCAGTACAATATACAAACCACCGAGTCCGAGTACTGCCAGTCCGGCAACACCCAGTCCCATTACAGAACCACCTGTGAATGATACATTCAAAGCTTTTTTCAGGCTGGTTCTTGCAGCTTGTGCAGTACGCACATTCGCTTTGGTTGCAATACGCATACCGATATAACCGGCAGTGGCACTTAATACAGCGCCCAATGCAAACGAACCGGCGATCAGCCAGTGTGAATGGGGATTCGTGGATGCCATTACAGCGAGGAGAATACCAACAATCACCACAAAATAGCCAAGGATTCTCCATTCGGCTTTCAGAAAAGCCATGGCACCTTCGGCAATGTAATTGCTGATTTCTTTCATGCGGTCATTACCGGCATCTTGTTTAGAAACCCATTTGAATTTGACAAGCGTGTACAGTAATCCAATGACTCCCATGACGGGAACGAGATAGATCAATTTGTCCATAAGAGTTGATTCTGAATCAAAATTTAAAGGACGGCAAAGATAGGGGAAGGAGGCCAATTTTGATGTAGAGAAGCTGGAAATCAGCCCCTTGTAAACATTCCTTATAAAATATTGATTATCATTAAATTATATTTCCTGCGACTAGTTATTAAACAGTTGTGTATAAAATGATTTTTTGTTGGGTATCCGGTGGGTTGTTTTTAAGCAGTTCCCTGTTATTTCCGGATATAACCCATGTTATCCTATTTTTTTAAAAGCCTGGCCAATAAAGTTGACAATATCACCCGCCAGTATGGCCTCCATTCCATAGCTGGCACTGGCCAAATCACCTGCCAGTCCGTGAAGATATACTCCCAGCAGCGCTGCATTTTCAGCATGATATCCCTGCGCGAGTAAAGCAGTCAGCATACCCGTCAGCACATCACCACTTCCACCTTTTGCCATGCCGGCATTCCCGGTTGAATTGAAAAAGCCTTTGCCTTCGGGTGTTGCAACCAGTGTGTGATGTCCTTTTAATACAATCACACAGGATAATTGTTTTGCTTTTTGCACTGCAAGCACAACACGGTCAAATTCATTGGCCGATTTACCGAATAATCTTTCAAATTCTTTAGGATGCGGAGTGAGTATGGATCCGGCAGGAATGAGTTGCAACATTGTTGGATTTGCAGCCAGTATGTTCAGTGCATCTGCATCCAGGACCATGGGTTTTGTATTCGCAGATAATAATTCACTCAGCATCTGTACTGTTTCTTCTTCCTGCCCGATACCAGGTCCGGCACCGATGGATTTATAAACTGAAAGATCTTCATGGATCGCAGTAATATAATCAGGGAAATTATCTGTGATGACCATGGCTTCCGGTACGGCGGTCTGTAAAATGAAACTGGCTTCTTTGGGAATGTGGCAGGTTACCAGACCCGCGCCGGTGCGCAGGCAGGCTTTGGCTGCGAGCACCGCGGCGCCGTTTTTCCCATGGCTGCCGGCAATCAACATTGCATGTCCGAATTGTCCCTTATGTGAAAATGCGTTCCGTGGTTTATAGAGATGATGGATGATATCATCATCAAGCAGGTTATATTCAGCAGCCAGTTCCCGGATAAATCCTTTGTGCAAACCGATATCCAGCACGTGGACCTGTCCGGTTTTATCACCGTTCTCTGCAACCAGGAATGCAGGTTTATAACATTGGAAACTGAGTGTGTGATTGGCCTGGACAGCCGGATTCCCCAATGAAGAACTGTCAACAAACAACCCGCTGGGTATATCTATGGAAACTATAGTACAGCCGGATTGATTAATATGTTCCACCAGTTCGGCCGTTACGCCTTCCAGTTTACGGTTCAGTCCGGAGCCGAATAATGCATCTATAATAATTGTGTCATGGGGTAAGGGATGGAAATTGGCCGTGGTCTGGATATAGTTTACTACAGATCCCCGGGTCTGGTGCAGTAATGCCAGGTTGGCCTGGAAATCTGCTGTTCCTTTATGACCGAATTCAAGAATAAAAACAATAACCGGTATTTCCCTTTCCAGCAGCATCCGTGCGATGGCCAATCCATCACCTCCGTTATTTCCTTTCCCGCAGAAAATGGTAAATGAAGGGGCGGAAGCATATTCTGACATCAGCCATTCATAGCACTGGCTGGCTGCCCGTTCCATCAGTTGCAGTGAACTGACGGGCTCATGTAAAATGGTGTACTGATCCCAGGCCCTGATTTCACCGGCAGATAATATTTTCATACAGAAACCGGTTTTGATACCTCAAGTTACTTAAACATAGCCGAAATGGAGATGATAACTGTAGCGCTGAGAAGCTTATTTGCTTTCTTTTTTCAGTGACTTAGCCGGTTTCCGGGCGTCGTTTTCCAACGTGTCAGCTTCAGGGTTATCGTGGCCGCGATCCTGTTTGTATTCCCCGAAGAAATCGTAGGCCCTCCGGGCACAGCCATAGATGGATCGATTGAACCGGTTACCAAGTATGATGATGGTTACTTTTTCATCCGTCAGCCTTGCAAAAGCTGCATTGAAACCATGCCATTTGCCGTAATGGTAAATCACTTTTTTGCCGTTGGGAAGGATTTCCAGGTGCCAGCCAAGGCCATAATTATGGGTGCCGGGTTTTTCAAAACTGTATCCGGTGAAAGCAGAATCTTTCATGGCGGGATCAAGTGCCTGGTCAGTGTATAGCGACTGATCCCATTTCAGCATATCCCTGGGCGTTGAATACACATTTTTATCTCCGTAAGTACCATCGAGGAAATCATAATCCCAGTAGTTGCCATTGTAATTGCTGGATGGGGTGGCGGTGAGTGTGTCTTTCAGTGTAAAAACATAAGTATGTGTCATGCCCAGCGGGATGAAAAACTTTTGTTCCATGTACTGCGGAAAAGGGGTTCCGGTTACTTTTTCTATGATCGATGCCAGTAACAGGAAATTGGTGTTGCAGTAAGTGAACCTGGTATTGGGAGATGAAACCCGGTTGGGTTTGAGACTGTACATCATTTTGATTACATCCTCATTGGTGGCTTTCCGTTTTTTATCCCAGTCGCTGTTCGACATAAAGTATAAATAATTGGGCAGCCCGCTGCGGTGGTTCAGCAGCATTTTCACCGTAATGCCCGGATAGGGGAAGTCGGGGAAGAATTTGTTCACTGAATCACTGAGTGATAATCCTCCTTCCTGTACCAGCCTTAATACAGCGGTGGCAGTAAACGTTTTTCCGGTAGATGCCATGTGCAGGGACGTGGAATCTGTCATGGGGATTTTATGCTGCAAATCGGCCATGCCCTGGTATTTTTCATAAATGATGGAGCCGTTTTTGGCAATGATGATTCCGCCGCTGAATGGAGTCTCCAGCAGGGTGGTATCAAAAAAATCAGTCATCAGCCGGTAATAACGCCTGAATTCACTTCGGTCTAAACTAACAGGTGTTGGCGGATAATATTCCAGTGAATCATCTTTGGAAGGGGCATGGCTGTCAGAACCCCCGCAGCCGGGGAGTAAGAACGCTGAAATAAGGATAAGTATAATGTTCTTCAAGGAAACAGATTTACCGGCACAAAAGTAAAAGGAGGAACCTGTCTGTTGCTTTATAGTTTTCCCCATTGATGTCCTGAATGTTAATAGCAGCAGGATTATATTTGCAATATGGCAACAGTAGTCACAACCAGTTATCCCAAAGAAAAAATCAGGATACTTTTTCTCGAAAATATCAGTGATGTGGCGGTGAAGAATTTCCGTCACCATGGATATACACGCGTGGAAAAAATCAGCAAAGCGCTTACGGAAGAGCAGCTGATCCATGAAATAAAAGACGTACATATCCTGGGTATCCGTTCTAAAAGTAACATTACACCTGCGGTGCTGGAAGCTGCCAAAAAACTCCAGGCCATTGGATGTTTTTGTATTGGTGTGAACCAGGTGAACCTGGAAGCTGCTACAAAAAAAGGCGTTGCCGTTTTTAATGCTCCGTATTCAAATACAAGATCTGTTGCGGAACTGGTGATTGGTGTTTCGATTATGCTCATCAGGCGGATTCCGGATAAGAATAAGGCGGCACATGATGGTATCTGGAATAAAGATGCACAGGGCAGTTATGAACTGCGGGGAAAAACACTGGGGATTATTGGCTATGGGAATATCGGATCACAGGTGAGTGTGCTGGCAGAATCGCTGGGTATGAAAGTGATTTTTTATGATATTGAAACCAAACTGCCGCTGGGGAATGCAGAAGATGCGAGATCACTTAAAGAACTGTTATCCCGTGCAGATGTGGTTACACTCCACGTGCCTGAAACGCCGCATACCAAAAACCTGATTAATAAAACCACGCTGAAGCATTGCAAGAAAGGCGCGATTGTAATAAACTATGCGCGGGGCGAAGTGGTTGATCTCGAGGCGCTGGCCAAATCATTAAAAGGCGGGCAGATTGGCGGTGCGGCGGTGGATGTATATCCCTGGGAACCGGAGAAAAACGGTGACCGTTTTGAAACACCTTTACAGGGTTGCCCGAATGTAATCCTGACCCCACACATTGGCGGTTCCACAGAAGAAGCCCAGCAGAACATCGGTGAAGATGTGAGCATGAAACTGTTTAATTACCTCGAGAAAGGGATTACGCTGGGTTCACACACTGTACCCGGACTGGCACTGCCTCCGCAGGAAGGTTCACACCGCATCCTGCATATACATAATAATGTTCCGGGTGTGTTGTCAGAAATTAACACCCAGCTCTCCCATAATAAAATAAACATCCTTGGTCAGTATCTCAAAACCAATGAAGCTATCGGTTATGTGGTGCTGGATGTGGACAAGAAATTATCCACGCAGGCGCTGCATTTGCTGAAGGTGGTGAAGGGGACGATAAAGGTGAGGATGATGTATTGAAACTAATGTGAAAATGTGAGAATATGAAAATGTGAAAATGAATACACATTTTAATTACAGAGGTTTTCACATTTCCACATTACTTACTTGTCAGCGTTTCATTACAGGGCTTCGGCACAATCAGTCGCTTCTTCGTAATCACATCCAAATCCACCCCATCCAGTTTCATCTCCAAAAATGCTTTTTGTAATTCCTCTTTTGTGGTTTCCCGGATATGCAGGGTAATGGTTTGTTTTTGGGTTACGGTGAATGTGGTGATGCCGTAGAAAATTTTTCCTGAATGGCTGTCAACCCCGAATACTACCGCTTCATCATTGATGAATAAAGGGATTTGTCCTTTGTATTTTTCAAAATGGAACAGGCTGTCTTCCGGATGAAAGGCGCCGACCGTCAGCAGTTTTTGGATGGAAAGAATACATGAATGGCCAGGTCATTGTTTTTTTCGTAGTCGGTTTTTACAAACAGGTCAACGATCGTTGTGCCGGGTAATCCATCATAGTAAGCATCCACATTAAACCAGCCCAGGGTTTTGATGGCGAAATTATAGCGCCCTTTTGTCTGGATCAAATCTGTGAATCCTTTGGTACGCATGATATTTTCCAGTTCAGCCGGGTCTTTGTACTGGGAGTCGAGTGAATCGGTGGCCGGGGCTTCTTCTGCTAAATTAAAAATAGTAGCATTGCGCGTATAGTCCGTTGTGTCAACATAAATAGTATCAAAGCCGCAGGGTGCGGGTATGCAGCCAGCATAGTCACTGGCTGTATCTTTTATTGCGACTGAATCAGTTTTTGTTGCAGGATTTGATGAAGGTGAACCCATTTTTTTCGTCACGAGGTCGGGGCGGGCAAGTTCCTCTTCATGGATATAGGCCAGTATCTGGTCGATTTGTGTATCTGAGAGTTCGTGCGATGTCATCATACTGCCATACCGGTAAAGCAGACAACTGAAATAACTATTTTCCTTGTGCCATTTTTGGCGGATTGCTTATAAAAGCCCGCAGCACATTGATATCATTTACCCGGCTGGTGACACCTGCTAAAGCAGGGCCGGTGCCATCTGTAAATATCTTATGGCAACTGGCACATTGCATCATGAAAATAATTTTGCCTGAATCAGCGGGAGAGGGGTGAAGTATGGTATCCAGGGGTTGCGGATCCACCCAGTCAATCGTGTCATTGGTTTTCACTTCCCCGCGGAACAATTGCATATTGGGATTTACATAGCTGGCCGGGATGGAAATTTTCGCCGGTTTTTTGAGAACCACATCACGACCACTTTGCCTGGCACCCACATAAACCATTCCGCCGCTTTCCAGTAAACGGCCGCCGGATTCTGTAGTGAGACCGGCATACAGTATTTCAATCGGATTATATACTTCCTTAATTTCTATATCCACGGGATCGGTTCCTTCAAAACTGCCTTTCTCAAAGAAAAAATAACCGCCCCGCATGCCGGTTAATACAGTATCCCGTTCAGGATTAATGGAGAAATGCTGGCTCCTGATATTGTTTTTATTCAGGAAAGGCCCTTGTGAAGAACGGGGCCCGCAGGCAATGAGTAATATAACAGGTGCAATAAAAAGGAGTATTTTCTTCATGGCAGGGTTTTGAAAAGCCAAATCGCTGTATTTAGTTAATACAAAAGAACTTAAAAAGGTAACCGGGCCGCTCCGTTTATTATTTTTATTTAATTTTCAATAAATATTGAAAATTGTGTAAATTTGCATCAGGAGGTATTTATGAAAGTAGTAATTGCAGGTGGAGGATTCGGCGGGATGCGTCTCGCGAAGAAGCTGAATAACAGGGCTGGTTTTGAGGTGGTGCTGGTGGACCGGTTTAATTACCACCAGTTCCAGCCGTTGTTTTACCAGGTGGCTACCGGCGGTCTGGATGCCAGTAATATTTCATTTCCCCTGCGGAAAGTATTTCACCGGAGTAAAAATGTGCGGATCAGGCTGGCAGAAATCATGCGGATTAATACGGATGAAAAGATCGTGGTGACTGACCAGGAAGAAATCAGCTATGATGTGCTGGTGCTGGCTATGGGGGCCGGGACAAATTTCTTCGGGCAGGATTCCATTGCCACGCATGCTTTTCCGATGAAATCAACCGTGGAAGCCCTGCAGCTGCGCTACCAGTTGCTGCAGAATTTTGAACAGGCACTCACCGAAAAGGATCCGCTGGCCAAACAAAGGCTGCTCAATATTGCAGTGGTGGGTGGCGGGCCTACGGGAGTTGAAATATCCGGTGCCCTTGCTGAAATGAAGAAATATGTACTGCCCAATGATTACCCCGAACTTGATTTCAACCAGATGCATATTTACCTGCTGGAAGGCGGAACCAAATTGCTGGGGGCTATGTCGGGGAAATCTTCTGAACAATCGGCCCGTTACCTGACCAAATTGGGTGTGGAGGTAATGACCGGCGCGCTGGTGAAAAACTATGACGGTAATACCATCACTTTGGGTGATGAAAACAGGATAGAAACCAGTACGGTTATATGGGCTGCTGGTATTAAAGGAAATATTCCGGCAGGTATCAATGAATCGTTGATAGCCAGGGGAAACAGGATTAAAACAGACAGGCATTGCCAGGTAATTGGTGTTAAGGATGTTTATGCCATTGGTGACCTTGGTTATATGGAAACGCCGAAGTACCCGAAAGGCCATCCGCAGGTGGCGCCACTGGCCATCCAGCAGGCAGATATGCTGGCAGGTAACCTGCGGCTGATTGAAAGAAAAGCGCCTCCTGAAAGCATCGTTGAATTTGAATACAGGGATAAAGGATCCATGGCAACTGTTGGCCGTAACCTGGCGGTGGTGGATATGCCCAAACCCAAACTGCATTTCGGGGGATTTTTCGCCTGGATGATCTGGATGGGATTGCACCTGATGCTGATCCTGGGGGTTAAGAACAGGTTTTTTGTGTTTTGCAACTGGCTCTATAACTATATAACGTATGACCAGAATCTGAGGTTGATCTTCAGGGAATTTAAGAAGGTTCAATAGTTTAAAATGTTGAATGTTGAGTTTTGAATTTTGAATTAAATGCAGTGAACCCAAAAGTCAAAATTAAAAAATCAAAAACTCAAAGTTCAAAATTCCCATACGAACTTAAACAACAATTACTTCCCAGGTATCCTACTTGTATTCATTATCCCCGCCTTCGCTTTTTGCTACAGCGGGCAAGCATTATCAATTAGGCCTTGAACTTTTGAGAAGTTTCCTCGCTTGTGAACGGAAAGCAGGCGATTCGATATCCCATTTTTCTTCAATGATTGTTTTGATTTCTGCCCTGATATCGGGGTATTCCCGGGCCAGGTTAGCCAGGATGGCTAGGGAAAATGCCTTGATAGCAGGTTTTTCGGCAGGCGCAATAATGAAATCGAAGCAGGCGTTCATCATTTCGCCCTGGTAACGTTTTGGGACGGGAATATTCCTGAAACAGCGCAGGGTATTGCGTTTGACGGCATCGTGGAGTGCAGGACGACGAAGATTCCGGATCAATTTGCCAATATGTTTTTGCAGGAGATCAGGATGCGCTTCAGCAGCATAGGACAGGGGCCAGGCTGCACGCTGTACCAGCAATTTATCGGTACCCAGGAATACGGTTACGAGTTCATTGAAACGGGCAGGGGAATGTCCGACCCAGTTGACCACTTTGGTGGCCTGGGCTTTTGAATGTTCAGCCAGCAGGAGATTTTGCAGTATGCTACTCACAAATTTTTAAATCTTTCGCCAACAAGGATCATTTCACCCCGTGTAAGCTTTTCACTTTTAAGTTTTACAACTTTAACCTGCATCACAGAAGCCCTGAGCATATCGTTTACTTTTAAAGTCTTGATATCGCCGGGTTCTATATTCTGGTATGTCAGGAAATCGGTACGGAGTTCAAGTCCTTCGGCCGACAGGAATTTTACTTCCACAAAGGCTTTTTGGAAAAGAACATCTTCCAGCGTGTTTTCCAGGGTTACGGTCGCCCCGCGGATACCATCATGGTCGGACGTATAAACAGCCTTAGGCACGAGGTATGTATCAATATTGGTCAGGATTCTCACACGTTCTTCTTCAGCAGAATTGGCTACACGAGCTACAGCCGGTGAATCAGCTGCTGCAGCGGCAGGAGCCGGATTGGGCGAACTGGCAGTTTCCTGGACGGCAGCATTCAGGGTGTCAGGTGCGCTGGTTGCAGTATTTGCGTTATCAGCTACTCCGTTACAAGCCTGTAACACAGAAAACGGGATAATGAAGAAGATGAGTTTTTTCATGCTGTAATTTACGGGTTACAATATTATATAGCATCGGACTGATTAAACTCAGGTAAGGATGCATTCAGATGGGAATAAAGGTATAAATTAATTCCTATAATTTATATTATGTTAAGTAGAGTTAACGAGCCACCAGCCTGCCGAGCACCATATCCCCATAAAAAAGGGCTGCTTTTCAGCAACCCTTTCTCAATATCATCCCTGCTATTACTTCACTGAATCATACAAATCATTCCATTTCTTCTCCTCTGCTGTCCATTTAGCCAGTTCTGCTGGTTTGCTTTTGGACTGGGCTTTGTTGAATGTAGCGATATCAGCCAGGTAACCGATGGCGTTTTTGTATTGTTGTTTGTCGCGGGCTTCCAGTTTGGGTTTAGCTCCAAAGATGGCTACTGCTTTCTCGTAAGGCTCTTTTGCCAGCTGCATGGTTTCAGCATACTGTTTGTCCAGCGCATCGCGTTTTGCCAGGTCTTCTTTGCTGGCCATGGTGCCGGGTTTGGTGCGGGTTTTCATATCTGCAGCGTGCGCGGCGCGGGCTTCGTTAATCTTCAGGGCTTTGTTCATATAATGGTTACCCAGATAGAGATTGGGTAATTCATCATTGGGCGCCAGGCTGGATGCTTTCAGCAGTGAGCTGATCATCCTTTTTTCCAGTTCTGCTGCATTTTCGGGGATCGCCTGGTCTTCCTTGCGGGGATTCAGGGCCTCATACAACACCTCTCCCAGGGCTTCGTGGGCTTTAAAATTGTTGGGATCAGTGGCTAATACATCATCCACCGCCTTGATTTTATCTTCCAGTTTCTCAGACAATCCTACCGCGAAATCAATCTTATCAAATGAAAAGAACTCACTCTTGGGGTATAAAGAACCGCCGATGGCTTTGTATTTTTCAAAAGCGGCATAATCTTTTTTCTCAAAATTGTAATTCACCAGGAAGCGGTAAACGCTTTCAAATCCGTCGCCAGCCACTTTTGCATCCGCTAAACGGCTGTAATAAACTGCAGCATCGTCTTTTTTCTTGGCATTTTCAGCGGTTACGCCAGCCAGGATCAGCACGTTGGTATCCAGGCTCGTTTTCAGGATCTGTTTGCTGATCAGCATATCAGAATAGATAACTGCCTTTTTGAATTTTTCAACACCCGCCTCCCATTTTTTGCTGTTGTAATCACCATATCCGGATGTATACAGGAATGAATAAATGTTAATCGGGGCATTCTGGTAGATCAGGTCATCCAGTAATTTCATGTCGGGCTCCATTTCCTTGTATTTCAGGAAAGCTGTTTCTGCATCAGCAGCCAGTTGGGCACCTTCGGGGGTGTTTTTGGTCTGCTCTTCCATAGACAAATAGGAATAGATCGTTGCTTTCAGCAGATGTCCTTCTGCCTTACCGGAGAATTTAGGACTGCTGAAGTTTTTATCCAGATCCGTTTTTGCCTTCGTGTATTGCTGGAGGACAAGTAGATTTTTTATGGACTCGATGTTCTGTGTCCTGCCGGAAATCATGGCAAACAAACCAGCCAGGACGAATAACATTTTTTTCATTTGATTGATGTTAATTTACGATTGATTATTCTGGTTGAGATTCTGCTTCGTTAGATGGATTTTCAGGCTCACCGGTTGCGTTGCTTTCGCCATTTTCAGGCTGGCCTTCAGCCGTAGCTTCTGCCGTTGCGTCGTGTTGCACCTGGTCATCCAGCTGGGTAATGGCTGCAATTTCATCCCCTTCATCCAGCCTGATCAGTTTTACACCCTGGGTTGCCCTTCCCTGTTCGCTGATACCGCTGACCGGCATCCGGATGGTCACACCGCTTTTGCAGGTGATCATGATATCCTGTGTTTCTGATACATCCAGTATGCCAACCAGTGAACCGGTTTTATCCGTTACATTGATTGTTTTCACACCTTTCCCGCCCCTGTTTGTGAAACGGTATTCATCCACCGGTGTTCTTTTGCCAAAACCTTTCTCACTCACTACCAATACCGTTTTGGATGCTTCTGTTACAGTATTTACACAAATCATGCCTACTACTTCATCATGATCATCATCAACTTCAATACCAGCAACACCTATTGCACCACGGCCTGTTGGTCTCACTTTTTCTTCGGAGAAACGGATCGCCCGTCCGCTCTTCACTGCCATCATGATTTCACTGTTGCCGTCGGTCATGCGTGCATCGAGCAGCATATCCCCTTCTACAATAGTGATGGCGTTAACACCGGTTTGCCTGGGTCTGCTGAAATCTTCCAGTGCTGTTTTCTTGATAATCCCTTTCTTGGTACAGAGAACGATATTGTGAGATTTAACAAATTCCTCGTCTTTCAGGTCTTTCACATCCAGGATCGCGCGTACTTTATCATCCGGTGGCAGCTGCATCAGGTTCTGGATGGCACGGCCTTTACCGGTTTTTTCCCCTTCGGGGATTTCATACACATTCAGCCAGTACACCCGTCCTTTTTCCGTGAAGAAAAGCATGGTATGGTGTGTGGAAGCCACGAATAGATGTTCGATATAATCCTCATCGCGGGTTTTACCACCGATCACTCCCCTGCCGCCACGGCGCTGTGAACGGTATTCATCAGCCGGTGTGCGTTTGATATAACCCAGGTGTGAAATGGTGATCACCACATCTTCTTCTTTGATGAGGTCTTTGATCTTCACTTCATCATCGAGGTAAGTGATTTCAGTTTTGCGTTCATCACCGAATTTTTCTTTTACTTCCTGCAGCTCGGTTTTGATGAGTTCGTAGCGGAGGTGCTCGTTGCTCAGCAGTTCATTCAGGTGATCAATCAGCTTCATCAGTTCATCATATTCCGCTTTGATCTTATCACGCTCCATGCCGGTGAGGCGCTGCAGCCTGAGTTCGAGAATGGCTTTGGCCTGGATTTCATCCAATCCCCAGCCTGCATTCACGAGGTTATCTTTTGCGATATCGGGAGTAGCAGAGCTGCGGATCAGTGCAATCACTTCATCGAGGTGATCGAGTGCAATTAAATAACCGCGCAGGATATGCGCTTTTTTCTCTGCTTCAGCCAGTTCAAATTTTGCACGGCGTACAACTACTTCATGCCTGAATTCCACGAATTCGCGGATCAGTTCTTTCAGGTTCAGTGTACGCGGGCGACCTTTTACAATGGTTACGTTGTTGATACCGTAAGAAGTCTGCAGTTCTGTAAGCTTATACAACTGGTTAATCACCACATTGGCAATCGCATCTTTCCGCAGTTCAATCACCACGCGCGTGCCTTCTTTATTATTTGATTCGTTATTTACGTGCGTGATACCATCAATCAGTTTTTCATTTACCAGTTCACCGATGCGGTTTGTCAGTGCATCACGGTTTACCTGGTAGGGTACTTCATGGATCACGATTTGTTCGCGGCCACCGGGGCGCATTTCCACACTCACTTTACCGCGCACCACTACCCTGCCGCGTCCAAAATGCATGGCGGCTTTCACGCCTTCCATGCCATAGATAATACCACCGGTTGGGAAATCGGGCGCTTTCACATGCTGCATCAGTTCCTCAACAGAGATATCGTGGTTATCAATATAAGCCACACAACCATCAATGACTTCAGTAAGGTTATGGGGCATCATATTCGTAGCCATTCCAACTGCGATACCGCTGGATCCGTTCACCAGCAGTTGGGGAATACGTGTGGGCAGTAAAGAAGGTTCTCTTTCTGAATCGTCGAAGTTGGGCTGGAAATCCACTGTGTCTTTATCCAGATCTTCCAGCATGAACTCAGCCAGTCTTTCAAGCCTGGCTTCTGTATATCGCATGGCCGCCGGACCATCACCATCCTGGTTACCGAAGTTACCCTGGTGATCAATCATCGGATAGCGCATGTTCCATTCCTGCGCCATACGCACCATCGCATCGTATACGGCAGTATCACCATGCGGGTGGTATTTACCAAGCACTTCCCCCACAATACGCGCTGATTTTTTAAATGGCTTATTGTAACGGATGCCGAGTTCATTCATGGCATAGAGAATGCGGCGGTGTACGGGTTTCAGACCGTCACGCACTTCAGGGAGCGCTCGTCCCACGATCACCGACATTGAATAATCAATGTAGGCGGTCTTCATCTGCTCTTCGATATTCACCGGTATAATCCGGTTGTGATCGTTCGTTTCTTCTGGTAATACTGATTCTTCCATGGAGCGGTTTTCGTAAAGTTTTTTAACGCGGTTTTTGACCTTTTTACAAGGCTCGCAAATTTACTTTTTTAGGGGGGTAAAACCTGATAAAGACCCCTGTTTTTTGGCCTTATTTTTCCACGATTGTGAATAGCTTTAAGCCAGCCGAACCCCTTGAAAACCAGTTATGACCCCGGGAGTTGGTTTTTGGATTTTTTAAGCCTAATTTTCCACTGTCAATATGAAAACCATCCTACTTTTCGGAGCCGGAAAATCGGCTACTGTACTGATTGATTACCTGATTGAAAATGCCAGCCAGGAAAACTGGAAAATACTGGTAGTGGATGCAGATTTGAAACTCGCACAGGTAAAAACAGGTTCATCACCCCGCGCACAGGCTATTTCCTTTGATATCCGTGAGCCGGATGAAAGGGGACGATATATCAAACAGGCAGATCTCGTAATCTCCCTCCTGCCTCCTTTCCTGCATATCGAAGTGGCACGTGATTGTGTGAAATACCATAAACATCTTTTAACAGCTTCTTATCTTGACCAGGAAATCCGTGACCTGGCACCGGAAATTGAAAAGAACAAGCTGCTCTTTCTCTACGAAATGGGGCTTGATCCGGGTATTGACCATATGAGTGCCATGAAGCTGATCCGGGAAATCAGGGACAAAGGTGGCCGTCTGGTGTCTTTTAAATCACATTGTGGCGGATTGGTAGCTCCTGAGAGCGATGACAATCCCTGGCATTATAAAATCAGCTGGAATTCCCGCAATATTATCATGGCCGGTAAGGCCGGTGCCCGCTACACGGAAAACGGGGAAGAAAAGCAGGTTTCCTACGAGGATTTATTCCAATCAGATCAATTGGTGGAGATTCCGGGTATCGGTCAGCTATCATGGTACCCTAACCGCGATTCAGCCTCTTACATGGAATTATACGGGTTACAGGATGTACCTACATTCATCCGTACCACACTCCGCCATCCGGATTTTATGTACGGATGGAAAAATATCATTGAACTCCGGTTAACTGATGAAACCCTGAAATACCAGACGGATGGCAAAAGCCTCTATGATATTTTCAGGCAGCACATGGATCAAAATGGTTTCGGACAATGGCTTCAGCAAAAGCTGGATGAACGTTTTGCTGAAACCCGTGGTTTGATGGAAAACCTCCTCAAATTAATGGAAGCAGAAAAAGAAGCTATGGATGAAGGAGGAAAACTGCCGGAAGCATTTATGGCTGCTGATGAGAAAGGAAACCTCGAAGAAATCGGTGTGAATGACGTGAAGAACCATGCGGCCGCTTTCATTGCTGCAAAAATGCATGAAGCCAATCTGACACTGAAACAATTATTCTTCCTGGGGCTTGATGATAAAGAAACAATGATCAATCGTGGTGAATGCAGTGCGGCCGATTTCCTGCAATTCGCTGTAGAGAAAAAGCTCAGCCTTCGCCCCTATGATAAAGACATGATCGTGATGCTGCACGAACTGGAATATGAATTTGACCAGCGACGTTCGTTAATACGCAGTGCACTGGTGGTAAAAGGGGAAAACAGCCTTCAAACTGCGATGGCGAAAACGGTGGGAATGCCACTTGGTATTGCTGCCAAACTGATTTTAAACGGAACGATCCGGGTTACCGGATTGCATATTCCCATCATCCCTGAAATTTATGAACCGGTATTGGAAGAACTGGGCAGCCATAATATCCGTTTTTCAGATGAGCTCAGGCTGATCTGAGTAAATCTTTCAGTTCCTTCACTCCTTCTGTTGCTGGTTTCTCGATGCAAACCAATCCGGGGAACGGACTCACAGCCGGGATTTTTTTATCAATGATATACACCGGGATACCGGGCATCACATAATGCAATAACCCGGCTGCCGGATAAACGGCCAGTGAAGTTCCAACAACCACAAATATATCTGCCTGCTGAACCAGTGCGATGGCTTCCTGGATGGCCGGCACGGGTTCTTCGAACCAAACTATAAAAGGCCGCAACTGGGCACCGTCTTCAGCCTTATCTCCAACATGAATATCACCCCTGATTTCATACACCAGGTCTTCATCTGTTTCACTCCGCATCTTGAAAATTTCACCGTGCAAATGCAAAATACGTGTTGATCCGGCACGCTCATGCAGGTCATCAATATTCTGGGTAATGATCTGCACTTCATACCAGGCTTCCAGTTCAGCGAGTCCGGTATGCGCAGCGTTGGGCGAGGCGGCTGCCACGTTCTGTCTTCTTTCATTGTAGAAATCGAGAACCAGCTGCGGATTCCTGCGCCAGGCACCGGGTGTAGCCACTTCTGTTACCTGGTAACCTTCCCAGAGGCCGTCTGAATCCCGGAATGTTCTTAAACCGCTTTCGGCACTGACACCGGCTCCGGTGAGCACCACTATTTTTTTACCTGAATGCATACATCAAATTTACTCCAGTAAATGAGATGTATGCATTTTCTGTTTTAATGAACAGCAAGTGATGTAGCTGTTTTCACCAGGGAAATAAATTCTTTCCGGTAGCCCATTTTATCCTGTCCTTTTGCTGTTTCAGCCAGGCTGATTACCTGGTTCATCGTCCCGTTTTGTTTGTATTCAGAATTACGGAGTAATAAACCAAATTCGGCCACAGCGGCAGAGAACCTGAAATTATCAGAGGTTTTTTGCTGGGATGCTGGAATATCGCGGAGTGTTTTCGTGATCAGCTGGCTGGTTTCACCATCCGGTTCTTTGTAACGCAGTTTGATGGTCATCACTTCATCTGACTCAGCAAATACATTCAGTGATTTGGGCTGCTGGTATTTCAGATTGTCTACTTTACGGACAAAACTGTCTGCCACACCAACGGGAATGATTTCATATAAAGCGGTTACGGTATGCCCGCTGCCCAGTTCACCGGCATCTTTTGTATCATCATTAAAATCTTCGGCAGCGAGCATCCTGTTTTCATAACCTACGAGGCGGTATGCCTGCACTTTGGAAGGATTGAATTCCACCTGGATTTTCACATCTTTGGCGATGGTGAATAAAGTGCTGCCAAATTCGCTGATCAGCACTTTGCGGGCTTCGCTGATCTGGTCAATGTAGGAATGGTTGCCATTGCCTTTATCGGCCAGTTGCTGCATTTTATTATCCTGGTAATTGCCGGTGCCAAATCCGAGGACAGACAGGAACACACCGCTTTTCCTTTCTTTTTCAATCATGCGTACCAGTTCATCGTCGCTGCTGGCACCTACATTAAAATCGCCGTCGGTAGCGAGGATAATGCGGTTGTTGCCTTTGGCGATAAAATTTTCCCTGGCTACTTTATAAGCAAGCTGGATGCCTTCTCCCCCGGCGGTTGAACCACCGGCTTCAAGCTCGCTGATGGCATTTTTAATGGTTGTTTTGAATGCACCGCTGGTTGAAGGAAGCACGAGGCCTGCATTACCTGCATATACTACAATAGCTACGCGGTCTTTTTCCCGCAGCTGGTCTGTCAGCAATTTCATAGCATCCTGCACCAGAGGCAGTTTATTGGGTTCGTCCATAGAACCGGATACATCCACGAGAAAAACAATATTGGATGCGGGCAGGTTATCAAGGGGAATTGTTTTTCCCTGCAGGCCGATATGAACCAGTTTGTGTGAGGTATTCCAGGGACAATCGCCCATTTCTGTAATCACTTCAAAAGGCTGGTTGTTTTGCGGCTGGGGATAATCGTAATCGAAATAGTTGACCATTTCTTCAATGCGTACGGCACCCGCTGGCGGAACGGATCCGCTTTCAATAAAGCGGCGGACATTGCTGTATGATGCTTCATCCACATCAATGGAGAAAGTGGATAAGGGGTCTGTTTGCGGGGTCTGGAATTTATTTTCAACGATGTGGCCATAACCTTCCGTATTGAAATCAGAAACAGTATTGGGTGCAAGTAAAACTTCTTTGTCCTGTACCGGTTCAGCAATACTTTCATCGGCAGAACCATTCAGTGTTACTTCCTGAATGGTATATGTGTTTTCTGATTTTTTCAGTTCTCCGGGGGCAGGTGGCACACTGGCTTCATCTGGTCTTTCAAAGACTTTTTTTTCTGTAACTACTGGCTTTTTAGCAGCGTCTTGTTTATGGTCTCTGGCTGTTTGGTGACAGGCAGTAAAAGTCATGAGCAGCAGCAAAGCTGCTCCTGGAAGGAGGTTGCGCATACATAAAATTTTGGTGTACCTGAATGAGATGCAGTAATGTGGTTATTTCATAAATGGAAAAGTCCCGGCTAACCGGGACTTTCCTTTCATGGCTATTTCACCCGTGTAAAAATAGTTTGGAGTTTTTCGCCTGATTGCAACTGGAGACTATCACCCTGTAATGCACTTACCGTATAAACAGTTCCGGTTGTGTCGGCTGCTGCTTTCTTAAACATGATGACAGCGGGTTTTGTCCAGGCATAGTAAGCCGTATCCGCTTTCACTGTATCGCTTACGGATTGCAGTACCAGTCCGTCTTTCAGGAATTCAAATTTGAAATTCGCGATGGCTGAATCAGCTCCGGTTTGTCCGGGTGCCGCTTTCCAGCTGCCGATAATCAGTTCCTGTTTAATGGTGGGGTTTTCTTCAGTGGGTTTGTTTTTTTACGAAGGAAAAAGAAGGCTCCTGCTCCGGCCGCTACAATGAGCAGCCCGATGAATGCTTTGTTCATGGCTAATGTTTTGTTTGATTAAAAAGTGTACGATAGTTGATACCGCAGAGGGCAGAAAGGTAACCTTGCCTGAGGTGAGAGGAAATTAGAAAGAATAGTTAATGCTAGTTGGCGGTTACCAGTTGCCAGTTACCGGTTACCAGTTGCCAGTTGCCAGTTTGGTTGTACTAACTGCGTAAGAAAGAATTTGATTACAATGATTGATAACTGAAGAGTGAAAATTATACATGACAAACGATACATGAAGCAAGTATGATTTACTGGTAACTGGTAACAGGTAACTGGTAACTTTCTATAACAAAAGCGTAAATAAAAAGGCATTATCAACTCATCCCCAAAATAATAGCATATTCTTCCTCAGTCACCGGCTGCACCGACAACCTGCTGATACGTATCAGCGCCATATTGGCCAGGCGTTTGTCTTTCTTGATTGCATCGAGTTTGATGGGTTTTTTGAGGGGCTTAACGGGTTTAAGGTCCACGGCTACCCAGCGGTCGTCATCGGTGGTGGGATCGGGGTAATGTTCTTTGATGATGGTGGCGATGCCGACAATTTCAGTGCCTTCATTGCTGTGGTAGAAAAATGCGAGATCCCCTTTTTTCATGGCGCGGAGATGAAGTCTGGCGGCGTAGTTACGGACACCGCTCCAGCAGGTCTGGCCGTCTTTTACAAACTGATCCCAGGAATAGACTGAAGGTTCTGATTTTACAAGCCAGTATGCCATACGAAATATCCGGTTTTTTGGATTTCAAAAATACAGGTAAGTGGATAAATAAACTTAGCTAATTACCCAATCCGGGTTGAAATCTTTTTCCGTATCTGTTTCCGTGAATCCTTCATCAAATCATTTAACAAACAAAAACTGTATGAAAAAAATTATGAACGCCTGTCTGCTGGCAGTGGCTGTACTTGTAACGAATGTAAGCATGGCCCAGATGGAAAAAACCGTTGAAGTGGGCGGAGCACAGATGTATCCTTCCAAAAACATTATCCAGAATGCAGTGAATTCAAAAGACCATACCACGCTTGTGGCTGCAGTAAAAGCGGCTGGGCTCGTGGAAACGCTGCAAGGTGCCGGGCCATTTACGGTATTTGCGCCCTCCAACGCTGCTTTTGGTATGCTGCCTGCCGGAACAGTGGAAACACTGGTAAAGCCGGAGAATAAAGCCAAACTCACCGCTATCCTTACGTATCATGTTGTATCCGGCCGACTTTCTTCGGCTGACCTGAAAAGCCTGGTTAAAGCCGGTAATGGTACGGCAGAACTGAAAACAGTTGCGGGCGGCAAGTTGTGGGTCATGCGTAAAGACGGAGCTTATTACCTGAAAGACGAAAACGGTGGTATGGCTAAAATTGAAATTGCAGACGTATTCCAGAGCAATGGCGTGATCCATTCGATTGACCACGTGCTGCTGCCTATGTAAAACGCATCCGTCCCTTCGCTATACAGCTTCTTCATGTTGAAGGGCGAACAGGCCGGTGCCCCAGGTGGGCCGGCCTTTCCTGCGTACTTTCATTCCAGATACAGGGAGCAGGATGCAGGAGGCAGGTAGCAGGCTTGCTCCGGATAGTGAAACTTATTCGAGAGACAGGTTACAGGTAACAGGTGGCAGGATGCAGGCAGCAGGGAGCAGGCTTGCTCCGGATAGTGAAACTTATTCGAGAGACAGGTTACAGGTAACAGGTGGCAGGATGCAGGCAGCAGGAGCAGGCTTGCTCCGGATAGTGAAACTTATTCGAGAAACAGGTTACAGGTAACAGGTGGCAGGATGCAGGCAGCAGGCAGACTTGAAGATGCTGCAGCCACCATCATATTTTTTTAAAAATATCAGCTTTCACTCTTGAAGACCTGGAACCTGCATACTGTAAAAGATACAACAACCCATTTCAATCCTGCAAATATTATTTCGTATCTACTCAGTTTATACTTTCTTCCTGCTTCCTGCCACCTGCATCCTGTAAAAGCTGTACCAACTCAATTCTATCTTTTAAAAATGAAACCACAACTATTCAGCGTAGACCTGCTCCCTGCCACCTGCCACCTGCTCCCTGCTTCCTGCATTTAGGTCAGTAAATATTGTTTTTGAATTTGTCATTCGGGTGACATATTAACTGATCAGATTATTCCAATTTTACATCCTTCATCATTTATAAGTAAATTGTTGTCATTCAAGCATGAAAAAAATTGTTCCCAAACACCCCTTGGCTATCCGATGGTTCCACTGGATTAATTTTCCCGTGTTGGCTATTATGATATGGAGCGGCCTGCTGATTTACTGGGCCAATGATGTTTACCGCATCGGGTTTGGTGATACAACGCTGGTTAAGTTTTTCCCCAATTCATTTTACAGCTCACTGAAAATTAATAACCGGCTGGCCGAAGGAATGGGTTATCATTTTTTGTTCATGTGGCTTTTTTTCCTGAACGGACTGGCCTACGTAATCTATACTGCGGTGTCGGGTGAATGGAAATACCTGTTGCCGCAGAAAAAATCATTCCGTGAGGCCTGGCAGGTATTGCTGCATGACCTGCGGATCCGAAAAGGCAAACCGGCACAGGGTAAATACAATGGCGCGCAACGGATTGCTTATACGGCCATAATTGTGATGGGGATTGGCTCCCTCCTGTCGGGACTGGCCATTTACAAACCGGTTCAGCTGGGCTGGCTTTGTGAAATGATGGGAGGTTATAAATCAGCCCGCGTTATCCATTTCGTGCTCACGATAGGTTATGTATTATTCTTCCTGGTACACATCGTTCAGGTGATCATGGCAGGCTGGGATAATTTCCGCGCGATGGTTACCGGTTTCAGTTTGGAGAAAAAATCCGATTCATCAAATACAAATCAGGAATCATGAAAAACAAATTCAGACTCCTTTTTACACCCGGCCGGAAACTGGATACAGACCAGCTGATTTTTAAAAAGACAGTAATTTCATTCACCGTTTTCTTTTTCATGTTTGGTGTTGCCCTATTCGGATGGATGAAACTCCGCCAGTTACCGCGTGACCAGATGGGAACCAATACAGTTATCAGGAGTGCACTTAATACGAATGAGTCCATTTTCTCCTCTATATTATCCGACAAGCACCTGTCAAAATCTTATCCCAAAAGCGAAGCCGCCAATCCGGCCCGCCGAAACGGGAATGTGGGAATGGATTTGCATAAAATGGTGGCTGATTTTGCAAACTGGAATATGCAGGTGGTGAAATCAAATGGCGATACACTCCATATCACGCTCGCTGATTTAAAGAAACTGCCTAAAACCGAAGTGGTTTTCAATTTCAAATGTATTGAAGGCTGGAGCCAGATCACCTACTGGGGCGGTGTGAAGTTTGCTGATTTTATCAAAGCTTATGGACTCGAAAAAGAAACTGCGCTCAAGTATATCGGCCTGCGTACCATGGATGAAAAATATTATGTGGGTATTGACATGGCCAGTGCGCTCCATCCGCAAACCATCCTCTGCTATGAACTCAATGCGCAGCCCTTGCCCATTGACCAGGGTTATCCTTTACGCCTGATCATTCCCGTGAAATACGGCGTTAAGCACCTGAAAACTATCGGTACGCTGGTGTTCAGCAACGATAAGCCGAAGGATTACTGGGCGGAAAGAGGGTATGATTATTTTACTGGACTGTAATGAGGGAGCAGGTGGCAGGTGGCAGGATGCAAGTGGCAGGTGTAAGCTGAATAGATGCGTTTACAATTTTAATAGATTGGAATGGGTTGGTGCGGATTATTCAGGAAGCAGGAAGCAGGTAGCAGGTGTACCCTTGATAGATGCGTTTACAATTTAAAAAGATAGAATTGAGTTGTTACATCATATACAGTATGAAGGTTCCAATTCTTCAAGAGTGATAGCTGATAATATTAAAAATATGATGGAGGCTAAAGCATATGCAGTGTCCCCTGCTCCCTGCCTCTCCGAATAAGTTTCACTATCCGGAGCAAGCCTGCTCCCTGCCTCCTGCCTCCTGCTTCCTGTTCCCTGTCCCCTGCTACCTGCCTCTCCGAATAAGTTTCACTATCCGGAGCAAGCCTGCCTCCTGCATACCTGCCACCTGCTCCCTGCTACCACCCAGTAGCCAGCACATCAGCAATGTGCATAGTTTTAAGCGCATATCCCTTCTTAGTAATATAGCCCTGGAGATGCATCAGGCAGGAAAGATCGGTGGAGATGAGGTAATCGGCGCCGGTGGCGAGTGCATTTTCCACTTTTTGTTCGCCCATGCCGACGGAGATGGATTCGAATTTGATGGCGAATGTGCCTCCGAAACCACAGCAGGTTTCCACGTCGTTCATTTCGGTGAGTTCAAGTCCTTTTACATGTGAAAGCAACTGGCGGGGCTCCGTTTTTATTTTGCATTCGCGTAATCCGGCGCAGGAATCATGATAAGTTGCTTTGCCATTCAGTTCAGCACCAAAATCATCCCATTTCAAAACATTGACCAGGAAGTCGGAGAATTCAAATATCCTTTTACCGATATCAGCTACGGCATGGTGCTGGGAAGAATTTTCAAATAAGGTAGAATAATAGTTCTTTACAAAACCCACACAGCTGGCGCTTGGGCCGACAATCACATCTGTGCCGCTGAAATCTTTCAGGAATTTACCACATACCGTTTTGGCTTCTTCCCTGAACCCGGCGTTGAATGCGGGCTGGCCGCAGCAGGTCTGGTTTTCATTGTAGGTGACTGTACAACCTGCTTTTTTCAGCACCTTGATCATATTGAATGCTGATTCAGGATAGAGCTGATCAACAAAGCAGGGTATGAAAAGCTGTACGTTCATATGCGGTTACTTGTTCGGTATTAATCTTTTTTTATAGATTCAAGCAGTGCGATCATTTTCAAAGCAGTCTGGCCTGCCTCCTCCCCTTTATGGCCATGTACGCCTCCCAGTCTTTCATTGGCCTGTCTTTCGTTTTCAACAGTCAGCACCCCGAAAATTACCGGCACCGGTAATTGCAGGTTCAGCTGTGTTACACCTTCTGTTACTACTTTACAAACATACTCAAAATGCGGTGTGCCACCCCTGATTACGCAGCCGAGTGCGATAAATGCATCGGGGCGGTTTTTCTTTTTACTGTGATCCCAGGTGGCTTTAATGGTGAAAGGGATTTCAACAGCACCGGGGACTGTGTAAGTAATGATTTTTTTTACGCCGGCAGCTTCAAGGATGCGACGGGCACCTTTTTCCAGTTCATCCGTGATGGCATGGTTCCATTCGGTCTTGACCAGAACAATGCAGGCATCCTTTGCGGGGATGCCTGTGGATTGCTGGAAAATTTTACTTTTTTTCACATCAGCCATATCACTCAATATTATAAACACCCAATTGAGCCAGATAGTTTTCAGCCATCAGCGCCTGTTGGGTACCGGGGAATTTATCTTTTACTTCTTTGTACAGCTCAATAGCTACTTTGCTGTTCTTCATGACACGGTCTGCGAGGTAAGCCCCGTCAAACAGGTATTCAGCAGCAGCAGTCTGGTCTTTTTCAAAATGATAAGCAGCTTTCTTGTAGTAAGAAAGGGCATCATCATTTTTACCAAGATCAGCATAGGCATCAGCCATCAGTTTCCAGGCATGGGCCTGGACAGGTTTTGAACCAGTGCTGAATTTTTTCAGCTGGCTGATTGCTTTATCATTCTCATTGAGTTTGATATAACAAACGCCGGCGTAATAATGCGCCAGGTTGCCGGCAGGTGTACTGCCGTATTTCTCAATGATCTTGAGGAAACCGGGGTTAGCACCATCACCGTTCAGGGCGAGGTTCACAGAATCCACGCGGTAGTAATATTCAGCTTTGAACATTTCGTTCGTGGCTTTTTTCTCTTTGGGTTTCTTTACAAAGTTATTGTAAGCATACCAGCCACCGCCGCCGACAATCACCAGGGTGGAAATGATAACAATGGGTTTGCTGAATCTTGTCCAGAAATCCTTTGCTTTTGCAATCACCACTTCGTGGCTTTCCATGTCTTGCAGGTTCTTATCTGCCATAATCTTCTGTTAGGTTGTTTGTGTAAATATGTTGGTTATACTTAGTCTGTAATAAAAGGATAATTCTGGTCCATATAAACATCCTTCAGTACTTCACTGTCATCCGGCCAGGCACTGCTTTCCGCGAATTTCACTGACTCATCCACAAATCCATCCACACGCTGGTTGATGGCATTGATTTCTTCCTGTGTTGCAAAATTGTTTTCCAGGATGATATGTAACACCTGCTGGATCGGATCCTTGCTCTTGTACTCTTCCACTTCATCTTTAGTCCTGTATTTCTGGGGATCGCTGATGGAATGGCCTTTGTAGCGGTAGGTCTTAATTTCAAGCAGTGTGGGTCCGCCTTTTTCACGGGCTCTCTTCACGGCACGGCCTACACCGTCATGTACTGCTTCTGCACTCATGCCGTCGATCGTATCAGCGGGCATTTCGTATGCATCAGCCAGTTTGTAAATATCAATCACGTTAGAGGTACGTTCTACCGAAGTACCCATCGCGTAGTTATTATTCTCACAAATGAAAATAACCGGCAGCTTCCAAAGCATTGCCAGGTTAAAGGTTTCATGCAGCATTCCCTGGCGGGCAGCACCATCACCAAAGAAACAAAGCACTACATTCTCCGTACCGCGGTATTGCTCAGCAAAAGCAAGACCTGCACCGGTACCAATCTGTGCGCCCACAATACCATGGCCACCGAAGAAGCCTACTTCTTTTCCGAAGAAGTGCATACTTCCGCCTTTGCCTTTCGCATTGCCTGTTATTTTTCCGTATAACTCAGCCATACAGCTGTTTACTGAAACGCCTTTTGCAATAGCCAGTCCGTGATCACGGTAAGCCGTGATGAAAAGGTCTTCCGGACGGGTTGCCGTAATACAACCGGCCGCAATCGCTTCCTGGCCGATATAGGCATGGAAAAAACCACGGATCTTGCCATCCATTTTATATTTCTCTTCCGCCATCAGTTCAAACTGGCGAATCAGCTGCATAAGTTCGTACCAGTAGAGGTAGGTTTCTTTAGAAAATCGGGTTGACACCGGCTAAAATTTTGAGCCGCAAAAATAAGGGAAAGTTGCCAAGTAATGGTTTTTAAAGGCCTGTTATTTTTAGGCACAACTCCCTGAAATTTACGGCACTTGGCAGGATCAGGGCCCTGGGAAAGCCCTTATCTTGCAGTTCCATGCTCCGCCTCAGCCAAATATCAGTTTTCCAGTTCAAGAATTACCAGGAAGCCAGCTTCAGGTTCACTGAGCGTATTACTGGCATTTATGGCAAGAATGGTGCGGGCAAGACCAACCTCCTGGATGCTATCCATTACTGCTGCTTTACACGGAGTTACTTCACCCGGACGGATCAAAACAACGTCCGCCAGGGACAGCAGGGATTCCGGATTGAAGGCTTTCTTAACTACAACGGCCAGCCTGAAAAAGCGGTTTGTGTGGTCAGGAAACAGGCAAAAGGAGTTTTCGGTGAACGACAGCGCTTATGACCGTTTTTCATCACATATCGGCCGCTACCCCTGTGTGGTGATCGCCCCTGATGACGCAGAACTCATCACGGGCGACAGCCGGGAAAGGCGGAATTACCTCGATACCCTCATTTCCCAGATGGATCCGGTTTTCCTGCAGGACCTGATCCGGTACCGGAAACTTATTGATCAGCGGAATTCACTGTTGAAATCCATGTCTGAAACCAGCCGGCCGGACTATTCCCTGCTGGATGTGATTGATGAACAACTGTCAGGTCCGGGTGACCGGATTTTTTCACGGCGCCGTGATTTCACCAAAGCACTGCTTGTACAGATCGCCCAGTTATACCAATCCATTTCAAAACAACCGGAAGAAGTAAGTCTGAGTTATGAAAGTTCATTGTTTCACCAGACGATGAAAGAAGTGCTGTTAGCCGGCCGCGCAAAGGATATTGCTGCACAACGTACACTTTCCGGCGTGCATCGGGATGAAATAGACATGCAGCTGAACGGACAAGCTTTCCGCATGATTGCATCACAGGGCCAGCGTAAAAGCCTGCTCTTTGCCATGAAACTGGCCGAACTAGAAGTGCTGCAGAAAGAAAAAGGATTCCCTCCCCTGCTGCTGCTGGATGATGTTTTTGAAAAACTGGATGAAGACCGGATTATGAACCTGCTGCGTAAGGTTTGTGTGGAGAATAAAGGACAGGTTTTTATAACAGATACGCATGAGGAGAGGCTGAACAGGCATTTGAAAGCGCTGGGGTGTGAGTTTCAGTTGCTTAAATTGTAGATACTTAAAAGTCGAAACTCAAAATTCAAAAGTAAAAAGTCAAAAATAACCCGAAAGCAAAACGATAACTGAATTAACAAAAATCCAAATTCCAATCCCAAATCGGGCCAAACTCCTAATCGTTGTAGTGTTTAGCTATCGGGATTGGATTTTGGATTTTGGGATTTGATAAGTTTAATTTTACAGTATGGGTGAATACTCTATAAGTGAAGCCATGCAGCAGTTCCTGGCACAAAGCAGGATCAAAGGAGATATTCAGGCGTTGCAGATCAGTGATATCTGGGAAGCACTGATGGGTAAAACCATTGCCCGTTATACTGACAAACTCCAGATTATCGGTGATAAACTCATTATCACAACATCGGTGGCTCCTTTGAAAAATGAACTGATGTACCAGAAAGATAAAATCAGGCAGCGGGTGAATGAGGCGCTGAAACAGCAGGTGATCAAAGAAGTGATTATCCAGTAATCAGCGGATGCGCACCCGCGGATCCACCCAGCCGTAGAGCAGGTCAGCCAGGATATTTATGAGGATAAAAAATGCTGCGGCAATCAGCACAGAACCCATCACTACGGGATAGTCGAGTTTTTCCAGTGCATCCACCGTTACTTTACCGATCCCCTGCCAGCCAAAAATATATTCCACAAAAAATGCACCTGCAAGTAATTCTGCGAACCAGCCGGTGATAGCGGTGATAACCGGATTCAATGCGTTGCGTAAACCATGGTTCCAGATTACCTGTCTTTTACCAAGTCCTTTGGCATAAGCGGTTCGGATATAATCCTGGTCGAGAACATCAAGCATGGAACTCCTCGTTAACTGTGTAATGATGGCAAGCGGTCTTATCCCTAAAGTTACAGCGGGTAGTATCAGGTTTTGCAGTGTCAGCCGGCGGTGTCCTTCTTCATCAATCACAAACCAGTTACCGGAAATGTGCAGGCCTGTCCAGCTGGTGAGCACAAACCCAAATACATAAGCGATGATGATACCCATGAAAAAAGAGGGCGCTGAAATACCCACAATGCTGGAAAAGATGGCAGAGGTATCCATCCAGGTATTTTGTTTTACAGCTGCCATTACTCCCAATGGGATGCCAATGGCTACTGCAATCATCATAGCAGCGAGTGCGAGCATGATGGTGCCGGGCAGTGCCTGCATCAGTATATTCCATACTGGTCTTTTGGTTTGGTATGAACTGCGCAGGTAAGGGATTTTCAAACCGAATTTTGTTTCACCGCCAATGAATAAACCGCGAAGGTGTTTTTTTTCGATGTCTGCCTTGCTATGGAAACAAACCGGTGAAATATCGTTGAGGTAGTACAGGAATTGTTTAAAGCGGGGGATTTTTTCTCCCTGATCATTGACCAGGTATAATTCCTTGCGGATATTGGCCTGGGTGGCTGAATCACTCGATTGCCCTGCAACAATCCTGGCCGGATCGCCGAATCCCTGGAATAAAAAGAATACCAGGGTGATTACCCCCAGCATCACCAGGATACCGTACAATAATTTCCGGACAATATATTTAATCATGATTCAGCGTATCGGGTATCATCACCGGGTCAGGTATTTCCGTGGATGCGGCAGGCAGGGCGCTCAGTTTTTCAATTTCCGATTTCACTGCACCCATCCGGTGATAACTCCATTTCCCTTCTATCGTTCCGTTCTTCAGCAGGTAAATACAGGGATTCGTCCTGGCCGCAGTACGGATAGCCGTAATATCACATTTCAGCACCTGTATGCCTGAGAAAGATTTTCCCGTTATGCTTTTCGCAGCCTCATCCGGTCTGCCGGTAACCATATACACGGGAATGTTTTTTGTTTTCACTTTTTCGTAAACTTCAGCGAACGATTTTTCCCATTTGGAAACGGGTACAGAAAAGTCTTCACAGAAAATAATCAATGCTGCAGGCTGGCTTAAAACGATCTGGGTGGAATCTTCATCCGTTATACCGCTCAGTACAAAACCACGGATGGCAGGTTCTGCATTGCCCTTGCGGATGAGTTTATCAACGCGGCTGACAAATTTATAAGTAGCCAGATCAGAAGGCAGTTCAGTGGATGCAAATTCAAACTGCTTCCCCCCTTTTTCATAAACAAAACGGATGGCGAAACTGTCGGGACGGGCGCCTGGTGGGATCTGCATTTTCTCTTTGATATTATTCCCTTTTTTGAATGCGAGGCAATCTGCCACGGGCAGGTAACTGAGCGTGTACCATTGTATACCAAATGCGAATACGGTAAACCCGAACATCGTGGCCATGGAGACCTTCGGGCCAAAAATGGGTTTGATTTTATCACGCTGCCAGAATAAAAAGGCAATCAGTACAAGCAGGATCAGATCTTTCACAAACGAAGTGCCCGGTGTAATGGGGATGCAATCACCAAAACAGCCGCAGCTTTTGAATTTACCGGAGAGATAAGCATATCCGGTGAGGAAAGTAAAGAAGACAATCAGGATCAGTAACAGCCAGCTGAACAGTTTGATCCGCCAGCCAACTAGCAAGGCAAAACCGGCTATGATTTCAAAGGCGTTCATCAATACCGACATGAACAAGGTATAATCGTCGAAGCGGCTCAACCCCCAGAGGTCAAAAAACTCCTGCATTTTATAGCTGAGTCCGAGCGGGTCATTGGCTTTAATCAGTCCTGAAAAAATAAACAGGACGCCCACCAATACCCGTGAGATTTGCACCGCTGGTTTCATATTACATCAATATTAAGGCGAAAACGGAATAATTAATAATGTCGTGGTAATTGGCATCAATGCCTTCACTGATTACGGTTTTACCATCATTCGCCAGGATCTGGCGGATTCGTTGCAGTTTCATCAGGATCAGGTCGGCAAAACTTTCCTGGCTCATGCTGCGCCAGGCTTCCCCGTAATCATGGTTTTTATCTTCCATAACTTTTTTGGCGACTGCCACATGGCGGTCGTACATGGAAGATACATTTTCGGGATCCAGTTCTTCCGGTGAATCGGCGGGTAATTCAAGCTGGATAAGGCCAATGACAGCATAGTTTATGATCCCTTTGAATTCAGCCGTGATATCATCCGCCACCCGCTGTTGTTTTTTCTCCTGGATGGTGCGTATTCGCTGTGCTTTGATGAAAACCTGGTCAACAATCGAGATGGTCCGAAGTACCCGCCAGGCGGTTCCGTAGTCACGGGCTTTTTTCAGGAAAATATCTTTACAGGATGCGATTACGGAATCATATTGCTGGTTGGTATTCGACATGGTATGAATCATAAAAGGGATTCGGGAAATCAGGTTCCCGGACATCCCCGGTTTAAGTTTTCTATCTTAGCGTCAAAAATAACAAACTCATTCCATGTTTACGCTTAACTGCCGGGGACAATTATGGGAGCTCACCTATCCTGTGGTGATGGGGATCATCAACTGTACGCCTGATTCCTTCTATGCCGGCAGCCGGGCAGCGGGTATGGACGGACTGCTTGAAACGGCTGAACAGATGATTGGTGAAGGTGCAACGATACTTGATATCGGGGGCCAGAGTACCAGGCCAGGCAGTGTGCGCATGGAAGCAGCAGATGAATTAAAACGGGTGGTACCTGGTATAAAGGCTATCCATAACGCATTTCCAGACATCCTGATTTCCATTGACACTTATCACAGCCAGGTAGCTGAAGCCGCTGTGCAGGCAGGTGCCTCCATGGTGAATGATATTTCTGCAGGTACCGCCGATGATGAGATGATGAAAAGAGTGGCTGAATTAGGCACACCGTATATCCTGATGCATACACCCGGTGGCCCGGAAGACCTGCATGTCAATCCCGGTTATGAAAATATCAGCCTGGATGTGCTGGATTATTTATCTGACCGTACATCACTGGCCCAGCAGCATGGTATCCGTGATATTATAGTTGATCCTGGATTCGGTTTTGGCAAAACGATGCCTGAGAATTTCAGGTTGATACGTGAACTGGAAGTTTTCTCTGTGCTGCAGAAGCCAATCCTGATAGGTGTTTCGCGGAAGTCAACGATATACAAATCACTGGGTGTTACCCCGGAAGAATCCCTGAACGGCACAACTGTTCTCCATACTATTGCATTAACCAATGGCGCTCATATCCTGCGTGTGCATGATGTGAAACCGGCTATGGAAGCAATCCGCTTATTCCGTCTCACACGGGGCTCCTAAAAAAAATACCCGCCGGGTGGCGGGTATTCTAATCAGTTATATGGAGGTGTTACTGGTTGCCACCGGGTTGTCCGTGTGGTGTAACAGGTGCCTGGTTTCTTGCAGGACCATCGCTGATGCCAACAAGTTTCAGGTCGAAGATCAGTGATTCAAAAGGTTTGATGGGTGAACCCTGGGGAGGATTCGGGCCATAACCCAGCATAGAAGGAACATATACGCGGGTTTCACAACCTACATTCATAAAGCGCATAGCTTCGTCAAAACCCTTGATCATTGCACCGGTGTTCACCTGGAATGAAAGGGGTGTTACATGCTGGAAAGTGCTGTCAGTATTGCTGTCGAATTTAACACCTGAAAAAGTTCTGCCTGTATAGTTTACGGAAACATATTTACCTGAATCAACGAGTGGGCCTGTACCGGGGGTGATCATTTCAACATAAGCACCGGATGGTGTTTTTTGTGCATTGATTTTTTTATCGGCCAGGTATTTAACGATCGTGGCTTCTTCATTCTTCATCCACTCGTTCTGCATTTTCATGTTATCGGCATTGGCTGCTGAATCGCTGGTATACACAGCCAGTACTTTTACATAGTTCAGAATGCGGTCGCCGGCTTTAAAGCGCTGGATCAGTTCAGGATTTCTTTTGATGAAAGTATCCATCATCTGGGTAGCCACGAGGCTGTCACCTACTTTCAGTTTGGTCCATAATTCACTCAGGTCATAAGGAGTGGATGAACCAGGTACAGGCAGGAATACAGGCATGCGTCCTTCGGTAGTAAAATAAACTGAATGTTTCTCACCGGTTCTGATCACGGTTTTGATATTCAGTTTCATGATATTCCCTGCATAAATGTGCTGGGTATCTTTACCGGCAAACAGCTGGTAAGTCATGCCACCGGGTGTTTTTTTGTAACTCACTTTGTTACAGGATACTGCCAGGATACAAATGGCTATTGCACCGGCGAGGAATTTTGAGGTCTTCATTATTGTGTTTTTTATTATTTGAGTAATGCTTCGTTTTCTTTCAAAACTTCTTTAAAACGGCGGACGGTCTGGTCTAATGAATCTGCGCTGTGTCCACCGGACGCCGCAAAATGCCCGCCACCGTTAAAGTATTTACGGGCGAATTTGTTACAGTCGAAATCCCCTTTGCTGCGGAAACTCCATTTTCTTTCTTCATCGCGGTCAATCACCAGTGCCACCAGTTTAATTCCCTGGATGGATTGGGGATAGTTGACGAGGCCTTCTGTATCACCGGTGCGGATTCTGAACCTGAGTAAATCAGATTTGGGAATGACGATCAGTGCCGTATTATATTCATAAAAAATTTCCATCCGGTTCATCAGCACATGACCGATAAAACGTAACCTGTTTTCCAGGAAATTATCAAACAGGTTTTCGTGAATGGAAGTATGTGATAATCCTTTTGCTTTCAGTTCGGCTACAATCCGGTGCACCCCTTCGTGGGCAGAAGGGAAACGGAAAGAACCGGTATCCCCTACCAGGCCGGCATAAATGCATTCAGCCATGGTGAGGTTGATTTTGTCTGCATGTCCTGATTCCACGATAAAATCGTAAATCATTTCACAGGTGGAACTTTTGCGTGTATCGCTGATTCCGTATGTGAATGCAGGTGAATCGGGTTCCTGGTGGTGGTCAATCAGGATTTTGATTGCTTCTTTTTCACGAAGCGGTTGTTCCATGGCTTTGGTGCGCGCGAAATGGTTGTAATCGAGACAGAAAATCCACTCTGCTTCGGCAATTACTTCCAGGCAGGCATTGCGGTCGGCTTCAAAATCGAGGACTTCGTCAGTGCCTGACATCCAGTTCACCCATCCGGCCCAGTTGGTGGGGGAAATAACGGTTACGCTATGCCCCAGCTGGATTAATAGTTGTTTCAGTGCCAGGGAAGAACCCATAGCATCCGCATCCGGCTTTTGGTGCGTGGTAATTACGATTCTGCGGGCGGGGCCGCTGAGTAAGGGGTATATCTCCTGAACAGGCTGCATAAAGCGGCTGCGAAGGTATGAAAATCAGGCCATGAAACCCTGTAAAGTTGAATGGCGGGGAAAACAACCCTAACTAACTGAGTTGAAACGACGGTATTTCATTTCGAAGGAAATGTGCTGCCAGTTGTTTTTCGTTGGCGTGAAAAGGGCTGCCAGCTTTCAGAAGGTTGGAAGCTCTTTTAGGGTACGCAATTTTTTTCAGACAGCCATGTGAAAAATCCCGCCAGAAAATGTTTTTTAACTGATGGATTTTCATCCAAATTCCCTTTTTTAGAGCTTCCAACCTTCTGAAAGCTGGCAGCCCTGAATTACCTGTATTCCAATGAATACCGGTTTCACCCCAAACACTTTGCCTCAAAACGCATCATTTCTGATTTATAATCCAATACAACTGTTTTTGACGTACCTTTGCGGCGCAAAAAACAAATACACGTAACTATGAGCAATCGCACGTTTACCATGATCAAACCGGATGCCTTTAAAAACGGACATGCCGGCGCTATTCTTGACCGTATTATCCAGGAAGGTTATAAGTTTAAAGCCATGAAAATGACTAAACTGACTCCTGAAAAAGCGGGTGAATTCTATGCTATCCACAAAGAGCGCCCTTTCTACAAGGAGCTTGTTGAGTTTATGTGCCAGGGCCCGATTATCGCGGCTATCCTGGAAAAAGAAAATGCTGTGGAAGATTTCCGCAAGCTGATCGGCGCAACTGATCCTGCCAAAGCTGAAGCAAACACCATCCGCAAATTATACGCGGCTTCTGTAGGTGAAAACGCCATTCATGGCAGCGACAGTGATGCTAATGCTAAAATCGAAGGTGATTTTATGTTCTCTGTTCTGGAACAGTTCTGATAAAAAGACTGAAGTTGTGTGAAGTGCCGGTTCCGAATGGACCGGCATTTTTATTTTCAAGCCAGAATTCATAATCGGTGAGGTGTTTCACCATGTCACCGTTTTTGAGGATGATATCAGCATCGAGCCTGAGATCAAACTTGCCCTTGCCGGTATTGATTTCACTATACGGCATGAATACCTGCACATCCTTATACACAGCATCTTCATACGCCGGTTTCAGGCTTTTATAAACCGCCAGCTGGCCGTTTTTACTTCTGTACTCTGTATTAACACCATCAATTTTCTCGCCGCTCTTTTTTTCAAAATATACACCTAGATAACAATCGATGTCTTTGAGATTAGTGAGTGAGAATTTCACATGGATCCGCATCCCGTTTTTGCCATTCTCGGTTACATCATAATCCACCCATAATTTTTCAAAAGTGGCATCTGCTTTATGTTCTGATTCTGCGTCGGCAGGACTGCCGGGTTTGGTGTATTCAAAATCGTAGTAAGTCAGGTCCTGGATAATACCACCGGCTTTATAAATCAGGCGCACATCCATAGTGAGGTCATACACTCCGGGCTCGAGATCGAATTCCGCGTAAGGCATGAAAACAGACAGATCTGCATATTCAGCCGGTTCATATGCCGGTTTGATGGCTTTATACACGGCCACATCCCCTACTGTGCTGGCAAATTTTGAATTCTTATCCTTGAGGATGCCAGCCATTTCATCATTATATTCAAAGTAAATGGCCAGATAGGCATCCATGCCTTTCATTTCATGTGTGGTGAATTTTACATGGACACGCATACCGAGTTGCTCCTCTTCCTTAATATCATAATCAACCCAGATAGAATCAAAATCAGCACTTGGAGTAAACAATACATTCTTTTCATGCACGAAAGGGGAAGCATCTGCCGGTGTTTCGGTACTGCCGGCAACCAGGCTGAAGCCAGCCAGGGATAATATTGTAAAAAGCCATTTTTTCATTCCGGTAACAGGTGATCCGGACTAAATTTACTCAGAAATCCAGCCTTTGCAAAAAAGAAATTAAAGGATTGTTTGGCAGCCTGACCGGAATCAGATTTCCCGGTTGTCGTGTAGTTTGTTTTCAACAGGCGTAACAGTATATCCGGCGTTCCGGAGCAGGTTAATCACTCCTTTCTCCCCGGGTAAATGTCCCGCGCCAACGGCTATTACCACCGATTTGGCCGGTAATATGGATTTCAGTTTAGCCACCCATTTCTGGTTGCGGTGATACAGGAAAGTATCAGTGAATGCCGACATGCCCGGAGCTGTTTCAACCATCAGCATCTCCAGCTTTTTCAGATCCTGGTCATTGTATGCTTTGAACATCGCCTTCATTTCATCATCATCGCCTTCCGTAGTACCGGCTTTGTTTACATATGAAACCAGCTGTTCTGCCTGGAGTTTGTAAGGGATACTATCCAGCAAGCCAGCCTGGAAACTCATGGTTTCAAGTCCGTTGATTTTCTTATTCCATTTTTTGGCCTCAGTCATAATTACCTGTTCCATCATCGCGGTGTTTTCACAGGGTAATGATCCGGTTTCCAGGGTGGATGCTGCCAAGATGGGTTTATACGTTTCAAGCATAGAGAAAGGCAGCATGGAACCCTTGGCATCAAAAAAGTTTTTTACTTTTTTATAATCTTCTGCACTGAGCAGGTCTTTCAGTGTGGTATCCCCTTTCATTTTCATTTTGCCAAGTACACCCATCATTTCAAAGAGGTTATCCATATCCACTTCAAAATAGATTTCATCGCTGGTGGCAATAGCCTCTTTCATGTTCTTGCTCAGCCCTGCATCATCTTCACAAAGCATATGTATGGTGCCATATAAATAAGAGGCTTTCGCCAGGCCATTCCCGCTGATCTTCCAGAGCAGTGTTTTATTATTATCCTTCTGGGCCATAGCGCCCAGGGCAAGCAGGCCGGCGAGCAGTGTTATGCTGATTTTTTTCATAATAGATGATTAACTGTCAAACGACTCCTTCCTCCATCAAAATTGAAACCGGAAACGGGATTATGCCTTTGTGTCAGTAATTAATATCCGACCAGTACCTGGAAAAATGACTTCCCCACCTGATTTGAACTGACAGATCAGAATCCGGCAATCCCAATTCCTGCCGGATAGCCAGTACTGGCAGGTTTACGCCGGCACCCAGACAAGTGGAAATGCTGCCCTGCACCCGGGGATTGATCTCCAGGATCTGGAATTTCCCGGCGGCATCCGCTTTGAGCTGGATACCAATATTCCCATGCAGTTTCAGTTCGGTAACAATCCTTTTGCAGGTTTGTTTGATCTCTTCGTTGTCAACAAACTGTCCCTTCACACTGATCCCGTTTATTTGTTTGATGCGTAATCGGGGAACAATGATCCGGCTTTCACCATGATTACACAGGCAATCCACTGAATATTCATCTCCCGGCAGGTATTCACTCACCAGCAATTCAGGAAATGGTGCTGATGATAAAATCCTGCACGCATCTTCATACTGGATATAACGGCTGTCGGGTTTCTGGTTAAACAGCCAGTCGTGCTCATTGATTCCTGTATGCAGGACGCGGAAACCCCGGCTACCGTTGGATACCGATGGTTTAAAACAAACAGGTTTTGCGGGATAACCCAATACTTCTACGGCTTCTTTAAACTGTTCAACTGTTTCAGCAACGCGGAATGCAGGAACGGGTATATCCCTCCATTGGAGAAACTGGTATAAAGCAGATTTATTATTGGCAATGTCGAGCGAAGCAGCCGGAGATACGAGCACATGAATCCCTTTCTCTTCAAATATATTTTTTGCGTTGGCAAAAGGAATCAGCTCGCGGGTGACTAACGGAAGAATAATATTGATTTGATGTTCCTGGCAGTATTTTAAAACGGAAGGGATAAAATCCGGATGGCTGGCAGCGGGAATAACCGTGAAATGATCAGCGAGATATCGCCCCGAAGCTTCCGGGTCAACATCTGCAAGGTGAATTGTCCATGATTTTTCCTGACGCAGGCAATGCAGGATACCCGGTGCTCCGGGTGCACCACCACCAGTCATTAATATATGTATTGAATCTGCACTCACAGGTTAAATGTAAAGTCTTGAAGGGAAATGAAGAAATCTAAACTCATTCCACAGTAGCCGAAGGGCCATATACCTGGCTCGCAAATTTCAGGGATGGTGATGGTAAAAACTCACCGATATTCAGTGACTCCCATTTCGCATCCACAGCTTCGATCGTTGCTTCATCTGCCACAATGATATTTGGCCAATCCCGCTGGAATCCGTCCAGCTCTTTGGTTTTCCGGGTGCCATCGAGTCCCATGCAGGCTGTGTATTTGTTTCCCTGGAATTGCTTCACGAGGATATGATCCCTTTTCGGATCCAGGTTGTTACAAAAACGCCAGAGCGCAGTGCCCAGGTCATGTGGATCCACGGTGTGCTCCACATACAGGATCATTTTCAAACCAGCCAGTGATTCTTCAGCGGCCAGCGATTCATGCAGCGAATGGATATGTCCGGGTTTGTTTTTCCGCACAGAAATAACCAGGCAGGAAATATTTTTCTTCAGCAAAGAAGCATTGATGGATTTTATATCAGGATATTTCTGCAATAACTGATCTGTCTTTTCCAGCGTACAGGTCAATTCAGTATTATACAGGTCATCAGATTCTTCAGTCATTTTAGCTGTACCGTCAATACACATTTTCCCGCCAAAACCCAGTTTGCTGCAGCTGTGGTCAAGTACATCCATCGGTCCGCTGGAGAAACTGATATCGGTTGCAGGGTTCAGGTTTTTAAAAACGGTTTGTGTCAGCGCTTCGTAATCCTGGATTTTAACTTCGGCTCCTGCCATCACCAGGATTTTATTAAACATCATTTGCCCGGCGCCCCACATGGCGTTCATCACTTTTGTCCCTGGCCGGCATAATCTTTTTTGATTTGAGTAATCACCAGGTTATGGAATACTCCTTCCACAGGCATATCCATATCCATGATTTCAGGCACCATGGTCATTTTAATAGGTGCAAGGAAAATCCGCTCTGTGGCTTTTCCCAGCCAGGCATCTTCCTGGGCGGTATACCGACGATGGTAGCCGGATAAACCGGATTTTTTTATGGGTGATGGCTGTTATATGAAACCGAGGGTACCAGTCGGGCAATGAATAATAACCGGTGTGGTCACCAAAAGGACCTTCCCAGATTAATTCATCTGAAGGATCCACATAACCTTCAATCACAAAATCTGCATCTGCGGGTACTTCCACTTCGGGTTGGGTGATACATTTAACAAGCTCTACTTTTTTCTTCCGGAGAAACCCGGCGAGCATATATTCATCCACATTTTCCGGCAATGGTGCAGTGGCTGAGTAAGCATATACCGGATCACCGCCCAGGGCAACTGCCCCCGGCATTTTCTGGTTGAGTCTTTTATATTCTGCAAAGTGTTTGGCAGAAACTTTATGCTTATGCCAGTGCATACCTGTGAGTGCAGGGCCGAATACCTGCATGCGGTACATGCCTACGTTTCGCTGTCCGCTTAACGGGTCGCGGGTATGGATAATGGGTAAGGTTACAAACGGGCCGCCGTCATTGGGCCAGCAGGTTATTACCGGAAGTTTAGTGATATCCGGTTTTACCATCACCACTTGCTGGCATTCCCCCCTGCCCTTTTTCACTTTGGGCATCCAGGAAGCAAACTGTCCCAGTTTGGGTAACATTTTCAGTTTATCCATCATGCCTTCTTTGGGAGCAGCTAACAGTTTAAAGAGTTCTTCAATTTCACGGGCTGTATCATCCAGATGCCGGACACCAAGTGCCATGCACATTCTTTTTTCACTGCCGTATGCATTCATTAGTACAGGAAATCATACCCGGTGTTTTCAAACAGGATGGCCTTTCCGCCACCGCCTGATTTGCTGATCCGGTCAGTGATCTCGGCGATTTCCAGTTTGGGATCCACATACGTTGACACCCTGAGTAATTCCCCAGCCCTGCTGAGTGCATCAATAAATTCCTGCTGATTTTTCCAGGCCATAACTGCAAATGTACAACAGCCGGGAAGTTGAATGGTTTGAAAAAAAGGATTTTACCAGATATTGACCGGGCAGCCGGTTTTATGACGGCCACCGCCAGAGCCGCCACTGCTGGTGCCGAGGCGGTATGTGAGATGAATGCCGGTGAAATAATAATAATCCTTACTCTTCGGACTGCCACGCTGGGCGTTTTTAGCGGGATAGATCAGGCTGCCGCCGGCTTCATCACCCCGGTAAGAAAGATCAATGGCCAGCTGGCCTCTGGCTGCCAGCAAGTCACCGGCATCAATATAAGTGGTACTTACATCATCGAGGTAGTCGGTAAACAGTTTTCGCATGCCTCCTTCCAACCCGATGCGGAGGTTATCGTTAATCGCGAATTTGAGACCTGCACCAAAAGGGATGGCAAATTGAGTAAGGGAATAAGGTTTGCGGTCGGGATAACCAGTGATACCCTGTCCTTCTGTGCTCAGCGGTTTCAGGTACACCATGCTTTTGGTGGCATCATAGGTGTAAGGGTTGAAATGGTACACGGCAACTCCGGCAAGCAGGTATGGCGAAAAACGGCGTTCATCCAGGCTGTACAGGTAATATTCGCCGGTTATAGCGGCTTCAGTAATCTTAGTTTCGAATGAGAGGTTGCGGGTGTAGGTATCAGGATTGCCACTATACTTATCTGAACCGCCAACCACCGTATAAGTGAGACCCAGCCTGGCCATGATCCGGTCTGTTACTTCGTAATTGACAGATACTCCAATCGCAAAGTTGGTTACTTTCTGGGGGAATATTTTTTCTGTGAGATCGCCATTATAGGCAGACAATCCGCCAAACACACCAGCATGCAAACGCTGGGTATATGCAGCAGATGACAAAAGCGCTAAACTGAGGAATACAAGTAGTTTTTTCATAACCGGGATATTGCCACTATGCAAAATTAAGGCCGGACAGGCGGAACTGGTATGAATTTAATCAGTCTCCATCCCCGAAACCGGTTTTAAACAGGTTCTGCATGCTTTCTGATCAATAAAACCATTCCGTCTATCAATTTTTTTTAAAGCCCTTCTGGTTTTATTTACCTTCAGTGACCCAAACGATTAAAACATGAAATTTATTTTCAACCGGATGAACCTGTTCATCCTTTGTCTTGCTTTATTTTCCTGTAAATCATCTAAAAAAGACGCCGAAGTAAAACCGGATGTACTGGCTACGAACCTGGACACTACAGTGAGTCCGGGGGAAGATTTTTTCCAGTATGCAAATGGTGGCTGGCTGAATAAAAATGAAATTCCCGGGGATGAATCGGCCTGGGGTATCGGAAACCTGGTTGACCTGGAGAATAAAAACAGGTTACGCGAAATCGCTGAAAAAGCGTCTGCCTCAAATGCTGCTGCCGGCAGTACGGAGCAGAAAATCGGCGATTTCTGGAAAATGGCAATGGACAGTGCAAAAATTGAAGCCGATGGCGTAAAGCCGCTCCAGCCGATGCTGGATAAACTCAATGCCGTTACGGATGTGAAGGCACTGGTGAACCTGGTGGCAGAATTCAAGATGGCCGGATCATCCACTTTATTCTCGGATTATATTACCCAGGATGACAAAAACAGTGATGTGATGGCTTATAAGATGAGCCAGGGCGGATTGGGATTGCCGGAAAGGGAATATTATTTCAAAAGCGACAGTGTTACGGTGAATATCCGGAGTGCGTATATTAAATACATGACGCAGGTACTTACTTTATCCGGTGATGCCCCTGCTGCTGCGGAAACAACGGCGAAAAACATCCTGGCACTGGAAACCAAACTGGCTGCCGCGAGCCGTAAGATTGAAGACCTCCGTGATCCGTATAAGAATTATAATAAAATGGCTGTGGCTGACCTGGGCAAGATGAATTCCGGTTTTGACTGGAATTCATATATGGGCATTGTGGGTATCAAGGGAATTGATTCTGTCATTGTTGGCCAGCCTGAATTTTTCAAAGCGCTGGATGGTGTGTTGAAAACAGTGCCTTTGAATGACTGGAAAGGCTATGTAAAATTCAACCTGCTTTCTGATTTTTCTGCGGCTCTCCCCGATACTTTCGGACGGGCTGCTTTTGATTTCAGTAAACTGTTCAGCGGAGCAAAAGCCCGCAGGCCCAGGTGGAAACGGGCCATTGCCAGTGAAGAAAATGTGATGGGTGAACTGATGGGCCAGTTATATGTAAAAGAGTTCTTCAACGAAAAAGCCAAGAAACGTTATGAAGATATGGTAGAAGCCATCCGTGCAGCATTGAAAGACCGGATTGCAAACCTGACGTGGATGAGTGACAGCACCAAACAAAAAGCGTATGCCAAGCTGGCTGCTATTAAAAAGAAAGTCGGTTATCCTGAAAAATGGAAAGACTTCAGCACCCTGCAGGTAGGTACAGAAAGTTACCTGGCCAACCTGGTCAGCGCGAATAAATGGTGGCATCAGTATAATGTCAACAAACTGGGTAAACCGGTTGACCGGGATGAATGGGATATGTTCCCCCAGACGTACAACGCATATTACAATCCTTCCAATAATGAAATCGTGCTGCCGGCTGGTATTTTCACCGTACCGGGTTACAGGGATGAAGAACTGGATGAGGCTACGGTGTATGGTTATGCCGGTGCGTCAACAATCGGACATGAAATCACCCATGGTTTTGATGATGAAGGCCGTCAGTTTGATGCCAAAGGCAACCTGATGAGCTGGTGGACAAAAACGGATGAGGAAGAATTCAACCGCCGTGCCGAAGTAATCATAAAACAGTTTGATGCTTACGAACCGGTACCCGGTTACCACATCAATGGTAAAGCCACTACTGGTGAAAACATTGCAGACCTCGGCGGTATCCTGCTGGGTATTGAAGCGTATAAGAAAACGGATGAGTATAAAGCCAATAAAACAGTGGCCGGGTTAACACCTATGCAGCGTTATTTCCTGGGTTATGCTTTAGGCTGGTTAGGCAAACAAAAAGATGAACAGCTCCGCAACCGCCTGATGACAGATGTACACTCTCCTGCCAAATACAGGGTGAATGGGCCGTTTGTGGATGTAGATGAGTTTTATTCGGCGTTTAATATCAAACCGGGTGATAAGATGTACAGGGCGGATAGTTTGAGAGTGAAAATCTGGTAGTCAGATATTAGATATCAGATATTAGATATTAGTTGGGCGTGGTAAATTGGAAAGTAAAATTGAACTGTAGATTTTTTTTACCACAAAGTCCACTAAGAAAATACACTAAGGCCACAAGGATTAATTCTTGTGGCCTTAGTGCCCGAAGTTCAGGTTCCTTTGTGACCCTTGTGGTTAAAAAAATTTATTCGTTACACTCAACTAATATCTGATATCTAATATCTATTATCTACTGCCACCGTTCCTTTTCAGTTTTTACCGCCTCTCCTTCTAATTGGTACGTACAAGTCCAGATATAAACGATACCGCCAACATCAATGCCCTTTCGTTTTCCATCCCAGCCTGTATCCGGGTTTTGGTGCGGAGGATACGATTTGCCCCCAGCGGTCGTAGATCGCAAATTCGTATTTGATCAGTTTTCCGTCTATCAGTGGTTTGAAGATATCATTCCGGCCATCTTTATTGGGTGTGAATGCAGAAGGGATATAGACTGCGTTCATACAACTGCGTGTGGTGATGGTTGTGTATTCTTTTCCCTTGCAGCCGGTGAGGTCTGTTACTTCGAGCCAGTATTCCCCGGGGTTGTGGATGGTAATAGATGGTGTGGTGGCACCGGTGCTCCATAAATAAGAGGCAAATTCAGTGAGTGGTTTTATTTTCTCATAGAGATTCACGCATTTGGTCATTTCTGCGGGCAGGAAACCGGATGGTGTGCCGTTGGGATAGGTATGCATGGTGATGGTGTTGGAAAGAACATGCTGGTCAACGATGCAGGGCTGTCTGCTGAAAAACTGGCAGCTTACCTGGTCATTATCCTGCAGGTTATCAACAGTGATTGTATCTGCATAGCCAGTTTGAACAACACCATTTAAATACCAGTGATAGATGGGCTCTGTGCCGCCATTAACTGGTGTAGCGGTAAAATGTGCAGGTTTGCCCGGGCAAATATTGATAGTGAAGAGGTGATTTTGACTTTTGAATCCAGGTTGTTACCTGTAAAAGTGAGGCAGACCAGCCATTGATCCATGAAAACATTTAAATAGGGTTACTGGATTGAAGATGATTGGTTACATCCCGGTTATCAGATAATTCATTTCCTGTAATCAAGATACTTCCATTGCTCGTTTCAACTATGGCAGCTTTGCAATATCTTCTTTGGTTCCTCCGATTAGTTTTGCCATAACAGTTTCCCTGTCTGCATTGATTTTCCCCAGCCAGAAATCTTCCTCCCCGTTTGAGAAACAGGCATCTCCGAAAAGGACAGGCTCCAGCCTGCAATCAGGAAGCCTCCATCGGCAGTTTGTGAAACACTGTTTGAGAGCTCGTTATAATGGCCGCCAAAATTATTTTGCCAGAGAATATTCCCATTAAATCAGTTTTAAAATCCAGCCATCCATGCCCCCAGGTTATTGATGGGTGCATTGGTTGAGCTGGTGGTCCCGCCAACAACGAATCCATTGGCCATGCTGATGACATTGGCGGATGATTCGTATCCGCTGCCGCCATAGGTTTGCTGCCAGAGGATATTTCCGGTTGGATCTATCCTGACAAGCCAGATATCATCCGGATTGTTTAAAGTGACGTCTCCGTCGGATGAATTGGTTTCGGCAGAAAAAATGTATCCGCCGCCGGGTACTGTTTTAACAGATCCCCTTTCTTCTCCCTGAACCGCCATAACATTTTTGCCAGCAGGATCTTTGCGTTCCATCCAGGCTTAAAACCCATACATCCTCTTACCATGGTTCCCGCTTACATGCCTGTTATTGGAATAAGTCTGTCCGGAAATGATGAATCCATTGTTGTCTAAGATCAAGAGAACCGGGCAATTCAGCATTGCTGCCACCCAGGATTTCTGCCAGAGCAAGACACCGTTTCCGTCCAGTTTGAATAACCAAAAATCCCCGCCGCCAAATGTTGTTGTAACATCGCCATTGTTTGAATTGGTATAACCAAGTACAATGTAACCGCCGGTTGGCACTTCCCGCACGCTGTTGCAGAATCATCATAACTGCCGCCGTATTTAAAACGCCATTCAATTTCATTCAGCGCAGTGAATTTTACAATCCAGGCATCTCTTCCGCCGTGGACATTGATGACATCAACGTTGGCAGAATTTGAACACCTGCAGTAATAAAGCCACCATCGCTTGTGGGGATTATATCACAACCTCCGTCTTCCTTGGTGCCGCCCAAACACCTTTCCCATTTGATAACAGGGGTGTAACCTGGGAGTGAATACAGGTAAAAAGCAGTGCAAATAATATGGTGATGGCGGTTTGCTTCAAGCGACATTAAAGGTAGAAACAAAAATGTGATTTTCTTTTACCACAAAGTTCACTATGAAAATACACTAAGGCCACAAAGGTTTACCCTTTGTGGCCTTAGTTTTTACTTTGTGCACTTTGTGGTAAGATGTATTTATTTCTCAAACAACCCGCAATAATCTATTCCCAGTCCGGGTTTACCAGATATGGTTATTTTCCCATAATCATAACTGATTCCTGTTGCAAGGTCTTCTGCCAGTAACAACGGCCCATCCATGTCTACTTCATCAATAAATGGCAGGAGTTGGGCAATGGCAGCCGAGCCGATGGTGGATTCATTCATACAGCCAATCATCACTTTCAGATCGATTTCGCGGGCGCGTTTGATCATCCGGCGGGCCGGAGTAATGCCGCTGCATTTGGTGAGTTTGATATTGATGCCATGGAAATGGTCTTTGCAGGCATCCACATCTTTTCTTTCACGCAGGCCTCGTCGGCGTATAAAGGCAGGGCGGATTCCCGGTAAAGTACTTTCATCCCTTCCCAGTTATCTTTTGCCAGGGGTTGTTCAACGAGTTCAACACCCAGTTCTTTCAGTTGCGGTATCAGTTTCAGTGCCGTTTCCAGATCCCAGGCGGCATTGGCATCTACACGGAGTACCGCATCTGTATTATCCCTTAACGCTTTTACAATGGCGATGTCATCCGCTGTGCCCACTTTCACTTTGTAAATAGGCCAGGGCTTTTCTTTCATCTTCATCACCATTTTTTCGATGGTATCTATGCCGATGGTATAATCGCATATCGGTTCTTTGGTAACGGGGGCATTCCATACTTCCCGCAATGGTTTTTTCTGCATCTTGCCCCAGATATCCCAGGCTGCAATATCCAATGCACAAACTAAAAATGAATTATTCGGTATCAGGTGATGCAGGAAATGCCAGTAACGCTCGGGGTCTGTAAACACAAATTTTTCAATCGCTTCCTTATTCGCTTCCAGGTCTTCTATCATTTTCTCTACCGGTATGTAATAATAAGCGATAGCCGGTGCTTCACCATATCCCTTAACACCATAATGTTCCAGTTCCACAACCAAGGTGGGCTGGTGGGTTTTTGTACCTCGGGAAATGGTGAATGGATGGCGGAAGCGGAGGTTGTAGGGGTGGTAGTGTACTTTCATTGCGTAAGATTCTGGAGATTTGGCTGTTGGCTATTAGCTATTAGCTTTTAGCTTTTGGCTGCTGGCTGTTTGCTAATGGCCAATAGCTAATAGCTAAAAGCCAGGAAAATAGCATACAAAAATAAAATCACTTTACAGATTTAACCTTAAAATGTAAGAACTACTTATATCCTCCCTGCATTAGAAAGGTACCCCCTCAGTTCATTATTAAAATCGCTTGCTTCAGCTAACTGCTCAAGGCTGAGGTGCATCCGGTATTGCCAGTAATTCTTTGGATTAGCCGGATTGTTGATCCGTTCATCATTCGGGTTTTCCCGGCGCAGGGTTTCATTCATGCCGAGTAAGTCCTGGAGCTGGAATATGCTCCACATCGAGGGTGAATAAAGATGTTGTAAGATGATGGCACGGTTTACCCATGCTTCGCAGTAGTATGGCGGTTCACCCCATTGTCCCATGACTGTAGTGTAGAACAATGCAGTCCGCTCCCTGTTTTCTTCCCACCAGCCGCGGATGGTACTCATATCATGTGTGGAAGGTGTGATCACCGACATATAAGGCGCATCGTTGGGATGGAAAAACTCTTTCTTCGGATCTTTGGGCATCCGCTGGATTTCCAGGCTGAGTATGCCCAGCTGGCGCATCACATCAGGAACACAGTCTGGCACCATACCAAGGTCTTCCCCGCAAACCAGCATATTAGTGGCAGCTTTCAGCCAGGGCAGTTTATGCATGGCTTCACGGAACCAGAAATCGTCCTGACGGCGGAAGAAATAGTCAACATATAAATTGCGGAGTCTTTCCTGTACATGTGGTATCAGGTGACGGAAGGTGAGTGTTTTCTCCATGCCAAACCGGAAATGGAACTCCTGTCCCTGTGATCCTTCTACTTCAAAAAGGATTACGTTGGCCACCAGGTCAAGCAAACCGTTCTTGATTTTTTCGTTATCGTCATTTTGTTCCAGCGTGGCAAAATGATCCACCAGCTGCTGCTGGGTTTCAAATTTCATTTCGAATTCATAACCGCCCGTACCATTGGGAATAACGTATGCTGCTTTTACCTGGTCTGCCAGGTGGCCGAATTGTTCAGCCAGCACTTCATCTGTGATAAAGGGTTTGCAATAACGCTGGTAATCGAACCACACACCATTTTCACCGAATTCGTTAATATGAACCGGGATGCTGGGTACAAAACGGCCTATCATACCCTGTACAGCATGGATGGGAATACTCCATATCCGGAAGAAGCCAAGAATGTGATCAATACGGAACGCGTCAAAGTAATGGCTCATTTGCTCAAAGCGCTGTTTCCACCAGCCAAAACCGTCTTCCTGCATTTTTTTCCAGTTGTAGGTTGGGAAACCCCAGTTCTGGCCAACTGCAGTAAAATCATCAGGCGGCGCACCAGCCTGCCATTCCATGTTGTAGAGTTCAGGTGCCACCCAGGCATCACAGCCGTTGCGGTAAATGCCGATTGGGATATCGCCTTTCAGCACCACGCCTTTTTTATGGGCATAGTTGGCGGCATCTTCCAATTGCAGGTGGAGCTGGTATTGCACAAAGCAGTAAAAGCCCAGTTCAGCCGCTGTGGCGGACCCGGTTGCAAATAATTTCCTGATTTCATCTTCTTCATAAACGGCATTTGTCGGCCATTCATTAAACCGGGAATGCCCGTATTCATCACGGAAAAAACAAAATGCAGCATAAGGCTGTAGCCAGTGCTTATTGGTCTTGAAAAATTTCTTGTAACCATTTGACTCAAAGCACTCCGCTCCCATTAATTCATATAATTCTTTAAGCACTTTGGTCTTCACAATCATCACGGCTTCATAGTCAACAACAGTGAGTGCGTTGAGTTTGTCTTTTACATCCTGCAGGCCAGTAACTGCGGAAGCATGTGCTTTACCGGCTACTTCAGACAGGTTGATATAGATAGGATGCAGGGCAAAGGCAGAGATCGCGGCATAGGGATAAGAATCTTCCCAGGTATGGGTGGCAATAGTGTCATTCACCGGGAGGAGCTGGATTAGTTTTAAGCCGGTATTGCTTGTCCAGTCAGCCAGCTTTTTGATATCAGTAAACTCTCCCACCCCGAAACTGTCATCAGTACGTAAACTGAAAACCGGGATTGCAACACCAGAACCTTTCCAGGTCGTGTTGGGTAATTGGGCAAATCCATCATGGAGGATGGTCAGTTTTTTCTTTTGGGCATCGCTGTAGAGCAGGCGGTTGTTGCCACCTTCATATTCAACAAAGCGTTGTTCCGCAACATTGTAAATCCCGTATTTATAAGCGATCGGGAAACTGCCTTCGGTAAGATCGAGGCTGGCAGTCCACCAGTTTCCCTGCCTGTTCATCAGGATTATCCGGTCATCAGACCAGTCGCCCAGTCTTTCACCGCTTCCGCGAAGACAGAGCACTTCTTCTTTTTTCAGAAGAGGCGCTTTCACCCTGAAAATATGGGTGTGGTTTTTATCTGATGCAGCTGATTGTTTTGGTTTTTTGCCGGCCAGTAATACTTCTGCAAAGGGTGCAGATAAAAATGCGTTTTCGTATTCACCGGCATGGTTCCAGATGTCTACCAGTTGTAATTCTGCAATGTCTTTTTCAATTTTTTCAATAGTGCGGTCATCGCCCCATTCAGCAATGATCTCCTGGTTTTCATTTTTGAGAATATATTTATAGGTCAGTTTAGCCGGAAGATCTTTCTTACGGATTTCAAGGCTTCCCTGCCAGAATTCATCGTTAAGATATTCCATGGGAAGCGCCTTGCTTAAATCACCATTCCCTAATTCGTCTGTATTACCTGAAATAAAAAGGTGCTGGCCGAAACTGGTATGGTAGCGGAGATAAAAATGTAACAACATACTGACAATCGTTAGTGAACCTGTTTTTTGTGTTTATATGACACATTACGAATATAATAATTAAAAGAGTGAAGATTGTAATTTTAGGCGGATTTTAAGCAAAAAAAAAGCGCAATCGTATGGCAATTAACCAGAAACAATGGACAAACCTTTTCAGGTTCTGTCTTGGTGTCTTTTTAGGCACCGCTTTTTGTATGAAATGGATGGAATCTGATTTTGTAAGCCAGGGCCAGCCCTTTACCATCATTGGGCTGGAGATCAGTTACCCTGCTGAAAAGATTACAGCTATCATGTCGGACTTGATCCCCGTGTACACTATCCTTGGTTATCATTTGTATTTTGATTTTGCCTTTATGGTGGGTGTTTATCCCGGTATAGCGGCTTTATGCATGATGGCAGCCGGCAGGCTGAATAAGGGCGGGTTAAGAAACGGGCTGTTCATACTTGCAGCACTGCAATTGCTTGGTTGGGCCTGTGATATTTATGAAAATAAGTGCCTGTTGGAATGGCTGAATGGCCGGGTTGCAGGGGATCTCAGTTTGTATCATTGGGTGGTAAGGATAAAATGGGCCATTGCCCTTTCAGGTGCCCTGGTTTCCATATTGGTATTGCTGTTCCGGAAAAAACCAAAATGACATTTTTTGATTCCGGTTCCCAACCTTATTTTTGCGCAAATTCATCAACACATGGAGCAAACAAAAAAAATACCGCGGCCTCTGGTGGCTTGTTTTCCTGGGTTCAACTGCAGCCCTGATTTTTGCGATTGTCACACATTGGGAATGGCTGACCCTGATCCTGCCCTTCCAGACTACGGCGTTAGTGAAAGCGATGGATATCATGTAGAATAAAGCGAATTGAGATATAGAGAGACCGGCTTAGTGCCGGTTTTTTTGTGGGTTGTTGGAGGTTGGAAGTTGAACCCGAAAGTTCGAAACCTCTTAATAAGTTGGAATGTTGGATTGTTGGAGAGTTGGATTGTTCATTTATTCGTAAAGACATTAAGATTAAAGCACTCCGTTTATCGTAGAGTAACTTATTGTGAGGAACACTTCGGATTGCAGAACATTCCAACAATCCAACATTCCAACAGATAGTACACTACGATCTTTCGGGTTTAACCTCCAACCTCCAACCTCCAACCTAAAACCCCAGCAGCTTTTACTTTGTTCACAGTTGTCCTGTGATAATGTTTCTTTTACTTCCGTGGTCAGTTGTTTCTTGGTTTTTTCATCTAACTGGACCTGTCCGGGCATAGTAATGCTCTTCATAAAACTCCTTTTTTTGTCTGTCGTTTAATAATCGTCTGAGCTTCTTCGTCTGTAGTAAGTGAACCAGGAGGCTAGCTGTAGCTGGTTAGTGTACGGATCTGTAGTTATAGGTACGAGGCTCAGGTTTGTTATCGCAAAGATACAACAGTTCTGCGTCAGTGCCAAATAAAGCACCTAACAAAATGTTAATGAAAAACACTCAAATACTGAAAATAAATGAGTGATTTTCATGCCTGTTTATCAATGGAAAACAGCGGCAGATAAACAACAGGTAAAAAACAGAGGAGTTAAAGCGTGATTCTATTTTCCGAATAATCCGCCTACTTTATCTTTTGCAGTGTCAACCACATCACCGATCGTTCCGGCATTGCTGTTCAGGAATCCTTCTACTTGTCCGCCGATACCACCGGGCATTTTATCTTTCAAAAAAGATATAACAGCATCCACCGCAGATTTTGCCTGTGATTCAGAAATGCCTGCTTTTTCAGTTACCACTTTTACAATACCTTCCATACAATTGAGTTTTTTGTTTGCTGTAAAATTAAGCAAGCTGTGTACCAGTAATAACACTGTTGATAAATTTTTGTAAAGTATATTGCTGCCCTGCATGCTGCATTTTTCAAAGCCTTTCATACAATACTGGGATAAAATCCTTCCGGATGTATTTTCCGTACTGCTCTATGCCTTTTTCCTGGAACCACTGGTGACCTGGCAGATGCAGCATCCCGGTCTCAGCTGTACAATCCTGATGTTGCTGAACACATTGGCTGTTTCTGCGGGCGCGCTGAGTTTTTTCGGTCTGTACGGAGATACCAGATTGTTATACCAATACCGCGATTCCATGAAATCATGGGAAGGTGCTGCTCTGGGCATGTCTGTCATGCTCTCAGCAGTTGGTTTTTTCTGGTGGCTCTTTCCTTTCCAGGCTTTGAAGAAATTGGGTGTTACGGAAACCGGGTTTATTCTGGGTATGACATTTTACTTTATTTGTTTTATGTCGGTGGTGGCTAAATCTGTGAATGGTAAAGAGGTTTTGACACTTGCCCAAAAACCATTGGTGAGGGCATCCAGCGCAGTATTCACGACTCTGTTCTTCTTTTTCAGTTACGGGTTGCTTACTATCACGATGAAAGTATTACATACAGACAGTATCCATACAGCTGCCTGGGGACTGATTTGCCTGCTGGTATTTTACCTGCCGTTACGTTTTTTTATTTTATTAAGACCACCCAGGCATATATTTGAGTATGTGAGTTTTTTATTATCATTTGGTTATTTGTTGTGGCAGATTTTCAGCCATTAATATTCATTTCCGGAACTAAAGCCCTGCATTTTTATTTATTTCTGTTGTTAACGGGATGTTTATCATCATCGTACGCGGGTTACTACTAACGTGGTATTGTCTGGTTCTGTTCATACGTTTACCTTCAGCATCCAAATCAAAAACCATTTTTATGCCAGTCAAAATCACGCTCGACATTTTCAGCGGCAGACCAAATCCGGAATTTACTCTGGATGATGCTGCGGCCCGCAATTTCCTGAAACGTCTTTCCTTCGGTGCATTGAAAAAGCAAACGGAAAAGACAAACCCCTTCCCTGCTGTGCTAGGTTACCGGGGAATTATTATTGAGCAAGAAGGTAAACTGCTGAATAAAGATGTACCGCAGACTTTACATTATGCACACGATACTGTATACAGCGGTGATTTATCAGCCCGTGCCGAAACAGGAATGGAATCATTCATTTTCGACAATTTCAAATCGCTTCGTGGCGTGAAAGGCCTTCCTGATTTCCGCGGAAAGCTTGAAAAACTGATTAAACAGTACCTGGATAAAAGGCAGATATATATTGATAATTACAGGAAATGGTATCCCGGTATCCTGGAAGATTTCCTTCGCCCGCTGAAACCTGTATGCCCCTGCGCGCCTTCGGCAGACCTGGCTGCATGGAATAGTAATCCTTCTGTAACCGGCAGCAATAACTGTTACAATTATGGTACAAATTACCGGACTGATACTTTTGCGCAACCTGGTAAAGCAACCGGACAGCAGGAAAATGATTTGTCTGCCTGTAACGTACCTGTTGGCAGCATCAGTGCGAAAATGGGTGCTATCAGTGATGGATTAATTGATAAGCCGAACCAGGACAATAAATGTATTTCCCCTGGTCACCTTGTTGCATTAGTGGTATCTCCTAATTTCGACTACCATTGGTTCAGAAAAGGGCCTAACGGTAAATGGAGTCATAAGATGGGTAATACACCTGCTACCATACTTGATAATTCCGGAAACCCGATTCCTGATCCGCGTACAGCAGACCGTGGCAGCTATGTGGACTTCTGTACATTCATGCAGGTGATTCACGGACATTTTAAAGTTAAATAACCAATTCCCCAATGCCTGTTACAGATATAGCATGGACAGCTACGGCATATGTTTTCTCCGGAAGACAAGATCCGCAATGGGTTTTATCTGCTGAACAAAGCAAGCGGTGGCTTGCATATTGGGAATCTGCAGGCGTATCAAATCAGCAGACTGTCATCCACTCCATACTAGGTTACAGGGGATGTAAGCTCCAGAAAAACGAACACAGCTATTGGCTTGTGCACAATAGCTGTGTTTGTTTATATGAAAACGATGCAATGATATGCAGGAAAGATGCCGGCAGGACTGCTGAGTTTTATTTACTCAGTACAGGTCCTGATACAGCGCAACTGATCCTTCGCCAGTTATTGAAGGGCGGTTAACCAGTTATCAGGTTTAGCGATGCCCCTGCTGCAGTTGTTGTTGCTGTTGAACCAGGAAAAGCGGTAATCCGGTTTTCCAGTCACCATCTACATACAATTCAAAAGAGTAACGGCCTGCTTCCGGGAACTGGAGCTGGTTAAAATTCACCACCATATTCACTGATGTGAACTGTCCGTTTGCCGGTGGTGCGATATTGATATCCCCTTTGATAGGCTGAATGATTTCTTTGCCTTTGCTGTCAATCAGCCGCAGGGAAAAATCGTGTTGTCCGGATTCTTTCATTCCAAAACGCAGCCGGCAGGCCAGTGAACAGGCCGGGTGGCTGACCGGGAACTGGACTACATTGATGGCATCAAATGTGCCTACAATAGTCAGTTTGGAATTATTATCCTGGGCGAAGTCGGCGAGAGTGAAGATTTCGATTTCCATAAAAAAATATTTTAAATAAAAGCCCCTGCCTGAAAGCAGGGGCATGAATCAGTATTAGTCCTTGCAATAACAGTCAAATGACTGTGATATTTATTTCACTTCTTCATAAGGCACATCCGTCACATTATCTGCTCCGGTATTTCCGGCATCAGCAGTTTGATGTGCACCGGCGCCCGCACCGTTACCGGCCCCGGGTTGTGCACCACCATCCTGTGTGGCTTTGTACATGTCCTCGCTGGCAGCTGTCCATGCAGCATTCAATGCAGCCATGGCTGTATCAATGCCGGGGATATCCTGTGCTTTATGGGCTTCCTTCAGTTTTTCTGCAGCCTGTTCGATGGCTGATTTTTTGTCTGCAGGAATTTTATCTCCGTATTCTTTCAGTTGTTTTTCTGTCTGGAAAACGAGACTGTCGGCCTGGTTGAGTTTTTCCACCTTTTCTTTTTCCGCTTTATCGGTGGCCTCATTAGCGCGGGCTTCGTTTTTCATTTTTTCCACTTCATCCTTGCTCAGGCCTGAACCGGCTTCGATATGGATTTTTTGTTCCTTACCTGTGCCTTTGTCTTTGGCGGTTACGTGCAGGATACCATTTGCATCAATATCAAAGATCACTTCGATCTGCGGTACACCACGGGGAGCCGGGGGAATACCATTGAGGTTGAAGATACCGAGGCTCTTGTTGTCTTTGGCCATCGGACGTTCACCTTGCATAACATGAATCTGTACACCGGGCTGGTTGTCGCTGGCGGTGGAGAATACTTCCGATTTTTTGGTCGGGATAGTTGTATTCGAAGGGATCAATGTAGTCATAATACCGCCCATAGTTTCGATACCCAGTGAAAGCGGGGTTACATCGAGCAGCAGTACATCTTTTACTTCGCCGGTTAACACAGCGCCCTGGATGGCGGCTCCAACGGCCACTACTTCATCCGGATTCACGCTCTTGTTCGGTTTGCGGCCGAAGAATTTCTCCACTATCTCCTGTACTTTGGGGATACGGGTTGATCCACCCACGAGAATCACTTCATCAATGGCTGATGCGGCTAAACCGGCATCACGAAGGGCAGCTTCGCAGGGTTTGAGACAGCGGGCAAACAGGTTGTCGGCCAGTTGTTCAAATTTCGCGCGGCTGAGTTTTTTCACCAGGTGTTTGGGAACGCCATCCACTGCGGTGATATATGGAAGATTGATTTCAGTTTCTGAAGAAGAACTGAGTTCCACTTTGGCTTTTTCAGATGCTTCTTTCAAACGCTGGAGCGCCATCGGGTCTTTGCGCAGGTCAATGGCTTCCTCTTTTTTGAATTCATCAGCCAGCCAGTCCATGATCACTTTATCAAAGTCATCACCACCGAGGTGGGTATCACCATTGGTTGATTTTACTTCAAACACACCGTCACCCAGTTCGAGTACGGAGATATCGAATGTACCACCACCGAGATCAAATACGGCGATCTTCTGGTCGTGTTTGGCTTTATCCAGTCCGTATGCCAGTGCAGCGGCTGTAGGCTCATTCACAATCCTGCGAACAGTTAAACCGGCGATTTCACCGGCTTCTTTGGTAGCCTGGCGCTGGGCATCGTTGAAATAGGCAGGTACAGTTATTACTGCATCAGTTACTTCCTGACCCAGGTAATCCTCAGCTGTTTTTTTCATTTTCTGGAGTACCATGGCGCTGATTTCCTGCGGCGTGTATAAACGTCCGTCAATATCAATACGCACGGTATTGTTATCACCTTTGGCTACTTTATAGCTCCAATGGCTGATTTCTTCAGTTACTTCATTGAACTGACGGCCCATAAACCTTTTCACGGATGAAATGGTGTTTTGGGGGTTAGTGATTGCCCTGGCGCTTTGCCGGATCACCTACTTTACGTTCACCGTTTTTCAGGAAAGCCACAACTGAAGGCGTGGTACGGCGGCCCTCATCATTGGCAATCACAACGGGTTCGCTGCCTTCCATCACGGAAACACAGCTATTGGTTGTACCAAGGTCGATTCCTATAATTTTTCCCATAGTTTTAAGCTCCTTTTTGCCGGCACATATGTCGGCGTTAAGGTATAGTCAATGATTATGCCGTTGGGCAGGATTCTGCAAAAATGTCAGTTTTTGGCTGAGTTACTGATAATGAAGGCATAAAACAGCCAAAATACCTGACATTCCGCAAGATTAAGCATGGAAAACTGACCGGATGATTTTAGATTTATGTCACGAAACCAACGATTATGGCCAAATCCACTGCAGATAAGCTCAGGATCCAGCCGGGATCCACGTTGCTTACCCTGTCTGCCCCTTTGATTTTTAAGAAGGCATTATCACCGTTGCCTGCCGGTGTAAAAATCACCGACAGGGCCACTGTGTACGACCAGGTGCATTGGTTTATCCAGAATAAGGCCCAGCTTGAAAAGGAATTATCCAAAGTGATGAAGCTGCTGAAACCGGGTGTGATTGTTTGGGCTTATTATCCAAAAATCAGTTCGGGCATTAAAACAGATCTTGACGCGTGATAAGGGCTGGGATTGTTTATTGAAGGAAGATGATAAACTTACCTGGATCAGCCTGGTTTCATTTGATGATACATGGTCGGTGTTTGGTTTCAGGCCAAAGACGGATGCTGACAGGAAGAAAGCGGCTGTTCCCAAACAAAGGGAAATTTTCAACTGGGTGAATCCAGCAACTAAAGAGGTAAAGTTGCCGGAAGATCTTGCGGCAGGATTGAAAAAAAACCGTGGTGCAGCGTCGTATTTTGAAAGCTTGTCTTTCACCAACAAAAAAGAATATATCGAGTGGGTTGTAACGGCAAAGCGAGCGGAAACAAGAACAGAAAGAATCAACGGAACAATAGAAAGACTAAATAAGGGATGGAAAAATCCCAGGAATATTTAAAAATATGGTGACGATCAGAAGAACAGATAACGGTGATAATGATTTTATCCAGCTGGTGGAATGGCTCGACCGTGACTTGCTGGCAAGGTATGGCAAGGCGCAGGAGACGTACCAGCCGTTTAACAGTATTGACCAGATCCGGGAAGTGGTGATAGCCTGCCTGAATGATGTGCCGGTGGGATGTGGTTGTTTCAAACCCTGGGAGGAAAGAACGACTGAGTTAAAGCGCATGTATGTGAAACCAGGGCACCGGAGTTTAGGAATTGCATCGAAGGTGTTAAGTGAACTGGAGCGCTGGTCGGCTGAGTTGGGTTATGAAAGAATGATTCTGGAAACAGGCAAAGGCCAGCCGGAAGCAATCAGGTTGTATGAGAAGAATGGTTATACGCTGATCCCGAATTTCGGGCAGTATGAGGGAATGAAGGATAGTATTTGTATGGAAAAAAGGCTTCGTTGATTATATAATGCAAATGCATGTTGAACAATACAGGCGGATTGTGGCGGCAAAGATGTTCATTGATGAGAACTATTCGCAGCCAATCAAACTGGAAGATATTTCCGGTAATGCCTGTTTTTCCCCTTTTCATTTTCACCGTTTGTTCAGGAATGTTTATAAGATAACACCGCACAGGTATCTTACTGGGAAGCGGATGGATAAAGCCAGGTTGTTGCTGCAGGCTAATAAAACGGTGGCTGACGTTTGTAATGAAGTGGGTTTTGAAAGTATTGGCTCTTTCAGTATGCTATTCAAAAAGGAAATTGGTTTTGCCCCGCAGGTATACAGGGATCTGTTTTTACAGAAAAAGCGTGAACAGGAAGCTGAACCGGCCAAAGCCATTCCGCATTGTTTTCTCCGGGCAACAGGTCAGTAAATTAGGGTTGATTAAAAACTCCGCAAGATCCAATAAACGGATTCTTTTCTTCGCGTTTAGATTTACATCCTAATAATTAAAATATGGTAAGCAAACTCTCCCACACGTCTTTATTTGTATCCAGTCAGGACAAGGCCTATGATTTTTATGTAAACAAACTGGGTTTTAAAGTCCATACAGATGCCAGGATGGGCAATGGTTTCCGCTGGCTGACTGTTACTGCGCCAGATGCACCGGATCATGAAATTGTTTTGTTTCCGGCTACTGAGGATGTTACTGGTTTTGACCAGGACGTGAGGGATGCCATCAGGTTACTGCTTGATAAAGGTGTAATGGGTGCGGGTGTATTACAGACGCCAGATTGCAGGGCAACGTATGAGGAGTTAAAGGCAAAGGTGTTGAATTTAAGTCTGAACCCAAGGAGCAGTTTTACGGGATAGAATGTGTTGTTACGGATGGTTGCGGGAACTGGTTTAGTTTGACGCAGCCGAAATAGAATGATTTTGGAAACAACTGCCCCTGGTAAATACAGGGCTGCCAGCTTTATAAGGTTGGAAGCTCTATTATTATCGTCTTTTTTCTCCAAATTCTTCACTTTTCCTTCTCCTTTCTTTCTTTAATTTTACCGTTTAAATACGTCTATGAAAGGAAAAGTATGGTTGATGCTGGCAGGATTTTTGACCATGTATTCAGCACAGGCCCAGAAAATCAACCCCGAAAAACCGGACCTCTCCCCTTCCAATTTCCGGCTTGATTCACTCCCCACTTCAGAAATCAATATTCCCATCCAGGTTAACCTGAAACCTATTTATGCATTAGCAGAAAAAAGTGTTGATACATTATTTACTTCACCCGGTTATCCCGACGAATGGCTGCAGGATGGTTGCGCCACACGTTTCAAATACTCTTTCAGACGTAGTCCGCTGCAGATGAAAACCAACGGCACTTCACTCACACTCGGTTTCATGGGTTATTATAAAATTGTCGGCTCCACACGTATCTGTGTGAACGGCACCGTGCTTTCCCCCTGGACGCCACCCTGCCGCTGTGGTTTCAGTGAACCCGAAAGAAGGGTGAATGTGTCATTCACAAACTCCATCAGCATACAACCGGATTATAAACTCAGGTTGAATGTAGTGCGGAACGAACCCGTAGCACTGGATAAATGTGAAGTTTGTTTCTGGGGACAGGATATCACCAGCCAGGTATTAAAAGGACTGACTACAGAACTGGATGCAGCCAAAACCGACCTGACTAAAAAATATGGAACGGTAGATCTTAAACCGCGGTTCAAACAGATTTGGGAAAAGCTGAGTAAAACCTATGATATCTACGGACTCGGCTGGCTCAATATCAATCCACAGCGACTGCGGATCAATAATATTTATACACAGAGAGATTCGCTGAATATTTATCTTGGTCTCTCTGCTAAACCGGTAATCAGTTTCAGTAAACCTGCAGAGAAAATAACGCCATTGCCTGACATCAGTGTTTTCAGCCGCAAATCCGGTTTCAGCATTTTCCTGGATGCCGTGCTGAGTTATGATTCCCTTACCCGTATCCTGAACATGCAGGTGCAGGGGCAGCATTTTGATTTCAAAAAAGGGTTCATCAAAAAGAAATTCATCATTGATTCAGCCAGGATCTACGGTGCCGGGAATGAAAAACTGGTTATCAAAATCCATTTCTCAGGTACAAATAGCGGAGTAGTTTACTTACTCGGCAAACCGGTTTATAAACCCGACACCCGGACGATTGAAGTGGAGGGAATAGATTTTGATATCAAATCCAAGAATTTCCTGCTGGGATCAGCCGACTGGTTATTTGACAAGAAAATCACCAAGGAAATTACTAAACAGGCACATTTTGAACTCGGTTCCTATATTGATTCAGCCAAAGTAAATATCAACAAACAACTCAACCAGGAATGGATCAAAGGTGTGAGGAGTTTCGGAAAGATCAATGATATCAGGCTGATTGGCATCTACCCCATGCAGGGCGACCTGGTCATCCGCAGTAACTGCACCGGAGAATTATCGGTTAAAGTAGACGCGATGAATATCACTCTGTAAACTCATCTTCCTGGCTGCGGATCCGGAAAGTAAAATTCCGCTGAGCAATATAGCTGAACAGGATGATGATGGCGGTAGTGAGTATCTGGGCGAAAACCGGGTAAATCTTCAGCGTTTCCACAAATACTTTCAGCAACAGGTAATTGAATCCGAGATTAAATACATACAGCAGGAAATAACGGAGCAGCTGCACCTTTCCTTTCATCGTCGAATCGCTGAATACCACGTATTTCATCAGGAAAAAACCAAGCGGGAAACTGATACAGAATGATACCACCAGTGAAGCACTGTGTGCTTCAAAAGCCATGAAGCCTATATCCACCGGTAATTCGCGGAACAGGAACTTGAAACTGATATAGAATACCAGGAAACCAATCGCAGTGTTGATCCCGCCGGATGCAGCATACCGATAAGTCTGCAATCCCATCAGTTTCCTGAAGGGCGGATAAAAAAAATCTATCATGGGCAGGATCAGATCCCGGACGTTATGTATATGTTTCCGCATGAAAGTGCAAAGGTAAGCTGTGCGGGGTTCTGACCAAAGCCGGCCTAATTTGCCGTAAATTTGCCGCAAACCGACTGAAAGGATGAGTATTGTAAACCGGATAAAGCCCATTATTGCTGATGTGATCAGCCGGCAGTATAACCAAACTGTTACTGCAGCTGATCTTACCATTAACAGCACCAAACCAGAATTCACAGGTGATTATACCCTTGTGCTGTTTGCATTTGTCAAATCGCTGAAAAAATCGCCTGAACAACTTGGACAGGAAATCGGGGATTCGCTGCTGAAAGCGGAGCCTGCCCTCTTTGCCTCCTATAATGTAATCAAGGGTTTCCTGAACCTGGTGATCGCTGACCAGTTCTGGCTGGATTTCCTCAATACCGGTTATGATAACCAGGATTTTGGCAAAAAACCTGCTGACGGCCGGAAGAAAATGGTGGAGTATTCCTCCCCCAACACCAACAAACCCCTGCACCTCGGACACCTCAGGAATAATTTCCTGGGCTGGAGTGTGGCCGAAATCATGAAGACAAACGGCCACACCGTTTATAAAACCTGTATTTCGAACGACCGCGGTATCCATATCTGTAAAAGCATGGTCGCCTGGCTGCGTTATGCCAACGGCGCCACCCCTGCTTCAACCGGCAGTAAGGGCGACCATTTTGTAGGCGACTACTATGTGATGTTCGGGAACGTAATGAAAAAGGAAATTGCTGCACTTATTGAAAGCGGATTGAGCAAGGAAGATGCAGAAAAGCAAGCACCTATTATGAAAGAGGCCCAGCAGATGCTGGTAGACTGGGAAAGCGGTGATGAAGCCGTGAATAATCTCTGGAAGACCATGAATGCATGGGTGTACAGCGGTTTTGAAATAACGTATAAAAGAATCGGCAGTGATTTCGATAAAACTTATTACGAAAGCCAGACTTACCTGCTTGGTAAAAAGGCAGTCGAAGACGGACTCGCGAAAAATGTTTTCTATAAAAAAGAGGATGGCAGTGTTTGGATTGACCTCACTGCTGATGGTCTCGATGAAAAAGTGGTACAACGGAAAGATGGCACTGCTGTTTACATTACCCAGGACATCGGCCTGGCAGAACAAAGGGAACAGGAATTCGGATGTGAACAGACTTTCTACGTGGTAGCCGACGAACAGAATTACCACTTCAAAGTATTAAAACTGATTGCGGAGAAACTCGGTATCCCCGGTGCTTCCGGTATCACACATATGAGTTACGGCATGGTAGAACTGCCTACCGGCCGTATGAAAACCCGTGAAGGTACCGTGGTGGATGCTGATGATATGATTGAAGAAATGGTGAATGTGGCCCGCCAGAAAACTGAAGAATTGGGTAAAGTAAAAGATTTCAGTGAAGCTGAATTGAAAGAACTGTATGACATCATTGCGCTGGGAGCCCTGAAGTTTTTCCTGCTGCGGGTGGATCCCAAAAAGAGGATGATATTCAATCCGGAAGAAAGTATAGACTTCCATGGTTTCACCGGGCCTTTCATACAATTTATCCATGCCCGGATTAAATCCATCCTCCGTAAAGAGGCACCCGTAAAATCGGCTGATGCAGGATCAGGATTATTGCCTGCAGAAAAATCACTGATCATAAAACTGGAACAATACCCAACTGTCGTTGAACAAGCAGCCACAGAATATAACCCTTCGCTGCTGGCTATATATTGTTATGAGCTGGCGAAAGCATACAGTTCATTCTATACAGAACATTCGGTACTGACAGCTGAATCGGCGGAGAAAAAACAGCTGAGGCTGAGGTTATCGCAGCTGACAGGAATTGTGATTGCAAAGGGAATGGCTTTGTTGGGGATTAAAGTGCCGGAGAGGATGTGATTTTTTTTTTACCACTAAGCACACAAAGAAATACAAGAAGGGCACAAAGATCAGAATCTTTGTGCCCTTTGTTATTCTTTGTGCTCTTTCTGCGCCCGCCGAAGCGAAGCGAAGGAGGGGTGGTAAATGTATTATAACCCTGCTACCATTTTCTTCTGTTTTAATCCCGCCAATGTAGGATCCATTTCAATCGCTTTATCACACAGCGCCATGCCTTTATCCTTCTCCCCTTTCTTCTGGTAAGCCATGCCGATCATATACAGGGCTGATGCATTTGATTTATCATATTCCAGGATCTTGTCCCAGGTATCAATAGCCAACTGGAATTTGCCTTTATAATAGTAAGCCTCAGCGATCATATTGAGGATATTCAGGTCGCTGGGTTTTCTTTTCAGGATTTCATTCAGGATGGTAACGCCCTGTTCCAGGTCGCCGACATTGAGATAAGCAATACCCAGGTTTTCGAGGTAATCATTATCTTTTTTGTAACCCTTTTCACCGGCGAGGAGGATATATTTCAATGAATTCTTGTCATCATTCATTGCGTAATAAATGAGACCCAGTTCATAAATCCAGTAATTCTGTTCGGGTTTCAGCGTGATTGCTTTTTCGAAATAAGGGATAGCCAGTTTATAGTTCATCATGTCTGCATAGCTATGCGCAATCATGTAGGGAACTTCACCATTTGCAGGTTCCTCTTTGGCAGCTTCATTCAGGAATTTGCTTGCATCGCCGTAATTGTCAAGATCATAGTTCACTTTCCCGAGAAAATAATTCACTTTCTCTGCCGGATCCAGTTGTTTTAATTTATTGGCATACGTGATCACATCTTCATTCTGGTGGAGCTGGTAACTGAGATTCTTGTTTTGTTTGTAATTGGCTGCAGTCTCATCTCCGAGTTTCTGCTTTTTCTTGAACATATCAAGTGCAAAACCGTAGCGGCGAAGATCCAGGTATGCAGAAGCCAGCTCTGCAGTTATATCCTTGCTTTCAGGAGCATACTGGGCAGCTTTTTCAAAATTTTTGAGGGATTCAAGGCGACGGCCGTTTTGCTTTTCAACGAGACCTTTTTGAAGGAAAAAATCTGCAGAATCGGTAACGGGTAGTTTACTGACATCTGGCTGTGCGCTGACTGACAAGGTTGCCAGTATCAGGCTGATGGATAGGATAAGGCGTGACATAGGGTTTCTTTTTCGATTGGACTTAATTTCAATACAAGCACATGGACATTTATGCAGTTGACTAATCATTACCTAACAATACTTAGCGAATACCATTCCAAAATAGAAAAACTTTGGAAAAATATTGCTGATTCTTTTAATGGTTCCGGATGATTTACCCCAGTCCCATCTTAGTTCAACCGGCAATGCATGACTTGCGCATTATAAACGTACAAAATAGGGGTGAAAATTGTGCTGATAACCCTTTATTTTTCCGGGTTTTAGGGCTTAGCACCTACCTGGACTGAACTATTTGAGAATGAGGGCTCCCAGTGCAGGTAAATTGAGCGTGATTTTCCAGTTTTTTTCCTTTTTATCTACCAGCTCAGTCCGGATTTCAGGGTTAAACACTGAGCCGGTTCCCCAGAAGGCCTTTTCATCACTGTTAAAGAGCTCTTTTGTGTATTTCTTTCCCTTTGTATAAATCTCCCAATCCATACGCGGAACAGGTGTCATATTCAGCACGATAAGCAGGTCATCGGCCGCTTTTTTGCCTTTTCGTTTGTAAACGATCACTGATTCGGGGCGATGATCGAGATCAACCCATTCAAAACCTTCCTGGCTAAACTGCCGGTCATGCAGGGCCGATTCTGTCTTCAATAATGTGTTCAGCTGACTTATACAGTCTTTTAGTAAACGGTGGCCATCAAATTGTAACAGGCTCCAGTCAAGTTCTGTTTTGTAATTCCATTCCGTTGTTTGCCCGAACTCATCTCCCATAAACAACAGTTTAGCGCCGGGATGGGTCCACATATAGCTGTACATCAAACGCAGGTTGGCAAATTTCTGCCATTCATCACCGGGCATTTTGTAAAGCATCGGGCTTTTGCCATGAACAATTTCATCATGACTGAGGGGCAGCATGAAATTTTCATCATAGAAATACATCATGCTGAAAGAAAATTTATCCTGCAAAGACTGTCTCATTACCGGATCGGCTTTGAAATAATCCAGTGTATCATGCATCCAGCCCATCATCCATTTCATACCAAATCCAAGTCCGTCCTGCCAGGTAGGTTTGGATACCCCGGGCCAGTCAGTAGCTTCTTCTGCTATGGTTTGAACATCCGGGAAATCGCGGAAGATGGTTTCATTCAGGTCTTTGATAAAAGCGATGGCTTCCAGGTTTCCGTTGCCGCCAAATTCATTGGGTTCCCACTCACCTTCTTCCCGTGAGTAATTCAGTTTAAGCATTGAGCTTACTGCATCCACACGAATGCCATCAATGTGGAACAATTCAAACCAGTAACGGGCGCTGCTGATCAGGAAAGACTTGACTTCTCCCCTTTTGTAATTGAAAATATAACTGTTCCAGTCGGGATGAAATCCTTTGCGCATATCAGCATACTCATAGGTATGTGTGCCATCGAACATAAATAAACCATGTGCATCATAGGGAAAATGTGAGGGCACCCAATCGAGCAGTACGCCGATTCCTTCCTGGTGGAAAGCATCAATCAGCCGCATGAGTCCCTGCGGATCACCAAAACGTGAGGTGGCTGCAACGAAACCGGTACACTGGTAACCCCATGAGCCATCGAAAGGATGTTCCATAACGGGCATGAATTCTACATGGGTGAAACCCAGTTCTTTCACATAAGGAACCAGGCGTTCCCTGATCTGGTCATAGGTGTTATATGTTTCTTCATCGTTCTTATCAGGGCGCTGCCAGCTGGCGAGATGCACTTCATACACACTCCAGGGTGCATCGAGGCTGTTATTTTTTTTGCGTGACTTCATCCATTCCTGGTCCTGCCATTCATAAAACATATCCCAGGTGATGGTTGCGGTGAGCGGGCGTTTCTCCCAGAAATTTGCCAGCGGATCACCTTTATCTACTGCCCTGCCTTCAAAACCAACAATGTGATATTTGTAAGACTCGCCGAGATTAAAGCCGGGAATAAATCCTTCCCAGATTCCGCTTTTATCCCAGCGGGGGTATAATTCATGTTCCTGTTTATTCCAGTGATTAAAGTTCCCGATTACAGATACTGAAGTGGCATTGGGAGCCCAAACGGCAAAGTACATGCCCCAGGTTCCCTGCACTTCTATGGAATGGGATCCCATCTTTTTATAAATAGAATAGTGAGTGCCCTGCTGGTAATTGGTTACATCTTCATCAGAAAGCCGGGAATAGTTCCATACTTTTTTAGTGGTATCAATGAAATGTTCTTCTTCATATTTTTTCACCGCAGGTTCGTTATTATCTGAGTTCTTGCCGGATGCTTTCATAATAAATGCTTTATATCACCGTTTGTGTAGGATAAATCTCCTTTAACGTAAAATTATACTTTACACAGCTGCGCTGCCCTAGTTTTACCTGAAATTACAGAAGATAATCCGTTCCCGTAGCCATTAAAAACCAACCTGAGCCAACATGAGAAAATTTCTCCTGGTGGGATGCTGTCTTGTATTCACTTTTTTAGCCGGAGCGCAGTCGCCCGGGATTAAAGGTGTGCTGACAGATACCACCGAAAAAAAGAACCTGACGAATGCGGTAGTTGCCTTGTTGAAACAGTCAGACAGTACGCTGATTACTTTTACCCGCACAGATGATAAAGGCGGGTTTACATTAAAAACCCCTGCAGCGGGTTCATACATTTTACTGATTTCCTATCCCCGGTTTGCCGATTGGGCAGATGTGATTACTGTGCCTGCCGGGTCACCGCTTGACCTGGGCCAGGTATCCATGACACCCAAATCCGTTTTACTGGATGCAGTTGTTGTACGAAATGGCAATGCCATCCGGATTAAGGGTGATACCACTGAATTTGTGGCCGACAGTTTCAGGGTAAAAGAAGGCGCCACGGTGGAAGACCTCCTTAAAAAATTACCCGGTTTAACGGTTAACAGTAAAGGGGAGATTACTGCACAGGGTAAAAAAGTAGATAAGGTGCTGGTTGATGGTGAAGAGTTTTTCGGTGATGACCCCACAATAGCCACACAGAACCTGGGTGCGAAAACAGTTGACCGGGTCCAGGTATATGATACAAAAACGGAACAACAGCAAATGTCGGGTGTAACCACCGGTGCCGAAGGCAAAACCATCAACATCAAGCTGAAAGCGGAGGCCAAAAGAGGTGCATTTGGCAAAGTGGAAGCTGCCAGCAATTTTAGCAACCTGACAGATGCCAAGCTGATGCTGAACCGGTTTGCAGGAAATAAAAAGTTTTCCGTGTATGGCAGCAAAAGCAATACGAATACCGGTAACCTGAACTGGGAAGACCGCCGGAAACTGGGTATAGAAAACGATGTGGAATACGATGAAATCAGCGGTTACTATTTCAGTTTCAGTAATGATGATTCTTTTAATGACTGGAGCCTGCGCGGTTTGCCCAATGCATGGACAGCCGGCGCCATGTTCGGTAATAAATGGAATACAGATAAGAATAACACGACAGGCAACTACCGGTATAACCGGCTTGAAACAACCAATGAAACGTCTATTTCCAAACAAACGTTGCTGGCAGATACTACTTATTTCAACAACAGCCTGAGCCGGACAAATGGTTTGAACCAGCAGCATGTCATGAGCGGGAAGTATGAATGGAAGCCGGATTCTGTAAATACAATCAAGCTCACCGTAGCAGGTACTTATAAAACCACCGAGTCGTTCAATGCCACTTCTTCTGAGGCCTTGAATGAGGCCCTTGAATTTGTGAATACAAGTACCCGGGTGAATGAATCCAACCTGACGCGTAAAAACCTGGATAATGTTTTATCCTATAAAATGATTTCCAAGAAAAAGAAGAACCGCCAGTGGATGACAACCGTGCGCTATGGCATTACAGCGGATGACAGTAAAGGCTCTCTGAACGCGGTTAATAATTTCTATTCTGGCGGGTTGCCGGATTCCATTGACCTGGTTGACCAGGTTAAAAAGAACCAGGGCGAATCCCATACGTTTGGCTTTAAATCAACCTGGCTGGAACCTTTGTCGCTGAAATGGACCTGGATGCTGGAGTACAGTTTCAATAATAACAAGTCTTTTTCCGGCAGGGATACCTATGAAAAAGATGTGGATGGGAAGTACACCGTAGTGAACCCGGTGTTCAGCAATCATTTCGACCTGGATGTAAATGCGCATACGGGAAATACCATGCTGCGTTATAATGTTAAAAAGATCAGGTTTGCATTTGGCAGCGGTATCTCATCCGTACACCTGGGATTATTTGATAAGGATAAGCAAAAACAAAAGGATTATCATTTCCTGAACTTCACCCCTTCGGCACAGTTTGGCGTGAACCTGAAACAGCAAAGTGGCTTCAGTATTAACTACCGGGGTACCACGCGCCAGCCGACGATTGAACAACTGCAGCCCATCAGGGATAATAATGATCCGCTGAATGTATATCTCGGTAATCCTGCGCTTAAAGTGGGTTTCAATCATAACATCAGTTTTTTCATCAATGACTATAAAGTGCTGTCGGGCCGGGCGATCTGGATTAATGGCGGGTACAATTTTACAGACCGTGCTATTTCTACAATCAGCAATATTGATTCGTTTGGTGTCAGGACATACCAGCCAGTGAATGTGAATGGTAATAACAACTGGTATTTTTATGGCAATTTTGAGTTTAGCCGGAAAGATAACAAGCCCTATTTCGGATTTAATATTGAATCCAATGGCGGGAAGAATGTCAGTTTCCTCAATAGTAAAATGAATGAAAACCAGTACACCACTATTGGTTTCTCTTTTACATTGGGTATTGAAAAAGAAAATAAATACAGTTTTCAAATCAATCCGGAATTGAAAAGGAACCTGTCCAAAAGTTCATTACGGCCGGATATCAACAATAATTACTGGAGTTACGGTACGTCTGTGGAAGGCAGTTTGCAGCTTCCCTGGAAACTGGAAGTGAGGTCAAATGCGGATTTTGATTTCCGGGAAAAAAATTGCGGCGTTTGCCACGAATACCAACATTATTAACTGGAGTGCTTACCTGGAAAAGAAAATATTCAAGAAAAATACCGGTAAACTTATATTTTCTGCCCGCGATATCCTGAACCAGAATAAAGGGTTTAACCGCACAATCAACAGCAATTTTATTTCTGATGAAAGATACCAGCGGCTGGCACGTTATTTTATGCTCGGCTTCCAGTGGTCCTTCACGCAAATGCCCGGCGCTGCAAAATAATATAAAATGAAAAAGACTATTCTTATACTTACCACGCTGTTTCAGGTTTGTTTGCTGCAGGCACAAACCGCTTTTTTCAGCCAGGTGAAAATTGAATATGAAAAAACGGTGGCCGTGCCGGCTCTTTTCAGGGAAATGGAACCTTCCTGGTTTGAGCGTATTAAAGACCGGCTGCCACAGGAAAGCAAGAGCTATTTTGAATTTATTGCAGATAATGACAAATCTGTATTTAAGCCGGGCAAGGAAATGCCTTACGATCCCCGCAGCCCTTACCAGCCCATGGCTGACAAGAACGTAGTCTACACGGATTATTCCACCAGTACCAGTATCAGCCAGAAACCGGTATTTGAAGAAACTTTCCTTGTTACCGACAGCCTGGTTCACATCAAATGGAAAATCACCAATGATACACGTGTCATTGCCGGTTTTGAGTGCCGCAAAGCCATTGGGATCCTGTATGACACGATTGCCGTGTTTGCATTCTATTCTGACCAGATCATGATACCCGGCGGGCCGGAAGGAATCCAGGGTTTGCCGGGGATGATTCTGGGTATGGGAATACCGAGATTGCATACCACCTGGTTTGCGACGAAAGTAGAAGTAAACAATGTGCCGGTGAGCCTGATTGTTCCTGCCAAAAAGGGCAAAAAAACGAACCGTACTGATATGCTCAATACGGTTCGCACAGCTATGAAAGACTGGAGCAGTTACGGACAAAAGATGCTCCTTGCTTTTATGATCTGATTTTATTTCAGCAATTCAAACACAAATCCGTTATGTGAATCAATTTCCATATCACGGATGGAATGTGTTGTACCGGATACTACATTCCGGGCTTTGGTAAACCCTTTAATGCGTTCTTCAAACCTTGACCAGTCGGGTTTCATGTCTTTATCATTGGTATTCAATACAACCATCACCGTTTGTTTATTGTCGTAACGGAAGTAAACAAATAATCCGTCCTGCGGTACAAACTGCATGAATTTCCCTGTTTTGATGGCTGAGGAAGTTTTCCTGAACCCGGCCAGGGCTTTCACATAATCAAAAGCTTCGTTTTCATTATCATTCCTGTCAGCAGAAACAAATTTATTCTTCTTGTCATCTGACCAGCCGCCTGGAAAATCCTTACGCACTTCCGCATCAGTTGGGTTGCGGGTGTTTTTCATCAGGATTTCATCACCATAATAAAGCTGGGGGATGCCACGCAGGGTCATCAGCATGGCCATACCCATTTTATATTTTTTGAAGTTCTCTCCCACCATGCTGAAGAAACGGTCCTGGTCATGGTTGTCCAGGAAAATCTCATTGCGCATGGGATTTTTATAGAGCACATCCTGGGCCAGTGTCTGGTAGAGTTTGCTCATGCCTTCATTCCATCCAAAAGGCTGATTGAGGGCATCAATCATGGCGTAGAACACTGGGAAATCAGTAACGCCCTGGCAATTGTGTTTAAATGGCGCGTTGATATTATTCTGGCAGAAATAAGCTGCATTTAAAACCTGTGTTACGGACGTTTCACCAAACACTGTCACTTTCGGGAATTCGGCAACCAGTGCATCGTTTATTTTATTCAGGAAAACAGGGTCATTATAAAAATAGGTATCCACCCTCCAGGCATCAAACCCAAACTCTTCGGTTGACCAGATTGCATATTGGATGAGGAAATTGGAAACATAAGGATTGCGCTGGTTAAGATCAACGAGGAAAGGTGTAAACCAGCCATCCAGTGTTATTTTACTGTCGATGGCTGACGCATACGGATCCACCAGGGGTTGTTCTTTGTAAGATGTATTCTGGTAAGAAGGCCATTGGTTGAGCCAGTCTTTCATCGGCAAATCGAGTACAGACCAATGATCCCGTCCCAGGTGGTTGTACACTGCATCCTGGATAATTTTGATGCCTTTGCTGTGAGCGGTTTCCACCAGTTCTTTGTAGGCTGCATTGCCACCAAGCCTGCGGTCTACATTATACTGGTCAGTAAATGCATAACCATGGTAGGTACTGCGCATGGTGCCGTTTTCCAGTGTACGGGCCATGTCGTTTTCATTCACCGGTGTCATCCACACAGCGGTCACACCCAGGTCTTTCAGGTAATCGAGGTGGCTGGTTACACCCTGCAGGTCGCCACCGTGGCGGTCGAAAGGATTATCGCGGCTATGCCCGCCATCGCGCATATCGGGGAAATAATCGTTATTGGGATCTCCGTTGGCGAAACGGTCAGGCATGAGGAGATAAATCAGGTCTTCGGAGGTAACTCCTTTAATACGGCCGACACCATCCTGTTTGCTTTTTTGTTTGAGTTCGTATTTAAGCGTCTGTGCATTCAGTCCGTTCCCTGATAACACGATGTTCATTGTTCCGGTTTTGGCGCCGGGTTGTATGGTGAGATCGATAAATAAATAATTTTTGCTTTCACCACGGGAAACACGATCAACTTTTACGCCAGCATTATTTACGGTGGCTTTACTGTAACCGGAAATATTATTGCTGTGAATGATCAGCTGCAGTTTGGGGTTTTTCATGCCCACCCACCAATGGGTGGGATAAATGTTGTAGTTGTCGTTTGCATTGGCGTTTAATGAGAAGATGGCCATTGCAACAAAGATTAATTTTTTCATAACGAACTTTCTTTAATTCAAGATTCAAGCAGCGGCAATAATCATGGATCATCCACTAAAAAATATAACAGATCTGCCCCATGAAAGGTGTTAACATATCCGCCAAGTGTCCGCCAGCATGTGTGTCATTGCATAAGTAAATTTTCATCAGCCAGCCAAAACCATTTTATGTGCAGGCGGGTTGAGCTCAGCATGGAATACGCATTGACAGAAATGACCAGGCAAACCACCATACTGATGATACCAGTTTTTCATCTTTGAATAAGACATCAGAAATCAATCCATGGCCACAAGCCACTAATGATCAGGTGTGTAACAGGGCGTGAAAATTTCTTTGCCAATACTGGCATACTACAAACAGAAGCTGCAATCCATTGTAGTCAGGCAAACATACACCTACCCAACTTCCGATTTTATTACAGTCTGCAGATTCATATTAGTGGTATGGTAAATGCTTTCCAGTGCGAGGCGTTATATCGCCACATAAGAATAACGCAAACCAAGAAGAAAAGTTACCACACTGTTTGTTGAAAGTCACTGGCAGGCAACCAAGATCAGCCATTCTCTAATAGGCGTCATTTTCGTTTTTACCTTTATGGAAAAGACCTGCTATTATTTGACAGCAGTTGTGTCAAGAAGCCCCATAGTTAAAAAATAGTTCTTCTGGGGCTGTGGTAACTTATCCAATCTGCTTTCACTTCATCTATGAGCTGAGGCTGAAACTTCTTCCCGTGGCAGGGATGAGTATTCAGTTCAATTGCAACCAGTTTATTTTTTACCGATGCGCTATTTTACTTTTTGCTTTATTTTTACTTGCTCGGTACCAATCAGAAGGCGGATAAGCTTTGTGGTTACACGGTAAAAAACGCCTTATTACAAGCTTGTTTTAAAATTTTTTGCTGACCATTTACTTTTCCAGGTCACAAAGCCCTCATCTCTTCCGGAGAATATTCTTTGTTGAAAAAAGGTGTAAAGAATAGTCAGGGTAATGCAGCCCCCGAAGAGAAAATCTTACCGTATCGAGGCAATTCCATTTGGGTGCTACATGAGATAAAACCCCTGTTCACCTGGAAATCGGGTGATATCACGCACAACACCTATAAAGAACTTGCGAAACAGTGGTGCTGGCTATCGGCAGCATATTCCCAAAAAGCCCATGAAAGGCTCCATAGAAACATTAATTGGCATCCATGAAAGTAAAGTGCTGCCAATGCTGTTGCCTGCAAATACAAGTAATGCTATGGAACTGAAGATGGCACCGGTCAGAAAGTATGGTCTTCGCCTCGCCCCAGTTGGTGCCCAACAGGTTTTGTCACCAGGTAACCAATTACAGGTTGAACCAATAATCCGGTGAGTGGGGCAGCAATCCACAGATAGGAACCTGGTCAGGATTTCCGCACCTAAGACTTGCAAAATCCGGCCGACGTTTGCGTTCTGTAAATCCCAATCCAAACTGGATCCCAAAAAAGCCAACTCACATGTTGATATATCTGAGACTTAGGTTAGGGCCTTGGCTTGAGTAAGCTGATGACATAGCAATCTTTATTTAAGGGAAGATACCAAGAATATGTAAAAAGTACACAGATGTGCATCAAAAAAGGAAGAAAATTCTTCCCTTTTAAACATTGTATGTGTATTGACTCAGATCACAAAACCATTCGGAATGACTGCACCTTTTTTGAGTACAACGATTCCGTCTTTTACGGTGTATAAAGCATGATCTGCGTTTTCGATATGCGGGCCTCCGTTGATGCGGACATCATTACCGATACGTACGTTCTTGTCAATAATGGCATTCTTAATATAGCAGCGTTCACCTACGCCCAGGAAAGGAATACCATGTGACTGTACTTCCTCGATTTCCGGTAAGGTTTCATAAAATCACTTCCCATCATATAAGTACTGATGATAGTACTGCCATGACCAACCCGGGAGCGGATACCGATGACAGAATTTTCAATACGGGATGCATTGATGATTGAACCTTCAGCAATCAATGTTTTTCGAGGGTAGTACCGCTGATTTTAGCAGGTGGCAGCATTCGGGAACGGGTGTATATGATCCGCTCGTTGTCAAATAAGTTAAAAGAAGGAATATCTTTAGTAAGGTCAATATTGGCTTCGAAAAATGAATGGATGTTCCCGATATCTGTCCAGTAACCATCATACTGGTAACTGGCCACCTTGTAATTATGGATAGACTGCGGGATAATTTCTTTACCAAAGTCAGTAGCATCTTTGAATTCATGCTGTAACTGGTCGAACAGGAGTTTGCGGTTAAAAATGTAAATACCCATGGAAGCGAGGTATACACGTCCGACTTTTTTCATTTCTTCTCCGGTATCACTCACCCACTCTCCCAGCACATCTTTTTTGGGTTTCTCAACAAAAGAAGTAATCAGTCCTTCGCCGGATTTCAGAATTCCGAATTCAGGTGCATCCCTTTCGTTAACAGGAATCGTGGCAACTGAAATATCAGCGCCCAGTTTTTTATGGTTCTCCAGCATTTCAGCGAAGTCCATCTGGTAAAGCTGGTCGCCGGATAAAATCAGTATGTAATCACTTTCGAATGGTTCAATATGACGCAGGCCCTGCCGTACGGCATCTGCTGTTCCCTGGTACCAGGCGGGGTTGTCGGGTGTTTGTTCAGCTGCAAGTATATCCACGAATGCTTTGCTGAACGTACTGAAGTGATAGGTATTCTTGATGTGCCTGTTCAGCGAAGCAGAGTTAAACTGTGTAAGCACAAACATCCTTCCGATACCGTTGTTCAGGCAGTTTGAAATAGGAATATCAACGAGCCTGTATTTACCCGCAATAGGAACAGCGGGTTTTGAACGGGTTGCTGTCAATGGGTATAAACGTGATCCTGCACCTCCACCGAGTATGACGGAGAGGATTTCGCGGGAATGGGTGATAGTTCTAATTGCCATTTTCTATGAAGATGAAATGTGATTGGAATGAGGACGGTTCAGTGTCTCTTTTCGGGGCTTAAGTTAGTGATTATTACGGGTTACTTAGATGACAATAGGGGCATTTTTTTTACCACTATGGACACAAAGTAGAAACAAAGTCCACAAAGTTAAACAGACTGGCCACGGGAACTGCTTAGTGACCTTTGTTATTTCTTTGTGGACTTTGTGGTAAAAGAACTTTATTTCAGGGAGCGGTAAATATCAATATACTGCTGTGCCGACGAATTCCATGAATGGTCTATCGTCATCATATGCCCCCGCATCCAGTCGTACAAATCCTTTTTGTTATTGTAAAGGTCAATTGCTCTGCCGGTGGAATAGGTAATATCCCACACAGAGGCCTGATCGAATCGGATACCGATACCTTGCCAGTCGCCCATGTCGGTGACGGTATCCCTTAACCCGCCTACATTCCGTACCATGGGTACGGTTCCGTAACGGAGGGCATACATCTGGTTGAGGCCGCAGGGTTCAACCCGGCTTGGCATCAGCAGGAAGTCGGAGCCGGCGTAAATAAGGTGACTCAGTGGTTCGCTGTATCCTATATAAGAATTATAGAAACCGCCGAACTGGTGTTTCATCTGGTCGAGACGGTCTTCCAGCTCCGGATCGCCGGAACCAAGTACCAGGAAATTGGCGTGCCCGTTGTGCTGGTAAATGGATTGGGCAATGGCTTCGGGTAATAAATCGGCAGACTTCTCTCCCACCAACCGGCCAATAAATGAGATCAGCGGTTTGTTGGGATCGAGGCCAAACTGACCGGCCAGTTCTTTTTTATTCTTTTCCTTGCCTCTTGCCACCAGTTCCTTATCATAGTTTTTGGCAATCATGGTATCGGTCTCGGGGTTCCAGACCTCTGTATCAATGCCGTTCAGGATACCGGCACTTTTGCCTTTTTCGTATTCAAAGAGATTTTGGAGGCCATTGGCTTCCTCGCGGAGTTCATCGAGGTAGCTGTGACTAACCGTTGTTACTTTCCAGGCACATTTCACGGCTGATGCCAGCGGGTTGATGGTGTTGTTCCAGTCGAGCATGCCCCATTTCCATGAATCGAAAGAAGGGATCATATAATATTTATCCCAGCCCATCGAGCCCTGGTATTGTGCGTTGTGTACGGTGAAGACTGTTGGTATTTCGGCCATTTTTTGGCGGAATTCAAAAGCATATTTCACCATAAATGGAATGAGTCCGGTATGGTGGTCGTGGCAGTGGAGCACATCGGGTTTATGCTGCCAGTTGTTGATCCAGTCGCAAACAGCAACCTGGAAAGCCAGGAAACGGTCTGCATCATCCTCGTATCCATAAATTTTTTCCCGGTCGAGGAGGCCGTTTATATCAACGAGATATAAATCAAAACCCAGTTTATTGGTTTTCTCTTTGATTACACTGTAACGGAACTGGTAAGGGCCGATATGCTGGCCGCCTTCGTGCACCAGTTCCCATTGGTTTGTGTAGAGGAATTTGGTGCGGTACATTGGCATGACCACTTTGGCCACATGGCCTAGTTCTGCCTGGTATTTGGGAAGGGCACCAACCACATCACCTAACCCACCTGCTTTGGCTACAGGGTAACATTCTGCTGCGATATGTATTATTTCCATGTCTGTTTTTTAATGTGCAAGCGGCCTGAAATTAAGATGTTTTGCTGAAAGCTGCGGGCCGGGGCATTTAAAAATTCAGTCCGGGAAAGCTTTTTTTTGAATACCCCTAAAAGCCGGATTAACTTTTTTTTGGACAACATTCTAACAAACCTGCCTGCTTTTTCGCCCGAACCTAAAAAAGTTATACTTTCAGCACTTACAACAAAACAACGTTTGCTATGAATCAACAAACAAAATGGTCCCAGTTCGGTACACTCATTACCGTGTTCTTCTTCTGGGGCTTTGTAGCCGCTTCGAACGGCGTTTTCATTCCATTCTGTAAAACACATTTCCATCTCGACCAGTTTGAGTCACAGCTGATCGATTCTGCTTTTTACGGGGCTTATTTCTTTGGCTCACTGATTCTGTATATGTTATCGGCGTTTACAAAGGTTGATATCCTCAATAAAATGGGATATAAGAATGGTATTATTGTCGGTCTTGCCATTTCGGTTATCGGTGCCTTGGGCATGGCCTTTATCTCAACTTCTGCCAATGCCACTTTCGCCATGGTTTTACTTTGCTTCTTTGTTATTGCGCTTGGATTTTCCCTGCAGCAGACATCGGCGCAACCATTTGCCATCGCGATGGGTTCACAGGAAACCGGTGCGCACCGCCTGAATATGGCTGGTGGTATCAACTCACTGGGCACACTACTCGGGCCACTCATCGTGAGTTTTGTATTATTCGGCAGCCTGAAAGGCGGCGGTACAGAACCTACACTGGGTAATATTAAAACCCTGTATCTCACGCTTGCTGGGCTCTTTACTTTTGTGGCTGTTTTCTTTGCAGTATCAAAACTCCCGCGTGTAACCAGCGACGAAAAAATTGAAACTTCTAATAAGGCAATGACCAGCCTGCTGATTATTGCCATTCCTGTATTCATGCTGATCTTCCTGAACAAATGGGTGGTTACCCAGTTTGGGGATGATGGCAAACGCGGTCTGATTATCGGTACGCTCCTTATCACGATCGGTGTACTGGTGAATGCTATGGTTTCTTCACGTAAAAACAAAGAAGGCTGGGGTGCGATGCAATATCCGCAGCTGGTACTGGGTATGATCGCCATCTTTGTTTATGTAGGTGTTGAAGTAACGGTGCAAAGCAATATGGGTGCCTTGTTGAAAACACCCGATTTCGGTTCCATAAACGAAAAATATATTTCTCCGTTTATTTCGCTTTATTGGGGAAGCCTGATGATCGGTCGCTGGACAGGTGCCGTATCTGTATTTGATGTTTCCAAGAACACAAAACGGATCCTGACAGCAGTTGTTCCCTTCCTTGCTTTTGGTGTGATCCTGCTGGTGAACTGGAGCCAGGGCACTGATATCAGCAATTTCTCTGTTTATGCAGTTTGTATCGCTGTTTTAGTGGTTGCTTTCATTTATGCAAACGAGAAACCGGTTACCATGCTTTTCACAGTGTCTTTACTGGCTGTGATTGCAATGCTTATTGGTTTGTTTACAAATGGCGAAGTAGCCAAATACGCTTTCATCAGCGGTGGTCTTTTCTGTTCTGTAATGTGGCCTTGTATTTTCTCACTCGGCGTTGCCGGTTTGGGCAAGTACACCAGCCAGGGTTCTTCTTTCCTGATTATGATGATCCTCGGTGGCGCGGTAATTCCCCCGCTGCAAGGTGCTGTCTGCGACATTGATGCCACAAGTCCTGGCGGCATCATGGGTACCACCTATACCCATTTTTCATACATCGTTCCAATAGCCTGTTTTGCTTATCTGGCATGGCATGCGCTTAAAACCCGCAAGGTTTTGAAATCACAGGGTTTGGATTTTGATAATAGTGGTTGGCGGAGGTCACTAAAAAAAATACAAAATTATCCCTTAATTTTATAGCCCCGCCTTCAGCGGGGCTTTTTTTAAAACTATTCATATGGCAACAACAGTAAAAAAATTCGTGGTCGGTATTGATATCGGTGGTACAAATACAAAATTCGGAGTGGTCGACCGGGATGGTGAGATTATTGAACAGGATCGTGTTTTAACCAATGCACATACCCAGGTGGCTGATTTCATTACAGATATTTATGACAAACTGATGCCCATGATCAAAAGGGCCGGTGGCGCAGATAAATTTGCCGGGATAGGTGTCGGCGCGCCCAATGGCAATTACTATACAGGGAATATCGAATATGCGGCCAATCTGCAATGGAAAGGAATTATCCCGCTGGCTAATATGATGGCAGAGAAATTTGGCCTGCCGGTTAAACTTACGAATGACGCCAATGCGGCTGCCATGGGTGAAATGGAATATGGCTGTGCTCGTGATATGAAACATTTTATCACGATCACATTAGGCACTGGTGTAGGCAGTGGTATTGTTATTGATGGCAAAATTGTTCTGGGCAACGATGGCTTTGCCGGTGAATTGGGACATACAATTATCCGCCCAGGCGGCCGTTTACATAAAGGCACTGGCTCCAAAGGATGCCTGGAATCTTATGCATCCGCAACGGGGGTACGGGCCACTGCACTGGAATTGCTGGAAAGCCGAAAAGGTACACCCAGCCTGCTTCGTGACATCAAAGACCCCGAACTGATAACAAGCCAGACAGTCTATGAATGCGCTATCAAAGGTGATCCTATTGCCAATGAAATATTTGAATTCACCGGACAAATTCTTGGAGAAGCCCTTGCCAATTTTGTGATGTTTTCTTCCCCGGAAGCGATTGTGTTTTTTGGCGGACTGACGAAAGCCGGCGACCTGATCCTGAATCCCACCCGCCGGGCTATGGAAGAAAACCTGATCCAGGTATTCAAAAACAAAGTCAAATTACTTTACAGCCAGCTGAAAGAAGCAGATGCAGCCATCCTTGGCGCGAGCGCTCTGGCATGGGATGATAAGTAATTTAACAATTAAGCCATTTAACAATGACGTACTCTGCAGGGGTACGTTTTTTTATTTAATAACAACATTGTTACATTGCTTCAGTGTTAAATGTTTCATTTCTTCAATCTGATAATAAACACAGCGGGCACGGGCCGTTGCCCGTCTTTATCTGATACCTGGATGGTGGGTTTTCCATTCACCAGCATGCAGCTGCTGCCGCCGCCATCGAGATTCAACGCTTCCACACAACCCAGTTGTTTGAAGATTTTTGCCAGTTGTTCCAGTGTGGCACCATGGGCCATTTTGTTGCGCCCTTCCACCATCAGAATGATCAGTTTGCCATCTGCCGTGTAACCCATCGCCGTCCGCGGATGTTTATCATTGATGGCTTTACCAGCAAACCTGATTTCTTCATTATTGGTAATGGCGATCTCACCCTGCTGCAACAAAACAGGCCCCCCGCCTATCGCGGTACGCATTTTCCAAGGCTTAAACCAGGAGGAAACATTGCCGCTGTGCGGTTCTGGCATAACTGCTGTAAGCCGGTCAACCGTTTCAAATGAAATATGAGCCGAAGAATCTTTGAAAGGTCCTAAAGACCATTGTGTAGCCAACGGATACTTCATAGAAGAATCGGTATACAACCAGGCAATATCTGCACTCCTTTTCTTTGAAATACCAATTGCACTGCCCAGCGGATGCCGGTAGGTGAATGTATCTTTTCCCCTTCCGTTAATAGTATGGATATTATAACCAACCATTTCACCGTCTTTCACCACAATATTCAGGTTCTGGTTGGTGGCAAAGGAGAAAAAGCTGGCATTGAGTACTACCAGCGGGTTATTATTCTTTGAATAAAATTGTTGGGGGTTGAGACGCCTTCCCAAAGTGGTATCAACGGTGAAATCCAGTTTTTTATCTTTCAGGTCCGCAATAAGATAGTAGGCGCGGAATAAACCGGTGTCGATGGGATCATTGGTGAAATAGATGTGAACAGAGGAAGGTAATGGGCCAAAGGAAGAATCGACATTTGTCCATTGCTGGGCAAAAACCTGTAATTGCTTACTTAATAGAATTATTAAAAAGAGGGATAGTCTGCGCATATTATTTTACCACAAAGTGCACAAAGGTTGAACAAAGATCACAAAGAGGATTGCTTAGTGCCCTTTGTGGTTTTGTATTTCATTTTCGAATTGCTCTCTGCCAAATCCGGGGATCACGTGTTTATCACTATGATAAGATGACCTCACTAAAGGTCCGCTTTCCACATAATCCAATCCCAGCGAATAACCGATCGCACGGTATTCAGCAAATTCATCCGGATGCACAAAACGATGTACCGGCAAATGGTTTTTAGTGGGCTGGAGATACTGTCCAATGGTCACAACATCACATCCATTTTCAGTGAGATCGCGGAGTGTCTGAATAACTTCTTCTTTTTTCTCACCGAGTCCGAGCATGATACCGCTTTTGGTACGGCGGCCACCGGCTTTGAGTGTGCGGATCACTTCCATGCTTCTCCAGTATTTGGCCTGGATACGCACTTGTTTGGTGAGTCTTTCCACTGTTTCGATATTATGACTCACTACTTCCGGCGCTGCTTCGATCACGCGTTGAATATCTTCTTTCTTCCCTTTGAAATCGGGGATCAGGGTTTCTAATGTTGTAGTGGGATTTAATGTTTTCACGGCGCGGATGGTGTTCTGCCAGATGATAGATCCGCCGTCTTCGAGTTCATCACGGTCAACAGATGTGATAACAGCATGTTTCACTTTCATCAGGAAGATCGCTTCAGCCACGCGCTGGGGTTCATCCCAGTCAACCGGATCAGGCCGGCCTGTAGCCACTGCACAAAAGCCGCAGCTCCGAGTACAGGTATTACCGAGTATCATGAAAGTAGCAGTTCCTTCTCCCCAGCATTCACCCATATTGGGACAATTGCCACTTTCACAGATTGTATGCAGTTTGTGATGATCTACCAGGCCACGTACGTGCTTGTAATTATCCCCGATAGGCAGTTTTACACGAAGCCAGTCTGGCTTCCTCGGTTTTTGGGAAATCGCTGCATCTGCCTGTACTACGGGGAGTTCGTTCATCCGGCAAAATTAGGCAGTTATTTCCTACTGCCAAACAGCAGGGAAATATAGGCCTGGAAGAAGAGTTGTTTGTCTTTTTGCATGGCCATAATGGGGATTTTTGAACCGTAGAACTCCGTACTCAGTCCCAGTTCAATACCTGAAACGGTTTCATTAAAACGGCCATAGTCAAACCGGAGGGCTATTTTGGCAAAAGCGCCGGGTTTCATTTTCATTTCTCCCCAGCCTTTTCCGAAACCACCGCTACCGATGATGGTCGGGCCCAGGAATAAAGCACTGTCCTGTAATGAATATTTGATCACTTTATTATCGCCAGTAACGGGATCCTGTACTTCCAGGTAGTATGGGCGGAGCAATCCGATGGATAATCCACCGGTATAAACAGCTGAAATAGCCACCCCGTTTTTATTGCCTTTTTGTCCCAGGATATGTTGCTGTCCAAAACCCAAAGTGGCCTGGTAAAAATTATTCAGTTTGCCGTAGATATAAGGATTGCCGGCGAAAAATCCGCCGCCCGGGCTTTTTCTTCCTTGAGATTTTTGATTTCAGTAAAATCGAAACGGTACACATTTGTTTTACGGTTGGTTTTCATCCGGCCCAGTTCAAAAAACACCATACCCGTTTGTCCTGCCCTGGAGTCCAAAAATGGTTTGTTTCCGGTAAACAAGCACGCCTTCTTCTGCCTGGCGGATCATGTTATTGATCTTTTGTTTGCGCTGGTCTTTTTTAGAACCGGAAGGATTAACCCGGGTTGAATCCTGGGCAAACATGACCAGTCCTGCAAGGACGAATATGGCAGTGAGGCTGAGTTTCTTCACGTAAAAAAAATTTGATTGAGTTACTAACGTAAATTTAGGGCAAAATATTGATAATGACTTCTACAGTAGTTTACAATGGCGGTTTACGCACTACCTGTACCCATATACAAAGCGGGAATTTCTTTGAAACGGATGCCCCTGTTGATAATAATGGTAAAGGTGAGCGGATATCCCCCACAGATACCTTGGCAACGTCACTGGCCGCCTGTATGATTACCGTGATGGGTATCAAGGCCCGTGCCATGGGATTTGATCTCAATGATGTGAAAATTGATGTGCTTAAAATCATGAAATCGGAACCACGCCGGGTGGGTGGCATTGAGCTGACTTTCCATATTCCTGAAGCACTCCGCAACCTGGAGGAGAAAAGCAAAATAATCCTTAAAAATACCGGCGATACCTGTCCGGTACGTTTTAGCATCCACCCCGATATTGAAGTAAAAATTGACTGGGGTCACTGGGCCTGATCAGGACTGGCCGGGATCCAGGACAGATTTCCCGATGGCACAGGACAGGCAATTTTTCAGGTTACACCAGTTTGTTTTCAATTCAAGCAGTGCCTGTGAATCGCGTGCATGCCTGCAGACAATTCCCAGTTTCTGGAATCCGGCTGTGATTGCATTTGTTTCTGCCGGCAATTCTTCCATCCATTTAATGGCTTTGATCTGGAATTCAGGAAGCTTGTTAAATAAACCATAGGCAAATAATAAAGGGGCTACCGTGTTAATGATAATGCCCAGCGCCATGCTGCTGCCGATTGCTTTTGGCTTATAGGCAGTCGGTTCATCAAACCGGTAATGATAATGCCAGTAGTCATTAGCAATCACTTCCAGTTGCTTCATCAGCAGTGTGGGTGATTCAGCTTCCCGGAAAAAACCAAACAACTGTGGCAATTTTGCCAGTAAGCGGGCCAGTTGGGCAAGCCTGACTGTGGGGAAATTGCCCGGGCGCATCCGCAGGAAATGTACCGGATGCGTAATCGTTTCAAGTTTATATTTTTTCTTCAGGTAGCGGTATTCTTTTTGAAGCATCAGCGGATAGTCTTCTGTAAAAACAGTTTCCAGCAAACCGGCCTGTCCCATCAGCAGGGCTTCCAGTTGTATCAACTGGCCGCTGTGTTTTCGTAAAATGGATAAAGGCAAACTTTTTGCCATCGCTTCAAAAGCATCTGCGTTCACCGTCATACCAAAATTGCGGGCGATCATCCACCAGCTGACTTCTTCCCAGTGTACATAGCTTTCATTCAGCATTTCAAAGACATGGATTGATTTCCGCCCGAGCCTGCCAGCGAGCGGGGAGTCAGTCCATGATATCATCGTGAGCGGATGAACAGTGCCGATCTGGTTTTCACAGGGAATAAACGAAACAGACTGCATCAGCATTTCATATTTCTCCAGCAATAAATGCGGAACACGGTTTTGCAGTGCCAGCAATGGCAGGTGGTCTTCTCCCCCGTCATCTTCCCAAACAACATGCAGGATTACATTCCGGTAATTTTTGTCTGATGAATGCCCGTGCTTTCCCCAATCGCTTGTGCGGAGATGCAGTTCAACAGTACCGGCCCAGGTTTGCATCCCGATTTTAACACGGGCAGCGGTAAAATCGGGCCCCTGGTTGAGGTTATAATGTCCCGGGAAAATCACATCCACCGTATCACCCTGGCGGGTCAGCAGTGAACCGGGATTGAAATACCTGAATTGCCAGATAAAATGCAGCAGTTTTTCTGTCATTTTTTTGGCCTAAATCTACAGGCAGCTGTTGCACAGAAAACTGGTATTATTCCCTGAATAAAAAAGAAAAAAACGGGGAAACCGGTGTTAAACACCAAAAGCCTGGAGGGCGCGAACCACGCGGCTGACGGGAAGTCCCATTACGTTATAAAAATCACCATTGATAGAATGGATGCCCACCACACCGATCCATTCCTGGATGGCATACGCACCTGCTTTATCGTAAGGCTTATACTTGTCGACGTAGAATTCAATCTGTTCTATGGTCAGTGTATGAAAAGTAACTTCTGTTATATCTGCGAATGAAATTTCTTCATCCCCCTGCCGGATCACTACCCCTGTAATGACCCGGTGTGCGCAACCGGATAAAGCCATCAGTATACTCACGGCATCTTCCCGGTGAACCGGTTTACCGATGATTTTATCATCCAGCACCACAATAGTGTCGGCAGCCAGCACCACCGCAGCCGGGTCACAGATAGCCTGTACAGCAAGCGCTTTATTCCGGGCAATGTATACAGCCACTTCTTCCGGAGGAATACCCGGGGGAAAGGCTTCTGAAGTCTCCACCACTTTTACCTCAAACGGCACTTCGGCCCATTCCAGTAATTGTTTGCGTCGCGGTGACTGGGAAGCTAAAATGATTTTATTCATAAATAGAAATAGAAAAATACCATGGAGAGGATTCCCGTCAGCATCACGGCTTTGGTGTAACGGCTAAGCCGGTGGAAGTCGGCCGATGTACGGGACGATTTTAAACGTGCCAGTATATAAATTAATGGTGCGATTATCAGGAGCACACTGTAAGCCACCAACGCCCACCATTTAAATTGCAGCACATAAATCTGCAGTAATAACACCACTGCCATCAATACAACCAGCCAAACGGCAGTATATATTTTGGTGGCATTCATACCCCACACAATTGGCATGGTGCGGCAGCCATACCGTGCATCGCCGGTCATGTCTTCCATATCCTTGATGGCTTCACGGATCAGTGAAATGATAAAAGCAAAACCGCCATACAGTAAAGCCATCCTGAAAAATTTTGTATGGTTCACGACCCCGTTCCCAAATGCATCTGCCAGGCTGAGTTTGGAAAAGAAAACGATGAGGATTGTCCAGGCCGTAAGCAATGAAATCACCACATTCCCCACCAGCAGGCTTTTCTTGAAATCAGTTGAATAGAACCAGAGCAGGAGAATGCAGAGCAGGTTAGCCAGCACGAGATACCATTTTTCAAAAGATGGAAGTGCAAAAAACGTCATCAGCAGTCCGCTCGTGCTGAGCATAAAATGCCAGGCGATGGCCCAGCGGCGATGGATGAGTTTGTCAACCACCATTTGCCCGGGCTTGTTGACTTCATCTATATTGATATCAAAATAATCGTTGATTACGTAGCCTGCTGCCGCGATGAACAGGGAAGCGAATAACAGCAGGATAAACATCAGTGTATCGCCGGCGGGAACTGATTTGCCGTACAGCGGGTAATAGATACAAAACTGGAAAAGCAGCTGGCCGAGGGCTATGAAGATGAGATTAGGCAGCCTGATCAGTTTGAGGAATGCCAGTATTAATCTCATGCAGTAATTTTTAGCAAGATAAATATTTCCGGTGAGTATGCTCAGCGTGATGCAATCTCCACCCTGTAATTCCATTTGTCGTGCATGCGGAGAACTTTTTCAATCACATCACGTACACAGGCATCACCGCCTTTTAAAGCGGATATATAATGGACTTTTTCACGGACTTCCAAAACAGCATCGGCAGGGCATGTGGCCAGGCCAACCGCATCCATAGCGGGCAGGTCCGGCAAATCATCACCCATAAACAGGAGCTCTTCTTTTTTTAAATTGTTTTTCCGGCAGTAATCCTCAATGAGGGCTTTTTTATCGCGTACTGCCATGAATATTTCAGTAAGGCCCAGGTATTCGAGACGTTGTTGCACCTGCGGGGAGTTTCCTCCTGAGATGATCAGCACCCGATATCCGTTTTTAATGGCCATTTGCAGGGCAAAACCATCTTTGATATTCATGCGGCGTGCCTGTAAACCGTTATCCAGCACGAGAACAGTTCCGTCTGTAAGAACACCATCCACGTCAAAATAAAAGTGGAAATCTTATTAAATAATGTAAGCGGGTTCATCGGGTGAATGATTTATTTCTGGTTGTCCCTCCATTCATATACCCAGGCGCTCTGGATCATTTCCAGGTGCCCTTCTGTACTTTGTTCACGGGTGCCTTCAAAACGGGATATCTGGAGGATCCATTCCAGCAGGTCGGTGAAACGGATACGGTAAATTTTCCCTTCGTTGAATTCATCGCCGAAACGCTCGTAGAGTTTTTGGGCAATGTCTTCGTGGTCGTTCCAGTTAATAGGGGGTTCGAAATGAGTCATGATTATAAATTATGAATACAAATACATCACCACAAAGGTCACAAAGAAAAAACAAAGACCACAAAGCTTTTCACCTTAGTGAACTTTGTGGTAAAAAAACTATTCCCCCAGAAACTGTGTCTGATCAGGAATCGTTACTTCAATATCTCCTTTCCCATCGTTTAATACGGACTGGCAACCAAGCCTTGAATTCAGTCTTGGATTTGCAGCCCTGTCTATAAAATCCTCTTCCCGGTCGCTCAGTTCTTCGATAAAGTCCATGCCTTTTTCAACATATAAATGGCAGGTTGTGCAGGCACAAACACCGCCACAGTTATGATGCAGTTCAATATTATTTTCGAGGGCTATTTCCAGTAAAGACTGACCCGCAGCCACGTTTTCCAGTGTTCTGGGCTCCAGTCCTTTCTGTTCAAATTTGAATTTAATCGTGTACATCTATTCAGCTGTTTTTCTGTCCGGTTGCAAATGTATCTGAAAAACAATCAAGTTATTTACTTGTTCGGGAAAACCGGATTTAATCGGTTATCAGCCCATTTGCTGGATACTTTCAGTGAGTAACAGGTATAAATTTTTCATCTGGGGGTGATCTTTCAGTAAAGCCAGGTGTTTTTGAATGGTTTCACTGTCACGGCGCAGTGCAGGTCCTGTTTGTACGGAGCCTGGTGCATTATCCCTGATCCGGGTGGCTGTTTCTTCCAATAAAGGCTGCAGCTGCCTGAAATCAATCCCTTCTTTCCTGCAGTAATCTGCAGCCAGAGCATAAAGGTGATTGGTGAAATTGCTTACAAAAACAGCAGCTACATGTAATTTGGCGCGCATATCACCATCTGCATGCACCACATTCCCGGGTGAAATACTGTCGGCCAGCCGGCCCAGCATCAACTTCGTTTCATCATCATTCCCTTCATAAAAAACCGGTATTTCAGGGATTTCTTTCATCTCTTTACGCAGGCTTTGCAGCGGGTAAAAAACGCCATAATGGGATGAAACGGATTTCAGCACTTCTTTGGGAACTGATGCAGCGGTATGCGCCATTACTTTTCCGGGCAAATACAGGTTATCGATTACTGAAGTGATCGCATGGTCGCTCACGGCAATCAGGTATAAATCGGCACCCTTGTCAATGGCACTCTTGTAAACGGTAGATATTGTATCCAGTTCATAAGCCAGGGCACTGGCTTCCTTTGCATTTCGTCCCACTACCTGTAAAATATCATGTCCTGCTGATTTGAATTTCCTTCCCAGCACAGTGGCAACATTCCCGGTTCCGAAAATCACAATTTTCATAAAACAAATTGTTGTAAGCAAGCGGCAGAATACATTTGTATTCCAGTATGAAATTAGCACAAAAACTCGCCATATCTTATATCAGGACCAAATTCAGCCTCCTTTCTGCCATCTCGAAGCGGAAAGCCGCTGCATCCGCCTTTGATTTGTTCTGCAGCCCCCAACGGATTGTTAAAAAGAAGTTCCCGCCTGTTTTTAAGGAAGCTGAATCACTGCATTTTTTACTGGAAGGCGACACCATCCGCGGCTGGCGCTGGAATAAAGGAGGTGATAAAAAAGCACTGATCGTACATGGTTACGAATCTACGGTGCTGAATTTTGACCGTTATATCAAACCGCTTGTGAAAAAAGGATATGAATTGCTGGCTTTTGATGCACCTGCACACGGACGAAGCGGCGGTAAAAAAATCAATGCGCCGTTGTATAAAAAAATGATCCTGGAAATTAACAGGCAGTTCGGACCGCTGGATGCCATGATTGCCCACTCATTTGGCGGACTGGCGGCAGCACTGGCCATGGAAGAAATCAACCATACCGCAAATCATAAAATGGTGCTGATTGCACCTGCTACAGAAACCCCCACTGCCATTGATAGTTTTTTCAGGTTCCTGAAACTCGATCCTGCACTGAGAGATGAATTTGAAAGAATCATTGTACAGAAAGGCGGAGTCAGTTCAGCCTGGTATTCAATACGCCGCGCGATGAAACATATCAGGGCTTCGGTGCTCTGGGTACATGATGAAGACGATGATACCACACCCTGGGCAGACGCACAAAAAGTAAAAGAGGAAAACCATCCCAATATACATTTCGTAGTTACATCAGGACTCGGCCACCGGCGGATTTACCGCGATAATAAAGTCAGCCGTACGATCCTTGATTTTTTATGAAACTGATTTTTGTATTATTGCTTTTTACTGCGAGCTCATTTATTAATCAAGATAAACGTATGCAGCCCCAACCCGTTTTCCATTACCTCGCTTTAGGCGATTCTTATACCATTGGTGAAATGGTACCGGCCGCTGAAAATTTCCCTTCACAGGTTGTTCATTTGCTGGAACAAAAAGGGATAAAAACAGATGCACGGATTATAGCCCGCACCGGCTGGACGACCGATGAGCTGAAAGCAGGCATTGACGCTGCAAACCTGGAATATCCCCTGCTGGAAAAATATGACCGGGTGAGCCTGCTGATCGGGGTGAATAATCAGTACCGGGGACGATCGGTTGACCAGTACCGCGTGGAATTTACAGGCCTGCTTGAACAGGCTTTGGGCTATGCCGGCGGCAATCCGGATCATGTGGTGGTGCTGTCCATCCCCGACTGGGGCGTAACCCCGTATGCAGAGGGCCGGGACCGGGTTCAGATTGCCCGGGAAATTGATACATATAATATGGTAAACCGGGAAATGACGGAAGCCCACCGGATACATTATATAGACATCACGCCGTGGACGAGGGAAGCGGCCGGACAGCCTGATTTACTGGCTGCTGACGGACTGCATCCTTCCGGCAAAGAGTACCGGAGATGGGCTGAAAAACTGACGGACTATTTCATGAAAGACTGATCCGTTTTAAGGTAAAAATGAATGCACCGGATGTTGTTTTATGCGGAAATTTGCGGTGCTTTTCGCATCAAGTCCCCGAAAAAAACTAAAAAGAATTTTAACACCCGCTGAAACCCTTGCCTGTAGCGGGTTTCAGGCCTATGTACCAACCCCCTTCCGGCCCCATTATGAGTACCTGGCAAATGTTTTCTCCAAATTTTTATTATTCTTGCTCTAATTTGCGCCGCTGAAAAGCGGTATTTGTTTATATGGCCGGACAAAAAAACGGCACAATTGGATGAGTAATCCGGACCTCTAAAACGAAAGAACATACATTATATATAGTATCCTTATGGCGAAAAATTTGCTGATAGTTGAGAGCCCTGCGAAAGCTAAAACCATCGAGAAGATCCTGGGAAAGGACTTCCAGGTGAAAAGCTGTTTCGGGCATATCAGGGACCTGGAGAAAGCGGGCATGGGCATTAATATTGAGAAAAATTTTGAGCCATCCTACATCGTTCCGGCTGATAAAGAGAAAGTGGTAAAAGAACTTAAGTCACTGGCAACAAAGCAGAAGAACGTATGGCTGGCAACGGATGAGGACCGTGAAGGGGAAGCCATCAGCTGGCATCTGTGTGAGGTGCTGGGGCTGGATCCCAACACAACCAAGCGTATCGTTTTCCACGAAATTACCAAGCCGGCTATCTTATCGGCAGTTGAAAATCCCCGCAAACTGGATATGAACCTGGTGATGGCCCAGCAGGCCCGCCGGATTCTTGACAGGATTGTGGGTTTTGAGCTCTCCCCTGTTTTATGGCGCAAGATGAGTATGCGGAATAACCTGAGTGCAGGCCGTGTGCAGAGTGTGGCCGTGCGGCTGATTGCCGAAAGGGAAAGGGAGATCAATGCATTTACCCCCGTCAGTACATTTAAAATAGAAGCGGCATTTACGGCGAAAGATGTTTCAGACCGCAACGTGCAGTTCACAGCTGAAGGCAAAAAACAGAACTCAGCCGATGATGCAGAGTCATTCCTGAAAAGCTGTATTGGCGCAAAATATACCGTTACAGATGTACAGGTGAAACCCGGCAAACGTTCACCAGCTCCTCCTTTTACAACTTCCACCCTGCAACAGGAAGCATCGCGCAAACTGGGATATGGTGTTTCGAGAACCATGCTGATTGCACAGAAACTGTATGAGAACGGATATATCACGTATATGCGTACCGACAGTGTGAACCTGAGTAATACGGCGCTCGGTGATATCACCAATACGGTAAAAAGCATGTATGGTGAAGAATACCACCAGTTCCGGAAGTTCAAGAATAAAAATGATTCGGCACAGGAAGCGCACGAAGCGATCCGTCCGACCTATACCAGCAATTCAACCGTTCCTGAACCCGAATGGGCCAGACTGTATGAGCTGATCTGGAAAAGAACGATGGCCTGCCAGATGGCAGATGCAGAACTTGAAAAAACAACAGCGAAGATTTCTATTTCCACCAATAAAGATGAACTGACCGCAAGCGGTGAAGTACTGAAATTTGACGGCTTCCTGAAAGTGTACCGTGAGGATAAAGATGAAGATGAGCAGGAGGAGGAAAATAATGAAAACATGCTGCCGCCGTTGACACCCGGACAGGATTTACCTTTTGTACACATGAAAGCGACAGAAAGATTCAGTCGCCCCACCCAGATTATACGGAAGCCTCCCTGGTGAAAAAACTGGAAGAACTCGGTATCGGAAGTCCCTCCACTTATGCACCCACTATTTCAACAATTCTGAAAAGAGGATATGTGGAGAAACGCGATAAAGAAGGTGTAGTACGGAATTTCGCCGTGTACAGGCTGAAGGCTGACAAAGTGGCCAAAGAAATGTCGAGCGAAAATACCGGTGCGGAAAAATCAAAATTATTCCCTTCGGACCTGGGTCTTGTTGTTACCGACTTCCTGAAACAATATTTCGACGACATCATGGATTACGGCTTCACCGCGCGTATTGAAGGTGAGTTTGATGAAGTGGCTGAAGGCAAGATGAAGTGGAATAAAATGATTGATGATTTCTACAGTCCGTTTAAAAAGGATGTGGAGAAAACCATTGAAACGGCTGAACGTATCAAAGGGGAACGTGTACTGGGTGTAGATGCGGAATCCGGTAAGCCTGTTGTTGCACGTATGGGACGCTTTGGGCCGATGATCCAGATTGGTGAGGCAAACGATGAAGAGAAACCTCGTTTTGCCAAGATTCCCACGGGACAAAGTATTGAAACGATTACATACGAAGAAGCGATGAACCTGTTCAGCATCCAGGGCGTACTGGGTCAGCTGGATGAAAAAGATATTACAGTCAGTGTTGGCCGTTTTGGCCCTTATGTAAAATGGGGTGAAGAATTTATTTCAATTCCCCGCGGAACAGACCTGCAAACGGTTGACCTGGCAAAGGCCATTACTTTTATTGAAGCAAAGAAAATTGCGGATGCGCCTGTCGGGCATTTCCAGGAAAAACCCATTATAAAAGGCAAAGGCCGTTTTGGTCCTTATATCAAATGGGATGGCATGTTTATCAATGTGCCCCGCAAATATAATTTCGACCATCTCACACAGGCTGATATGAATGAACTGGTGGAAGCGAAGATCAAGAAAGAAGCCAACCGTTATATCCAGCGCTGGCCCGATGATAAAATCACCCTGGAGAATGGCCGCTGGGGTCCTTTCCTGCGTTACGGTAAAAAGATGATCAAAGTGCCGAAGAAAGCAGATGACACCAGGTATACACCGGAAGAGGCAGCAGCATTTACGCTTGACCAGGTAAAACAGTTTATTGAGCTGGAGATTCCGGGCGCATTTACCAAAAAAGTAAGGAAAGCACCAGCAAAGAAAAAAGCAGCAACCGCCAGTAAAAAGCCGGCAGCCAAAAAGGCACCAGCGAAAAAAGCGGCGAAGAAAAAATAACAAACTGAATCCGGACTCTCCAGTCCGGATTTTCTTTTACCTTCATTTCCATGAAAAGAAACTACTGGGAGAAAATAGCTCCAGCCTATGATGATGAAATTTTTGATGTACTGCACAATGACAAGAAAGCCCTGATCCGGTCTGAAATTGAAAAACTGGCTTCACCGGAAAAAACGGTGATTGATATTGGCTGTGCGATTGGAAAATGGCTGCCGGTACTCTCCCTGCTTTTAAAAAAGTAATGGCCCTTGATATCTCAGCAAAGAACCTTGAAATCGCGAGGCAACGATATCCGGAATATACCAATGTGGAATACCTGCGGGCTAATATGTCGGATAAGAAAGCAAAAATCCCGAAGGCCGATCATTGCATTTGTATCAACGCGATCCTGACTCCTTCCCAGAAAGACCGGGATATTTTCTTTGAGAACCTCAAACGCTGTATCCGCAAAGGCGGCACCGTGATTCTTTCCATCCCTTCCCTGGAATCTAATATGCTGAGCACCGTTATTGCCACACGCTGGAAACTGGATCAGCAGATCCTGAATAAGAAAATGACTTCTGCCAAAGCACAGGAAAAATGGAACCAGATCAGGCAGGGGAACAAAGACATTGATGATGTGCCGCATAAACATTTCCTGAAAGAAGAATTGCAGCTGATACTGAATATGGCTGGGTTTGAGGTGAGCCGTATAGAGAAAATTGAATACGGATGGGATACGGAGTTTCTGAAACCGCCGGCATTCCTGAAGGGCATAAAGCCATGGGACTGGATGGTGGTGGCGGGGAGAAAATAATTTTTACCACAAAGTTCACTAAGCGAAAACAAAGGCCACAAAGAAGATTACTTTGTGGCCTTTGTTTAACCTTTGTGCACTTTGTGGTTAAATGTATTTCCACATTTCCAGTCATTTGTGGAAAACATTAACTATTCCATTCCCCAACAATTTTTGATATTGTGTCATATTCGCCACCATGGAAACAACGAGGGAAATATCTGCATTATTTACACTGATAGACGATCCGGATGAGGAAGTCTTCGGTGCTGTAACCAGCAAGATTGTTGATTACGGAAAGAATATTATCCCCAACCTGGAACATCTCTGGGAAACAACACCCGACGAAAACATCCAGCAGCGCATTGAACTGCTGATCCACAAACTCCATTACCGTGACCTGGCAGAAGATTTCAAACAGTGGAGCCTGGCGGGACACCACGACCTGTTACTGGGTGCATTACTCACCAGTAAATTCCAGTATCCTGAATTAACCACCACCACGGTGATGCAGGAAATTGAAAAAGTGCGCAGGAATATCTGGCTGGAGCTGAATAATTACCTGACACCGCTGGAACAGATTAATATCGTTACAAGTATTTTATACAGCTATTACGGACTCAAAGGAAAAGAGCTGCAGTATAAAGAACCAAACGATTTCCTGATCCATAAAACACTTGAGACAAAAACCGGTAACCAGATCAGCAATGGCATTCTTTATCTCGTGCTTTGTGAAATGCTTGATATTCCCGTAAGGGCCGTGAGTTTACCCCAGCAATTCATACTCGCATATTTCAAACCCGGCTATTCAGATGAACACCTGCCGGATCCGGTGCATAAAATAGAATTCTTCATTGATCCCTCATCCGGACAGGTATTTACACACCAGGATGTGGAGAGTTATTTTAAAAGGATTGGTGTTCCGCCAATGGGAGAATCATTCAAAGCACGCAGCAATAAACAGGTGATCCGCCAGTTACTGGAAGAGTTCAGTAAATGTTTTACTACGGATAAAGACCTGCACAAACAGCAGGAACTCGCTGATCTTATCGCACTGCTTGATTAGAGTTCCAGTTTCCAGCCTTCACGGTATTCACGTTTTACAAACTGGTTGGCTTCATCAAAGTTTGTAATCTTCATGTTTTTGGCATCCCACAGCAGTTTCTGCCTGCCGAGGTATTTATCATCCCATCCGGTGAGTTTGGGATTTTTCAACAGGAAACTGCGGATGGCCAGGTTACCCATCAGGATGCTTTCCGTAAAAGGCCCTGCATATTCAAACGGTGAACTGGTTTCCCCTTTTCCATATCCGGCAATACAGGCATTTACCCATTGCAGGTAATGACCTTCGGGAACTCTTTTTATTTTTTGTGCAGGCATAGTCTTCTCATTCATCAGTGTAGTGGGCAATAAACGGGGATTAGCACCATAACAATCCAGCAACAATTTGCCTTTTTTACCAATGAAAAGAACGCCACCATCCCAGTTGCCGAATTTTTCACCGGGCTGCAGTTCTGCAGGGCGTTCAGGAAGCAGGCCACCATCGTACCATGACACACGGATATTGCCTTTGCCGTTTTTCTTCGGGTAATTCAGGTGAATGATTGAAGCGGGCGGACAAGCTTCCGGATTCTGTGTATCATTCCACATTTCTTTCCAGACGGTAGCCACACTGCACTCGGCAGAATCGGGATAATCGATAGGCAGGATGCGGAAAATAGGATCCATGATATGACAGGCCATATCACCTAATGCACCTGTACCGAAAGCCCACCAGCCTCTCCAGTTGAAGGGAAGGTATGCGGGATTGTAATCGATCTTTTTAGCAGGGCCCAGCCAGAGATCCCAGTCGAGTTCCTTGGGAATTTCAAAACTGCCGGTTGGCGTGGGAATACCCTGTGGCCAAACAGGCCTGTTCGTCCAGGCATGCGCCTCGAGCACTTTACCAATCATTCCTGCATCAATCATCTCTTTGGCTTGCCTTACACCGTCGCCGGAACCACCCTGGTTACCCATTTGCGTAACCACTTTGTATTTTTTAGCCGCTTCGGCCAGGATACGTGCTTCGTAAATATCGTGGGTCAGTGGTTTTTGGGTATACACGTGTTTGCCCAGTTGCATGGCAGCGAGTGTTGCTACGGCATGGGTATTATCCGGTGTGGATATACTGCAGGCGTCAATATTATTTTTCTCTTTTGCAAGCATTTCCCTGAAATCACGGTAATAGGTTGCTTTCGGGAATGCTTCGCGTGACTTTTTAGACTGGCGGTCATCCACATCACAAAGTGAAACAATGTTTACAAACGGGCTCCTGGCAAATTCAGCAATATCGCTGGCACCTTTACCACCGGCACCGATACCGGCAATATTCAGTTTATCACTGGGAGCAATATAACCCCTGCCCAGTACGTGGCGGGGAACGATCATAAATACACCGCCCACGATACCTGCATTGCGGATAAACTGACGGCGTGAAATGGAGCTTCCTTTTTTGATGGGTGTCATATGGCCAATTTACTTTAAAATTTGTTTCAATGACCGGCAATCCCGGTTATTTGGTAGTTTACAGAAAAATAAATGTATGCAAATCAGTTGGGATGATTTCATCAAAATTGATATCCGTACCGGCACTATTGTGGATGTGCAGGAATTCCCCAAAGCCCGCAAGCCTGCGTATAAATTATGGATTGATTTTGGCCCCGAACTGGGTATCCGCAAATCTTCTGCCCAGGTAACGAAGCATTACCAGCCGGCTGATCTCCTGAACAGGCCCGTAATAGCGGTAGTTAACTTCCCGCCCAGGCAGGTGGCCGATTTTATGAGCGAATGCCTGGTGCTGGGTGTGTATGATGAAAACAAAGATGTAATTTTATTGAAGGCCGACAGGCCGCTGCCAAACGGACTTTCCATTGGGTGACATCAATACAACATATTACCATTCCCCGGTCGGGCTGATCCGCATCAGCGGCACTGATTCATTTATCAGTGAAGTGCATTTCCATGACACCACAGATAAACCAGCCGCCAAGAAGAAGAACCTCTCTCCCATGCTTATTAACTGCGTGGAGCAATTGATCCAGTATTTCCAGGGCGCACTGCGTCAGTTTGATATTCCGTTTAACCAGCCCGGTACTCCTTTCCAGCAGGAAGTGTGGAGTGAACTGATGCGTATCCCCTTCGGTAAAACAATCAGCTACCTGGAACTGGCCCGCCGCACCGGCGATACCAAAGCCACCAGGGCAGTTGCCAATGCCAATGGAAAAAACAATATTGCGATCATCATCCCCTGCCACAGGGTGATTGGCTCAAACCGGGAACTGACGGGTTATGCAGGGGGATTGTGGAGGAAAAAATGGTTGCTGGAGCATGAGGCGAAGATTGCGTATGGAGTTCAGACTCTTTTTTAGATTTTATTTTTACCACAAAGAACACAAAGGAAGTACCCCCGCTTTCGCTTTGCTACAGCGGGCAAAGAAAGGCCACAAGGATAGTACCCTTGTGGCCTTTCTGTATTTTCTTTGTGAACCTTGTGGTAAAAATAAATTATTTCAATTCGCTGCTTGTAAACGCAAATGGCAGCAGCAAACTCGCAGTTTTTATTATAAACACTTTCCCTTCCATACCTCCTAAAATCAGCCGGATGGGTTTATGCAGTCTCGTTTCGTATTCAAGCAAAGCCTGGCGGCACATACCGCAGGGGGAAATCGGATGGTCGCTTTTGACGGAATCGCTGCTGTAGCTGATAGCCATGCTCACGATCTCTACGTTGGGTTGCAGGGTGGCAATGGTGCCCAGTAATACCCTTTCGGCGCAGATGCCTACGGGATATGATGCGTTTTCCTGGTTGGTGCCGGTAACCACCTGTCCATTGGCCATCATGGCAACAGCGCCCACGTGGAAGTTGGAATAGGGCGCATAGGCGTTTACAGTCACTTTACGGGCTTCCTGTAAAAGCCACGCATCTTCTTTGCTCAGCTCGTGGATGCCGGCGTAAGACTCATATTCAAAGGCAAGCGTGTGTTGCATAAAGTTTCGTTTACAGACAAGAATGCCCCGGACTTTCGTCAGGGGCACTTAAAATTAGTCTATTTTACGATGCGGAACAATCGTTTCCACCGGGGGCCTCCCTCCCAGCTGAACCAGATCATCCAGGCTTTACCCACGATCCGGTCTTCAGGAACAAATCCCCAGAAGCGGCTGTCCTGCGATCCCTGGCGGTTATCTCCCATCATCCAGTAATAATCCATTTTGAAAGTATAGGTGCTGGTCTCTTTTCCATTTACATAGAACTTACCATCTTTCATTTCGAAATCGTTCTTCTCCTAAAAAACGGATCGTACGCTGGTACACCGAATAGTTTTCAGGAGTCAGGGTCAGCACGGCATCTTTTTTAGGAATCCAGATCGGGCCGTAATTATCAGCTGACCATTTATGCAGGGTATCGTAAGGGAAAATTTTAATGGGCTCAGGCGTGTTCTGGTAATAGTATTTGATGGATTTCGCCCAACCTGATTTTTCCAGTTTGACTTTTTCATCCGCCGTCATATTGATCACATACCGGTTTCCGGTGAAAGGAACAAGATCAGAGGATTCATCCGTTTCATAAATTTTCACACCTATATCACTCAGCCCTTCTTTGGTGAGTACATAACCGGGATTGGTTTCTACTTCATAATTCCTCTCGGAATGCGGTGGTGTGGCCTGCTCTTGTCCATTGATGAATACTTTCTGGTCGCGCACTTCCAGTGTATCACCTGCAATACCCACGCAGCGTTTAATATAGTTATCCGTCTTATCAACCGGGTGAACCACCACCGGGTAATTGCCGGGATCTGACAGTATTTCTTTTGCTTCAATAGAACCGGCTGCAGCCATCCGTTTGATATCGTAATATGGATTGGCTGATTCAAATTTGTCTTTGTGAATGACTGTATCACCGGCCGGGAAATTGAATACAACCACATCCCCTCTTTTGGGTGATGATGCGAACCAGCGGATATAGGGCAGTTCGATCAGGGTGCTGTATGATTTACCATTGCCGATGGGCATATAATTATGAACAAAGGGAAATGAAAGCGGTGTGTTGGGGATCCGGGGGCCGTAGCTGAGTTTGCTTACAAAGAGGAAATCCTTAATCAGCAGGGTTTTTTCCATAGAGCCTGAAGGGATCGTATAAGCTTCAAAAACAAAAGTGCGGATCAGTGTGGCGGCAACTACTGCGAAAATGGCGGCATCCACCCATTCGCGCCAGCCTTTCTTCCGGTATTTCAGAACCGCTGCGGGTCCGATATAAGCCGGTTTTTCCTTGTAGGCGAGATATGGAAAGTAAAAAGGGGCAAAAATGGAAGCCAGGGTATGCTGGCCGAGACTGAACTTTCCGAACACTTTGGCGAATTCGATAAAGATACCAGGACTGATAAACCAGCCTACAACCGGGATAAATTGCCAAAAAACCCAATGTTTTGGCCTTTTAGTCAACTCTTGCATCATCCAGGTGTTATAGAAGGGCACATAAGCCTTCCATGCGGGTAAACCGGCTTTTTCGAATAATTTAGCGAAACCAAAGGAAGGAAGGAAAACGATCAGTGTACTGATCAGGTAAACGATGAAAATATGTTGCAGTGGCATGAGCCTGTTTTAATTTATGACGGACAAAAATATCAATAATATTTGCCACACAAAATTCTAATATTCAAAGTTTTTGCTAAAAACAGCCCCCGGGAGCTATAAAGGAACCACCAGCCAGTCATTATGAAGTATTTTACTATCAGGGATGTTGAAAATCTGTGCGGAATCAAGGCACATACCCTCCGGATCTGGGAACAGCGGTATAGTTTCCTGAAGCCAATGCGCAAGGACAGTAACCGGCGGATTTATGACAGCGATGACCTGAAATCGCTGTTGCAGGTTTCCTTTCTTTACCACAAGGGCTACAAGATTTCCAAAATAGCCGCATTGCCGGCTGAAGAAATCCGCCAGCTGGTCGAAAAAAGCGGTGGTCCGGATGCAAACCACGAATTATTCATCCATGAACTGATTGCTGCCGGGGTTGATCTTGACAAAGACAAATTCGAGAAGATCACCCACACTGTTGTACTGCGCTACGGAATTGATAAATGCATCACAGGCATTTTCATTCCGTTTCTTGAACGGATCGGCATGTTATGGATGACCAACCACATTATTCCTGCGCAGGAGCATTTTGCCAGTCATATCATCAGGAAAAAAATCATTTGTGCCACAGATGGTATTGAAAACCCGGCGGCAGATGCGCCATGTGTTTTAATATTCGCGCCGATGGGTGAATTGCATGAAATCCCCCTGCTGATCGCCAATTATTTTTTCAGGAAATATGGATTCAGGACAGTGTATTTCGGGATTAATACATCCAATGAATGCCTGCAGAAATACCTCACACAGCATCCGGTGGATTATCTCTACACACATATCATCAGCCAGATTAACAAGGAAGGCACGGCCGGACTGATCAAATGGCTGGGCGGGCATTACCCGGATGTTCCGGTGCTTGCATCAGGGGGTTGTATGAATTGCCTGGAATCCGGGAACAGCCAGTTTACATTTTTCCGCACGGTAGATGAACTGGTGCAATTCACAAAAGAAAAAATCACTTTGGCAGTACATAGTTCCTGACATCTTCCCCGTTGATTTCTTTACCGGATAAAATGACAAGACGTTCCACTACATTGCGCAGTTCGCGGATGTTTCCTGTCCAGTTATAAGCCTGCAGTAATTTAATCGCCTCTTCGGTAATCGGCTTGGGTGCGATCCCGTAATCACGGCAGATATCTTCGAGGAACTGGTCAGTCAGCATGGGAATATCTTCTCTGCGATCATTGAGCGAAGGCACATGTATAAGGATTACGCTGAGCCTGTGATACAGGTCAAGCCTGAAGTTTTTGGCTTCTACTTCTTTCAGGAGGTCTTTATTGGTTGCGGCAATGACCCGCACATCCACCGAAATATCTTTATCAGCACCCACACGGGTGATTTTCCCTTCCTGTAAAGCACGGAGTACTTTGGCCTGTGCGTTGGAACTCATATCCCCTATTTCATCGAGGAAAAGTGTACCACCGTTGGCAGATTCAAATTTGCCGATACGTTGCTTGATGGCTGATGTGAATGATCCTTTTTCGTGACCAAACAATTCGCTTTCGATCAGCTCTCCCGGGATGGCGGCACAGTTTACTTCAATGATAGGTCCGGATGCGCGGTTGCTTTTTTCATGAATCCAGCGGGCGACGAGTTCTTTACCAACACCGTTTTCGCCGGTTACGAGTATCCTTGCGTCTGTGGGAGCGACTTTCTCAATAGTTTCTTTAATGCGGCGGATTCCTTCTGACTGCCCAATCATTTCCTGTACCCGGCTCACTTTGCGTTTCAGGACTTTGGTTTCGGTAACCAGAATACCTTTTTCCATCGCATTGCGGATCGTAATCAGGAGACGGTTCAGGTCCGGGGGCTTTGAGATATAGTCGTAGGCGCCTTTTTTAACGGCTTCCACGGCTGTTTCGATATTACCATGACCGGAGATCATGATTACAGGTACATCGGGGTTACTTTCCCCGGCTTTTTGCAGGAATTCGATGCCATCGAGCTTGGGCATTTTGATATCGCAGAGAACGAGGTCGTATGTTTTTTCCTTGAATTTTTTCAGGCCTTCTTCGCCATCAGCTGCTTCGTCAATTTTATAGCCTTCAAAGGAAAGGATCTCGCTCAGGGTCTTCCGGATTGCTTTTTCGTCATCTATAATCAGAATGTCTGCCATTTAACGGGGTTTAGAGTAGCGCAAAAATAGACCATTTAAGGTCAGCGAAAGAACAGGCTGTGGTGAGTGGGGCTGAAAAAAATAGAGGCCGGGTAGAAACCCAGCCTCGTTTTAAAATCCAATATCCTATGAAAAACCGTTACAAAGATGCAGGAAATTTCCTAATAGTTGTACCAGTACATGACTTTTTTTAAAAATAATTTATCACATGATATTAAACGGAATATCCCCACAAAGGGGGATATTCTGTTATTTATACTTTGTAGAAACGCCTTATTTCTTCAGGTACATTACCTCTTTGGCCAGTTTGACAGTCCTGGGTACATCCGGGAGGGCTGCTGCCACCAGGTTTGGTGCATAGTGCAGGGGGGCATCAGCGGCTGTAATCCTGCGGATGGGGGCATCCAGGAAATCAAATCCTTCTTTCTGGATCCGGTAGGTAATTTCGGATGAAACGGAAGCAAAAGGCCACTGTTCTTCCACAATGATGAGGCGGTTGGTCTTTTTAACGCTTTCCAGGATGGTCATCCAGTCGAGGGGACGGATCGTGCGGAGGTCAATTACTTCAGCACTGATTCCTTCTTTTTCCAGTTCATCAGCGGCGCCCAGCGCGACTTTCATCATTTTATTAAAGGAAACGATGGTGATATCGCGGCCGGCCCTTTTTACATCTGCTTTGCCGAGTTCGATATAATATTCTTCGTCGGGAACGTCTGATTTATCGCCATACATCTGTTCAGATTCCATGAAAACAACGGGATCTTCTTCATAGCGGATGGCTTGTTTCAGCAGGCCTTTGGCATCATATCCATTGCTGGGGGAAACAACTTTAATTCCGGGGATGTTGGCATACAGGCTTTCAAAAGCGGTTGAGTGCTGGGCACCGAGCTGACCGGCAGAACCATTGGGGCCGCGGAAAACGATAGGACATGAAACTTGTCCGCCGCTCATTGCCAGCATTTTAGAAGCCGTATTTAAAATTTGATCTAAAGCCAGCACTGCAAAATTCCAGGTCATAAATTCAACGATCGGGCGCAGGCCATTTTGTGCAGCGCCGACACCGACGGCGGTAAAACCCAGTTCAGAGATAGGTGTGTCAATAACCCTTTTGGGGCCGAACTCTGCCAGCATACCCTGGCTTACTTTATAGGCACCATTATATTCAGCTACTTCCTCTCCCATCAGGAATACCCTGTCATCCCTTCTCATTTCCTCATTTAGAGCTTCGCGGAGGGCTTCCCTGAAAGCGATTGATCTTGCCATGGACTTTGTCTTTTTTGAGTTTTTTGTGCCCCGGGAAATAGCCCGGAATCGGCCGCAAAAATAACTGTCAGCGCCGATAAAACCTAAACAACTATGCGGGCAATCTGTTCAGCGGGCACAAAAAAACCCATGCCAGCCGGCATGGGTTTGTATAAAGGTTTGCTGGTTATTATTGAAGGTCAGCCACACATTCTTTGGCCATGCGGAGCATAACGGGATCATTTTCGTCCATGCCGCTGATATCCTCAGGATTGGGATATTTGCGTTCCAGTTTTTCAAGCATACAGCTGCAATAAGATTTTGCCTGTGCTTTGGTGAAAGTACCGCTGCTGGCAGCTGAGCTTACACAATTGCTAACGAATACATCTTCGTTGGCTGAACCCCATGATCCGCCGGTATTACCGTTATCAGAAGGCTCATCATTATTCCTGTCGTTGTTTGTGTTCTCGTCGTCGTTGTTGCGGTTATTGCGGTTGTTACGGTTTTCATCGTCGCCGTTATTGTTGTTATTACGGTCGTCGTTGCGGTAATCATCTTTGTAATAATCACCTTTGTCTCTTGGATCCGGAGCCTTTTTGTCTTTACAGGCAGAAAACAAGCCGAGAGCCAGGATGAAAACAAGTAGTTTTTTCATGATAACAGTTTTTGTAATAATTGAATGTGGTTTTAAAGTGTTCCCTGGTTACCTGGAAAAATGGGTTCCCGGCTTCCGAGGGAAAAATACTCATATTCTGTCAAATCCTAAAATTTCGGGGGGCTGATTTTTGTGATATACCCGGAAAGTGTTACCAGTTTGCAACCGGATTAATCACTTTACAGATTAATTTTACGTATATCTCATCACCAAATTGACTTTTATGTTTTTCCGTAACAAGCCACTGATGATTGTATTAGCCACTGTAATCATATTCGGTGGCGGCATGATTTTCCTGATACGGGGTTGCTTATCACAGTTTGATGAACAATACGCTATCCCTCCGGTGCTGGGATTTGAAAAAGACGGAAAGCAGGTTGTGTTTGCCGTTGTTGGACATGAAAAAGCCACCTCTTATTCCCGCCGGGGAAATTTTGTGCAAAAATCAGTCAGCACCAGTTACTATGTACAAATAAATGATGCTGTAACCGGCAATAAAATCAAAGACCGTAAGGCCAAATCCAGAAGCCAGATTAAAACATGGCCGGTAGAGATATTAGGCAAGGCTGATAACCAGGCATGGGTTTTTATGGGTGGGCTGATGTCTTTTGACCCATTTACACTGGAAGAGACTGCCGATGCAGAGATGATAGAGAAAAAGAATCCGTCATTAGCAGGTCTGCTGCCGGCAGAAAGACATTATTATAAATTTAATCACAGCAGCGGTCATATCTTAATTACAGCCAAAGATGGCAGCCGCTGGGATTTGGATACAAAATCCCTGATGGCTGTTTCTGTTTCGGATGAAGAAACAGATCCGGTAAAGGCAAGGATAAAAGAACTTGATAAACTGGAGGATAAATGCAATGCTGATATTGATACGCTGAATAACACTAAAAACCGCGGTGCGGCGGAAGCTTACCGCAATAAACAGATCAGTTACCAGGAATACAACCGGATATCTTCAGAGTATTATGCAGAGCGTGAAATATTACAGCGTAAAAGGGACAGTATCGGCGAATTGAAACGCCATGTGGAAAAAGACCAGCGGAGTTATGAAGACAGGCAGCGGGCCATAGAAAACCTCCAGGGAAATTCAATCAGCTATAACAGCATTGTGCTGAACAATGATACGGTTAACGGCAACTGGTATGGTTTATATTCCAATGCTGAAATGGAAAAACTATTTAACCGTTTCCAGTACAGCAATGCTTATGAAGAAACGGCAAGACGCAAACTGAGAAAAGCCGGTATCCGTTTTGAAGAAAAATATGATACCTGGATGATCGATAACGTAAATGCGCTGACGCAGGGCAGTTCAGAATTCCTGCAGGGCGGTTTCCTGATGAACAGGCTTACGGCTACTCCCCTTCACCTTTCCAATCCGGATGCATTTATTGTTTTATCGAGGAGCCAGATTGGCCGCGAAGGCAAAATCATCATTACAAAACTGGGTATGGATGGTAAAAAGTACTGGGAGTATAATACGGGTTTAACTGACTGGACAGGCTGGATGCTTTCCGGGAATTTCCTCATCATTACCGGTACAGATGAAAAGGAATTAAGCAGCGGTGAAATCAATTTGCTGATTACATTGAATATGCAGAATGGAGAGGCGAAGATGTATGATTATTTTAAGGATAAGACACGGGATTAGGTCAAAATACAAAAGTCTTAAACACATAGGCACATAGGGCACATAGGTACACATAGAAATACATTAACTGTCGATACTGTAAGAAATGTTCCTTCTTTAAGAGCACCCTGCCGGTGTTTATTTTAATGCTGTATCAATTGATTTAGGAGGATGGGTTTTGGAGATGATAGTTCTGAAAGAAGGAAAATTTCTAACTATAATGATTGAGGTTTGTATTCCTATGTGTACCTATGTGCCTTATGTGCCGGCGCCTGCCGCCGGAGCGAAGCGTAGGTGGGTGTTTAAGACTCTCACAACTCCTTCTTCTCCCCCCTCAAATTAACCCGGTAAAACAGATCACCCTCTTTCAGCACAGCTTCGGAATATCCTTTTGCATGGTGCAGATCGGTGTTGAATACTTTCCCATTGTAAAAACGGGTGATGGTATCTGCAACAATGGTATGCCCGGTGAAAATATATTTCACGTTGAATTTATCCAGGGTACTGTCTACCTGGCCCATGGTGGCTTTCTGCCCCATGTAATAACCGCGGTACCAGAAAGGTCCCAAATCACCGAAAATGGTATCCAGCTGCGGAGAAGGAAAAGCAAATGTACTGTCGGCATAAAACGGTCTTGACCATTCATTCAACAGCCCTGCCGTTGTGTTCATGTTATTGATTGCTTCAGAAATACCGCCATGGACAAAAAGCATGTTCCCGATTCTTTCAATTATATTTTTTGTGCGGAGCCAGCGGCCCAGTTCTGCATTTTCACCGAGCAGGTTCACATAAGACTGACCTAACAGGCTTGCCGCTTCGAGGTATTTGCCGTGTACGTACCGGATATCACCGTCGAGGTTCATGATTTCATGGTTGCCGAGTATATAGTGCACGTAACCTCCTGCAGCTTTCGCCTGGTCTTCGAGAGAATAAATCAGCCAGAGCACTTCCATTACCTGGGTGCCGCGGTCTACAAAATCACCGCTGAGTACTAAATGACCTTCCCCAAAACTCCAGTGGAATGCAGAATCAATAACGCCATTGGCCTGGAGGAGGGTACGGAATGACTTAAAGTTCCCTTCTATATCTGACAGCACAAACATTTTAGCCGGGCTCTTCCATTCTGTTTTTTCGTTTTTCAGTTTTTCTTTCAGCTTCACAGAAAAATAAATGCCGGGCACATCAGTACCCACCTGCAAAACGAGTTTGCTTTTCTGGTCCATGGAATAACTGTCGAGCTGTAGTTTTTTCCCGGCCGAATCTCCCAAGATCCGGCCCTGGAATATCTGGCCGTTTTTATAGAGCAGATAAGGGCCGTCTTCACCGGTGACCGGATCGTTTGTAACAACAGGTTTTATCGCCGAAAGCAGCAGCCCGGTGAACAGTAAGAAAAAGCTATATGTAAACAGTTTTTTCATGATGGCTAAAATAATTAAAAACTACGGCGCTTTTATATCAGTACTGATTCAATCGACGCTCCAAAGCTTACCAAAATATTGTTAAGACCGCAGAACACCCGCATTGGTTGTAAGCGGATTCAGCTTAAAATACTGCACCAGCTTCACTTCTTCCCCCCGGAAGGTTTCTGTTTCTGTCCAGTCAGGGTTCAGGCTGAAACCTGTTTTCTTTAATACCAACGCAGATGGCAGGTTGGCGGGATCCAGTACGGCGATGATGCTGTTAAAGCCTGCTGTGTTAAATCCCCAATCCATGACGGTTTGCAGGCTTTCAGTCGTGAATCCTTTCCCCCACTCCGCCGGTAATAATGCATAGCCTGATTCAGCTTCGGATATATCTTCCTTAATATTCCAGAAACAGATGGTACCAATCAATGCTGACGGGTTTTCTTTCAGTGCTATACCCCAGAGGATTGATTTTCCGGAGAGCGTGTTGTCCTGGATAGTCCTGATAAAATCTTTTGCTTCTTTTATATCTGTAGCCGGTTCACGGCCCAGGTACCTGAGTACGGCCGGGTCTGAACGCAACAGGAAAACGGCCTGCGCATCGGTAATCTCCAAAGCACGCAGCAATAGCCTGCTTGTAGTTAACACCGGGAAAGGTATGGTCGGAAGTTGATGCATCAGTAATGACTGGGTTGAATCAGGTCCCATAAATTTCCGTATAAATCCCTGAAAACGGCAACGGTTCCGTATTCTTCAGTTACAGGCTCACGGACAAATTCAACACCCCTGTTTTTATACAAATTGTAATCGCGGGTGAAATGATCAGTATGCATGAACAGGAAAACCCGGCCGCCGGTTTGGTTACCGATTCGTGATGATTGTTCATCATTGGCTGCTTTGGCCAGTAATAAGGCTGTGTTTCCCGGGCCCGGAGGTTTGACCCTGACCCATCTTTTTACGGTCGATAAAACGGTATCCTCAAGTAATATAAAGCCCAGTTTCCCGGTATAAAAAGCAATGGCTTCATCATAATCTTTTACCACCAATGCCATCAGGGAAATTTCCTGCTGCGGTAAGTTATCCTGGAATTGTTGCTTCCAGTCCTGCAGGCTCATTTCAAATTTTATTTCCCCTTTTCCATGTGTGCCTGTTTCTTTCCAGCCGCTTTTCCGGTAAAATGCTTCTGCCCTGGTGCCGGGCGAGGTACTGAGCCAGATGGTTTCCGTGCTGTTGGAAAAATACCAGTCGAGCATGATGAGTTGCAGCAAAGTGCCGATTCCTTTTTTCTCAAATAAAGGATCAACAAACAATGCCCAGACAGAATGCTCCTGCAGGTCGGCGATGGCGAATCCGGCGATTTGCCCGTTTTCTTCATACACCCATCCTTTTCCCCTGCGGGTGATATAATCTTCCACGTCGGCATCGGTTACCAGGGCCGGATTGGAGAGCCGGTTTTCGGTTACGCTGTGCCTGACACGCTGGATTTCAGGTATATCTGGTATAAATGCCTGGCGGTAAGTCATTTGACGAAAATAAAGTTTTCCACCGGATTAGCGGAATTGTCAATAACTCAGTCTCAAAAACAAGGGTTACCTTTTTTTAATATAGGTATTAAAGGCATCCGCCGGTGTGTCCGGCTTACTAACGATCCGTTTGCTGCATTTATCACTATTGGCAAACCAATTCAACAAACAAATGGTACAAAAGACTTATTACAAGACGAAAGATTATTGCAAAGTAAAGTTCTCCTTTAAAGTGGAAGATGCTGAAACCGTGGAAATCCTCGGGCTGAACAGCGATTGGGAAAATTCAGTGATTATGAGCCGTAAGAAAGACGGCACATTCAGTGCTGAAGTGAACCTGCCGAAAGATTCCAGCCACGAATTCAAATACCTGGTGAATGAAACACTTTGGGTTAATGAACCCGAAGCTGACAGCGAACAGCCCAATGTTTACGGCGGTTCCAACAGTGTAATCACCCTGTAATTACCGAAAAGCTTATCTCGTTTTCCCGGCCGCCACAGATCCCTTGTGGTGGTCGGGTTTTTGTTTGTGTTTGTGCTATATTCAATTATTTCCGCAAGTGAATATTATGTTTTACAAAAATGTTCATTTCGATCAATTTTGATGAACAGATGACTTTTGAGCACCAGATGCTTTCTAAATTGCATCCATGCAAATCACCTGTCCTGAATGCGGTTCAAAAGATGTAAGACCATTAATTGCAGATTCTGATCACTTCACCTGCAAAGCCTGCGGGGAAGTTTTTGATATAGATGACGAGGGCCCTGAGAATGATGATGAAAGTGAAGATGAGGAATAATCGAACAGCATTTCCGGATTCCAATTTCCTGGTTTTTTTTTGATTGTGTAAGCGGGTTGAGCCTTGTCTCAAAATATTATCTTAAAATGTATTTGCCTGATACTAGCATTTTAATTTCCCCGTTCTACAATTCCAATCCACTACTTCATGCAAGTATCCCCCAAATCACTGTCTGTATCATTTTCGTTCCTGCTCATTTTCGGTTGTTGCCAGTTATATGCCCAGCGTATAGATTCACTGAATACGGCTGCCAACTGCCAGTATATGACTGAACCCGAAAGGGAAATGTTGTATGAAATAAACCGGCTGAGAAGTAATCCCAAATCCTATCTCGAGTACCTGTTGCCGATGCTGAAAGATGCCAAAGACGATTTGAAAGTGCTGGGCAAGGGTAACCGGAATTACAGCCTCACATTTTCTTCTACGGTGAAAAACGGCAAGGAGGTAAAGCGTACAGATACCACCTGGCATTATACCCGGGAAGAAGAAGTACGGGCCCTGCAAAGCCTGGTGAATGATATCAATAAATTAAAACCGCTTTCGGTATTGAAACCCGACAGTGGTATTTACATGGCCGTCAGGAAACATATTAAAGACCAGAACGCCCATGAATGGAAACTGCTGCATACGGGCAGCGATGGTTCTTTGCCCTGGGACAGGATAACTACTTTTTCCCCGAAAATGAGTTTTGGGAATGAAAATATTGCGGGAAATACCGCACCCGCAACTCCGCGTGACTTTGTGCTCCAGTTACTCATAGATTCCGGTATTCCAGGATATGGTCACAGATATAATCTCCTGGATCCCCAATGGACACATGGTGCCTGTTCAACGGCAGATTATGAGCGCATGCATTGGTGGATCCAGAATTTCGGGAAAGTTAAAGATTACCCCAGCCATTAATTCAAAAGTGAACAGGTATCGTTACTGTAACCATTCCCAGTTGCTGGTACATCTGTCCGTTATAGTAATCAATGCGGTTCTGCAGGTCGTAAGGGTATTTGGTGTGGATCGCTTTCACAATATCAAAAACACCGGCATTGTGAGAGAATCTGATTTTAATTTTATTTCCTGCCTGTTCAATTTCGATGTTTATGATTTTAGCAGCTCCCTGTGTCATCAGTAATTCAATACAGTGCTGGATGATCCGGTAAATGGAAAGTTTATCAGCAACAGGTATGCCTTCAATCCCCTCCCCGATTAACCTGCTGGTGATCTGCATCCCCTTCAGTTTATTGAGGTTGTTAAGATATTCTTTCAGGCCATCGTTCAGACCGATATCCCTGATCATAGCCGGACTCAGTGCCGTACAAAGTGAGTTCAGTTCTTCAACAGCTGATTTGGTATAATTATATCCCAGTGTTATATAACGGGCGGATTGATCAGATTCCCCGGCCACTTCCAGCATCTTCATTCCGGAAACGAGTATCTGGTTGATATTATTCCTGAGTTCTTCCACCAGGGTTTGCCTTTCGGATTCCTGGGTTTCAAGAATAAACCGGAGGATCCTTTTTCTTTTGAGTTCCTGCTTCAGGATAATTTTCCGGTTCAGCCTGTTCTGGTAATCATAAATCATCCACAGGAAAGCAAATGTCAAAACAATGGAAGAAACCAGGCAGGTATAGTAAATCTGATGCAGGTGTGCAGCGGGCATTTGAAAATGCGGGGATACCGGGTGACAAGTAACAGTTATTAAAACAATGGTAACTACGAAAATCATGAAATAAGCCAGTATCTTATAAGTATTGTTTTCTGCCCTGAATACAAACAGGAAACTGAGTATAAAAGGGAAATAATAAAGCATGCCACCGGCATTGGTACCCAGCCTCCAGCAGGTCCAGAATATCAGTGCATTCCCGGCTGAGAGTGATAAAAACGTGGCAAAGTTTCTGAAATGTTTCCTGTAAATGAAAATGGCCAGTACCAGTAATCCTGCTGATCCCGTCAGGAAATAAAAGGAAAGTAAATCCTTATACGGTGAGCTTAATTCATACAACGCATTGCATGAGATAATCAGAACCGCTGCCCAGGTGATAGCCTCAAAGCCTGTAAATTTCCTGGTGATTGACCGCTGGATGTTTGAAAAGAAATTCATGAACCAGTTGTTCATAAACAAGGTAATCCCGAAATTGATATGGAAACATGATTTGCGTTATACCATTTTCAGGTAATAAATGGTATGTTCTTTAGCATAAACGGGTGAGTTTTCACTGACTGCTAACTGTTTTTCTCCATTTCAATTTACCCCTAAACGAAATCAAAATTTTATTCAGAAAATAAGACCCTTGCAATTTTGCCATTGCGGATCAGGTATATTGCTGCCGCATGTATCAGGTTTTCGGGCTTCGGACTTAACCATACTTCTTCCTGATCAATAACCGTATTCCCCTCTGTGATCCTGTTCAAAATCCTGCAATACAAATATTTAACCGTATTAATAAAACTGTAATCTGACTTCAGTTTGTCTTTGTTCATCTTCTCCGTTATACCCCCTACTTTACCAATTTCAACTTCATCAGCATAGGGCTCCAGGAAGGCTTCCAGGTTGCGTGCATTGTATGCATTGAGCTGTTTTTGTACCAGCATGACCGGTGATGCATGCAAAAATGTGTCCGGCCGCATGACCTGACCTTTGTTAATCACGAGGTTGATTTTTTTCAGGTTTTCCAGCGAATCGAGCGGATTTGCTGCCAGGAGGATCATATTAGCCGTTTTATTTACTCCGATACTGCCCCATGATTTTTCCTGCCCCATTGCTAATGCCGGGTTGTATGTAGATGCCTGGATAACCTGCCAGTTGGATAGTCCTGCAGCAGACATTGCCTGCAATTCATCAAAATAAGAAGTCATGTGCTGGGTACCGATATTGCCGGCATCCGTGCCGGTAGCAATGGTAACTCCGGCATAAGACAATTTTTTTAAGTTGACCACTGAAATTGAATCGCTGGTTTTTTGCCGGGACTGCATGAGTGGTGTTTTGAAAAAACCAGTCACTTGTTTAGCGAGGCTTGTATCAGGCCAGGGGTAATCCAGGATAGTACTCACTGTAAATGGATGGGCCCGGTTCAGTTCGAAGGTGCTGAAGTGGTATTGATGTGTCAGTACCTTCTCATAATTTTTCCCAACAATCAACGTCGGGCAAAGCACCGTTTTATGGTCTTTCAGTAAACGGATGAAGGATTCATCAATAACCCCGTCATCGGTATTATGTACTAGATAATCTGCACCCGCTTCCACAGCCAATTGCGCGGTGATTTTTTCCATCGCATGTACGGCCACCCGTTTACCGTTGGCATGGGCTTCATCAATCACCGCTTTCACCATCGCTATGTTTTTACGTGCGCCGGCTTCCACATTGGGATCTGTAACGAGATACCAGATTTTGATAAAATCAGGGTGATAAGGTAACTGGTCCTGTACCGCTTTGCGTGCTTCCTGTTCGTTTTTGATTTCCACGAACGGGGCATCTTTCCCCAGGTTTTTAAACTGCGGGGGAAGCCAGGTGGTAATGAGCGGGCCGGTCATTTGTATTAATGGCGCATACGGCTTATTGGCAAAGCTGTCGCGCTGCTGCAGTAAATTAATGGTAGCGCCTACATCGGTCACGGATGTGATCCCGGCTGACAAATACATCCGCAGGAGTTCTTCAAAATGTTCGTGCGACCATTTAATTTCATCAGCGTATGGTCGGTATTTCCGGAGGTCAATGGCATCCGGACGGGTATACAATCCACCCGACTGGAAAAAATGAACGTGGGCATCTGCGAGACCGGGCATCAGCCACTGGTTGGTGCCGTCAATCTCCATAGTACCTGCAACCGGATTCATTTTTTTCCCTTTCGTAATTGAAGTGATTTTACCATCCTGCACCATGACATCATATCCGCCCAGGATTTTTTTATTTTCTACATCCAGCACCTGTGCGTTGCGGATAAGCAGCTGGGCATTTGAAGCCGGGTTGTTCAGTAAATAAACAGCCAGTAACAGGATCAGGTAACGCATGATTTCTTATTATATAATTATTGCTCAAATTAAAGTTAAATAGGTGAAATAAAATAACCGCAAGTGTGACCCGATTTGCCCGGCAGGAAATTTTATGTAGATTACTGAGTCCTTTTATCCGCCGGAAAGCTGTACAAGTCAGAACTCCAGCTAAAAAATTATATTTACAGTATATGAAACAAAAAGCACTCCCGGCTATCATCTTATTTTTAGCATTGTATGCTTCTGTAACGGCGCAGTCTGTTTATAAATTACAATACACAGTCGCTGGCCAGTCATCCAGGCTGGTTTATGACGGTTTGTTTGTCCGTTTTGATGATGGTTCAGCCGTGCTGCGGGTAAAATACAATCTCCCCGGCGATACTGCTGCCCGGCTGGCAGATATAAAAATGCAGGAAGACTATCCACGTAAATCCAATGGCGGTGAAGATCCCAGCGCTGTATTTTATACTGGAAAGAAAGCCAGCTTTATCCGCAGTAAACCGGATCCTGCTTTTGTACTTCCTGTAATCTGGTTTAAGGCAGATACGCAGCAAAATATACTTGTTCCTTACGGTGTCACACGCCAGAAAGTTAAACTGAAAGATGTAAAACCCACTTTCACGGAATCTGAATTGATGGATACGGGTACATTAAAGAAAACCCTGGTCTTACAGTATTATACGCCCGATGAAGATTTCTATAAGGGCTTTTATGAAAGCCGCTCCCGGTCCTTATTATTAACAGCAGAAGAAAAAAAGATCCGGATTCATTTGCTGCTGGTGGGCAATACACTGGAAGAAGAAATCGGCAGCAGCTGTGAAAAAGACATGAACCTGGCCGACAGTACATTTTCCGGCCTGGCCAGTGACCTGGGACTTGAAATAATCAAGAAGCGGATTACAGGGACTGATTTTGGTAAAAAGAATTTCGATGCACTGATTGATGGCGTTAATCCTGCATCGCGGGATATAGTGATCTTTTATTACTCCGGACATGGATTCAGGAAAAAAGAAGATAACCGCAGGTTTCCCTTTCTCGATCTGCGGTCAGCTCCGGCGGATGATTACAACGTATTATCTGTAAACATGCGGGACATATTTGACAGGATCAAATCAAAGGGTGCCAGGCTGAACCTGATCATCAGTGATTGCTGTAATACATTTCCGGAAGTGACAAATCGTATAGCGGAAATGACACCTGAAACACCTTCTTCAAAAGGCCTGGGCTGGAATGGGGAGAATTGCCGGAAACTTTTCCTGAGCCCTCAGCGGCAGTCCATTCTCTGTACAGCTGCAGATGCAGGTCAACGAGCCACCAGTAACAACCGGTTTGGCGGGTTCTTTACATTTCATTTTCGCAAGGCCATGGACAAAAATATGGGTGTGATGAACCGCGCAGTAAGCTGGACACAAATTTTGGATGATACAAAAATGATGACCGGCCGAAAAGCCGAAAGAACGTATTGCGATAAAAAAGTGAGGACTTTTTTCACTGTCTGCCTGCAGTATCCATATTATGTGATTGAATAATCAATCATCGTCACCCAGCCATTTTTTATACCCGGGGTTTGTCCGCAAATTATCCCAGGCCGGATCTTTCTCCAGCACCTGTTTCCACCAGGTGTGAATACTTTTTACTTTGGCCAGGTATTGCAAAGCGGGTTCAGTTTGTTTGTTGAGGGCAGAATAGCGTGCGATCTGGTAAAGCAGGTAAGCATCCGAATTTACACCCGGGATTTTTTTAAGCAGGTCAATGGCTTTCCCATATTGTCCGGCAGCGGCGGCATTGGCAGCACGCAGCAAATTGATTTTTTGATCAGGTGAAATACTGAAATTGCTGATGTGATCCAGCAATGAGTCACAGCCGGCTGTGTTTCCTTTTCGCATCCTGTATGCTGCAAGTACCAGCTGGCCGTCGAAACTGAGCTGTTCTTTTCGGAACAGTGATTCCAGACTGTTGTAAGCAATAGTAAATTTAAAAGCAGCCCCCTGTGTGCCGGCCAGTTTGTACATCACCCCTGCATTCCCGGCGCTGAGGGAATTGGCGAGATTGAAATAATATCCGGCGGAATCGGTTTGACGCATTTGAAGAAAGATATTGCCTATCCGGTTTGCAACTTCACTGCTGATACCTGGATCCAGCCCGAAATTTGCCAGCCAGTTTGAATACAGCCTGATAACGTTTGAACGGGGTGATACTATCATGAGTTCGCCTTCGCCGAGCGGACGATTCAAAGAATTCTCCATAGCCTCGACATCGCCCAGGTTATTTATGATTTTAAATTGAAGCGAATAGCTTTCAGGATGGGTGATTAATTCATTATATAAAAATCCAGCATAAGCAAATTGCCATTCTTCATTGCCCGGGTATTTTTCATTTATTTCTGAATAAAACCTGCCGAGTCTGCTTCTGCCTGCTGAGCGGTTCATCCTGTACAGGTTTTTCAGTAAATCTTCCTCCTCCCTGTATCTGCCGGACAGGGAAAATTGGTCACAGAGTTCAGTGAGGGCAATTTCAGATTTAGGATCCAGTTCCATACATTGCCTGTATGCCTTTTCCATTTTCTCCGGCTGGTTCCATTTTGCATATAGCCTGGCCAGCATCAGTTTATTGTCAAATGCGCTGAACTTCTGGAATTTTATAAAATTCTTTACATAACAGCGGATGCCATCTGTTTTTGCATGGGTGTTCAGGGAATCCTTGTAAAGATCAATGGAGCCGAAAGCAGGATATAAAGATGCTGCTTTGAGCAGGATGGATTCTGCAGCATCCAGGCTATTATTATTGAAATAGAATTCCCCCAGGAAATGCCAGGCAAGCAGATCGTTGGGGTTTTCCCGGAGCATGTCATTAAAAATGGCTGTCGCCTTTTCCGGGTTTGATTCTGCTGCATATATGGCTGTTACCAGCCGCACCGTATGATCAAGGCTGTCTGTACCAGTCAGTTTACAGTCAGCCCTGGTTAAATTTTCAATAGGTGCATCCGGTGTAAACATGGCAGAAACCGGATGTTTGCTGAAATCTTCCATAATTCCTTTTCTGCGATATTCAGAAGCAGTGAAAAAAGAATCGGCGCGCATGAATTCTCCTTTTGAAATCATCAGTTGACCGAGTCTTTCATAAGGGAAGAAATATTCAGGATTTATATGTAATGCTTCCTGGTAAAACTCTTCGGCAGATAGCAGGTCTTTTTTCTTTTCAAACAGAAAAGCTTTATTCACAAAATTGATTGATGAACCCGGGTTACGGGTAATCGCTGAATCCACGGCTTTTATTCCCTCATCCAGTCTTCCCGTTATCGCATATAAAATGGACAAATTAGCCCAGGGTATCTGCCATAATGGGGTCAGCTCCGTGGCTTTGCGGAATGAAGATTCTGCCGCCGTCATATTTTTTTTCAGCTGGTAAAGAATACCCAATTCATTATAGATATATGCCCCGAATTTTTCTATGGCCAGTGCTTTCTGCTGCCAGTTGAGGGCTTCCGTCTGTAAGGCTGCGGCTTTGGTGGATGTATATGATTTCAGCCTGGCCAGTAATCCTGAAAAATAATATTGTTTTACTTCCAGGATGCTGTTCATCGCAGGATTTTCCACCCCCACCATTTTCCGGGCCATGGCAAAAAGGCGGGATATAGTTCCATGCCTGCACCTGCATCGTTGATCCTGTTTTGCAATGTTGCCTCATCCCCTTTCAGGTAAAGGTTGATGGCAGATTCACCCAGGTTATCCAGTTCGGAGGCCAGGTTACTGATAAAAAACTGGTGGTCGGATTCATTGTCTGCATCGTGCAGGTAATCTGCATACCGTTGCAGGTTCTCCCGCTCAACCTGGTTTGTGATTTTCTCTTTCAGTTTATCAAAGAGTTTCTTTTCAAAAACAGCAGGTGTCATGGAAGCAACATCCTCGCCCTGCATCAGTTTTCCGATGCCTGCACTGCGGCAAGTTTCAAAAAACATCGTTTTTAATGCTGAAGGGTCGGTAATTACTTTCGGTCCGGGTGCAACCCTGGCAGATGATACAATCGTGGCGGCCATTTGTTCTTTCGATCTGGCCAGCGTAGCTGAATCTGGCGTAGCAAGGATAAATTCGTCCCTGCCTTCCACTGCCGGTGTTTGGGTAGCATTATTGAATTCCAATACCGGATCAAATGCAAGGGCAGTCCGGATAAATTCCCTGAGTTCGCTTACGGTAATTTTTCCGTCCTTTTGTTTGTCGGCCCAGCCGGTGAAGCCGTTGATCAGGTTAAAAGAAAATAACCCCCGGCCACCGCCGAGATCATCACTTTCCCATGATTTTTCTTCTGTAGAACAGGAAGTAATCCTGGTTTCGCGGTCCTGCACTTTCCGGAGTTCAAGGCCAACGAGCGATTGACCTTTGTTTTCAGAGCCCACGAGTGTACCGGAATGACAGGCGTCGGTAATCATGATGATTTGTCCGCCAGTGGCCCTGGAGATGGTGTGTGCAAAATCGTTGAGGCGCCGTACTTCTAGTGAGCTGATATTATAGTTGTTGACCGGTGCATTGTAACATAGCAGGAAGCCAGCGGGGTAAATGGTGGAATTTTCAACATCACCATGGCCTGAAAAATAGAAATAGGCCAGGTCGCCGGCGTTGCATTTTTGTACCAGCCATTTGAGGGCCTGGTCTACATTGAGCAGGCTGGCATCTTCATTTAATAAAAGCCGGATCTGGTCACGGGGTACTTGTCCGCCGGCAGGTGAAGAAAGATAATCGGCAAAAGCGCTGGCATCACGGTCGGCATATTTAAGGTGCGGGATGCCGCCATTGCCATAATCGGAAATACCGATTACTACGGCATACGTTTTCCCTTTTGCAATTGATTGTTGATTGGGTGTATTAACCTGTGCGGATACCTGTGACAGGGTAAAAGACTTGCTATCAGGAGTGATAAAACGGGTTTCATACTTTTGTTTCAACAGGCAGTACAACAATAATTCCTGCCTGTATAATAAATATAATGATTTTTATAAGTGCCCTTTATTAAAAATGACTGATTGCATTTTTATAACTAAATTCATTCTTACAACGACGAACCCGTTATGGTTAAGTTTGACATAAAAAGAGCAGGGAAAACTTTCCTGTATATGTGTTTGTGGGGTTTTCTCCAGCTGGCTGGCCAGGGTAATCCTGCCATTGCCCAAAATGCCAAAGCTGACAGCCTGCGATCCTTGTTAGAAAATGATAAAAATGATTCCACCCGGGTCAAACACATGTACCTGCTTGCGGCCCAGGTTAACCAGACAAATCCGGAAGAAGCGCTTACACTGGCCCAGGAAGCTTATTTCCTTGCGGAGAACCTGGATTATGAGGATGGTGAATCGAGATCGCTGGGGATGATGGCAAATACGCTTACTAAGATTGGTAACTATCCAAAGGCTTTGGAATTAAATATCCAGCGGTTGCAGCTGGAGGAGAAACGGCATAATCCGAAAAACTATGCCAGCGTACTGATGAATATTGGCGTAGTGTATGATTTGCAGGAAGAGTATACGCTTGCGCTGGATTATTTCCGTAAGTCTGATTCAGTTTTCAGTTTATATAATATTCCGGAATATGCTTATAACCGTGCGTTGAATTTGGGTGATGTATACAACCGCCTGAATATGTCGGATTCTGCGCTGAAGTATTTCGACCGTTCGTTTTACCTGGCGAAAGAACTGGAAGATGTAGATTATATGGGTACATCCATGACTGGTTTAGGGCATGTTTACCTGAAGCGCGGAAATCTCATTCAGTCACGTGACGAGTATATCAAAGCAGTTCAATACTTACGGGAAGCAAAGGATGATGAGGTGTTATGCGAAACTACATTGGGATTGGCGAATTTGTACCGCCTGTTAAAAATGCCGGATTCGGCAGAGTATTATGCGAAGATGTCGCTGCAGATTGCCAGGCAGGGTTTTTCGTCAAAGGAACTGGATGCGGTTGGGTTCCTGACGGATCATTATAAATCGAACCGGAACCTGGACAGTGCATTTGTGTATGTGGATTACCTGCACCGGTTGAATGATTCATTGAATAGTAAGTCGCGGATCAGGGCTTCCCAGGTGATATCGAGTAATGAACAGTACAGGCAGGCCGAACTGGAGCAGAATCGCAGGAAAGCTGAAAAAGAAAGATTGCAGCAATTACAGATGTTGCTGATCGCCATTTTTATCCCGGGATTTTTCCTGCTGACATTATTCCTTAGCAGGATAAAAGTCCATATAGGCGCCATCCGGTTGCTGGGTATATTATCGTTGTTATTCTTTTTTGAGTATCTCACGCTCCTGCTACACCCTACAATTGCCAACTTTACACATCATACACCCATTTATGAGATATTGATTTTTGTGGTGATTGCCGCATTCCTGATTCCGGCGCATCACAAACTGGAACACTGGCTGATTCATAACCTGCTCAAGCACCACCCGCATTTCAAGCATTCCAAAAAAGAGGAGTCAAATGAACCGGATAAACCCGTCCCCCCTCCTTCTAAAAAACATTAAATAAGAATCCCCGGCAGCTAACTGAGTTATTGCCGGGGATTATCATTCAGTGTAAACTGTAAAACGAATGTTTTACATAAAGAGAGTCCTAACCGTTTTGGTAAACGGAATGCGGTAAGTTATGCTTACTGCATTTTGGTTGTGTCACCAGGTGTTGTTGTGCCGCCTTTGTTATCGATAGGCTTTACAGGACGTGTATCACCGGTGTCCATTCCCTCTCCCTCTTTCTTTTCAGCTTTTTTGTTGTCACATGCCACTAATGTCATGGCAATAATGAAAATGCCGGCAGTTAAGCGGGCTAAAGGCATAAGGAGTTTCTGTCGCATAAAAGAGATGGTTTAGACTATAATGCTACAATAATCCCCCGTTATTTCCAAAAGTATCTGTGTTATTGTTCCCCGGGGTCAAGGGCGATTTGCCGGGCGGCTGATGATGAAATCACAGGAATAATTTCGAAATCCACGAGATCATTCCAGTGGCTGATCCAGTCATGGAGCAGGTTGATGTCATTTGTTTCCATGACCTGGTAGCAGGTTGTGAGGTTTTCACTGACCCAGCTGTTCACGAAATGCAGGCCATCGGGGATCATTCTTCCCCTGGTTCCGGCACGGGTATAAATCTCCCGGGTTTTGCCGGGTTTGAAGTGTTCAACGATCATGAATTGCATATCAGGAGTTTTAATAAAAAAACCCGGTAGTGGCCGGGTTGGGAAATATAATTTACAATGCGTTTGTCAAAGTTCCCTGAATTTAAATTTCTGTCCACCGACGGTTGCTTCATACATCAACCCTCCTTTGGTTTGGGTGAAGATCATCACACCATTACTGTATTTGGCATTGGCGCTGGCTCCTGCGGTAACGGCAACGGCTGAAGCCTGGGCTGAAAATTCCACATTGTTTTCTTTGAAGCGATCGAGGTCTTCTTTGGTTTCGAATAATATTACTTCACGGTATGCTTGTCCGCCCCATTGGAACCCTATGGTCAGCTGGGTCATTTTAGCCATACCGATCAGCTGGCCGCCTTCATAAACAACGCCGTTACCGGCGGCGCCGCCGATACCGATACCGCCTTTACCTACATTAGGGAAGATGGCATAACCATACGCGGAATTAAAGAGGCTTGTCATCAGTCCGTCTGCTTTTGTGAAGGCTGATTTTGCTTCTTTTGCGTCGTCGATAATTTTTCTGGTCTTTGGCATCCTGTGCATGGAGCGGTGTCATCATGGAAGCGATGACGAGGAAACAGAAGAGTTTAATGCCAATGGCGGCGAGTGTTTTTTTCATACTATCAGGTTTGTAAGCAAAAGTAGAACCGATTTGGGATATTAACTGTTAAAACGGAGTAAAGGATTGGGAGGGAATGGGATGCGGGGGATTCAGGGAATACGGGGTTGCGGAATGCAGGGCTGCCAGCTTTCAGAAGGTTGGAAGCTCTAAAAAAAGGAATTCGGATGAGAATCCATCAGTTAAAAAACATTTTCTGGCGGGATTTTTCACATGGCCATATGAAAAAATTGCATACCCTAAAAGAGCTTCCAACCTTCTGAAAGCTGGCAGCCCTTTTCTAACACCCTCTTTTTTTTATTTTTACACCACGCCAACTTAGCTCAGCTGGCAGAGCATTTCATTCGTAATGAAAGGGTCGTCGGTTCGATTCCGATAGTTGGCTCATCCACTTCAATACAATTTCTAAAAAGGGTTCCCGTTTTATTCGCGGAAACCCTTTGTGCAAACTGTATAAAACCTTTTTAGTTTTTCATTTCATTTATTGTTACCTGTGGCACAATCACACTATGGCATTTTTCTGCAATTAACTCTTTGGAAACAGTAAACTGGGCCTGCTGCCTGAAATCGCGGCTGGAAGCACCAATTTTTACTGTATAAATACCAGCTGCAGCTACCCATGAAGAACGGGCTGTTTCATAAGAAGCAAGCTCATCTGCTGTAAGTACAAATTTGATAACCTGTGATTCACCGGGTTTCAGCAATTTCGTTTTTGCAAAACCTTTTAATTCTTCCGAAGGTTTATCAAGTCCGCCGGCGGGGGCAGATAAATATAACTGCACCACTTCGCGACCAGCTTTGTTGCCCGAATTTGTAACAGTCAGCGATACTTCAGCTTTGCCGTTAAATACAGACTGGGCCAATTTCGCTGCTCCATAACTGAAAGTTGTATAGGATAACCCGAACCCGAACTCATACGCAGGCTTAACCCTGAAACTGTTGAAATAACGGTAACCATTGTATACGCCTTCTTCATAAACCACTTCAGAAGGATATCCCAACGACATACCAAACGTACCCTTCACTTCCTTGTCACTCAGGTTTTTGCCCGGGAAATTTTTTGAAGAAGGAAGATCCTGGTATTTTTCCGGGAAACTGGTGGCCAGTTTGCCCGATGGATTTACTTTTCCTTTCAGGATATCAGCAATGGCATTGCCACCTTCCTGGCCACCCTGCCAGCTGAGCAGGATCGCATCAGCCTGGTCGCGCCAGGCACTTACTTCAATCACACCACCAATATTCAATACCACCACCAGCTTTTTACCCTGCGCATGATACGCATCGCTTACCGTTTTGATGAGTTTCAATTCAAACGGTGACAACAGGTAATCACTGTCCACTTTGCGGTCTGCAAATTCACCACTGTTCCTGCCAATTGTAAGTAACGCAATATCCGTTTCAGCTGCCTTCCTGTTCACCAGGTCACGGTCAATATCCATTTCCACCATCGGTATCTGTGGCATGAAAAAGGATACCGGTTTCGGACGATGTGCATTTTGTGTGTCTATATACGTTTTATAAATGCCCATCAATTCACCATCAAGCTGGTAACCTGCATTTGACAGCCCTTCCGTTAAAGAAACGGAATACGCTTCATTTACATCACCGCTGCCGGTACCACCGGAAATCAGGTTATAAGAAGTAATTCCAAACGCAGCCAGATTTTTAGTATTAGCAGCTAACGGTAAAACATCCCCGTTATTTTTCAGCAACACCATACCTTCTGAAGCCGCCTGGCGTGACACCAGCGCATGTGCTTTTAAATCCGGGTCATTATTGTATTTCAAATTCCTGAAAACATTCGACTGACGGGTCATACGTATAACCCTTGAAGCATTCAGCGTTAATACATCATCAGACAATGTGCCAGCCGCCAATGCTTCCCGGATGCTTTTCTCCTGTTCCTTTGTACCAGGCATCAGCAGGTCATTCCCCGCCTTCATCTGTGCCACCGCATCCTGACCGCCAAACCAGTCAGACATCACCAGTCCTTTAAAACCCCACTCATTACGAAGGATCGTAGTCAGCAAGTCATAACTTTCAGAGGTATAAACCCCGTTCAATTTATTATAGGAACTCATTACTGTCATGGGTGATGATTTCTTAATAGCAATTTCAAAGCCGCGGAGGTAAATCTCACGCAGCGCCCTTTCACTCACAACCGCATTCACCAGCATCCGGTTTGTTTCCTGATTATTCACAGCGAAATGTTTGATGGAAACACCAACACCTTTCGACTGGATGCCATTCACCATAGACGAGGTGATATTACCTGCCACAAACGGATCTTCTGAATAATATTCAAAATTCCGGCCGCCTAACGGGTTCCGGTGAATATTCAGCGCCGGCCCTAAAACAATATCAACACCGTAATCACGGGCTTCTTCACCATAAGCCTCCCCTATTTTTTTAACCAAAACGGTATCCCAGGATGAGGCCAGCAAGGTTCCAATTGGGAATGCCGTGGCATAAAAAGTCCGGCTGACATTAGCCCTGTTCGGGGCAATACGCAGACCTGCAGGTCCGTCGGCCAGTACCAGTTTGGGGATATTCAGCCGTGGAATGTCAAATGTAGTACCAGCCGCACCGGGGACTTTGTCACCTGTACTGCCAATTGCGAAATTCTGGGTATTCATACCCATGCCAACCACGAGTTTGACTTTCTCTTCAGCCGTTAACTGGCTGGCGAGTTTTGAGATATCCTCAGTCTGGGCAAACAATGATTTTGTGCCCGCAACGAGAATGAATAAAAGAAAGGGGATTGCAAATTTCATACAGCTTTATTTTGAAAGCTGAAATTCACATTTTAGCAGACAGCCTGAGTTGACATTTGTCAAATAATTATTTCCCCGACCTGATCCGGCTCAGGGTTTCCAGGGTCACCCCCAGGAACGAGGCAATATAAGTCAGCGGAACCCGCTGCAGGATGCCCGGCGAGTTTTCTAGCAGTTTTTCATAGCGCTGCTGGGCAGATTCAAACTGGATGGAATCCATCCTTTCCTGCGACATGATCAGCGATCTGGTGACCATTCTCCTGAGTAATGTTTCCACTTCATGGTTTTCAGCTGCCATACGCATGAAATCATGATTATGGATACCATAGACCAATGAAGGTTCCAGTGTCTGGATATTAAGTTTGCTTGGAGTCCTTTCAAAATAACTGGTTATGGACAGGAAAAAATTGCCATCCAATGCAATCCATTCAGTGATTTGTTTATCGTGTTTATGATAAAAAATCCGGGCTACACCTTCCTCAATAAAATATAAATAATCTGATACTGATTTTTCACGGAGTAAAAAATGATGAGCCGGAACCTGCCAGACCTGCCAGGCGGCCTTGAATGCAGCCATAGCACCGGGGCTGAGCGGAGACATTAATGCAATCTTTTTTTCCAGCATTTCCATCTTCTCAAAAATACCGGAATTGAACTGATCGCGGAAAAAACAGGTAGTAATTAAACTGGAATATTAATTGATATTCAACACATTGAATGGGAAAGCCGGATTGAAACCCCATAAAAAAGCCCGGATTTTATTCCGGGCCCTTGCAAACAAATAAGCAGTATTCATTCAGCCGGGATTAACCGGTTATATATCAGACAACCCGTTTTGCCGAATTGCTGCCTGAGGAGGAAATTTATCACTGAAATAAAGGGATTTACTTAGCCAGCATTGATTTTTCCAACATCATGAATTCCAGTGGCCTCAGGTGGTTACCAGTGATCCCATCTTCATGGAAAGGTTTTCTTTCCCCCGTATCAGCATACCCCTGCCGTTGATACCAGTCAATTAGTTCTTTTCGTACCGAAATAACAGACATATAAATACTGACCGCCTGCAGTTTCCCGGCAAATTCCTCTGCAGCCTTTAAAATCTTTTTACCAATTCCACTCCCCTGCATATCCGGATTCACACTGAACATACCCAGGTAAATCCGATTGCCTTGCAACTGCAGGTTCACGCATCCGTCCACCTGCCCGGGAACCGTTTCATATTTTAAAAATACGCTTCCGGGGATTTGCATAAACTCAGCCAGCTGTGGCTCTGTTGTCCGCTGGTCACCACCAATCAGGTCGGCTTCAGTTGTCCAACCTTTGCGGGAACTTTCGCCACGATAAGCCATATTAAGCAACCTGCAAATGGCAGGAATATCGGTTTCTGTGGCATGGCTGATTTGAGGATTTGAAAAATGAACTGGCATCCGGCGAAAATAAACGGATTTTTTTTATCCGGGGTATTCCATGGCTCTCAAAAAAAAGTGGCCCGGAGGCCACTTTCATAATTAATCATCATCATCCTTTTCTTTTTCTTCATCTTCATCCTTCCTGGTTTTATCTGCAGGTGTTTTTACACCGGAACTGTCTGTTGCAGCCGGCGTTTTACCCAGGCTGTCTGTGGCGGCATTTGTTTTACCTCCTTCTTCTTCATCGTCTTCTTCACCTTCCCCGTTTTCCTGGTTAGCTTCCCCGTTCGCTGTGGCATTGCCAGAACGGATTTCCGTATGCCTGATCTGCCCGCCATAATAACCGGTACGGGCCATCGCCGCAAAACTGAGCACAGAACAAATTGCTGTGATGATAAATAACACCCCAGCCTGTTTTTTCTGCATCCGGTTAAATATAAACGCAGCCAGCGCCAAAATGCCTGTTATGATCATGATCCAGATTGCGAGCGTGGCAGCCGACTCATGCTGCTCAATCAAACCTTCCGAAACACCCGGCAGTTCTTCTACTGCCTCTTCGGCAGGTTCACCAGTCAGGTAAACCGGGATGGCGATGATAGCCATCAGTGCCAGGATTACAGAAGCTGAAATCTGCAAATTGATTTGTTTCCTGAAAATGCCCCACACCAGGAGGCCGCTGCCAATCAAAGTTCCGATTACCGGAAAATGATTCAGCAGCAAATGAATATGTGTTGAATCCATTGCTGAATAATTTAATTGTAAAATGAAATAATGTTACTTACAGGTAAAGCATCAGGCTACGCAGGGAGGTCTCCAAACTGATTTGGTATAAGGAGCAGGGATCAACCGGTTATTCTGAACACGGTATAATTGATTCGCCGGTGATATGGGATGGGTCAGTTCTGTTGTTTCTGAAATGAAAAAAGAAATAGCATTACCGCTGCTGATTCCTTCTGCAGATTTAAAAGGAAGTGTGTTATCCTCATCCGCATCCTGGTCCGTTCCGTCTTCCTGGATATAATGCATCACGAGATATGCGAGCAGGCTTGTATTTTTTTGTTCTTCGCAATGATCCTGGTAATGTTCAGCCAGCTGGGGCATGCGGATAACCTCGCGGATGCCGGGGGTAGACATTACATAAACCATCAGCAATACAACTGCAGATATTTTGCGGAAATAAAACACGCGGCAGTATACGTTTTTTTTTTCCTGTCATGGGAAATGAGCAATCTCAAACTTCCAAATTTTTAACATCCTTACAGGTGTTAGCCATCAATCAAAATGGTTTTCGGCTGACGAATTACATTTTAATTTACCTTTAATCATATGGCAAGAACCCAGATCACAGGAACCGGGTCCTATATTCCTCCAGTTATCCAGACAAACAAGGATTTTTCAGGACATTTATTTTATGCAGAAAATCAAACACCGCTTTCAGTTCCCCCGGCTGAAGTTGTAGAGAAATTTAAGAATATAACCGGTATTTCCGAAAGAAGATACGCAACCGATGAGCTGACTGCCTCTGACCTTGGCGCTATCGCTGCGCAGCGGGCTATCGAAGACAGCGGCATTAATCCGGAAGAAATAGACCAGCTGATTGTGGCACATAATTTCGGGAATGTGATCAAGAATACTATCCAGATGGATGCTGTTCCTTCCCTGGCCAGTCACATCAAGCATAAACTGGGCATACAGAATCCTTCCTGTGTGGCTTACGATATCCTGTTTGGCTGCCCGGGCTGGATCCAGGGCATGATCCAGGCAGATGCTTTCTTCAAAGCCGGCATTGCGAAGAAGGCGCTGGTAATTGGTGCAGAGACTTTGTCGCGCGTAATTGATATGTATGACCGCGACAGTATGATCTTCAGCGATGGTGCTGGTGCCGCAATCCTTGAATATAAAGAAGACGGATCAGGTAAAGGGATCCTGGCCACCTGCATGCAAACGCACTCTGGTGACGAAGTACATTATATCAATATGGGGCATTCATATTATCCGGGCAGTGATCCCCGTATCCGCTATATTAAAATGATGGGGCGTAAAGTGTATGAATACGCCATGAAATATGTCCCGCAGGCGATGAAAGACTGCCTCGACAAATGCGGGGAGCCGATAACCACTCTCAAAAAAATATTCCTACACCAGACCAACCAGAAAATAGACGAAGCCATTATTAAAAGACTTTACCAGCTCTACGATATAAAAGAACTCCCGGAATATGTATTGCCCATGAGTATCCAGTGGCTCGGTAACAGTTCTGTTGCCACTGTCCCTACTTTATATGACCTGGTTAAAAAAAACCAGGTCGACGGGCATCAACTGCAATCCGGCGACCTGATTATGTTTGCCTCCGTTGGGGCAGGCATGAATATTAATGCTGTTTGTTACAGGTATTAATTTTTACCAAGACCAAGATTGTCCCTGGCCCTGGGTTTGTTTCTGACGGGAAGACTGGTTCCTGTGCTGACCCGGTTTGGCTGATTTAACCGCATGTGACTGCTGTCTTGTATCGGCGTGGGTTTTAGAATTTGCATGAGACCTTCCGTTAGATTGCGGCCTGCCTGACTGCTGCCTGTTATTTGATTGCTGGCGCTGCATGGGTACTTTCGCAACCGGAGCAGAAACCAACCCTTCATATTTATGACCGCTGATTGCAGGTACCTGTTTGCGGATCAGTTTCTCAATATCTTTCAGGAATTCTTTTTCAGAACGGTCACAGAAAGAAATGGCTGTACCACTGGCTCCTGCCCTTCCTGTACGGCCGATACGGTGTACATAAGTTTCAGGAACGTTCGGTAATTCATAATTCACGACGTAGGCCAGTTCATCAATATCAATACCGCGGGCAGCGATATCTGTTGCAACCAATACACGTGTTTTACGGTTTTTGAAATTCGCAAGGGCATTCTGACGGGCATTCTGGGATTTATTCCCGTGAATAGCCTCGGCATTCACACCGGCGCGAATCAGCGCTTTGGATAATTTATCTGCGGCGTGTTTCATTTGGGTGAACACAAGAACAGATTCAATGCTTTCATCCTGCAGGATATCAACAAGCAGTTGCTGCTTATATCCTTTATCAACATGATACACTGACTGGTTAATAATATCCACAGTCGTTGCAGGCGGTGTGACTTCCACTTTTACCGGATTGGTAAGGAGTACACCGGCCAGCTGGCGGATTTCGGCAGGCATGGTAGCAGAAAAGAACAGGGTTTGTCTTTTCGCCGGGAGCTTTGCAATAATTTTTTTAACGTCGTGAACAAAACCCATATCCAGCATACGGTCGGCTTCATCCAGGATGAAGTAACGGATATGCTGCAGGGAGATGATCCCTTGCTGCATCAGGTCGAGCAAACGGCCTGGTGTGGCAACCATGATATCAACCCCATTACGGATTGCATGTACCTGCGGATGCTGTGATACACCACCAAAAACAACAGTATGGCGGAGATCAACATATCGTCCGTAGGCTTCAATACTCTGCCCGATCTGGATGGCCAGTTCACGGGTAGGCGTAAGGATCAATGTATGTAAGATGTGGCGTTTTTGTTCAGGATTCTGCTCCTCATGCATCAGTTGCAAAACAGGAATGGTGAATGCTGCCGTTTTACCGGTTCCGGTCTGGGCACAGCCCAGCAGGTCGCGGCGTTCTAAAATAGCGGGAATGGATTGTGCCTGTACAGGCGTAGGGGTAGTATACCCTTCGTTGCTTACGGCCTTTAATAAAGGTTCGATAAGCTTTAAATGCTTAAATGACAAAATGAAATATTTAAAAATGATTCTGATAAGGCTATCCACCATCGTGGTTGATACTTTATCCGCCTTACGTTAGCACATCAATGACTGGGAAGGAATAAACCGCGCAAACAGAGAGTAATAACATTAAGAGGTACAAAGATAGCTTTTAAAACTCAAAAATGCAACAAAGAGCAACCTGAGCAGGCTGTTTATAGTTATTCTCAATCAACCATTAAGCCTGAATCGGCTTACAGTCAGTGCTCTACAAAGGTCATTTTGACAATAACTGTTCTGTTAATTTACTTTATGGAGAATGGAAAGGCAATGTATATATACAAAAAACACCCGGTCTGCAGAAGACCGGGTGCAATAACAATATGTAAATTAAAACTGGAAATAAATAAATGCGCTGCTGCTCTCCTGGCTCCATATAATCATCAGTACCAGTAAAGCCCAGACAAAACCGAGCATCCACCATGGCATTTTCTCTGCCACAGTCAGTACTCGGGTATTACGCATCAGCCAGTGGCAGATCACTACTGCAACAATGATAATGGCAATTTTAATCATTGCCAGGGTTGTCAGCATCGGATCTGCATGTGCCACACCGCCAAACATGGCACTGAGCATACCCCACGCTGAATGGAAATCCGGGGCCCTGAAAAATACCCAGGTTACATTGATCAGGAAAAAAGTAAACAAGGCCAGTCCGAAGTTGCTGAGGTTTCTCCTTTTTCAGGAATTCGGGCGGTGGCCCCAAAACACCCACTTCCGCAGATGGAGTGAGTGCAATGGGCTGCACCTTGTCTTTCCGGATATCAACAATTATTTTTTCAACCCAGAGATAAAATCCATGGAGTGCGCCCCAGACGACAAATGTCCAGCTGGCACCATGCCATAAACCACCCAGGAGCATCGTGATCATGAGATTCATATAGGTTCTCACTTTGCCGTTCCTGTTTCCACCCAGTGGTATATATAAATAATCCCGGAGCCAGGCTGATAGTGTGATGTGCCATCGTCGCCAGAAATCTGAAAAACCAATTGAGGCATAAGGAAACAGGAAATTATGCGGCAGCACAAATCCCAGACACAATGCCACACCAATGGCACAGGTTGAGTAACCGGCAAAGTCAAAAAAGATTTGTCCGGAGAATGCCAGTACACCCATCCATGCATCCAGTGATTGCATGGGCCCGTGTGCATTGAATACTGTATTTGCAGAACCGGAAAGCATGCTGTCGGCCAGCACCACTTTCATAAATAAGCCAAGTGATAATAACAGCAAACCCTGTGACAATTGCTGCTGGGTGGCTTTACGCGGTGATTCAAACTGCGGCACCAGCTGTGGTGGCCTTACAATAGGCCCGGCCACCAGGTGCGGGAAGAAAGTAACAAACAAAGAAAAGTCCAGCATGGATTTCACCGGTTCACTTTTCTTTTTATACATATCAATGGTATAGCAAAGGGTGGTAAATGTATAGAATGAAATACCGGCCGGTAAAATGATGTTGGGTTTTGCCGGATGGTAATCGAAACCGATGGCATTCACCAGGTGGACAAAATTATCCAGCAGGAAAGTCCCGTACTTAAAGAAACAAAGCATGCCGAGGTTACCTATCAGGCTGATCACAAGCAAGAATCGTTTCTTGTGTTTATTTTCCTGTCTGTACAACGCCCTGCCCACGAAATAATCCACCACCGTGGACAACCAGAGTAATAAAATAAATGGCGGGTTCCAGGCCGCATAAAACAGGTAACTGGCCAGTAATAGATTTACCTTTTTTGTTTTCCATCCCAATGGCAGGTTATGCAGGATCAGGATGAGTATAAAAAATACAATGAATGTATATGAATTGAAAACCATGATTGCAGAAGTTGTAACGTGAAAAAATTATTGCGCAACAGTTTTACCGGGGAACACCCAGCCTTTCTCCTTTTGCAGGATGTCAACCAGGTTGATAGTCCAGGTAACTGCATCGGCAGGTTTCAGGTGCGACCATTCCGGGCAAACAAAACTGGCAACAGCCGGGTAGTCTGCAAAGTGAATGCCGGGACAACCCGTAAGCGCCAATAACCGATCCCAGTATTTTGCTCTCGGAAAACCCATTTGCTCACCCATCCAGAAAGGCCCGCTGGAAGGTGTACGCACAAATAAAACCTTACCTCCCCTGTCCTGGATTTTTTTCACGTCATCCTGTATGGTTTTCATCAATGAGTCGAGTGGAGGGCCGGAAAGCGGCGGATCAGTATTGAGGGAACGGAAAAATTCCCAAATGGCAGTCACTTTTTTATGTTCATTACTATCTGCCACAAATTCAGGCGTCATATAATTCTGCCTGTCAAACGTAACAATGCCGAATTCCCGGGGGAATATGGGCATCTGGAATACACCTTTACGGTTGGGAACATGCAGTTTATCAAGCATGGCATTGAGTGAATAAGATTCTTTATCAAGAAATACCAGGCGTGATTCAAGTTCCCGGTTTACCAGGAAACTGAATTTCTGTGCAGGGGTTCTTTTGTGATAATATTCAATCCTTTCCTGTGGTCCGCCTTTATTGCCAGGTGCGAGAGAGAAAAACAATCCCTCTGTAACATCAATAATCAGTTTCCCTTTGAATTTTTGGTCTTTGGCCAGGTCATCAAGAACCGGCAAGGGGTTAGATCCTTCCATGGCTAACTGAATAGGATGATCACCTGTCAGTTTGGTCCATATAGTAAGGTCCAGATCGTATTTATTACGGGATGATCCTATAAAAACGGTGGCTTTGTCCTGCGGCTCATAAACCATTGCGCGTTTATCAGCCCAGAGTTCTTTTCCATCATCGTAAGAAAGGGGGTTGTGGTGGTTTCGCAGCCAGATTTCCCAGGCTGATACAGAAAGGACAATGATGACCAGCGCAAATACGCAGGCCTTGCCCCATTGTGGTTGGTGCATAAGGGAGTTGTTTAATGGTTCAATGCTTTTTTGGCGTTTGCAGAGGGATGGATAAGGTTGGTTTGAACGCCGCGAATCTTGTGCTACTGTGGATATATAAATATATAGGAAATTCTAATTACCAAAGAAATAAAAAGCTGCTATTTAGCCGGTGGCAGCATGATTAAGAACTTTTTTCTATATGACTACTGTCAGTCAAAACGGGCATCAGCTTTATTAGATTTGGTACATGCCTTTTTATATCCGGGAAAAAGATATTGAAGATTTCAAACAGAGTCATACGTCAGGAGATACGCTGCTGATGCTGGAAGGATTGTCAAACGGCCGCTGAACAACGCGACCGTATTGCTTGCTTATCATGAATGCCTGTTGTTTCACCGGCTTTTCCTGCCAACCCGGAGCTGCTTGACCCGGTGAACGAAGAGTTGAAACGGCTCGGTCTTATTACCCGGGAAATGGCCAACAAAGGTTCAGCACATAACCAGCATCGTTTAGCTGGCAGCGGATTGCCATATACAGAGCTCAATGGTTTTTTTGGACTGGATATCAGTAACTGGCTCCTCCGGCGTTTCCCGGATAATGTAAAACTGTTTGCAGTAGATGCAGATGATGAAACTATCATCAGTATCCTGCAGCTATTACTTCCCGGTGCAGAATATGAAAAAATCACCCAGGGCCCAGAGCATGGCCTGGCAAGAATCCGGAAGATGGCCGGCAGCAAAAACCCGGTTTATTTATGGAAATGGATACTGGGTGTTTTTAATAACAGTCATGCCGAACAGGCCATAAAAGAAGATTTATTCCTGCGGATGAAAATTTTCAGCAGCTGGAAACTGGATGAAGCAGGTTTCAACCGGAGCCAGCTGGGATTAACTACTGACGCTGTTTTTTTCCAGGAGGAAATGATCCGGCATCCTGATTCGTTGAAAATACTGAAACAACCAGTTTCTTCACTGCTTCCCCTCTCCCATCCGCAAAAATTAAAATGCCTGGATACTATCCGGGGTTCGCTTTCATTTTTATACAGGGAAACTGATCCGTTCAGTTTCGCAGATTTACATGAACTGGAATTGTTTGATATGGGCAGGGGTCTGCAGATTGCACTTGTGGGTATGCGGAAACAAAAAAGATTATCACTGGAATCCTATATCGGATACATGGCTTTCAAAAATGGCGTGCCGTTGGCTTATGGCGGTGGCTGGATATGGGGACAGCGTTGTAAAATCGGCATTAATATTTATCCGGCATTCCGCAAAGGTGAATCTGCCTGGCAGTTTGCACAGATTATGCGGTTGTATTATCAATATTGCGGCGTCAGGCATTTTATTGTTAAGCCATACCAGTTTGGGAAAGACAATCCGGAAGGATTGAAAAGCGGTGCTTTCTGGTTTTATTACCGGCTGGGATATCGTCCGGCTGATGCCGAAATAAATGAAGCAGCAAGGGAAGAGTGGGAAAAAATCCAGGCTGACAGGACTTACCGCACGCCCCTCACCCGGCTGAGGTTTTTTACTGGTTCAGTCATGGAATGGAAAACCAGCAAAAACAGTTTTCCTGCATTTGATGCCGGCGTGATCAGCAAAAAGATCACAGATATGATTAATACCCGTTTCCAGGGTAACAGGCTGGAAGCGATTTCATATTGCAGTTCTGCGCTTAAGAAAAATATTCCGGGGAAAATGAAAAATAAACCTGTTAGCTCTAAGAGAAACGCGGTTTGGGAAAACTGGTGTTTGCTGGCGGGCTTGATGGATTTTGGGAAAACCTGGAAGGTTTCTGAGAAACTGGATTATGCGAAGTTGATTCAATTAAAACAAACCGGTAAGGAAGTTGATTTTATATTGAAGTTGCAGGGTAGCGAGAGGCTTTGGAAAGAAATTAAAGTCTTAAACACATAGGCACATAGGCACATAGGCACATAGGACACATAGATACACATAGGAATACATACGCAATCCCTATGCTTTGAAAAGTCACTTCTATAGGAACTATTCGTTGTATTTCTATGTGTTCCTATGTGCCTATGTTTCTATGTGGTAAAGACTCTTTTAAAAAAATCATACAGAAACCTTCACTACTGTACCCTCTTTCCTGCTCTTCTCAGCCGCAAATCCCATGATATGGCTTTCGATAGAAGCATCGATGGTTGAGGTAAGCAATGCCGGGTTTTGTTGTGATACGGCCTGCACCCAGTCTGATGCAAGACGCCAGTCGCCGCCGCCATGCGTATCAGAATCCTGTTTCCACTCCGTTACTTTACCGGTGCGGAAATCAGTATGGATGAATGTGGTCATGTCACCAACAATATCCCCCATGCTGCCCATGATCCGGGTTCTTCTTCCTTCCTGGGCAGTGAATGCTTCCATGGAGAAAGCAGCTGTTACGTTATTGTCGAATAAAATATTGGTTGTGTAATGATCCGGCTGGTCATTGTCCATTTTATATACACAGCGGCCGTAATTACTGTTCTTCAGGTATTCCATGATGGCATCCCCCTGTTTGGTTTTATCCTCCGGGAGGTCAAAATGGTGCAGCCAGGTGCGTTTATCGAAATAGATTCTTTTTGCTGAATACGGGCAGGAAGATTCAATCGCACAACCGTTGATACAGCGATCGGTGCTGCCTTCCGGCGCATTTTCTTTCCGGAACCATTTTAAATCACCCAGGGCAGAAATGCTTTTGCAGGATTTATCAAGCATCCATTTCATGATGTCGAGATCATGGCAGGATTTAGCCAGGATGATCGGTGTAGTTTCCTTGCTGTTATGCCAGTTGCCTCTTACATAACTATGGCTCATGTGCACATGCATGATGGGCTCGAGGTGCTGGATACTGATTACTTCACCAATGGAACCGTTGTGCATCATTTCTTTCAGCTTCACGAAATAAGGTGCATAGCGCAGCACATGGCAAACGGCCACGATCCGTTTGTTCTTTTTGGCGAGCTGTAAAATATCGCGGCATTCTTTTTCGCTGGGGGAAATTGGTTTTTCCAGCAGCACATCATAACCCATTTCCAGGGCTTTCATGCAGGGTCCGTAGTGCAGGTTATCGGGTGTTGTTATGATGATTGCATCAGCGAATTTGGGTCTTTTGAAAACATCCTCCCAGGTATTGAAACGGTTGGCATCTTCAATATTGTGTTTTTTGGCATAGCGCTCATTCCGGATGGGAATGGGTTCAGCTACTCCCACGATATCCAGCTGGTCGGGATAAGCCAGTGAAAAACCGCCATACACATTTCCCCGGTTACCGGCACCACAGGTGATGGCTGTAACAGGTTTTGACAATGGCCGGTGCAATGGATTTTTTTCCGGCAGTAAAATCCTTTCTCCCTTTTCATTGCGGGCCCAGGAAGAAACAGGAAGCGCAGAGGTACCCGCGGCAATACCCATGATTTTTAACCAGTCGCGGCGGGAGAATTGATTTGGCATGCAGTCTTATTTTGTGTGAGTCTAAGTTACTAACTTCAGCGGATAAACGACCACTGCTTATGAAGCCTTCTGCACAAAGATTTCTCGCGCTGGATGTATTGCGGGGAATGACCGTTTGCTTTATGATTATTGTTAATACGCCGGGTAACGGGGCTACCACCTGGGCGCCTCTCCATCACGCTTCCTGGCATGGTTTCACACCGACCGACCTGGTGTTTCCCACATTCATGTTTGTAGTCGGTACGGCTATGAGTATCACCATGCGGAAGATGCAGGAACTCACCGGTCAGCAGGCATTCCTGAAAATATTAAAAAGAACGGCTGTCATTTTCCTGCTCGGCTACCTGATGTACTGGTTCCCATTTGTGCATTACAATGAAAGTGGAGACCTCGTGGCAAATCCTATCGCCAATACGAGAATTATGGGTGTGCTGCAGCGTATCGCATCGGGGTATTTTTTTGCCGCAGTGATGATCCGGTTCCTCAGCATGACGAAAGCACTGGTATTTTCAGCAGCCGGATTATTTATTTACTGGCTGATCTTAAAAACTATGGGCGATCCATCGGATGCGTATAATATGCTCACCAATGCAGGCAACCGGCTTGATCTCTGGATCATGGGCGACTCACATTTATACCACGGCGAAGGTGTGGCCTTTGATCCCGAAGGCATCCTCAGCACATTGCCTTCCATTGCAAATGTGGTGGCCGGTTATGCTGCCGGGAAATGGGTGATGGAAAAAGGAAAGACCTGGGAAGGGCTGACTAAACTTTTACTCAGTGGTGCTGCATTAATCATTCTCGCACTTTTCTGGCACTCCTTTTTCCCGATAAATAAAAATTATGGACAGGCAGTTTTGTATTGCTGACCGTTGGGATAGATTGCATCCTGCTGGCCGGACTGATTTATGTGACCGATTTCCTTGAATATAAAAATGGACAAACTTCTTTGTCATTACCGGTAAAAACCCGCTGTTTGTTTACCTGCTCTCAGAACTCGGTGCCACGCTGTTATGGTTTTTCCGTGTCGGTGAAAACAACACACCGTTATACAGCTGGTTATACCAGACTATTTTCCAGCCTATCGGCAATTACTGGGGCTCCTTCCTTTTTGCCATGTGTTTTATGCTTGTTTGCTGGCTGGCGGGGTATTGGCTGGATAAGAAGAAGATTTATATCAGGGTATGAAGAGGTTACCGGTTACCCGTTACCAGTTACCGGTTACCAGTAATGAGGTGAAACCTGCGTATGCAGTGTAGAAAACCGGGCTAATTGCCAATTGCCAATGGCTAATGGCTTTTGGCTCTTGGCTATTGGCTTTTTAGCTATTGGCGTATACCGCAAAATGATTGTTCATTCTCACCTGCTAAACTGACCCCGCTCACCCCGCTTTCTCCCTGTATATGTGTATTTTTGCGGTACTAATAACCCGTTTTTAATCTTTGATTTATGAGAGTCGCTCCAAACTATGTAAGCCCGAAAGAGGCCTTATCCGTAATCAAGTCAAATGACCGTCTTTATATCCATGGCAGTGCCCACACCCCTACCTTCCTGCTGAAACACCTGGCTGAAGAAGCCCACAGGCTGGAAAATGTAGAAGTGGTTTCGATCAGTGTTTATGGCGATTTGCATATTGACAAACCCGAGTACCGGGATCATTTTGTTTTCAATTCACTGTTTGTATCTGCCAGTCTTCGTTCTTCGGTGAATGACGGACATGCGGATTATATCCCCGTTTTCCTGAGTGAAATCCCGGAGTTGTTCAAACAGAATATCCTGCCGATTGATGTAGCTATTGTACATGTTTCGCCTCCTGATGCACACGGATATTGTTCCATGGGTGTATCAGTGGATATTGCCCGGAGTGCTGTAAATACAGCTAAAATCCTGATTGCACAGGTAAACCCCAACGTTCCGCGTACACATGGCGACGGACTGGTTCACAGTACCCGCTTCCATTCCATGGTATATTGTGAAGAACCCCTGCACGAAGCCAATTTTGGCGAGAAAGCAGGCCCTAATGAAATCAAGATCGGTGAGCACATTGCCGGTATGATTGATGATAAATGCACATTGCAGATGGGTATCGGTGCGATTCCGGATGCAGTGCTCCGTTGCCTGGGTAACCACAAAAACCTGGGTGTGCATACTGAAATGTTCTCTGATTGTATTATTGACCTCGTGGAGAAAGATGTAATCAATAACAAATACAAAAGAATTCACCCCAATAAATCAGTTTCTTCATTCGCGCTTGGATCTAAAAAATTATACAGCTATGTGAATGATAACCCATCGTTCGCATTCCTGGATATAGATTATGTAAATGACCCGCACGTGATCCGCCGGAATGATAAGATGATTTCCATTAACAGTGCTATTGAGCTTGATATTACCGGCCAGGTTTGTGCAGATTCAATCGGTACTTACCAGTTTTCCGGTGTGGGCGGCCAGATGGACTTCATGCGTGGTGCAGCTTTGAGTATTGGCGGTAAACCCATTATTGCCCTGCCTGCCCGCACTGCAAAGGGCGTTCCCCGTATCGTTCCTATGTTGAAACCCGGCGCTGGTGTTGTAACAACAAGGGCACACATGCATTATGTGGTAACTGAATACGGTATTGCCTATCTGTTTGGCAAGAGCCTCCGCCAGCGTGCTAAAGCACTGATCAATATCGCTCACCCGGATGACCGTGAAGCACTGGAAAGAAGCTGTCACGAGCGGTTTAAGATTTTTTGATAAACTCCACGGGGTTTTGAAGATGATGGCTGAAGACTTTCCGGTTTTCAGCCATTTTGCTCTATATGTCAATTTAAATGGTCATGGAGTAATCATTAACAGAAACATAATCTGCCAGCGCTTTAAAGATGCCGGTTCAATTTGCTGAAACAATATTTTTGACCGCAATTAATTGCCATGAGTAATGAAAAATATCCGAATTGTATCAGCGCCTGAGCGATTTGGAAACAACTATGCTGGGCAGGATTGAGCAGAATAAAGCGATTTTCAAATCCTTACACCCTGATCAGGTATTATCTGCCGGCAACCTGCTGAATTACCTGAGTTTGCGGAGCCAGGATATCCGTCAAATACAAGACCAGCTTCACATTTTCGGATTGTCATCCTGGCCAGTTCTGAAAGCCATATTCACAGCCAGTTGCAATCTATTTTACAAAGACTGGGTAAGCACTATAATCCCGAAGATTTAAATACCTACAATTACGAAAGCAGCCGGATTGAAATGGATAAAAAATCGGAAGCACTGTTTGGCAAGAAGAAGGATGCAGGTATACCATATATCATGGTAACATTCGATGCTACGTTTGCTGATAATTATGCCCTGATCAAAAACCTGCTGCAAAACGGAATGAATGTTGCCAGGATCAATTGTGCTCATGATGATGAAGTGACATGGTCTAAAATGATCCATAAACTGAAAAGAGCATGCAGGTATACTAACCTCCCCTGCAAAATTTATATGGATATGGCGGGCCCGAAAATCCGTGTCATTTTGCTGAACAAAGGACGTGAAAAGGGCAAAGCAAAAGTGAGGGAAGGCCAGTTAATATGGTTATCTGAAGAAACCACCGGGTTCCTGGAAGATGATGTGGTGATAAGCCCCAATGAACCGGGCATAATTACAGCCCTTAAAAAAGGAGAACGGGTATATATTGATGATGGGATTATCAAAGGAGTGGTTGAAGCGGTCAGGAAAGACAGGGTGTCGATGCGAATTGTGCGGATCTCATCTGATAAAAGAAGCCTGAAAGCAGGTAAAGGAATTAATTTCCCTGATTCAACGTTACCTATATCACCGCTTACAGGTTATGACAGGGAGTGCCTTCCGTTTATCTGTGAACATGCAGATATGATCGGGTATTCTTTTGTCAGGTATCCTTCTGACCTGGCAGCGCTGCGTGATTCGCTGCGCCGGATTTCATCCACCCCACCGAAAATAATTGTGAAGATTGAAACACCGGAGGCTGTTAAAAACCTTCCTGCCCTTTTGCTGCAGGGTATGAAGGACCAGTATTTCGGTTTAATGATAGCCAGGGGTGACCTGGCTGTTGAAATAGGTTTTGAAAGAATGGGAGAAATCCAGGAAGAGATTCTCTGGATCAGTGAGGCAGCGCATGTGCCTGTTATCTGGGCCACACAAGTGCTCGAGTCGCTGAATAAATCAGGGGCGTTGCCACGCGTTCTGAAATTACCGACGCATCTCATGCTGCGATGGCGGAATGTGTAATGATCAACAAAGGGGATCATACGATTGAGGTAATAGAAACGCTACGGGATATACTCAAGCGGACTGGCGGACATCATATTAAAAAGCGGTTTACATTCAGGCCGCTCAGTATTGCGGAAAATTTCATGCTGCAATAGAAAATCGTATTTAACCACAAAGAACACAATGGTAAAACAAAGCGCACAAAGAGTAAATCCTTTGTGAACTTTGTGGTTTGTTGTTTTGTATAAAAAACAAGAAGGCCCCGGAGAACCGGGGCCTGAATTTCACATTTTAAGTATCTAAACTCAGAGAATTGACTATTTCTTTTTCTTTCCTGCTTCTTCTTCGATAGCAGCATGTGCGGCAGCCAGTAAAGCGATTGGCACACGGAAAGGAGAACAGCTGACATAGTTCATGCCGATGCGGTGACAGAACTTCACGCTTTCAGGATCACCACCATGTTCGCCGCAGATACCTACTTTCAGGTTGGGTTTTGTTTTGCGGCCGCGTTCGATACCGAGGTTAACCAGTTCACCTACACCAAACTGATCAATGGTCTGGAAGGGATCTTCGTTGAGCACTTTCAGGTCCATGTATTTGGGAAGGAAACCACCGATATCATCCCGGCTGAATCCAAAGCTCATCTGGGTGAGGTCATTGGTACCGAAGCTGAAGAAGTCTGCTACTTCTGCCATCTTATCAGCTTTGATTGCTGCGCGCGGTATTTCGATCATCGTTCCATAGAGATAAGGAATCTTCTTCATCTTCGTGGAAGCGCATACTTCTTTATACACGCGGTCAACAATGGCTTTCTGGTGTTCCAGTTCATGTACTGTACAGGTTACAGGCACCATGATTTCGGGGAACGCTTTCTTACCTGATTTCAGCAATTCTGCAGTGGCTTCCAGGATGGCGCGCACCTGCATTTCAGTGATTTCAGGATAGCTGATACCGAGACGTACACCACGGTGACCCAGCATCGGGTTATTTTCATGCAGTGCCAGTACACGGCGGCGGAGCATGCTCATACTGATATGCAATTCCTTGCTCAGTTCCTGCAGCTTGGCTACATCATGGGGCACAAATTCATGCAGCGGGGGATCGAGGAGACGGATGGTAACAGGATAACCTTTCATCACTGCCATTGTATCCTTGATATCCTTTTTAACATAGATATACAGTTCATTCAGTGCAGTCCTTCTCTCCTGTTCAGTTTTACTCATGATCATTTTGCGGAGCAGGAACAGCGGTTGTTCGCTGCCTTCGCCGTAGAACATGTGTTCTGTACGGAAGAGACCGATACCTTCTGCACCGAATTTCATGGCGTGACCGGCATCTTCAGGTGTTTCAGCATTGGTACGCACTTTCATGGTACGTGCTTTATTCACCAGTTTCATCAGCTCTTTGTAGCTCTGGTTATCGTCGAGGTCAATATCAACCAGGCCCATACTACCGAGGTAAACAAGTCCTTTTGTTCCATCCAGACTCAGCCAGTCGCCTTCGCGGATAATATCACCGCCTTTTGATTTAAATGTTTTGGTTTCGCTGTGGATTTCAATATCACCGCAACCAACGATACAGCACTTACCCCAGCCACGTGCCACGAGTGCAGCGTGTGAAGTCATACCACCTTTCGTTGTTAAAATAGCCTGTGATTTGTGCATACCATCCACATCTTCGGGAGAAGTTTCCTCACGTACGAGGATTACTTTTTCGCCACGGCTTGCCCACTCAACGGCATCATTGGAAGTAAATACCACGCGGCCTTTGGCACCACCGGGTCCGGCTGGTAAACCTTTGGCAACAGCTTTGGTAGCAGCCTGTTCTTTGGGATCAAGCATGGGGAGCAGCAATTCAACAAGCTGGTTGGGAGCCACACGCAGGATAGCGGTTTTGGCATCAATCAGTCTTTCTTTGTACATATCAGCAGCCATTTTCACAGCAGCGATACCATTGCGTTTACCCACGCGGCATTGCAGCATATAGAGTTTTCCTTTTTCAATGGTAAACTCGATGTCCTGCATATCATGATAGTGTTTTTCCAGTCTTCTCTGGTAGCTGAACAATTCCTTGTAAATTGTTGGCATTGTTTGTTCCAGGGTTGGCAGGTGTTCACTTTGTGCGTTCTTGGAATAGGAGTTCACAGGAGCCGGAGTTCTGATACCAGCCACTACGTCTTCACCCTGTGCATTCAGCAGGTATTCTCCGTAGAATTTATTCTCACCATTACCTGGGTTACGGGTGAAAGCCACACCGGTGGCACTTGAATCGCCCATATTTCCGAATACCATCGCCTGTACGTTTACAGCAGTACCCCATTCATGCGGAATTTTTTCAATTTTGCGGTATTCCACGGCGCGTTTGCCCATCCAGCTGCTGAATACGGCACCAATACTGCCCCAGAGTTGCTCTTTGGCATTTTCGGGGAATGGTTTACCCAGTACTTTCAGTACAGTGGCTTTGAAATCTTTTACGAGTCCTTTCAGGTCTTCAACGGTCAGGTCTGTATCAATCACATAACCTTTATCGTGTTTCAGTTTTTCCAGTTTTTCATCAAGCACTTTGCGGATGCCTTTACCACCTTTGGGTTCAATACCACCTGCTTTTTCCATTACCACATCGGCATACATCATAATCAGCCTGCGGTAAGCATCATAAGCAAAACGTCCATCACCAGATTGTTTGATCACACCCTGGATTGTTTTTTCATTCAAACCGATATCCAAAACTGTTTCCATCATACCGGGCATAGAACGGCGGGCACCGGAACGTACAGAAACCAGCAGGGGATTTTCAACATCCCCGAATTTCTTACCCGTTTCTTTCTCAACGGCAGCAAGGGCTTTCTGCACCTGCTCGTCGAGGATGGCGGGGTATTTCTTTTTATTAGCGTAATAGTGAGTGCATACTTCAGTGGTGATGGTAAAACCGGGGGGAACAGGTAACCGCAGATTAGGATGCCCGGCCATTTCTGCCAGGTTTGCGCCCTTTCCACCCAATAAGTTTTTCATGGATTCATTTCCATCGGCCTTACCTCCGCCAAAGTAGTACACATATTTAGCGGCTTTTTTTGCTTTTGCCATGATTGAAATTTTAATTTAGTGATGGGTGTAAATTAGTCCGGCTGAAGGGGTTGGATATTTACCTGCGTCATTTCGAGGTATGATTATGATCAAGATTTTGTTGATTTATAGCACAAATAGAGAGTCTTTACCACATAGGCACATAGACACATAGAAACACATAGAAATACATACGCAACTCAATTGCTTTGAAAAGTTCCTACTATTAGAACTCTCCGTTTGTATTCCTATGTGTACTTATGTGTCTATGTGGTAAAGACTCTTAAATCGTGCTAAACGAAAAGCATGTGTGTACCAAGCACTGATCCCTTTTTATAGAATTCACCGACGGTTAATACACCGCCAACGCCTTCATAAAGGTCTTCTTCTTTGTAATGGAACATTTCCATAGCCAGTTTGCAGGCCCAGAATTTGACACCGGATTGCTTCATGATGTCAAGGAATTCATGTACCGGGGGAATATCCAGTTTTTCCATTTCCTTTTTCATCATTTTAGTAGCCATGGCTTCCATGCCGGGCAGGCCGCCGATCATAGTGGGGATATGCATGGCAGGATTACCAACAGTAGCCACGTGGAGTTTTTCCAGTTTTTTCTTGTGGATGGCTTCCAGCCCGAAGAAGGTGAAGAAAATTTCGGCTTCAATCCCTTCCATCCTGGCACCATTGGCCAGGATAAATGCGGCGTATACATTTTCCAGGGAGGCTTTGGAAAGGATGATCATCATCTTTTTGATTTCGCCATTATATTCGTTCATAACTGTTTTTTTAAAAGTGAACAATCAGATGCAGCTGGCAGGTTTGGGTATACCTGCGATTTTTGAAGCTTTTTTGAGAGGTCCCTGGGGGAACAAGGCATAAAATTCTTCGATACCCACTACACCGCTTTTTCCGATTTTACGGATGCTCAGTGGTATTTCCTGTTTGAACTGTCCCTGGAGGTATTCAATCACCTGCCAGTGGCGGTCGCCAAGTTCGCCCACACCTTCTTCTTTGGCGATTTCAGAAGCGATTGATTTATCCCATTCGGATAGTGCGGTGAGGTAACCTTCTTCATTTACGTGGATGGTTTTACCTGCAATGATCTTTTCCATATATCAGTTTTTATGATGATTAAAAATGTTTTCCGGCTGTTTTCATTTGTGTCGGGACAAATGGAATGTGTGTGCCCTTCAGCAGCATATTCCAGTATATCCAGCGGAATGCCAGTTTTCCCATGTGATTCATCCGGCTTTCTTTCAGCAAACGCAAAGGCCCGATGCCCGGGAACGGGAATGTACCTTCCACCGGTTCATGTGTGTAGTTGAAATCAATCAACAGTGCTTTGCCGTTTCCAGTTTCCACAAAACAATTGGCATGTCCGTCAAATTCTTCTTTCAGCGGTTCACCTTTGATAAAGCGTTTGATATTTTCCGTAAGGATTTCAGCCTCAAAATGGCTCACGGATCCGGCTTTGGAAGCAGGGATATTTGTTGCATCCCCTATCACGAAAATTTCAGGGCTTACCAGCGATTGCAAAGTGGCTTTATTGGTCGGAACAAAATTCAGGTCATCACCCAGTCCGGAACGTTCGATCACTGCATCTCCTTTGTTTGTTGGTACAGTAACCAGTAAATCAAAAGGAACTTCACGTCCTTCATAGTCAATGATTTTTTTATTTTCATTGTCTACTTTACGGATACCAAAATCATTGACCTGGTTGATATGTTTGTCGTCAAGCAGGTGACCTAAAACAGCCGTGGCTTTGGGTTTGGTAAATGCACCACTCAGGGGAGTTACATACGTGATCTCCACTTTGTCGCGCATTTTTTTATGTTTGAAATAAGAATCTGCGAGGAAAGCAAATTCGAGCGGAGCCACCGGGCATTTGATAGGCATTTCTGTAATATGCACTACCAGTTTGCCGCCTTTCCAGGTACGTAGTTTGTTACGAAGTGCCAAAGACCCTTCAAATGAATAAAAGTCAAAAACAGATTTTTTCCATTCAGCTCCATTCATTCCTTCCACTTCTTCAGGTGCGATATCGCAGCCAGTGGCGATAATCAGAATATCATAGTGGATGACGTCTCCGTTCTGCATCACAACTTTTTTCTCGCCGGATACGATTTTATCGGCTTTGTCACTCACCAGATTCACTCCTTTCGGGATAAATGAACTAATGGATTTTACGAGATCCTTTGGTTTATAGATATCAAAAGGGAGGAATAAAAAACCAGGCTGGTAGTAATGATCCTGGCGGTGATCTATCACATCAATTTCCCAATCGTGTTTATCAAGTTCACTGCGAAGATGATTGGCCATCATGGTACCGGCGGTGCCTGCTCCGAGAATGACTAATTTTTTCATGGTTGTTTTGTTTATTTCTGATACAAAACTACCACGGTGAGAAGCACTCTATCTTGATGCTGGTCATGGTTTTAGATGAAAAGAAACAGGGTTGCTGTGTAACAATTGTTACATACATGGAAGGGAGGAATTAGTAAAGTTGTAATCTAAGAGTCTTAAACACCCACCTGCGCTTCGCTTCGGCGGGCAATGCATAGGAACATAGGCACATAGGTACACATAGAAATACATACGCAACTCAATTGCTTTGAATATTTCCTTTTATAGGAACTCTCCGTTTGTATTCCTATGTGTGGCTATGTGCCTATGTTCCTATCCCGCAAAGGCGGGACAAGTTGTGGTAAAGGCTCTTATTTTACAGCTGTCATAAATATCGCCGACCCTTCTAAAGCGGGCTTACCATCGGGGTAGCGTTCGGCAACCAGGTCAAATACCTGTTTTTTAATACTGGCTTTTTGTTCTTCCGACGCCTGGCTTAAGGCGGCTACGATGGGTGCGCCAACTTCTGTCATCATGTTCCAGTAAATGTCAGTGGTATTGGCCGGTAAATGGGTGGCGATTATTTTTTGTTCATAGCCCCTGAAACCGGTTTCTTCCAGTATGTATTGCATCTGCCCGGGTTTGCAGCAACGGAACATACCCGGTGCACCGGAGGGATTGGGAGGCAGGTCCAGGTTTTTCTGGATGGTACCCATCAGGGCGGTTACCCAGAAATTCTTTTCGGGGATATCCCAGACGGAAGTTGACATCCGTCCGCCGGGTTTCAGTACCCGGTACATTTCCTCTGCAGCCAGATTCATATCAGGGAAAAACATGTAGCCGAAACGGCAACTGATGGCATCAAAATGGTAGTCCGGGAAAGGAAGTTCGCACACATCACAGACCATGGTTTTAATGTTAGTGATCCCACGGTGTTTGGCATGGTCACGGGTAATACCAATCATTTCCTCCGAAAGATCAGATAACGTAACATGCCCATTGGGTATTTTTTGAGCGATCGTCAGTCCGGGTTCACCTGTACCACAGGCTATATCGAGTACATGCTCTGAACCTGTCAGTTGCAGTGACTCAATAATGGCTGCGCCCAATGGGGAGAGGAAGTCCATGGTGAGGGTGTCCCATTTTTCCCAACCGGGTGCGAACCGGTTCCAGGATTGCCTTTGTTGTTCGCGGATGTCGGTTTGTTGCTGATTCATATGCTGGTTTTTGTTGTGTCAATGCTGGCCCTGGTTTCAATCAGGGGGGACAGATTGATTTCCTGCTATCGTAAGGCAGGATTATACAACAATGTACAGCCTTCCGGTCTTAAACCGGATCATCCAAGCGTCATATTATGCATTATTTGCACGCCAGATGAAATAAATATTCAGTAAAACATAAAGAGCGAGCATAAATTTCCCAACTGTGTGGTCAAACCGGTTGGCTTTTTGCAATTTGTCCTTCTTTATCAGTGTAAGGGAATAAGCGTTTGCACCGATGGTACCAAGGATAAAGAGCAAAGTAAGTCCGTGCAGCATATCAACCAGTGTAAATGAAGTTGATTCGGGCAGGGACGAGTCTATAATATACTTATTACCTATTACCGCAAATACGGCACCCACAGCCAGTGAAAACCTTGAATCAATACCATCAGTATGGATGAAGAAGCAAACAATAGCAATCAGGAAACCGATATACATTCCGAGGAACATCTTCCAGAATAATCCGCTGGCTGACCGTGTAATACTGAGTCTCACACGGAATGCACTGTACTCTGCCTTTGGCTTACTTAGACTTTCATCGCCGAAACCTGTTTCATAAATTTTATTCCGTGACTCAAGAATACAACTGTCAATATTCCAACCCCGGAGTGCAAAACGTTTATCAAAATGATCTCCCAGTGTATCAACTTTAAACACCAATGCCTTAGTATCAAACTGTGAATTTTCAAATGAAATCCTGAGTTTCTGCTCGTCAAATGGGAAATTGTCAATCTTCCATGAATCTTTCATCACACATTGCAGTTTCATCAGCATATAAATAGTACCGTCATCCAGTGTATCTACTGTAAAAAATGATTTCTCCACACTTTTCGCCATCGGAATCTCCAGGTTATTGTAAAAATCAAACGCCGGATTTTTATATTTTAACCATAACCAGAAACTGGCAGTATATTCTTTATTCTTAAAATCAATATTATGGATGCTGTTAATATAGATACCTGCTCTTACAGTATCGGGTACAGCTTTCTGATCCTGGCCATGGGTAAAATTGGCAAAAAGGGAAAAGAATACTATCAGGATAAAACTGCGGAATAGAGTGCTCATAGATCTTAATTCTGGTATGGAAAGATACTTAAAAAGTTGCCAGTTTCCAGTTACCAGTTGCCAGTTACCAGTTGCCAGTTACCAGTTACGACAACCTGCTTCCTGCCTCCAGAATAAGATGCTCAAAAAAACTCAAACCCATAAACTATGCATACGCATCTATGCTGGGTGAACCTGCCTCCTGCTCCCTGCCTCCTGCTACCTGCCTCCTGCTACCTGCCTCCTGCTTCCTGCTCCCTGCTCCCCCGAATAAGTTTCACTATTCGGCCAGCTCCCTGCCTCCTGCTACCTGCTACCTGCCAACCTGTTAACCGCCCGCTGGTAATCATGTTGCAGATCCTCATGCAAACCTGCCATGACCGCTACAATTTTCTTAACCTGCCCGTCGTAAAGATTGCTGATAACCGGACTCTGGCGGAACGGAATGCCTGATTCTATTAATTGTTCACAGAAATAAATCCGGAGCTCCATATCGGTTTGCTTATTACCGCTATAACGGCTGTAGGTGTTGATTACCCTGACAATTTTTCGCAGGGTTTTCTTGGCGAAATACAGGTGCGACTGGTTAATGGTGCCGAAAAGTTCCAGTATCTGTTCTTTGATGCCGCGGATATAACTCTCCTCATCATGCGCTTCAAATAATAAGTAGGTCAGCAGCTCTTTGTTCTCTTTCTTAAATTTCGCCAGACGCATGCACAGGGCAATCAGCTCAGCCGGTTTACGGTGAACTAATTCATCTTTTATTTCGTGGACGGTTGCGGAGCGCATGCTTGTTACCTGTTACCAGTTTCCAGTTACCAGTTACCAGTTACCAGGAACTGTCTTAAAGAATTGAACAATCTGTTATTTGAAATAGTAGCTACTTATTTTCCAGTTACTATAATTAATATCTGATATCTAATAACTAATATCTAATATCTATTTCCCAACTTCTTTCTCCCACTTCCCTCCTGCCTCCCTGAACCCCATTTTTTTCAGGAAATCCAAATGCTGGTCATTGTCCACATGATCATAAATAATCTTCTTCACCCCTTTCTGCACCAGGTAGTGGTTTCCTTCTTCGAAGAGAAACCGGCCTACTTTGTAGTCGCGGTATTTGGGAACCGTATAATTTATCCTGACAGACGCTGATCCTTCCGCATCGAGGCTGGCGACAAAAATATTGGCGATGACAAGGTCACGCAGCACCACGAAATGGAGCTGGCCGTTTGTCTCATTCAGTTTAAATGAAGGGAAATAAGCATGGATATCTTTTGCATAGAACTCCAGGAATTTGCCGACCAGCGCGCTGTCGCCGCTAAAGTCCACGAGGTCAAATTTTTCCTGGCGGAGGTAGATTTTCCGGAGTGCATACAGGTTGATGCAGAGTAAAATGGAATTGGTGATCAGCACCGGCCAGATCTGGAATACAATGCCGTAGGTGACGAAACAGAGATTGGCTGAACTGTTGATCCACCGGAAGCGGATATTATTATTCACCATCAGTGAAATCGCCAGCAGCAACGAAGCGGAGTAACCCAGTATTTGGGCAATCAGGTGCAACATACTGCTGCGAATATACGGTGATGGGCGTGACTGTCAATCCGGGACGAACGTTCCGGTAAACAGGAAATTGGAATTCTTATGACCTAATCAGCTTCTTCCAGATGGAAATGCTGGTGGTGAGCGCCGGCGGCCACATGCAATGCAAATCCCATGATGGCTGTATCCTTCAGGATATTAATCAGCGCCTGTCTTTTGAATTCTGCTGCGCCTGCATCCAGGTAATTGGGCACATGTATGCTGAGGATAAAAATCAGCAGCATCAGCGCCAGCAGGTAACCCGTAAACTTTACAAACTGGTTGGTCAGGAATGATATTCCTACCAGGATAAATGCAGCACCAACAATATAAGCCCATTTAATTCCTCCGATCAATCCAACAGGAACGTAAACCAGCAGGTCGCGGGGATATGAAAAGTGGAATACACCAAATACAATCAGTATCACCGACAGCATATAGATAGCCAGGCGGGATACAATATGATAATGTCTCATGGTAAAACAGGTTTTATTTGGTAAAAGGTATAACAGTTGATTGTCTCAAATCATGATTTTAATCCCCTGGTTTCCTGACCTGTCCCCAAATAATCCCTGACGCCGTGCTATTGTGCAGCCTTAGCAGCGGTTTGAGCGGATTCAACCAGCTTGAAATAAGTAAGTACAAAACGGTCGCCGGAAACAGTGCCCTGCACGTCAGCTTTACGGATCATATTGCAGAAACCATTCTTTGCGTGGGCATCCCCGAATGAATCAATATGGGCACCGTTGACATAATAGGCGCGTCCGTCGAACCTGACAGCCAGGTTACAACCCTTTCCACCGAGCCCAAACTGGCAGCCGCCACAGGCGGTTTCAACAGTCATCAGCTTTTTGGCAGCATCCGGTTTGGCAGAAAGTTGCTGGGCACGGCTGCCCAGACCGGCTACGAGGAAGAGGGCTGTTAAGAAGAGAATTCGCATGGTTTGATGTTTCAGATGATAAAATTAGCATGGTTTAAACGAATCTTCAAAATATACCCGCCCAGAGGTATGAAAACTAAGCCAGGTGTGGTTATTTTTAGCAAAAATCACCACATGAAATACGTTTTACTGGTTCTGGGAATATTCAGCATTACCCGCATGGAAGCCCAAAGCCCTGTACCCGATTCCACCCTTACCGAATTTACCAGACTGACCTGCGAATGTGCCACCCTGATGAAAGTGGATCAGCAGCAGCCCAGTGAAGGTTTTGAAAACCTGATGACCTGTGTCAAAACCAACCTGAGCCTGTATATCCAGAATGGCTGGTTGAAAGAAAAAGACCTGTTGGATTCTGTTTTTTATTATCGTTTTATAGGTGCACTCCAGGAGAAACTGATCAGTGATTGCCCTGCAGCCAAGCGCCTGTTCGACAAGGCCAACCGGGAAGCTGCAGAACCCAGTGCCACTGTTCCACCTGAATATTTTATTGCAGAAGCATATTTGAAGGCTAAGAATATGGAGAAAAATACTATCAACAATGCCCAGATGCAGCGATGGAGTGCCAAAGACATGGGCACAGCATCCATTCAGATGGTGTTTGATATCCGTCTCATCTTTGAAAACGAAAAAGACGCTGCTGAATATCTTGTAATCAAAGAACAGGAAATGAGCGAAGGCGGTTCAGTGACAGATCATACCCTGCAGGCTTTCGGTACTGATGCCAGCCAGGTGTATGGTGAAAACAAAAACCTCACAGCGGCCTTTGGCGACCTTGATATGGCCCAGTTCAATTTTGTATTCCGGATAAAGAATGTAGTGGCGAAAGTATTTGTATCAGGTACTAAGAAAATGGCTTATGCGGATGCGGAGGCTTTTGCGAAGGAAGCAATCGCGCGCATAAAAGCAGTCTCTGGTCGTTAGTCTTTAGTCAATACAAGAGCAGCTTAACATTTATTGAATGTATTCTTTGCGCCTTTGCGTCTTTGCGGTAACTGTATTTTAAAATACAATAAACGCAAAGACGCAAAGGCGCAAAGTTTATAACTACTCTCTAAAAGAATCCATCTCTCATGTAATTGAAATATTTTCATAAAAAAAAGGAGGAAATAGTCTCTTCAACTACTCCCTCCCATCTGATATCTAATATCTATTATCTAATATCTAATATCTGATATCTCTTTTATCTTTTTCTGATCTTATCCGCACTCACCCACTCATCCCACACATTACTGTATCCATCGTAACTGATTTTATATTTTCCCTGCTGGCTTTCGAGGATTCGGGCAGGATACCATTCTGAACCCCAGTAAACTTCAACCCTGTCGCCCACACGCCAGAAATTCTGGCCACGGGGGTTGCCGCCATTTCCATTCCAGTTACCATTATCGTTTCGGTTTATATATATGGTATCACGGATATACTGCGTGATATACACCGTATCGCGTCTCACCCTTTCCCGGTCGCGGTATTCAACCTGCACAATAGGCTTACGGTCGTCGCCGTCAATAAAAACAATTTCATTGTCTTTTACAAACTTGTCATAGCTGGAAGGGCGTAAATCAAAATGAACAAAATACTGGTTTCCCTTGATGCTGAGTAAGGTGCCGCTCATCCAGGTACCATCTTCAAGTATCCTGACTTTACCGCCAACTTTCTGGGAGAAAACACCGAGGCTGAGGATTGAAAACAAAATGAATAATGATGACTTTTTGATCATATTTAAGGTTTATTGTTTAAGTTTTAAAAATAGCAAAATCTTTAACCACAAAGTGCACAAAGTTTAAACAAAGGGCACAAAGCGTATCGTGAACTCTTTGTGCCCTTTGTTTAAACTTTGTGTTCTTTGTGGTTCTGTATTTTATTGCAATACATCCAGCACCTTCCTCGCTCCCTGGTCTGCCGCACTACCTGCTGCTTCATTTATCTTCCCTTCAAATTTCGCATCCACATTTTGCTTTGTCTTCACTGATCCATCGTCCAGTTTGATCAATATAAACCCGGCCTGGATATTAAAGGAAGAAGCTGCATTCGGGTCGGTATTCTTGATGGCTTTCAGCAAGCCGCCAACTTTACTGCCCGATTTAATACGGGTGAATTCTGTAGATAATGTATAATCGCAATGCAGTCTTTTCGCATCTTCTTCATCGGAAACAGTCACCCCTTCCACATTCCGCTGTTAAAATCACCGGCCAGCCTTTGCTGGATCTGGTCTGGCGTATAGTCCCCTTCACCGGTGGGCAGGTAAACGCCTACCCTGATTTTACCCGCTGCTTTTTCGCCAGTCGGCTGGGTGATACCGGGAATATTGATATTATTCCCCTTCATCGCATCTTTCATCATGGAATTGATATCCATTTTCTCCTGCAGTTCATCTTCCGACTGAGCCTGGGTATATCCCGGCGGGATTTCAAATAACATGGAATCCAGTTTGGAAGTGGTCAGCTCCAGGGTTTCAATATTGGTTTCGAAATTGCTCGTCTTGCCTTTGCCATCACCCATGATAAATGTAGTGGTCTCCGTAATCGGGAAACCCAGTTTACCCTTGCCTTTGCGGCGGGTCACGAATTTATCCTGGCAATCAGGTTGCTGTCTTTCTTCCGGATTCACATTCGTTTTGGCCGGGCGGTAACGTACGGGACAATTAAACTGGGGCAGGTCAATATACCAGCCGTCTGTTTTAATGATAAAACTGTCTTTCATCGAACAGGCGTCCGGTGAAGGTTTCATTTTCTGGAAAGTCCACACGTGGCGGGCCGTTAAGCCAAATATTTTTTTGCGTTCACCGGTATCAGTGATGTTATACCACATCGTGATGGTACCGCCTTTCTGTGGTGTATTTGTTTTAGGTACAACGGCAGGCTTGGTTTTCACAGCCGGTGCATCTTCATCAATCACTTCTTCCTGCTCTTTGGCGAAAGGAATAATGACATACAGTCTTTTCTTATCGTTGATTTTAATGGCGCGCTGTAAATCGCACTGCTCAATCGTTACAATATTGGCACCCATGCCCATGATGGCGCCGCCTTCAGTGCGCTTGCGCTGGCCTTTGACATATACTGTGGATTCAGTCTTCATCCCCATCATATTGGTCACCTGCCTGATTTTATACTGCTGGGCTTTGGTTTCGGTGCCGGAAAAGAGGATGAAAAACAAAGAAAGGACGGAGAGGATATATTTCTTCATACCTGGTAGTTTACGGTTAAAATTATGAATTCCGGGGGTTATGGGGATTGATATTTAGTTGACGGTGGAGAAAAGATGGAATTTGGAATTGAAGGGTTGCTTAAGTGAAATTCTTTTAACCACAAAGGCCACAAAGAAATACACAAAGTGCACAAGGTTAAAATCTTTGTGACCTTTGTGTATTTCTTTGTGCTCTTTGTGGTAAAAACCGCCCTAAATCAGGCTTACACAAGACATAAATCACCTCCCAATCCACCCCGCTTTCACTAACTTTAATAAAAATTACCCGCCATGCCGGACAAAAAACGCGTGATGAAGGTAAAATCAAACGGATTTGAATTTACTATCGATCCCGCCACACTGGAATCCGCCGATTTCCTGAAAAAATCTCCCACTCTTTTCCACCTGATCAATGAACACAAGTCTGTCAGCGCCAGATTGCTGGAAACTGACCCCACCCATAAGCATATTGCCCTGGAAATTGACGGGGAGCGCTTTGAAGTGGAGATCAAGGACGAGCTTGACCAGGTGCTGGATCAGCTGGGACTGAGTGCTGTTTCCAACCGCCACATCAAAGAAATCAAAGCCCCGATGCCGGGGATGGTACTGAGTGTTACTGTAACCGAGGGCCAGACTGTAGTTGAGGGTGACCGCCTGCTGATTCTCGGGGCCATGAAGATGGAAAACAGTATTCTGATCAGTGCCCCTGCCACGATTAAAAAAATCAGGGTGGAAGCCGGACAGGCTGTTGACAAAGGCCAGGTGCTGATTGACCTGGAGTAATTAACCAAAAAGCTATCCTTAATATTCAGGTATGAAAAAGATATTAGTTGCCAACCGTGGTGAAATTGCCCTGCGCGTGATGCGTACGATCCGCAAAATGGGTATCCAGTCGGTAGCCGTGTATTCTGAAGCCGACCGGCAATCGCCACACGTATTATTTGCGGATGAAGCCGTTTGCCTGGGGCCGGCACCTTCCGCCCAATCCTATTTGGATGGCGATAAGATTATCGCCTTTTGCAAAGAACTGGGGGTGGATGGTATCCATCCCGGTTATGGATTCTTAAGTGAGAATGCCGACTTCGCCCAGAAAGTGGAAGATGCCGGCATCAATTTTATAGGGCCCAGTCCGCAGGCCATGCGCGTAATGGGTTCCAAACTCGCCGCCAAGGAATGTGTGAGTCATTATAATATTCCCATGGTGCCGGGAATTGATAAGGCCGTGCTGGATATCAATGAAGCGCACGATGTGGCCAACCGCATTGGTTATCCCGTGCTGATTAAAGCATCAGCCGGTGGTGGTGGCAAGGGTATGCGGATTGTGGAAAAGGCTGAAGACATGAAAGAACAAATGGAAAGGGCCATCAGTGAAGCCGTAGCTGCATTTGGTGACGGATCCGTTTTCATTGAGAAATATGTGACTTCTCCCCGCCACGTGGAAATACAAGTGGTGGCCGATAAGCACGGCAATGTGATTCACGGTTTTGAAAGGGAATGCAGTATCCAGCGCAGGCACCAGAAAGTGGTGGAAGAAACACCCTGTGCCATCATGACACCGGAACTGAGGCAACGCATGGGTGATGCTGCGGTGATGGTGGCTAAAGCCTGTAATTATTCCAGCACCGGTACGGTTGAATTCCTGATGGATGACAAACACAATTTCTATTTCCTGGAAATGAATACCCGCCTGCAGGTAGAACATGCCGTATCTGAGATGATCACGGGGTTAGACCTTGTGGAAGAACAAATCAAAATCGCCCGGGGTGAAAAACTCAGTTTTTCCCAGGAAGACCTGGTGCTGAACGGACACGCCATTGAACTCCGTGTGTGTGCGGAAGACCCGCTGAATAATTTCCTGCCTTCTGTCGGCACGCTGACCCGTTATGAAAAACCGGTGGGTGAAGGTATCCGTGTGGATGACGGTTATGAAGAGGGCATGACGATACCTATTTATTATGACCCGATGATTGCCAAACTGGTGGTACATGGCAAAACAAGAACGGAAGCGATCCAAATGATGCTGCAGGCGATCAAGAATTATAAAATTGAAGGAGTGGCTACTACCCTCTCGTTCGGGACATTTGTTTTTGAACATGAGGCATTTTTCTCCGGGAATTTCGACACCCATTTCGTGCAGAAATATTATTCACCGGAAAAGATAAAAGCCAAACAGGAAAAGAATGCTTACCTCGCCGCACTAGTGGCGTTGAAGTACTGGCAGGAGCAGCAGGAAATGCTGAGGCCGGTGGAGAATAAGTCGACGAGTTGGAAGAGGAGGCTTGCTCACTAATACTTCGGAAGACTCCATGATAATTCGGCAGACTTGAAAATTTAAAAAGTCAAAAGTCAAAAATCAAAATTCCGAAATTCGACAGGCTCATTTCTCAATAGCTCATAATTAGGCGAGCTCATTATCAGGAAAATCAACAAAAGGACAATTATGAAATCAAAATCAGAAATACTCCGTGAGAAACTGGAAGCCGGGAAACTCGGCGGCGGGGAAAAACGGATTGATGCCCAGCATAAGAAAGGAAAGCTGACTGCGCGTGAGCGGATCAGTTTGCTGATGGATCCCGGTTCATTTGAAGAAATTGGTGCATTGGTATTGCACCGCACCCGTGATTTTGGGATGGAAGACCAGTTGTTTTACGGGGATGGTGTGGTAACCGGTTATGGTACTGTAAACGGAAGACTGGTGTATGTATTTGCACAGGACTTCACGGTTTTCGGTGGTGCTTTATCAGAAACACATGCAGAGAAGATTTGCAAGATTATGGATATGGCGATGAAGACCGGTGCCCCGCTGGTGGGATTGAATGATTCCGGCGGTGCGCGTATCCAGGAAGGGGTACGTTCACTCGGTGGGTATGCCGATATATTTTACCGCAATGTGCAGGCCTCTGGCGTGATTCCCCAGATTTCTGCCATCATGGGGCCCTGCGCCGGTGGTGCTGTGTATTCACCCGCGATTACCGATTTCACGGTGATGGTGGAGAACACGAGTTATATGTTTGTTACAGGGCCGAATGTGGTGAAGACAGTAACACACGAAGAAGTAAGTTTTGAAGAACTTGGTGGTGCGTCAACCCATTCCACTAAATCAGGTGTTACGCACCTGACTGCATTGAATGATGTGGAGTGTATTAACCAGGTGAAGAAACTGCTGAGTTATATGCCGCAGAATTGTGAGGACGTGTTACCCAAACTGCCTTACACCCCTGGGGATGAAACCAGGCCTGAACTCGAAACGATTGTTCCTGAATCTGCCAACCAGCCTTATGATATACGGGCGGTGGTAAAAGGGATTTGTGATGAAGATTCATTCTTTGAAATCCATAAAGAATATGCGGAGAATATTGTGGTGGGCTTTGCACGTCTCGCCGGCCGTAGTATTGGCATTGTGGCCAACCAGCCGATGAGCCTGGCCGGTGTGCTGGATATTGAAAGCTCACGCAAGGGTGCGCGCTTTACGCGTTTCTGTGATTGTTTTAATATTCCCCTGTTGGTGCTGGTTGATGTGCCCGGTTTCCTACCCGGTACTGACCAGGGAATGGCATGGCATCATCACCAATGGTGCGAAACTGCTGTATGCGCTCAGTGAAGCCACGGTACCGCGTGTAACCGTGATCACCCGTAAAGCGTATGGTGGTGCTTATGATGTGATGAACTCCAAACACATTGGCGCCGATATGAACTTTGCCTGGCCGATGGCAGAAATCGCCGTGATGGGTGCCCGTGGCGCCAGTGAAATCATTTTCAAAAATGAAATTTCAGCTGCTGAAGACCCTGCTGCCAAACTGCTGGAGAAAGAAGCAGCGTATGCTGAATTATTCGCGAATCCATATACAGCGGCTGAACGCGGGTTTATTGATGAAGTGATTGAGCCGAAGGAAACGAGGAAGAAACTGATTAAGTCGTTTGCGATGCTGGAGAATAAGGTGGCGAAGCGGCCGAGGAAGAAACATGGAAATATACCGTTGTAGATTTTAAATCTTAAATTTTACCACAAGGATCACAAAGAAAATACACAAAGGCCACAAAGGATGAACCCCTTGCCCCCTGGGCCTTGTCTTTCGCGCGAAGGAGAGGGTGGTAAAATGTATTTACTCAAAAATGTAATACAACCCCACACATATAAACACCAGGCAAAGAGATATCATTCCATACAAAAACACATCATACAACTCCGGGAACGGGTTCGTTAATGAAAGTACACAACTGATAAAACCCAGGAACGCTCCGATACTCGTCCAGATAAAACCTTGTTTTTGCCTCCGCTTCGCCCGGATTTTTTTGAACTCTTTGATATAAGCCTCTGCCACCAACGGTTCAAAACCGTGTGCCTGGATTTGTTCTTCCGCCTTGCTGGGGTGTAATTTTTCCAGTATCCACTGGGAGATCAGTGCATGATCGAGTTGAATAGCTGACATGGCAAATGTTTAGGGGTGTGCAATCGTCGTTTCCGAATATAAAATAGAAAAATTATTCAGATTGACAAAAAAAGAATGAGGTGGTTGATATAAATGTCACTTTCTTTTTACCACAAGGAACACAAAGAAATACACAAGGTTCACAAAGTGTAGACTTTGTGGCCTTTGTTTTTCCTTTGTGCACTTTGTGGTAAAATGTATTTAAAACTTTATTCTTAATCCCCCGGCCACTATGTTTATTTGCAGTTTCTCCGCCGCATGATACTCCCCATCGAGGTGAAACTCGATTAACTTGTCAGATTCTACAGTTACTTCCGTAACCGTTTCATGCCTGATCTCTTTCAATCCCAGGTGCGCGCCTTTTTCAATCACCGGCAGCAGCTTAAACCGCTTCAGCGGACTCATTGCTTCTGCAATCACCAGATCCAGCAAACCGTCATCTGGTATCGCCTGTGGCGCCACATGGAAGCCGCCCCTGCCCTTTGGCCGTTGCAGATATCCACGAGTAGTTTACGGCCGGTGATAGTCTTGCCAGGAAGAGTAATTGTATAAAAGGAAGAGCGATAGGAAAATATTTTTCGTAACACCGTCAGCTTGAAACTTGTTTGCCCCGGTTTTTTCTTTTTGTTCGTAAGGGCTTTGGCTACTTTTCCTTCAAAGCCTATCCCAACCTGGTTGGCAAAATAAAGCTCGTTGCAACGCCCGAGATCGAAAGGTTTTGCAGGCTGGGTTAAAGCCAGGCCAATCTGTTCTTTGATGGTCTTCTTTCCATAAATCATCCAGTGAACATCATTGCCCGTACCGCCGGGGAAAAAAGTAACCGGCAGCGGTATGTGCCGGTAATGGTTGGCGTAATAGTTCAGTGTGCCGTCACCACCGACGAGGAAAATGTCTGTGTAGTTGGTGTGGTGTGTATTATCGCTATTGAAAAAGCTGATATCCCAGTTTTTAACCCAGGTGTCGAAGGAAATGTTTCGTTGTTTAAGTTCTGCTTCTATTTGCGCGGCAACTTCCATGGCCCGGCCGGAGGCGGCCAGGGGGTTGACGAGCAGGCAGATGTGGGGGTTCATGGGATAATGTAACTATTTTTTATAAAATTATTTTACCACAAAGTGCACAAAGAAATACACAAAGTTCACAATGTGTTCACCTTTGTGGCCATTGTGTATTTCCTTTGTGTTCTTAGTGGTAAAAAAAAATTATCATTAGTTAAAAACCCGCATTCAATTCCACTATTCCCCTCAGGCTGAATTTCACTCTTAACGGCGCACCCTCATCCACCAATTTAACCACCATTATTTCTGTCAATGTGAATTTCATCAGTTCTTCCTTCATATCCAGCCCCAACAATGTGATTTCACCTTCTATTGTTTTTCCTGATGTTGAGTTTTTAAGGAGTTGTTCCGTCCAGGCGGCAGCATCAGTCCTGGATATTTCAATATTGAATGTTTTTTTCTCCAGGGTACGGTGGAGTTCAAGCGGACCGATACCTGATATACGCCTTTCGGGCAAATCACCTACCCTGATTCTGAAATTGGATCCGATTATTGCTTTGGTTACACCGAACCTGTGCGTAATCCTGCTCTCATAGTTCTTTACAGATAATTCCGCTGACTGGAACCGGATCCTGAATTGTAATTTTTCACGTTGGGTGGCATCCAAAGCAGACAGTAAAATATAAGTAATACTGGCATTTTTATACTCCCTGTCTTCTGCTGCATGAGTCTGTAAATTAGAACGGGTGAAAACAAGCTGCAGGCCGGCAGGTACTCCAGGGCCGGTACGGTCTGTTTCTGCTGAACTGTTGCTTATAAAAATGCTCATCAATTCCTTGAGTTCTTTATCTGATTTGGCAGCTAAAGCGAATTCACCGCGTGACAGAATCTGGCCGTTTTCAGCCAATGAATCTGTTGTGGTTAAATCATCTACCACTACAGTCTTGCCGGAAACGGAAAGGGTTATGATCGCATTGTCAACATTCCGGGTACCGGGTTGTGCTGCTAAAAAAGAAACAGGAATAAATGCCGAAATGAAAATCAGGATAAGATGGCGCATGGTGTGTGTTTAAGACTAAATATAAAATTAATTGCGGTATCTCCTGCCATTTGCTATCTTTTCTTTGGATGGTTTATTCAGAAA
>JADKJV010000001.1 GCA_016720825.1 Chitinophagaceae bacterium | reverse complement strand
CAGGTTTGTTTGAAGAAAAAGCTCGCAAAATCGCTGAATCCATTGATTGCGGATGGCAATTGTAGGCGCAAGAATTAATGTTGGTTTGTTTAGCCGGATTGCCACTTCTAGCCCTAAAACAGTTTTGCCTGATCCAGGTGGAGCAATTACATGTAAATGTCCGTCTGTTATGTGATCTTGTAAGTCGTCAAGTACTCGTTGCTGGTATTTCCTCCAAGCGTATTTAAATTTTATGTCTTTTGGATATTCTATCAAAATCTTGTAATCTTAAGCACAACAGCTGATATCTTTCCTCACTCGCTTCCTTTATCCCCCACAAACCACTGCTCTTTATTCCTGAACAGCACATTGAAAGTGGTCAGTGATCCATAACAACGGGTAATATATTGCTGCAGATTTACTTTATCCTCATCAGATAATTTTTTAGAACTGTTGATGTTTTGTTCCAGCACCCGTAGTCTGTCGCGGAGCATAACTACTTTATGGAAAAAATCGGCGATGGGAATTTCTTTTGGCTTGAGTGATTTGTCAGCGGGCTGGATCAGCAAAGTGCCTCCCAGCCATTTATCGCCCAGCGGAACATTTTCGGTAATGCCGCCCCAGAGGTTCAGGATTTTCAGTAATGACTTTTCCACCTCACTGGTGGTTTCCACTTCAGTGCTTACATTTTCCGGGATGATTTCATCCAGATTGGAATCGGTTTTATCAATTTCCTTTACACCGGTATTGATAAATGAAATGATATACGTTGCGTATTTAATGCCAACAATCACGCCGGGGCCGTGGTGGGTGTGCTGGAGGCGGGTGCCGATGCCTAGTGTAGTCTGATCCATTTAGTTAGTTTGATGCAAATTATTAAAAAAGAAGCTAATGAATATAGTTCTGGGCTTATGGCTATTGGCTTTTGGCAATTGGCTTTTAGCGTTTTGCTAATGAGTATAAGCTACCAGCGTATGGTCATAAGCCAATAGCCAACAGCCAATAGCCAAAGGCTTTAGACCTACTCTTCTCCCGGTCTATACGACTTCTCCACGTGCTTCATCACATCCTCCTTATAAAACAGCACCTCCTTAAAAACCCCCTTCGTATACATTTCCCCCTGATCAAAGAAGTGTTTAGAAGCAGGGTCCCCGCTTTCGCCGCCGGCCAATAAGGAGCGGGCTTTGATGCGCGGACCGAATTCAACGACGCAGATAAAACTATTGCCGTGGAATCCATATCGTTTGGTGGTGCCGGGGTAGGTGCGGCTGACAAAAGAAGGGAGCTGTCCCCAGGTGGAAGAAGTATAGGCCATGGGGAAACTCGGCTTATTGTCGTCGAAATGATTGTCGATATCATCCGTGATTCGCTGGAATCGGTTGAAATCACCCCAGGGTATCTGGTAACAGCCGTTGCGGGCCATTAAATCATTTACGGTAGCAAGTAATGGAAGGAGCAATTCCATCGGTTTGGCGTTTGCGGCAAAATCACGGGTTTTTACCGTGAAGTCATTTTCTTCTGCTTCCTCTTCGGGATAACTGGTGATGGCGGGGAGGAGTTTCTCGCCCCATTCAATGGCAAGGCCGGTAGCGATGGAACTATCACTCACGCGATAGTCCCAGTTCTTTAATAAATCAATGGCAACGGTGAGTTGTCCGTATAAGGTATCTGAGTAAGTAATGTTTTTTTCGAATGCTTTTACCACAGCAGGGATCAGCACTTCAAAAGCCGCGAGACGGGGATCATATCCTGCTTTGATCACTTTGTCGATCGTATAACTTTTTTCTTCATTCAGCACACGCACAGCATTGATGCCGCGGAAATTTTCAGCATCGGGAGCCATGTAGGCGGGATATGTTGCTTTTTCGGACTGTTACTTCCTGCAACGGAGTATGGCGTTGAATTGCAATTCTGCAGCCAGCCGTTGGCTGGATTCAGGATATGCACTGTTTGGTTCACCGGATGATAACCCCTCCATTCAGTAGCAGCAATCGTACCATCCACCGGTCGGTTCCAGTTATAGCTTGTATTTCTTACCGGTATGCGGTTGCCATGCCAGTAAGCAATGTTACCGGCAGCATCCGCATACACGGTATTATTTGAAATATTACCGAGCAGATCCAGTGATTTCTGGTAGTCGGCCAGGTTGCGCGCTTTGTTACGCTGCCAGCATTGGATTAATCCATTCATGATACGATTGTCGGCCCGCAGGCTCAGGTAATCACCATTGCAGTACGCCATCACCGGACCATGATGCGTGTACATGGCATTTATGGTAGTTTGTTTCAGTATTCCATCTTCCAGGAACTGCAGGTTGATTTTTTTAACGGTAACGGGTTTTTGTTTGCCTTCATATAAATAGGTAAGCGTGCCGTTCTGGCTGCTGATTTTTTCCTGGTAACTGTCGGCCGCATCCACTTTACTGGATGTGTGCATCCATCCACAATACTGGTTAAATCCCTGGTAGATGAAAAACTGTCCCCACGTAACGGCACCATACACGTTCAGTCCCTCTTCACTTACCATGTGCACTTCAGGCCTGAAATACATGGTAACATGCGGGTTGATATATAAAATGGCGTGGTGGTCTTTAGTAATGGATGGCGCAAAGGCAAATCCGTTGGAACCGTTCAATTCTTCATCGGGTGCATGAAAAGTTTCCATCGCCACCGCTTTTTCATTGCCATATAACGAGGCCAGTTCCTGTACTTTGATATCGGCTGTGTTAATGGCGCCGATACTGCCATCGGTCCAGAGCAAGGTGTACCAGGGCTGGAAATGTTGCAATAAAGCCGGTTTGGTACCCGGATGTTTGTATAAATAATAGTTGATGCCATCGGCAAAAGCATCCATCAGTTTTTTAAACCAGGGGGCAGCTGATTTGTATTCGCGGATAGCGTCGGTGGAGTCAATCATCATGCGGATCAGCAAATCATCATACAGGGACGATTTGCCTTTCACTTCTGCCATGCGGCCGAGTTTTTCAATGTAATTCATTTCCACCCGGTTGAAATCGTCTTCGCATTGGGCGTATAACAAACCGAATACGGCATCTGCATCTGACTTGCCGTAGATATGGGGATGCCGTAATTATCCCGGATGATGGTGACGCGGGAGGCTTGCTGCTTCCAGCGGGAAATATCGGAGGGTTGCTGTGCTGTTAATTGAAAAGGCAGTAACAATAAAATGAAGCAGAGTTTTCTCATGGAATATTTTTTTACCACAAAGGGCACAAAGGAATACACAAAGTGCACAAAGGCGAATAAGCCTGAATCTTTGTGATCTTTGTGTATTCCTTTGTGCTCTTTGTGGTTAAATCTCATTTTACTTTTTCAAAATCATACGGCGTAAACTCCACAAAATCCGCCACCCGCACTCTCAACGATTTTACTTTATTATTTTCTACCGTAAACTCCAGTTTCTTCCTGCCATATATCGCGCTGCTGTACGTGCAGAAAAAGCGATTGCCGCCTAAAGGCTCCATAGAACCGTACATATCGTGGTGGTGCTCAAAACGCATAATCAGTTTGCCTTTCTCTTCTTTGATATTCATTTTGCCATATACAGGATGTATATATTCGCCGGCGTAACTGCTGAGTGATAATGCAGTCGCAGGATGGGTTGCCAGTGTGTCCTGGATTTTTTTCAACTGTTCGGCTTCCTCTTTTTCACTTCCCTGCTGGAAACCTAAATAAGCTTTGCTGTAATTCCTGTAGGGCAAACCCAGATAGGCATCTTCCAGTTCATTACGCAGGGCTTCATATAAGTTGTTCATATCTGTGTTGGTCAGCACAATGATCCCGAGTTTTTCCTCGGGCACCAGGCAGAAACTGGTTACAAAACCATTTACACCACCCGTGTGGGCTACGATTTTCCTGCCGGCATATTCTTCCAGGAAAAAACCAAGCCCATACAAAGAGAAATGCGCTTTATTGAACATGTGACCTCCATTGCCAAGGATAGAATTCGGGGTACGTGTCAGGTTGATCGCTGCGGGAGGAATCACGTCTTTGCCATCCCATTTGCCATTACCGAGTAATGCAATTGCCCAATGACTCATATCGGTTACGCTGGATGCAATACTGCCTGCAGGTGCGAGATTATCCAGTTTGCCATAAGGGATTTTGAAAAGTTTGCCGTCAACTACCGTGTGGGCACTGCATTTATTTGTTGCATTCGGTATTTCAGATGAAAGCGCCAGGCTGTTTGTCATACCCAGCGGTGTAAAAATCCTTTCGCGCATAAATTCTGCCCAGGTTTTACCGGTAACCTTGGGAATCACTTCACCGGCTGTCATGAATGCACAATTTGTATAACCCCATTTGCTCCGGAAACCATACTGTGGTTTTAACATTCCCATTTTCTCGCGCACTTCAGCCAGGCTCAGGTCAGAATCGAAATACATAAAATCGCCCTGGAAGGTTTCAAAGCCGAGGCGATGACAGAGCAGGTCACGTACCGTAGCTTCTTTCGCTACCCAGGGATCATATAAAGTGAAATCGGGTAACCATGTTCGTACTTTATCATCGAGTGATAATTTTTTCTCTGCATCCAGCATGGCCACAGCAGTCGCAGTAAACGCTTTGGTATTACTGCCGATCATGAATAAAGTATTGTCGTCTACCTTATCCGTGCCGCCGGCTTCCCGGACGCCATAAGATTTCATGAGTACGACTTTGCCATCCTTCACAACACAAAGTGACAAGCCCGGCACTTTCCAATCGGCCATGGCTGACTGTACATAATTATCAAGGCTGTCACTGATAAACTGCTTCCGATTGTCAGGTTGGGCTATTGTGAAGAGCGCTGAGGTTAATACTATAAAAAGCAGGAGCGTCTTTTTCATGTTATTTATTTTAATTTGATCAGTCGGCAGACTTTTCTTCCGCCTTTAATTTTTCAGTGGCCAGTATTTTTTTCTTCATGGGTCCGAAGATGAAACGCATAATCAGGGGAATCGTGGCGGGTACAAATGCTGCAATGTAAGGTGACTGTGTATAAACAATACAGCAAATAATAAATATTGCCGGAACTGTAATAGACCGCAGGGAAGAATACCGGGCTAATTCAGGACTCAGGTTTTCTGTCAACCCCTTATTCGGATTACTGAGATACCTCCACATGAAAAAATTAAGTGTTCCAAGCATGGCAATATTACAGGTGTAAAAAATAACAGGAGCAACCAGGGGCATGGCAGCATATTCACTGTAGAACCCTGTACTGAAAGGCATCAGTGCGATCGAAAGCAGGAACAACAGGTTCAGCCAGATCAGCCGGGGATTGAAATTGATCACATATCCAAACATGCGGTGATGCACCATCCAGTATTGCCCGATAATTAGAAAGCTGATCAGGAATCCCGTGAATTTCGGGATCAGGTGGGCGAGTCCGTTCAATATATCCCTGTCGCGGATATGTTCCGGATCGGGAATCAGCGGTGCTTTGATTTCATTCAGGTGTTCATTCAGCTGGGTGAAATCGGGGATTTTTATTTCGATCACCAGTAATGTAATCGCGATGGCGAAAACGGCATCGCTGAACAGGATCAGCCTTTCCAGCTGGAATTCTTTCCGCAGTTCATTATGCAATGAGTTACTCACTACGGAAAATTAATCCAGTTTTTTGGAATAAACATAATGATCAGAAAGGATGTTCTTCTTTTTTGAAATAATGACCGTCAGGGTCAATGCCGAGTTTGAACCGGTAGAATGCAGTGCGGATATAAGACTGGAATTCATAGTCACCCGAAAGCTGCGTGAATTCATACGAAGGCCGGTACATCAGCATAAAACTGTCGAGTATGGGGGATTCCAGCTGGGTCAGTCTCCTGACAAGTGCTTTATTAAATCGGTGGTCAACGAATTTATCCTGTTCCTCAATTAACAATCGCTGCTGGAAAGCCGCCATACTCCGGTTACGCCGGAAGCGGAACATATTGATGATCTCATCGAGATCAAAACCCACACCGGCTCCGTAGTTAGAGATGGTCGGACGCAATCCGGGTTTGTGGTAATTAAACACTTTGGCATAATCCACCCGGTTCTGTATTGAATCCTGGCGGTAATTCCTCGGATAGATCTTTACTTCACGCAACACAGGCACATTCACCTGCAGGGAAATATCAAACGACATCGGGTTGGTGATTCTCAGCACCGGGAATTTTATCGTGGGTTTATTCAGGTAACTGAACCAGATCGAATCTTTTTCTGAAACAGCTATTTCATAATATCCTTCTGAATTGGTTATTGCACCTTCTCCTGAAGTCGAAAGCACAGAAACGGCTTCCAGCGGATAATTGCGCGTGCTGTCATACACCATCCCCCTGATCTTATAAGATTGCGCCCCGGCCACAGCGGCCAGCACCAGGAAAAAGAAGGTGAATATTTTGGGTAAAGCTGTTCTCAAAGGTTATTCATTCATGATCCGCAGATTGCGAGGAGGCAAATAACGAAAGAAAATGCAAATGAGAAGGTAAAGTCAGAGATTAGATAGGAGATATTAGATATTAGTTGGAAAAGTTTGTAGTTGCTGAGAGGAAGTAAATAAGAGATAATGAGCGTGTTGTAAGCTACTAGTTACCAGCTTTACCAGTTACCAGTTACCAGTTACCAGTTGCCAGTTTCCTGCCCCCTGCTCCCTGCCCCCTGCTCCCTGCTCCCTGCTCCCTGCTCCCCTCCCTGCCTGCTCGGCCTATTCTAACCTGCAAATCCTGATACGCATCTATTCAGGGCTTCGCCTGCCACCTGCCTCCTGCTCCCTGCTACCTGTTACAAATTCCTCAATAACTTCCGGAAAATGCGCATGCTCCAGCTTATGAATCCTCTCTGCAAGCGAATCCGCTGTGTCGCCGGCCAGTACCGGACAGGTAAACTGGGCGATGGTTTTGCCGTGGTCGTATTGTTCGTCAACGAGGTGGATGGTGATTCCGCTTTCTTTTTCGCCGGCTGCCAGCACTGCTTCATGTACATGGTGTCCGTACATCCCTTTGCCACCGAATTTGGGCAGTAAAGCCGGGTGGATATTGAGGATTTTTCCGGGAAATGCAGAAATCAGGTTTTCGGGAATTTTCCATAAAAAACCCGCTAAAATGATAAAATCGACCTCATTTTGGGCTAAATATGGCAAAAAAGCGTCGTTTTTGAAGAATCGCTCTTTGTCAATAATCAGGCTTGGAATACCGGCATTTGCGGCAATATCCAGCACACCGGCATCCGATTTATTGGAAACAACGAGAACGACCTTAATATCGGGATTCCAACGAAAGTGGGTTATGATTTTTTGGGCGTTTGAGCCCTTTCCGGAGGCAAAAATGGCCAGTTTTATGGGTTTTTGACTCATTTTTGGATGTTTTTGGGCTTTTTTCCAATTCCGACCCGACTGCCCAGTTTATGGATGTAGCGGTTAAAGAACCTGAACTGTCCAAGCGGGATACTTACCAGGATTACCGACAGCGGCCAGAGAATCGTTATCAAAATTACATAAAGCAGTATCCAAAGCCAGTCTTGATTGAGATCAAACAGGTTTAAAATCTTTCTTCCGGCATAACCCGTGAGGCTGCCACCAATTGCAAAAGTGCAAATGATGAGGACCAGTTGTGCGGGTTTGACATTCCATTTTTGTTGAAGCCTTTTCAGCATGGCCCGCAAAAGTGCGGAAAAATTGTTCAATCATTTACATCCGGGCACGAATAAAATTGTTTTTGCATATTGTTGACTTTAATGTGACAAAGGACAATCAATGCTTGCACAAAACAGCACAAAATCGGCTGAAATGCAGGCTGGTAGCGGGTTAAAAAAAATTTTGTAGTGTTGTCGTTTTGTTAACTTCCTGACTTATTTTTGCGCCTGACCAAAGGATTTTATCCACATTTTTAGTATCAATTGAATTTATGAGTCATCATAATCCAATCGGCCGGAGGCTACTGCTTTTTTTGTTCTCTTTTACTGTTTTTTCTTTTGTAAATAATGTGTCAGCACAGGATGGGAAAGCCTTGTTCAAAGGCAGGTGTGCCAGCTGTCACCAACTGGAAAAAGACGGTATTGGTCCGGCACTGAAAGGTGTACTGGACAAAGATCCATACAACGGCGATTTCAAAAAGATTTCCAACTGGGTAAGGAATGTAAACAAAATGGTAGGGTCAGACCCTTACTATGTTGCATTGAAAGCCAGATTCGGCAGTGTGATGACCCAGTTTGCTGCAACTGATCTTCCTGAAGCAGATCTGGAAGCGATCATTAAATATGTAAACGCCCCTCCTGTTGAAGGTCCGGTTGTAAAGCCTGGTGCTGAGCAGCCTTCCGCTAATAATTCAATCATCTTTGGTGTTATCTCTCTTATTCTGGCCGTGATCGCTCTGATCCTGATGCAGGTGAACAGCAACCTGAAAAAGATGAGTGATGATGCAGAAGGTATCATGCGCCCTGAGCCCGTTCCATTCTACAGGAATAAAGTTTACATCGCGATGCTCTCCCTGGTATTATTTGCCGTGGGTGGGTATTATGTAAGCAAAGGTGCCGTTGGTCTCGGACGCCAGAAAGATTACCAGCCCGTTCAGCCTATTTATTATTCACATAAAGTACATGCCGGTATTAACCAGATTAACTGCCTTTACTGTCATGGTTCAGCATGGGACAGCAAAGTGGCCGGTATCCCTGCAGTGAATATTTGTATGAACTGCCACAAAGCCATCAACGAATATGTAAAAGGCCCCAAACTTTATACGGATGAGGGTGAAGAAGTAAATGGTACTGCAGAAATCCAGAAACTGTTTACTGCTGCCGGTTTTGATCCGAAGAATCCCAACGCCTGGAAACCTGAAAATGCCCAGCCGATTGAATGGGTGAAGATCCACAACCTGCCCGACCACGTTTATTTCAACCACTCACAGCATATCCGCGCCGGTAAAGTACAGTGTCAAAGCTGTCACGGTGAGATCACTGCCATGGATGAAGTAAAACAGTTTACTGATCTGAGCATGTCATGGTGCGTGAACTGTCACCGCCAGACTAAAGTGGACTTTAATTACAGTGACAGCACTGGTAATAAGTTCTACAGCATTTACGAGAAATTCCACAACGATATTAAGAATCATAAGATGGATAGTGTAACTGTGATGGATATCGGTGGTATTGAGTGTCAGAAATGCCACTATTAATTCTATGTGCTGAGAGAACAGTTGAGTGATAAGATCAGATTTTAGTTTCCCGAATATTCAAATTTTCAACTTCTAATATGAGCCAAAACAAGTACTGGCAGAGTTTCGGTGAGGTGAATGACCCGGAGGACTTTCAAAAGAAACAGCAGGACGAATTCAAAGAAGAGCTGCCTTTTGAAGGATTTGACGACAAAGGACTGGCGGATGCCAAAGCACCACGCAGAGACTTCCTGAAATATCTTGGTTTCAGCACTGCTGCCGCGACTTTAGCCGCCAGCTGTAAGATTCCCGTCCGCAAAGCTGTTCCTTACGCCAACAAGCCCGATAACCTGGTTCCTGGTGTGGCTAAATATTATGCCACTACTTATGTACAGGATGGAGATGTAACTCCGGTACTGGCGAAAGTGAGAGACGGTCGTCCTATTAAAATTGAAGGCAACACAGATTGTTCCTATACCGGTGGCGGTACTTCTGCCCGTGTGCAGGCTTCTGTGCTCGACTTATATGATATGTACCGCATCAAATTCCCCATGCACCGCAATGCAGCCGGCGCATTTGATGAGGTTCCTTCTTTCGACAAAGTGGACCAGATGGTGGCCGATGCAATGAAAGGTGTAACCGGATCTGTAGTGCTGCTTACCAGCACTGTGGTTTCCCCGACTACCAAAAAAATCATTGCAGAATACCCCAACCTGAAACACATACAGTATGATGCTGTTTCTTACAGCGGATTACTGCTTGCCAATGAAGCCAGCGGTTTCGGCAGGAAAATCCCTTCTTATAAATTCGATGCGGCAAAAGTGATTGTAAGCCTCGGTGCTGATTTCCTCGGAACATGGCTCAGCCCGGTTGAATTTTCCCGCGACTACGCAAAAGGCAGGAAGATCAATGAGAAGAGTCCTTCCATGAGCAAACACTACCAGTTTGAATCATTCCTGAGCATGACTGGTTCCAATGCCGACGAACGTTTTACACACCGTCCTTCTGAACTGGGTGCAGTAGCCCTCGACCTGCTGAGCATGGTAACTACGGGTGGCGAAGGCGCTGGTAAAATCGCAGACGGCAAACTGGAAGAAGGCATTAAAAAAGTAGCGAATGATCTCCGCACCCATAATGGCGAAGCCCTGGTGGTTTGCGGAAGCAACGATAAAAATATCCAGGTCATTGTAAATGCCATCAACAACGCAATCGGTGCGAATGGTAAAACAATCGACTGGAACACGCCGGTGAATTACCGCGCAGGTATTGACAGCGAAATCGCACAACTGGTAACCGATATGGAAGCCGGTACGGTTGGCGCACTGCTGATCCAGGGTGCAAATCCTGTATACAATTACGCGAATGGTAAAAAATTCGCTGACGCGCTGAAGAAAGTTAAACTCACTGTTTCCTTCGGTACCAAACTGGATGAAACAACCAAACTCTGCGAATACGTTATCCCTGATCACCACTACCTGGAAAGCTGGGGTGATGCAGAAGCCAAAGCAGGTTATGTGAGTTTTCTTACAGCCTACTATTTACCCGCTATTTAAAACACGTCCTTTCCAGACTTCATTATTAAAATGGAGCGGCAGCACGAAAGATTATGAAACCTATTTCAGGGAACATTGGATCGGCGTGCTGGGATCACTGGATGATTTCAATAAAATTTTACAGATTGGCGTAAAAGAATCACCTGCTGCAGCAGCAGCCGGAGCGGGTTCTTACAGTGCAGCTGCCGTGGCAGATGCAACTGCCGCAATCAGTGGTTATAAAAAAGGTACAGGCGATGAACTGGTGGTTTACCAGAAAGTTTCCATCGGTACCGGTGCACAGGCTGGTAACCCCTGGCTGCAGGAATTACCGGATCCCATTTCTAAAGCAACCTGGGACAACTATGCACTGATCTCCGTTACAAAATCAAAAGAACTCGGTATCACACTGAATGCCGATCACGAATACTATCCTGAGAAACCCGTTCTCGAAATCACCGTAGGCGGCACAACTATGAAACTGCCCTGCCTCGTGATTCCCGGCATGAATGCCAACACCATTGCAGTAGCCCTTGGTTACGGACGCAATGAGGAAACAGGCAAAGCAGCTGCGGGTGTGGGACAAAATGCTTACCAGTTCACTTCTTACAACGGAAGTAATGTGGAATACCACGTTACCGGCGTATCAGTAAAAAATACCGGAAGCAAATACAAAATTGCACAGACACAGATTCATAATTCCTACGAGGGTCGTATTGAAGTGCTGCGTGAAACCACGATGGCTACTTTCAAGAAAGAACCCAATGTGATTCCCGAATGGAGAGAGGAACTGAAAGAAGAATATCATAACAACGCCAACGGCGATTTCAATGAAGCTACACTCTATCCCCAGCACGACCAGCCCGGTCTGAAATGGGGTATGAACATTGACCTCAACAGCTGTACCGGTTGCGGCGCCTGCGTGGTAGCCTGTCATGCTGAAAACAACGTACCGGTTGTTGGTAAACGCGAAGTATTGCGTTACCATGATATGCACTGGCTGCGTATTGACCGTTATTTTGTTTCTGATGCAACAGATAAAGATCCCGATAACCTGAAAGGGGTGGTATTCCAGCCTATGCTTTGCCAGCATTGCGACAATGCTCCTTGTGAGAACGTTTGTCCGGTTGCTGCAACCAACCACAGCATGGAAGGAATTAACCAGATGGCGTATAACCGTTGTATCGGCACACGTTATTGCGCAAACAACTGTCCTTTCAAAGTACGCCGCTTCAACTGGGCTGATTATACAGGAGCAGACAGCTTCAAAAACAACCAGGACCAGAGCCTGGTGGGTAAACTGGATGATGTAATCTTCCAGATGAATGATGACCTGACCCGCATGGTACTGAATCCTGATGTAACTGTCCGCAGCCGCGGTGTGATGGAGAAATGTACTTTCTGCGTACAGAAATTACAATCAGCTAAACTGGATGCGAAGAAAGCCGGAACTGTACTGCCTGACGGAAGCGCGAAAACAGCGTGTCAGACAGCCTGTGCCACTAATGCGATCGTGTTCGGTAATATCCACGACAAGGAAAGTGCAATCAATAAAGTGCGTGAAGAGAATGACCAGCGTAAGTTCTATGTGCTTGAGCAGTTACACGTACTGCCCAGCATCAGCTACCTGGCCAAGGTGAGAAATACCGATGAGGTGATTGAAGGCAAACATCATGTTGCTGGTGAAAAACATGAAGGAATGCCTGCATCTACCAAACCGGAAGAAACACATTGATCCGGTAAACCTAACTAACGCAACAATAAACGACAGGAGCTAAAAGCACAAAATATTATGTCATTACTCAGATACGAATCACAGGTAAGACCGGCGCTGGTGGAAGGTGATAAAGACTACCACCAGGTAACTGAAGATATCTGCCGTCCGGTGGAAGCCAAGCCTTCCAAATTATGGTGGACGGGTTTCCTGATTTCAGTACTCATGCTGGTATTTGGAATCGTTTCAGTAACCATGGAGGTAATGTATGGTACAGGCCAGTGGAACCTCGGAAAAACAATCGGTTGGGGATGGGATATCACCAACTTCGTTTGGTGGGTGGGTATCGGTCACGCCGGAACCCTGATCTCCGCGATCCTGCTGCTGTTCCGCCAGGGCTGGAGAACGGGTGTTAACCGCGCCGCCGAGGCCATGACCATCTTCGCCGTTATCTGCGCCGGCCAGTTCCCGATCTGGCACATGGGCCGTGTGTGGAATGCCTTCTTTGTACTGCCTTATCCCAATACCCGGGGACCTTTGTGGGTGAATTTTAACTCACCCCTGCTCTGGGACGTATTTGCGATCTCTACTTATTTTACTGTATCACTTTTATTCTGGTATTCCGGTCTGATTCCTGACCTGGCCACCCTGCGTGACCGTGCCAAGAAGAAATGGAGAAAAGTGTTTTATGGTGTGGCTGCATTCGGATGGACAGGCAGTACCAAACACTGGCAGCGTCATGAAGCCCTTTCACTGGTGTTAGCCGGTTTGAGTACACCGCTTGTACTTTCTGTGCACACGATTGTATCCTTTGACTTCGCCACTTCAGTCGTACCGGGCTGGCATACCACCATCTTCCCGCCTTATTTCGTTGCGGGTGCCATCTTCTCCGGTTTTGCGATGGTACAGACCCTGCTGGTAGTAACCAGAAAAGTATTAGGACTGCAGGAATATATTACACTGGAACATATTGAGGTGATGAATAAGGTAATTGTACTTACGGGTTCTATCGTGGGTATCGCTTACCTCACCGAGCTGTTCATGGCCTGGTACAGCCACGTGGATTATGAGTGGTTTGCATTCAAGGAAAACCGCGTGAACCTGTTCAGCCCTTATGGATGGAGCTACTGGATCATGATGGGATGTAACGTTTTGTCACCGCAGATTTTCTGGTTCAGGAAAATGAGAAGGAACCTGGTTGTTACTTTCTTCATGTCTATCCTGGTGAATATCGGTATGTGGTTCGAACGTTTTGTAATCATCGTTACTTCTGTTTACCGCGACTACCTGCCCAGTTCCTGGAGCACATACTACCGGCCCACTATCTGGGAGGTTGGCTTCTACATGGGTACGTTTGGTCTGTTCTTTACCTGTTATTTCCTGTTCTCCAAATTCTTCCCGGTTATTGCGATCGCTGAGATCAAGCATATCCTGAAGCGGAGCGGCGGTAATTTCAAGGATAAGATGGGTGGTATTGAAGTGGAAACGGTAAACCAATTCGGCGATAAGCATTTGCACGAACATTAATTAAAGATCTGAAACAAGTATATGGCTGTAAAAAAATTTGTAACAGGGTGTTTTAAAGACGAAGAGGTTTTATTCCCCGCGGTGAAAAAAACGCGCCGTGCCGGTTATAAAATCCATGATGTATTCACACCCTTCCCGATCCATGGGCTGGATAAAGCCATGGGCCTCCGCGATACCAGTCTGCATACCGCAGGTTTTATTTATGGTATCTCCGGAACTGCCACTGCTGTGGGATTTATTACCTGGGCATTGACAATTGACTGGCGCCTGAACTTTGGCGGTAAACCATTCTTCTCTTTGCCGGCGTGGATTCCCATCACATTCGAGCTGACTGTTCTTTTTGCAGCGGTGGGCATGGTACTTACATTCTGTTATCTCTGCCAGCTGGCACCGTTTGTACGGAAAGACCATTTCAATCCCCGTTCAACAGACGACACCTTTGTAATGGCACTGGAATGCACAGATAAAACGAATGATGGCGAAGCGGTTAGTTTCCTGCAAGGCCTGGGTGCTGAAGAAGTGAAAGTGGAGTACAGGGAAACCGGCTGGTGGATCGGTCGTTACGACAGCGAGAAAAAACGTTTTGAAAAAACCGGTGAAGCCGCTGCAGCACAATCTTAAAATTGTTTAATCAACTGATGATGAAAAAAATCTGGATCATAGCAACGCTGGCACTTGGCGCAACTGTATTTGTAAGTTGCAGCAAAGTGCGCCGCGATACAGGCCGTGTATATATGCCCGATATGAGTTACAGCAGGGCTTATGAAACGTATGCCAGCACCGAGGCACTGAAAGATGAGAAAGTGAATTACACAGCCATGCCTGTGGAAGGAACTATTGCCCGCGGCGATCTGTTATTTACCAATACCCTGGCATTTGATTCTGCCGGTTATGCGAATTCACCTTCCCTGGTCAATCCGCTTACAAAAGACAGCAGCTATAAAATGGATATGACAGAAGCTGAGCGTCTGTATCTGGTAAACTGTGCAATTTGCCATGGTGCCAAACTCGACGGTAACGGTCCCCTTTGGAAACCCAGTTATGGCGGCGATGGTCCTTTTCCCAATGCGCCGGCCAACCTGATAAGCAATCCGCTTTACCTGAAGATGGCTGAGGGTACCATGTATTTTTCTGTTACAAACGGACGTAACAACATGGGCTCATATAAATCACAGCTGAACCCCACCCAACGCTGGATGGTGGTTACTTATATTAAGAACAAGCAGGCTGCGGCAACTGCAGCAACGCCTGTAACAACAACCGCAACGGCCGACACTGCCGCCGCGAAACCTGTTGTAAAATGATGATCATTTAAGAATTTTAATAAACGAACACGATGTCAATACGCGAACAGTTTACAGTACCAAAAAAATACAATACCGTCGCCTTTGCATTTATGGCGTTGGGAGTACTGGCAATTATCGGCTTATATATTACCAGCGGATCCAGTAGTGATGTGCATAAGCAGGCCCGTTTCTGGGGATCCTTGCTGCACAATGGTGTTTATTTCCTGCTGATTTGTAACGCGGCCATGTTTTTCATCTGCGCCACAACCCTGGCTTGGGGTGGCTGGCAAATGGCTTTCCGTCGTGTGCCGGAAGCGATTTCTGCAGTAGTACCTGTGATCGGTGTTATTTCAGGTGCCATCCTTCTGGCAATTTGCTTCGGAAGTAATCATGAATTATACCATTGGACGAATGCTGAAGCTGTAAAAGGGGATGATGCCCTGGAATGGAAAAAAGGTTTCCTGAATAAAGGTTTCTTCGCCGGCTGGACTGTTTTCACCATCGTGGCCTGGTCACTGCTGGGTTATAAAATGAGGAAACTGAGCCGCAGTCTCGATGAAAAACCCCTCGAAAACCGTGAATCAGCCAAAAAATATATCTGGAATAATACCGTTTGGGCAGCTGCATATATTGTAGTGTTCGCACTCACAGTAATGTCTTCCATCCCCTGGTTGTGGCTGATGAGCATTGATGCACACTGGTACAGCACCATGTACAGCTGGTATACTTTCTCCAGTTCATTTGTTGCCGGTATGTCACTGATCTGTTTGTTTGTTGTATTCCTGAAAAACAATGGTTACCTCGAATACACCAACGAAGAGCACCTGCATGATATCGGTAAATTCATGTTTGCCTTCTCAATCTTCTGGACTTACCTCTGGTTCTCCCAGTTCATGCTGATCTGGTATGCAAACATTCCTGAGGAAACAACTTATTTCAAACCCCGCGCATCCGGCGCATATAGTGGCGTATTCTGGCTGATGTTTATCATCAACTTCCTGGCCCCGCTGCTTCTCCTGATGAGAAGGGGATCAAAACGCAAATACAGCACCATTACTTTCATGGCCGTACTGATCATTTTTGGTCACTGGCTGGATTTCTACCAAATGGTGTTCCCCGGTATTTCACCGAACCGTGTACCCCTGATGGTATATGATTTAGGTGTGGCCCTGGGTTTTGTTGGACTGATTATGTTCGTAGCCGGCAGGGCGCTGAGTAAATCACCGTTGCTGGCAAAGAATCATCCTTTTGTAAAAGAAAGCCTGATTCACCATACCTGATTTAGAATTGAAACGAAAACCGATAGACAAACTGAATATTAGTTTATGCAAACATTTTTCGTCGTTGCGATCCTGGTTTTTGGCTTCCTGATTACTTTTCAGATTGCCAAAGCAAGCGAGTATGTGGCTGTATTGAGGGGAGAAGAGAAATCCCGCAAGCAATCCAACCGGGTCAATGCCTTTCTGCTGCTGGCCTTCCTCATCGTGGGCCTGATCGGCGTGTATTACTGCAATGTAAAACTGAAAGACAAGATCCTTCCGGAATCTGCTTCTGTTCAGGGCGTGAGTATTGACCGCATGCTCTGGATTACCATGGGGCTTACCGGTGTGGTATTCTTTATTACACAGATCCTGCTGTTCTGGTTTTCTTATAAATACCAGGAGTCTGATAACCGCAAACCGTATTATTTCCCGCATAATAATAAACTGGAGCTGATCTGGACGGTAATCCCTGCCATTTCACTGACTGTGCTGGTTACATTCGGACTGGTTTACTGGTACCGCATTACCGGCGATGCCCCGAAAGATGCGATGATAGTTGAAGTAACCGGAAAGCAATTCGGCTGGGAATTCCGTTACCCGGGTGCTGATAAAGTACTTGGTAAAAAATATTTCAAAAACATTGATGAGAAGCATGAGAATCCGCTCGGACAGATCTGGGAGGATACTTATAACCATGATGATGTTTACGTAGCCCAGGAAATGCACCTGGTGGTGAACCGTCCCGTTAAACTGGTGATCGGCGCCAAAGACGTAATCCACAGTGTGGGTCTTCCGCATTTCCGTATGAAAATGGATGCGGTACCCGGTACACCAACCACACTCTGGTTCACGCCGAGGTTTACAACAAAAGAAATGCAGACGAAAACAAAGAACCCTGATTTCGTATTTGAACTTGCCTGCGACCAGATGTGCGGTAAAGGACATACGGGTATGCGTGGTGTGGTCGTGGTTGAAACACAGGAGGAGTTTGATGCCTGGATGGCAGCTAAAAAACCCCAATACCTGGTGGCTAATCCCCAGCTGGATCCTTCTGTAAAGAAAGACAGCGTGATTGCCGCAGCAATAACCACACCTCATTAATTACAGAAACTGAAACAAGGACTAGGCCTAAAATAAACGACTATGAGCGAAGCAATGCATGTACATCCTGAAGTGATAACGACACATGATGTTCACCACAATGAACACCATGTTCATCATCACAATGAAACATTCATCAGTAAGTACATCTTCAGCCAGGATCATAAAACGATTGCAAAACAGTTTTTGATCACTGGTATTATCTGGGCAATCATCGGAGGCCTTTTCTCCGTATTATTCCGCCTTCAACTCGGTTACCCCGATACCAATTTCCCGATCCTGGAAACAGTGTTCGGCCATTGGGCAAAAGGCGGACGCATTGCTCCTGAATTTTACTATGCCCTGGTAACCATGCACGGAACCGTACTCGTGTTCTTTGTACTGACTGCCGGTCTGAGCGGAACCTTTGCGAACCTGCTTATTCCCCTGCAGATCGGTGCCCGTGATATGGCTTCCCCCTTCCTGAACATGCTTTCATACTGGTTCTTCTTCCTGGCCAGTGTGGTGATGATGTCTTCGATGTTTATCCAGACTGGTCCTGCAGCAGGTGGCTGGACAAGCTATCCGCCATTGAGTGCCCTGGGTGCGGCATCGATCGGATCAAAACTCGGTATGGACTTGTGGATTACCAGTATGGCCCTTTTCGTAGTTTCATCCCTGCTCGGTGGTCTGAACTATATTTCAACTATCCTGAACCTTCGTACAAAAGGTATGGGTATGACCCGTCTGCCCCTGCCAATCTGGGCGATGTTCTTCACCGCTGTACTCGGTGTGTTATCATTCCCCGTACTGTTGTCAGGCTTTATCCTCTTATTATTCGATCGTAACCTCGGTACCAGCTTCTACCTGAGTGATATTTATGTGAACGGACAATTGCTGCCCAATGAAGGTGGTAGTGCAATCCTGTTCCAGCACTTATTCTGGTTCCTGGGTCACCCTGAAGTATATATCATCTTATTACCCGCGATGGGCATGGTGTCGGAAATCCTTTCCGTCAACAGCCGCAAACCCATCTTCGGTTATATGGCCATGCTTGGTTCATTATTCGCGATTACGATCCTCGCCTTTCTGGTATGGGCGCACCACATGTTTGTAACGGGACTGAATCCCTTCCTCGGATCCATCTTCGTATTACTGACATTGCTGATTGCCGTACCATCGGCCATCAAGGTGTTTAACTGGCTTACTACATTATGGCGCGGTAATATCCGGTTTACCCCGGCTACGCTGTTCGCCATCGGTTTTGTGAGCCTGTTCATCTCCGGTGGTTTGACCGGTATCTTCCTCGGCAACTCTACCATTGACATTCACCTGCACGATACCATGTTTGTAGTGGCACACTTCCACATTGTAATGGGTGTGGCATCGTTCTTCGGTATGTTCGCAGGCGTTTACCACTGGTTCCCGAAAATGTTCGGGCGATATATGAACAACACACTTGGTTATATCCATTTCTGGGTAACCATGATCGGTTCTTACCTGATCTTCTGGCCTATGCACTACGAAGGTCTGGCAGGTATGCCCCGCCGTTATCTCGATAAGAGCAGCTGGGTGTCATTCTCCCAGTTCGGCGAACTGGATAAAATGATTACTGTGGTTTCAATCATCGTGTTTGCTGTTCAGCTGATGTTTGTCTTCAATTTCTTCTATTCTATATATAAAGGAAGGAAAGTAAGGACCCAGAATCCCTGGGGTGCCAATACACTGGAGTGGACCACACCGATCCGCCCCGGACATGGTAACTGGGATGGTGAAATTCCTGAAGTTCACCGCTGGCCATATGACTATGCAAAAGATGGCAGGGAATTTATTCCCCAGAATGAACCAGTGGGCCCCGATGAAAGCAAGCATTAATAGCTTGATGTGCGCAAGACAAGTGAGAACGATTAACGAGAAGTTTTTTTGAAAATACAGCGACGGATGAAAAAGGTAAAAGATTATTTACTGCTGATCAAGCCTTCGCTGACTATCATGGTGGTGTTCAGTTCGGTCATGAGTTTTGCACTGACACCCGGTTCAGAGAATTTTGTTGATTTCTGGAAAATGATAGGATTGCTCTTTGCAGGTGGGATGCTGGTAACAGGCAGTGCCAATGCCATCAACCAGGTAGTGGAAAAGGATACTGATGCACAAATGAAGCGTACGGCCAAAAGGCCCGTGGCTGCAGGCAGGGTTTCTGTAACAGAAGGATGGATTTTTGCCATCATTACAGGAGCTGCCGGTGTATATATCCTCGGACATTATTTTAACTGGCTGACGGCAGGTATTGCGGCTTTCAGTTTATTTCTCTACGCCTTTATCTACACGCCATTGAAGAAAGTAAATTCAATAGCGGTGCTGGCAGGGGCGATACCGGGTGCTTTACCCTGTTTGATCGGGTGGACAGCCGGCGAGAATGCACTGACACTGGGAGGATGGATATTATTCGCCTTTCAGTTTTTCTGGCAGTTCCCCCATTTCTGGGCGATAGCCTGGGTGGCACACAGGGATTATTCAGCTGTTGGCTTTAAGTTATTGCCGGCTGCTGAAGGCCCGACAAAGTTCACGGCGCTGCAAACAGTTTTGTATTCATTACTGCTGCTGCCGGTAACTATGTCGCCTTATTTCACAGGCATGTGTACATTCAGCGACCTGAAAGGAATAATCAGTATTTGCCTGGTAGTACTGGCAAATATGTTTATGCTGGGAAGGAGTATTGCACTGTACAGGAATATGGATGTGGGATCGGCGAGGAAGGTGATGTTTGGGAGTTATATGTATTTGCCGGTGGTGATGTTGGCCTGGTTGCTTAGCAAAGCATAAAAATTCCAAAATCCAAAAGACAAAATCCAAACTTCTAAACTGGAAGGGCGGTTTTTATATTGTGAGATTGAAAAATGTGAGGTTATGTTTGGACAAGAACTTGAGCAACGCTGTTTTGCGTTTGCAGGTAATGTGAGAAGGTTTTGCCGGAAACTGAAAAGAGATACGGAGAACCTGGAAGATATTAAGCAGGTAGTTCGCGCCAGTGGATCAGTAGGCGCTAATTATATAGAAGCAAATGAAAATCTCGGTCCGGGTGATTTAATCCACCGGATCAGGATTAGCAGGAAAGAAGCAAAAGAAGCTATGTTTTTCCTCGGTTTGGTGGAGGTATTTGAAAAAAAGGAATTAGCAGTTGAAAAAGCAGCGTTGATTGAAGAAGCCAGCCAGCTTCGTAAAATTTTTTCTGCCATGCTTCTAAAACTGAACCCTAAAAAAACAAATCCACCCCGGTAGATTGTTTGGAATTTGTTTTTTGTCTTTTGGAATTTGTGTATTTGTGTATTGAGTTTGGAATTTGTCTTTTGTGTTTTGGAATTTGTGTATTTGTGTATTGAGTTTGGAATTTGGATTTTGTGATTTGGAATTTGTGTATAGTGTATTGAGTTTGGAATTTGGATTTTGTGATTTGGAATTTGTGTATAGTGTATTGAGTTTGGAATTTGGATTTTGTGATTTGGAATTTTTTTAATCAAGTAACTAATGCAAACAGTGACGCTAGAACAAAATAGAAAAATGCACCCTCACAAGTTTACCCTCTGGGTAGCTATTGGGAGTATAGTAATGATGTTCGCTGGTTTGACAAGTGCTTTTATCGTGAAAAGCAACCAGGCCAGCTGGAGACCGGTGGTGATGCCAAAGATTTTCTGGGTATCCACGGTGGTTTTACTGGTGAGCAGCCTGGTGATTCAACTGGCGCTCCGCTCTTTTAAACAAAGGAAAATGCAGCAATACCGGTTATTGATCGGTATGACTTTATTGTTAGGTGCAGCATTTATTTATTTGCAGTGGCTGGGGTTCTCGGAACTCTGGGCACAGCATATCACTTTACGGGGATCGGGTGCAGCCCAGTTCCTGTATGTGATCTTCGGATTGCATGGAATCCATGTAGCCGGCGGGGTGATCGCATTACTGGTGATGTTTATCAAAGCCTTCACCGGCAATGTAAAACAGTATGGCTCCACCTCTATTGAAGTGGCAGCAACGTACTGGCATTTTGTAGATCTGTTATGGATCTATATCATGGTGTTCTTTTTAGTAATCGGGTCGTAGATTTTTTACAAGGAAGCGAAGTCCTCAGGATTTCTGCTTCGGGGTATTGAAACATAAAACAAATTCCGGCGGGAAGGCTATTCCTTCTGCGCCGGGAGCATTTAAAAATTCGGAATTAAACAGCTTATGTCAACAACAGCAACAACGCATCAGACCAAATGGTGGGGTGGGGGAAAAAGCCCTTTCAACCTGGAGTATGGCAAACTGATGATGTGGTACTTCCTGATGAGTGACGCGTTTACCTTCGGCGCCTTCCTGATCTCTTACGGATCTATCCGTTTCAGTCAGAACTTCTGGCCCGATCCCAACGTGGTCTTCAACGCATTCCCCGGAGCCGGACACGCAAACCTGCCCCTGGCATTCGTGAGTGTGATGACCTTCATCCTCATCATCAGTTCTGTAACTATGGTGCTGGCTGTACATGCCGGTCATAAAGGAAATAAGCAAGGCGTTATTAAATGGCTGGCCTGGACAATTGTCGGCGGTCTCGCGTTCCTTGGTTGCCAGGCCTGGGAGTGGCATCACCTGATTACCGGTGAACACGCTACACTCGTGGATGGTTCTATCCAGATGTTTGGACAAACAACCAGTCATAACCCCTGGGGTAACATCGTACACGACCAGTCTGCATTAACTGCTGCACTCAATAATACTTCACACGAAAACCTGGCAGCACTGGTTCATTCACATGATAACAGCCATGCCATGGATGCCCTGCTGAAAATGCCGGACACTGAACTCCGTGGAATGGTAAATCTGGCTGAGGTTCATATTCGTGATAAAGGACCCGTTGCCTTTGGTGGTTATTTCTTTGGTATCACCGGCTTCCACGGTTTCCACGTATTCTCAGGCGTGATCATCAATATCGTAATGCTGATCATGACACAGAAAAACATATTCCAGAATAAAGGACATTACCTGATGATTGAAAAAGCTGGTTTGTACTGGCACTTTGTAGATCTGGTTTGGGTATTCGTGTTCCTTTGCTTTTACTTAATATAGAAATCACAAATTCCAAAATCCAAATTCCAAACGGTTGCGGGAAAGTTTGGGATTTGGATTTTGAGATTTGGAATTTGGATAAGGTAACAGAATTTTGAAATTTAAAGCGGATAAAAACATCATGGAGCATTCACCAATTTCACCGGAAATCACCTTCACTCATCACCATTCTGATGAGGAATTTAAGCGGAGAGTCAGGAAGACCACAATCCTCCTTTCTGTGATTACCATCATCGAGCTGGCGATTGGTCTTACTATTTATAATATACATAAAGGTGAGAACCCCAATGCAGGACTTGTACTTGCTTTCAAAGGCATGGTATGCATCCTGACTCTGGCTAAAGCCTATTACATTGTGTCTGTTTTCATGCACCTGGGTGATGAAATCAGGAACATGATCATGACTATTGTAGTTCCCCTGCTGCTTTTTGTATGGTTTATCATCGCCTTTATCTATGATGGTAATTCTTATAAGAACCTGAGGAATAAGTACGACCTTCATTTTAAGGAGACTACAATGCCTTCTAAACATCACGCAACTGAAACGCCGGCCGAAAAACCCGGTGGCAAGGAATAAAGAGATTTTAGCTTTTTACCAAACCATTGAACCGGCTGCCTGTTAACAGGGAGGGGTTTGATGGTTTTTTTTTCGGGGGGAGTGAATAAAATATCTGACGTGAACAAGACAGCTTTATACGCGATTTTAATGGCCCTGGTTGTACCACTGGGTGCCTATTTCATAGTGAAAGGGAAAAGCGAACAGGCTATTTCCATGCCCAGGCATTATATCTGGGATACGGTGACTACTAAAGTCAGCAAGGGAAAGAATGTACAGGATACCGTGTGGCATAAACTCAGCAATTTCCAGTTCACTAACCAGGAAGGGAAACAGGTTACGCTGGACAGTCTCCATGGTAAAATCATTATCGCCGACTTCTTCTTTACCCATTGCCCTACGATCTGCCCCGGACTTACCAAAAACATGAAAAGACTGGCTGAGTCTATTCACAATGGACAGCGGGTGGGTGATAAGACCAATAAACAAGTTCACTTTATTTCATTCAGCATAGATCCGGAAAGGGATTCAGCAGAAAGACTGAAATACTGGGCTGATAAATATCAGATCAACCCTGAAAACTGGTGGCTGCTCACCGGTGACCGTCAGTCCATTTATAACATGGCCATCCAGGAAATGAAAATCGGCATTACCGATGGCGAGGGAATTGACACCAATTTTATACATACCGACCATTTTGTACTGATTGACAGCAATCACTACATCCGGGGTTTCTATCACGGACTCGATTCGGCTGATCTGGCCAAATTATCCGAAGACCTCGTGCTGCTGACCATGGAAAAAGACCCGCATGAAAAAAGTTTCTTCGCCGGCAAACTGGAACTGATTGCCATTGTTTTCCTGATGACGATCCTCGGCGTGGGATTATTACTCTACTTTATCCGTAAAAAATAAGACTATGTTATCTGCCAGCTGGCGTCCGAATGACCGGAAAGCGAATACACTGATTTTTTTATTCTCCGGGATTGTATTTGCAGCCGTTGTATTACTGAGCCGGGTAAAACTGAATGTGGACCTGGGATTTAATGTGCACATTTTCGCGCAGGCAAATGCGATTATCAATTCTATCGTAGCCGTTCTGCTTGTTGCGGCACTCATTGCTGTAAAATCCAAAAAGTATGAGTTGCATAAAAAAATCATGCTTACGGCCATGGTTTTATCCATCCTGTTCCTGGTCAGTTATATCTCTCACCATTTATTCGCCGGCGAAACCCGTTTCGGCGACCTGAATCATGATGGCATTCTTTCCGAAGCAGAAAAGGCAACTGCCGGCTCTGCCAGGATCATATATTATATTTTACTCGGCACCCATATTCCCCTCGCAGGCCTGATCCTTCCCTTTATTTTATTTTCAGCCTACCGCGCCATGACCGGCGAATTCGCCCGCCATAAAAAACTGGTTAAGATCACCTGGCCTGTGTGGTTTTATGTGGCAGTGACGGGGGTGGTGGTTTATTTGATGATAGCGCCTTATTATAATTGATAATTTATAATGGAGAATGGATAATGTGGGCATATCGTAGCGATTCAAAGAATCTGCTTCGGGTGAAAATTGAGGTAGTTGAAAATTGAAAGTGGAAAGTTGAAAGTGGAGAATGGACAATAGAGAATTGAAAGGAGTGAAAATTGAAAGTGGGAATTAGGATTTGAAAGCGTTTTGGATAATAACTTTCCGGGATAAACTTCACTATCCCGGGATTCAACTGCCACCTGCCACCTGCTCCCTGCCGCCTGCTCTCTATCTCCAATCTCACCACTGCCTGACTAACGACTAAAGACTAGCGACTAAAGACTAATAAATTGGGACAAAAAAAACTCATACGCTTCGAAGAACTAAAAGGCTTCCAGAATGTCCTGGAATTTCCCCGTGATATTGCCGGGAAATGGTCAGCACATTTTGGGAATGAACATCCCATTACCCTGGAACTGGCTTGTGGAAAGGGAGAGTATGCATTGGGTCTGGGAAGGCTTTATGCCAACCGCAATTTTATCGGTGTTGACCTGAAAGGAAACCGCATCTGGGTGGGTGCGAAAAAAGCGCTGAAGGAAAACCTGGTCAATGTGGCATTTTTGCGGACGCAGATTGATATGGTGCCTACCTATTTTAGTACGGGTGAAGTAGCTGAAATCTGGATCACCTTTCCCGATCCCCAGCTCCGCCTCTCTAAAGTTAAAAAACGCCTGACCCACCCAAAATTCCTCCGTTTGTATCAACAATTCATGCTGCCCGGTGGTTTAATACATCTGAAGACGGACAGTCCGGATCTGTACCGGTTCACCAAAACAGTGATTGAACTCTACGGGTGCAAGTTGCTGGAAGACCTGGACAATGTGTATGGATCAGAACCCGTTCCGGCAGAGCTGAATATCAAGACTTATTATGAGTCGCTGGATATTGCCGGACATAACCGGGTGCATTATCTCCGTTTCACCCTGCCTGAAGACTTAGGTGGCCGGGAAAAAGATGAATTATTGAAACAAACACTCATCAACGATGGAGGAACTGACTGAAGGGGTGCATTATTATATTAACGAAGCGGGTATGATTGTACTCACCGCTGAATACCACCGTCTCCGTGGCTATTGCTGCGGCAACGGGTGTTTGCACTGTCCTTTCCGGTACGAGGCGGTTCCTGAACCACGCAAATCTTTTCTCCTGCAGCAGGCGGAGAATCCAGCCAATTAATTTTTATCTTCGGTGCATGCCTGCACGTGAACCCAAAGTCAAACTACGGACCGTTAAACCTTCCGGTGAATCGGATGATAATTTCTTTTCACTGGTTTTCGAGGTGGCCCGCCAGATTCCCAAAGGAAGAGTAACATCTTATGGTGCCATCGCCGCTGCGCTGGGTACTAAGTCGTCAGCCCGTATGGTCGGTTGGGCGATGAATGGCTGCCACCGGGTAAAACCCAAAGTGCCTGCCCATCGTGTAGTAAACCGGAATGGGATGCTTACCGGGAAGTTTCATTTTGATCCGCCCGGCATGATGGAGAAATTACTGAAAAAAGAAGGGGTGAAAGTGAAGAATGACCAGGTGGTGGATTTTAAAAACCTTTTCTGGGATCCGCTGGAGAGCCTTTAGATGAATACAAAATGCTTTACCACATAGGCACATAAGACACATAGAAACACATAGAAATACAACACGCCAGTCAAAAAAGTTAGAAATTTCCCTTCAATAAGAACTCTTCGCTGTATTCCTATGTATTCTATTTGCCTATGCTTTGCCCGCCGTGCGCCTATGCTGAAGCTTCAGCGCAAGCATAAGCGAAGCGTAGGCGGGTGGTAAAGACTCTTAAAACTATTAATATTAGCATGAACCCACATCCCTTAAACCCGCTAACAAAATACGAAGAAGACGTCTGCATTTGGGGCGGTGTAATCGGCGTTGGCCTTAGCGTTACCAGCCTGATCCAGCACATTGCCGTAGCCCGTTTTTTCTGGCTGACCTATATGATGCTCGGTTTTTATTTTATAATAATTATAGCATTTATTTTAGTTGCCATCCGCCATGTAGCAGGAAGTGTAATGATCATAGTGAGTGCCGCACTCAGCATGGCCAATGAGATCATCCTGAAAAACCACAAAGTGTTTTCCATGATTGTACTGCTGCTCGCGCTGTACAGTGTAGTTCTGGCCGTTTATCTCTTCAATGAAAAAATACCTGCGAGGCTGAAGGAGAAAAGGAGGCTGGAGATGGAGGAAGAGGAGAGGTGGAGAGGGAAGATCTAGTCGTTAGTCGCTAGTCGTTAGTCAGGCAGTGGTAAGATTGGGGCAGGGGGCAGGGAGCAGGTGGCAGGAGGCAGGAAGCAGGCGAAGCCCTGAATAGATGCGTGAAATCATTTGCAGGTTTGAATACGCTGAAGCATCTTATTCAGTGGAAGAGGTGCATACAGATTATACTCGCTAACTTTCAACTTTCCATTTTCAACTTTCAACTCTTTCTATTATCCACTATCCCCTCCTTCGCTTTGCTCCGGCGGGCAAGCATTCTCCATTATCAATTATTCTTAAAATTTCACCAGCAACCCAATCCCCACCAGCGATTTTACCTGTAACGCAGCAGACCGCCCGTTTTTACCAAATAAACGTACATCATCATCGTAGATCAGGTCTACACCCCAGCTGACAGAAAAGAGCCTGGAGATTTTTGCATTCAGCATGTTTGACATAAACAGGTCAACGTTTTGGGGGTTGTGTTTGTAATTGGAATATAAATCCAAACGGCCTTTGTAGGTAATGTGTTTATTGATTTCTTTCCGGTAGTTGATAGTGGCAAAGGCGCCGAATTCAAAATTGCTTTTTTTGCCGGGAGTTACACCATACAGCCCTTTGTTGGCCAGTGACGAATCTTTTACGATTACCAGTCGGGAAGTAGCTGGTGAAACGAAGATGGACAGGTTCTTCGTGGGTTTATAGTCCAGACCCAGTGAAAGCAGGACATAACCCGGTGCCATAAAGTTTGAAGAAAGCGTCCTGACCGTATCCTGGTAAGTATATCCCTTGAAAAACTGGGAATGGAGGTTAAAAAGCGTGGTGAGGTTGAGCTTTGGGTTTAGTGCACATCCGTATTTGGAGAGAAGGTCGAACCGGTCATCGTTTTTACGGCCTCCCAGGCTGGTGGTATTGATATAGCCAATGTTGAAGTCAAAACTGTTATCCCAGCTGTGATTGTCTTTTTTAAAAAATGCATAGAGGCTGAGCTGTGAGTTAACGGAAAAGGAAAACTCATCACCGCCCGCAGCCCAGTTGCTTAAAGAACCCTGAGCCAGGTTCAGGTTATAGATGCCGCCGCGTTTCCAATATTTATGGATCGTATCAACAATTACATTCTTTACTGTTTTAAAAGATTCTGCCTGCAGTGTTTTGAGCGAAGCGTCCTGTGCTTTGGTGGTTACGGACAATAAAACAGCTATGAAGAAAATGGTGGTTTTTTTCATGGGTGCAAATTTAATATACAGCAGTGAAAAATGGCACATATTAACGGCTGTAAGCAGGGGATAATTATATGTGTGGTAAGTGTTAACTAAAAGTTTGCATTTTCCAGAGTCTTTACCACATAGGAACATAGGCATATAGAATCACATAGAAATACATTACGCAAATCCATATAGTTCGGAATTTTACTTCTTTCAGAACAGTTTTTTGTATTTCCTATGTGTCCCTATGTGTCTTATGTGCCTATGTGGTAAAGACTCTTAAATCCAACTACCTTTGTACTGTGAAACCCGGCATTACCACATGGATACTCATTCTTCTTCCGGCCCTGTTTATTTTTTCCTGTCAAAACAAACCAACACCGGCCGTAAGTACTTCCGCAGGATTTAAATATGAAGCCTTCCGCGATTCCCTGTTAATTCAGCAGGCAGATACAACTCACGATTCCACCAATTTATTTGACGCCAATTTATTTGTCCCCGGCAAGGATTCCCTGGACCCAATGCTGGTGAAAATGGATTCATTATTGCACAGGGAATATGGAGTGATCACGGGGGCTGACAGCTTAATCAGCCATATCAAGCGGGATGAAGTGTATTCACAGGAAGATAAACTCCGCATTCGCGAGAACCTGAAAACCCTTGATTCTTTTTTAATGTACCGCGATTCGATGGAAAAATTTTCCTGCAAGGAAAAGGACTGCCTGTTGTATGCGGAAGTGGTAAAATCCGTGCAAACATTATATCTCTATATACATGGCGAGCTGAAAGACAGTTTCAAGGTTTCTACCGGCATCAAAAAATATGAAACACCGGCTATGAGTACACGCCCGGCCGGCCCGGTGCTGACTAAATACACTTCCCGCAAATTCCCCGGTGGCAATTACAAGGGCCTTGGCAATATGCCTTATGTGGTGTTTATCCGTGGCGGTTATGGTATACATGGGACCACGCCTGGTAATTTCTCCAAACTGGGAACAAAGGCTTCTCATGGTTGTATCCGTTTACATCCGGATAATGCGCGGGTGTTTAATGAACTGGTAAAACTATTCGGGTTGGATCATACTTGGGTGGTGGTGAAGGATAGTTTGTAAGTGTTGAAATGATTTTTACCACAGAGGACACAGAGTACGGCACAGAGTACACAGAGAATACAAATTAGTTGAATCACTCTGTGCCCTTTGTGCCGTACTCTGTGTCCTCTGTGGTTTGGCTGTTTTTGTGGTTAAACCAGCTTCTCCTTTATCTGCCTTGGATTGCTTAATTTTAATAGCATGACGCGTTCAGTTGCCCTCAGGTTATTTCTTCTTTCCCCCGCCCTGTTTTTATTCCATTCCCTCCAGGCACAGATCATTTCCGGCCGGGTGGTTGATGAAAAAAAACATGGAATCAGCGCCGCCTCCATTTTATTACTCCGGCAGTCAGACTCTGCACTCGTCAAATCTTCCCTTTCTGATAAAGAAGGCATTTTTATGTTCCGCGAAGTTCCTCCCGCCAAATATATTCTTGAAATCACCCTGGTAAGTCACAAACGGGTTTACGTGCAGGCTGAAATGACCGGTAAAGATCTGGCGATGGAGCCCATCGTCTTATCACCGGATGCCACATTGCTCAAAGAGGTGAAAGTGATTGCCAGCAAACCTTTCCTGGAACAAAAAGCCGACAAACTGATCGTGAATGTAGAGGCCAGTGCCACCATGGCCGGATCTACTGCACTTGAAATACTGCAAAAAGTACCCGGTGTGCTGGTCAGGAATGACCAGGTTACTATGGTTGGAAAGGGAGCACCTGCTATCCTGATTGATGGCCGGATTTCCCAATACACCGATATCAGCCAGCTGCTGCGGGATCTGAGTGCTGCCAATATTGAAAAAATTGAAGTGATCTCTAACCCCGGCGCCCGCTATGATGCGAGTGGCGGCGCGGTTATCAATATCATCCTGAAGAAAAATGCGAACCTGGGCACCAATGGCAGCGTTTATTTTATTACTGGTTCCGGATTGTATGACCGTGCAGCCATTCATGCCGACCGGGGATTTTACCGTTTTAACCCGGGGTTCAATATTAATCACCGAAAGGGAAAACTGAATCTTTTCGGCGGTTTTGGTTTTTTCCACAGGAACTGGTTTAGTTATAATGAATTTGACCGCATCATCAGTCCCAACCGGTTTTTCCAGGAAATATATGAACCGGCTAAACTGAGCAGTTATAATTTCAGACTGGGTGCCGATTTGTATGCCAGTCCAAAAAACACTTTCGGGTTTTATGCAAAAGCAGGTTTCCAGGACAGGACCAATGAGGCATCCGGAGTTACCCACCAGCTTGATGCTATTACTAACCAAAGCCTGAGCCAGTTCAGAACACAGAACAATACATACAGCAACAGGAACAGCCTGTCTGCTAACCTGAACTGGAAACATCAATTTGATTCACTGGGAAAAGACCTGAATATGGACCTGGACTTTGCCACGTTCAGGCTGACGAATCACGGTGATATACTCACCACGCTGGCGAATGGTTCTTCATACACTACTGACCAGCAGATCAAAAATCCGGTGCAATACCTGGTGTGGAAATCAGATTTTACCGATCCGGTTACGGAAAACCTGAAACTGGAGGCCGGGGCCAAAGCCAGTTTTGCTACTATTAATAATAACCTGCGGTTCCTGCAAAGAGGTGTGCTGGATGCAAACAAGAGCACTGATTTTAAGTATACCGAACGCATCAGTGCCTTGTATTCAAGTATAAGCTGGGAAAAAAACAAATGGGAATTCCAGGGCGGGCTCAGGGCGGAGCAGACAATCGCCAAAGGGATCAGCCAGTCGCTAACGGTATTGAACAGGAACTACTGGCAGTTATTCCCGTCTGCTTTTGTGTTAAGGAAAATAGGAAAGAAGATGGCCGGCATTGCCAGTACAGCCGCAGGGTAAACAGGCCCAGTTACCAGCAGCAGAACCCGTTTATAGAATATCTCGATTCGCTGACTTACACCAGGGGGAATCCGCTGATCAAGCCGGAAACCATGGATGCGTATAAACTTTCACTGACGTATGAAGAGCAGCCATTCTTTGCCATCAGCTACAATAAAAAGCATGATGTAATAATAGACGATGCGCCGAAACAGGAAGGCAACCTGACATACACCACGGCAGAAAACCTGGCATCTTATGAGAATATTTCTGTTGAATTGAATTTCCCATTGACCTTCGGTAAAAAATTTACAGGATATGGCGGTAACCAGGCCATATACAATCATTACAAAGCAGATTACCTCGGTGCGAAGTTTGACCGCAGCCGCTGGAACTGGCTGGCCTATATTGAATTTGCCTATAAACCCAACGATTCATGGAATTTTGAATTATCGGGTTACTATATGACAAAATCACTGGAAGAATTCATCACCATCCGGCACCTGGGTTCTCTTGACCTGGGGATTGCCAAAACATTCTGGAATAAGAAAGGCAGGCTTACACTCAATATCAGTGATATCTTTTTCGGGGAGAAATCAAGCGGATTCCTGGAATACCAGGAAATCAATGTAAAATTTTTGGAACTGGAAGAGTCGAGGAATGTGAGGCTGGCGTTCCGGTATTCGTTCGGTAACCAAAAACTAAAAGCTGAAAGAAAACGAAATACTGCTTCAGATGCGGAGGAGGAGCGGGTGAAGGGGAATTGAGAGGTTTGCAAATACAAACCACAAAGATTCACTATTAATACATTTTCTATTTGTGCAGTTTTACGGAATCGGGATTTTCTGATGTTCGAAAACTCTAATAAGGGCACTATGGTCCGCCTCGGCGGACGAACCCTAAAGGTTCGTGATTGCAATAAGACTGTTGCGGTTAATGTATTTCTTTGTGTCCTTTCTTTGTCCGCTGAGGCCTTGCTGTATCGGTTTGGCCTTAGTGCACTTTGTGGTAAAAAAAAGCCCATCAGTTACCTGACGGGCCTTTTAAGTTGCTGTAGGGGGAGGGATCGAACCTCCACGGAGCAGTTAGTTGTAGCACAAAGTTCAGTGGTCGACCCTGGTCGGCCCGTTATTACTAACGAACCGGCTCTATGCTATATTTATCCTGTTCACCTGCCGTAGCCTTTCGGCGTCGGCGGGTTACCAGTTAAAACCTTTCGGCCAAGGTACCTCCACCCCCGAGACAAGAGGGCATGTCTGCCAAGCTTACGCGATTTCATCACCCCACAGTATTTTAAGAACTCATCAAAACCAGTTTGCTGCGCTTTGATAGAACAAATATAGGCCACAGGACCGATTCATTCCAAATATTTCAATGAATATTTGGAATTTATAGAAAATATCCAAATATTTGGGATAAATACTGAAAATAATCTAAAACGGAGTATTAAAATGAGCGCCAAATTGAATTTAGACAAACTCGATTTCCAGATCATCCACCACATGATGGAAAACGCCGGTATCTCCTATGCCGACCTCGGGAAAAAACTCTTTGTTTCCGGAGGTACCATCCACGTTCGTATCAAAAAACTGCAGGAAGCAGGGGTCGTCAAAGGTACCCGTTTGAAAGCAGATTTGAAACTGCTCGGCTATGATGTAATCGCTTTCATCGGCATCTATCTCAAAGAAAGCGGTCTCTATGATTCTGTAGCCAAAGAACTGGCGAAAATGCCGGAGATCGTCCGGCTGAACTATACCACCGGTAACTACAGCATGTTCGCGGAGATTGTCTGCAAGGATATTTCACAACTGAAATTTGTACTGCACGACCAGCTGCAGAAAATCAAAGGCATCGAGCGCACGGAGACGTTTATTTCACTGGAAGAATCGTTTAACCGGAATGTGAAAGTTATGTAGTCATTAGTCTTTAGTCGGTAGTCTTTAGTCAACAGCTATTTGAACATTCACTTTCAACTTTCAATTTTCAACTCCCCCCTCATAATTTTTAAATGATTCCCGAATTGCTATCAGGCCCAAAATTTAAAAAATGATTATTCCATAAATGAAACAGTCATCCCGTTTTTATTCATCCCTGGGCTTACTCATCCTGCTCAACGCAGTGATCAAACCCCTGTGGATTTTCGGGATCGACCGGCAGGTACAGAACACTGCAGGTACGGAAGCGTACGGGCATTATTTTGCTGTATTCGGACTGGCCTATGTGCTTGGCTTCCTGCTCGACTGGGGCCTCACCACTTTCCTCAACCGTAAGTTATCTGCCGGCGAAGAAAATGGCAGGGAAGCTATAGCAGCCTGCATCAAACTGAAAATTGTATTCGCCTTTATATACCTGATTGTTGTTGCGGTTATTGCATATGTGGCCGGTCTGCGCGACTGGACCATCATCCTTTCCCTGGCCGGTATCCAGATCCTGGGATCTTTCTTTGTCTTTTTCCGCGGCCTCATCACCGCGGCTCAATGGTTTGGTACCGACGCCTGGTTGTCGGTACTCGATAAAACCCTCATGATTATTTTCTGCGGCAGCTTCCTGCTTTTCCCGGCCGTAACAGGAACAATCAGTATCCATACTTTTCTATACCTGCAACTCGCTGCCACGTTGCTGGCTCTCATTGCGGTAAAACTCATTCTCTGGAAAAGGAAAATACTGCCCGTCTCTTTTAAAAACAGCCGGATATCCAAAAAGGATTTTCAGTCCATGCTGCCCTTCGGACTGATTGTATTGCTGATGAGCATGCATAACCGGCTCGATGGGTTTTTACTGGAACGTCTTCACCCAAACGGTGCCCACGAAGCCGGATTGTACGCAGGCGCATACCGGTTACTCGATGCATTTAATATGGCGGGTTTCCTGATCGCCTCTTTCCTCCTCCCATATATCGCAAAACTGAAATCGGAAAACAAAAACTATGATGGGGTTGTACTCAATGCCCGCCACCTGCTGGTGATGGTCTCTTTATGGGTAACAGCCATTGCTGTTTTTATATCACCTGCCATTATCCATTTACTCTATCGCCAGCAAGGGGAAGACGCCATACCGGTTATGCAATACTGCCTGCCGGTATTAATGGCGTATTCGATCACACAGGTGTACGGCACCGTACTGACTGCATCGGGCCGTATCCGGGAATTTTGTGTGATCGTGCTGGTGTCGGTTGTTATTAATATAATACTGAACCTGTGGCTGATTCCTGAATTTGGAGCAAAAGGGTCGGCGATAGCGGCGTTGGTCAGCCAGGGGATTTGTGGGGTTAGCTGTATGATTGGTGCAATTCATTGGGAGAAGCTGAAAATGGGCTGGCGTTCAATGGGGATCTACCTATTTATGGCTATCTTACTCTACTTTTACTTTGTAGGAGTGCGGGATTGGAATGTGCATGCACTCTTCAAAGCATTGATTATAGTACCTGTATTGGGAATCATTGCTTTGATATCCGGGATGATGAATCTGAATCAATGGAAAAAAATACAAAACCACTAAGTTCACAAAGGCTAAAACAAAGAACACAAAGGAAGCAGGGTTCGTTAAGTGCTTTGTGTTCTTTGTTTTCCCTTTGCGCCCTTTGCATTGCCCGCCGAAGCGGAGCGAAGGAGGGTGGTAAAAAAACATAATTATGCCTGATATCTTTGACCTTCTCCTCCGCTGGTGGAAGAAAATTTTACTGGTGGTGATTCTTTCAGTGGTTGCCGTCGGTACGATTCTGTACTTAAAACCAAAGCTGTATTTATCAACCGCCACTTCAGTCCCTGCCAGTTCCGTAGCTGCCGACAAATCAAAAATATTCGGCGATAATATCCAGGGGCTATACTCTAACCTCGGTAATTCCGACGACCTCGATATGATTATCGGCACAGCCAGCCTTGATACCGTTTACCTTTTTTTAGCCGATTCTTTCTCCCTGAAAGACCATTATAAGTTTGAAGAAGAAAATTCGCTGGCCAGGATCCATTCTGCCGATAAACTGAAATCACGTTCCCGGGTATTTAAAAGTGATTACGGCGAGCTGAAAGTAAAAGTGTGGGACACCGATAAAAACCTGGCACCCCAGCTGGCCAATACGATCATGGCCAAGCTGCAGCAAATGCAGCAGGATTTGCAGGCTGCAGGTAATACATCCACACTGTCGGCATTGCAGAAAAAACTGGTTGCATTAAAATTGCAAAAGGATTCTGTACAAACCGGGATTAACCAGGCTGACAAACAACAGGAGATTGTTACTTACGAAAAGCTGATCAGCCAATACCAGCTGCTGATAGAAAATAAACCATTGGCACTCATCCCCGTTGAAAAAGCACGGGCATCCTTACAACCTGATAAACCGCGGATCCTGGAAGACATGGTGACAGCTGCCTTGTTGTCGTTGTTATTCGCGCTGGTTGCTGCGCTTGTGTTAGACCGGAATAAATAAATCATTTGAAAACAGTATCTGTTCCTGTACGGTTTTATCTGTTGTCAGCCTTGTTTGTACTGACAACAGCAATGGCTGCGTATATGGAATGGTATTTACTGCCCTGATCCCATTTGCGATAATATTGTTTTACAGTGGCTGGATGAACCGCGAAATGGTTTTCTGGTTACTGATTGCCAGCCTGCCATTTTCATTTGAATACCAGTTAAATCCTTCGCTCGGTCTTGACCTGCCCGATGAAGTTTTAATGCTGGGGGTTTCGCTGTTTTTTGCCTGCGCCTGGTTGTATAAACCGACATTGCTCAGCAGGTCGGTGATTTCCCATCCGTTGGTTATATTGCTGCTTGCGGTTTTCAGTTGGTCGGTCTGCACTGCTTTTCTTTCAACTGATAAAATCATCTCTTTTAAATATATCCTGGCTAAAACCTGGTATCTGGGCGCTTTTGTGCTGGCACCGCTGATTTTATTCCGGGATAAGATGAAGCTTAAAAAAGCAGCCATCATTTTTTCTGCTTCCCTTTTTGCGGTGATGATGATCATCCTCTTCAGGCACGGACTCAAAGGGTTTCATTTCAGCACCATCAATGAGGCGGCAGCTCCTTTCTTCCGCAATCACGTGAATTATTCCTCCATGCTGGTGCTCTTGTTCCCGCTGTTGCTTGTTTTTTATAAAACGGTTCAACAGAAAAAATACATGCAATGGATTTTGATGGCAATGGGTTTATTCTTTGCCGCTTTATTTTTCACGTATGCAAGAGGGGCCTGGCTGGCACTGCTGGCGGGTATCGCAGCCTGGGTTTTAATGGGCGGCCGGAAACTCGTGCCCGCTGTAATCATGGCTTTCGGAATAATCATTTTTTCATTGTACTGGATCAGCAGGGAAGACCGCTACCTGAAACTCGCGCATGATTACAAGACTACCATTTTCCATTCCAATTTCAGTGAGCATTTACTGGCTACTTACCAGATGAAGGATGTGTCGACTGCGGAAAGGTTTTACCGCTGGATTGCCGGGATCCGCCTGGCAGGTGAACATGGTTTAACCGGAACAGGGCCCAATACTTTTTATAATAATTACCGGCCTTATGCCGTACCTGCCTACCGCACCTGGGTAAGCAATAACCCGGATCATTCAACGATCCATAATTATTTCCTGTTGTTATTAGCAGAACAGGGTTATCCGGGTATGATATTATTTTTATTAATGGTGATTGCCATGTTTTACTATGCCCAGCAGATATACAGCAGGACAAAAGACAAATTCATTAAACATTGCTCACTCGCTATTGCTATGATGCTGGCGATGATTGTAACGGTAAACTTATTAAGTGACCTGATTGAAACGGATAAAATCGGCAGTATCTTTTATCTGTGCCTGGCCGTTCTTGTGAGTGTGGATTTGCTGGACAGGAGATCTTTAAACTCTTCCGCGGACATTTAACGCATCGCGTAAACCATTTCCCAACAAATTGAAAGCAAGCACCAGCAGCATGATGGCAAATCCCGGGGCCAGGGCCAGCATTGGATTATTGGTTATGATGAAATTATAATTCTCTTTGATCATCAGTCCCCAGCTGGGTTGCGGTGGTTGAACGCCCACACCAAGGAAACTAAGACCTGCTTCTATCACGATGGCAGAAGCAAAATTAGAAGCGGCAATAACCATAACAGGTCCCATGATATTGGGCCAGATATGACGCACGATAATCCGGGCATGCGAAAAGCCCATGGCTTTGGCAGCTTCCACATATTCCAGTTCGCGGAGGGCCATGACTTGTCCGCGCACCAGCCTGGCCACATTCACCCACATGGTTAAACCCACCGCGATGAATACCTGCCAGAATCCCTTGCCCAAAGCCAGCGTGATGGCGAATACCAGCAATAAAGTGGGTATACTCCAGATCACATTGATCAGCCACATAATAATATTATCTGTGCGGCCGCGAAAATAGCCGGCCATAGAACCCAGTATGAGACCAATGCTGAGTGAAATCAGCACGGTAATTAAGCCAACACTTAAACTGACTCTTGTTCCCAATATCAGCCGGCTGAGGATATCACGGCCGTAATGGTCCGTACCCAGGAAGAAATGGTTTTTGGTATAAGGCTTATCTGCTAATTGTGTTTTGGCATAACTGATTTTTTCAGACACACCTTCATCAATAAATTTATCAGTAATGATGCTGTCCTCCTTTACGAGGTAACTGTTTACCGGCACATAATAATAAGGATCTTCCCTGCCTGCAATCAACTGGTTCAACACCCCGGGGTATTTTACATCCTTGTCTTTTTTCAGTTTGATAAATCCCTGCGCATGTCCGGGTTTTTCGCCACCCACTTCGAGGATAATCCGGTTTGCATAGGGAGAACCATCCGGTGCAATCCAGTAGGCAAAAATGGCAATGAGAACAAAAATGCAAATGGTGATGAGACCAAATACGGCGCCCCTGTTTTTTTTCAGGCGCTTCCAGGCAGCCTGTTGAAAATTTAGGGATGGTTGGGGCATAGAGGAAGGTAGATATTTTTTTAATTTCTTAACCACAAAGGTCACAAGGAATACACAAAGGCCACAAGAAGTAACACTTTGTGATCTTTGTTATTTCTTAGTGCACTTAGTGGTTAAATCATTTCACTTTCCGGCCTTTCCATTTATAAGTTCCAAGCTGACTAAAAAGCCCTGATATAATAGTATACACTATATGCACCGGCTGCATTACAAAAAACTCAATCACATTCGTTTTTAACCCGAAAAACCTCGAAACAGCACTATAAAAAGGTAATTCAACCATCGTCTTCAGCACCCATAACCCTGCTGCCGCTGCCCAGTAATACCAGCACCAGTAACCTGCGATCAGGAATACTGGAAAAGCGAGATTGAATAAATAAACCCCGGACAGGACGGCGATGATCTTTGCGTTTTTGTAATAGAATGTTTTGCTGGCCCAGCGGATTCTTTGCTGGAAGAAGGCCGGCCAGGATTCCATGGGCGTGGTGGTTACAATGGCGTCTTGTGATTTCAGGAAACGGATGCGGTCAGGATATTTCTTCCTGATTTTTTCCATCAGCAGCATATCATCGCCGGAAGCCAGATGATCCACACCGCTGAAACCGCCCACTTCAGTAAATATATTTTTAGGATAGGCGAGGTTGGCACCATTGCACATCGCATATATATTCCGGTGAACAGAGGCACCGGTGATACCCTGCAGTACGCGGAAATCCATAGATTGAAAAGTCTGCAGCAGTGACTGGTTGTTTTGCATCAGCACCGGTGCGGCAATAAAAGCAGGGTTTTCTTTTTCTATGAAGGCAGCTATTGTACTAAGCCAGGTTGGAAGAGCCAGGCAGTCGGCATCGGTGCATACAATCCATTCATAGCTGGCGGCAGCGATACCCGTTTCAACGGCTTTCTTTTTATAGGAATTAATGCCATCGTCGGTAAGCGAGATCAGCCTGACTCCGGGAAATTGAGATACGATACCTGCAGTACCATCTGTACTGTGGTCATCCACCACAATCACTTCAAAAAGATTTTGCGGGTAATCCTGTTTTTGGAGTGTTGATAATAAAGCGGCAATATTTTTTTCTTCATTACGGGCAGGGATGATGACGGAAAAACGCACTGAAGGAGGTACAGCATTTTTTGAAAACGAAGGAAGTTCGTTCCAGGCGTTGCTGTAATAAAACATCAGCCATGTATACAACAGCAACAAAAATCCTGTAATAATGAATAATACCATCTGTGGCAACAAATCTAATCAATATGCATTAAGGGAGGAGGCGGGGCAGGATTTCAGGCAAATGATTTTCATGCAGGAGCAGGTGACCTGACCGGATAATGGAAATCCTGCAATAGTCTTCTATGCCATTCCGGAATTTCTCACCAACCGCAGGCAGGATAATCCTGTCGAATTTGCCATACAGCAGTTCCACCGGAGTTGTTTGTGCTTTGATCTGCTTCCTGATATTTTTCAAATCCGGTTTCAGTTTGCGGAAGGTGGTCCACCGCTGGTATAACTGTGTTCTCACTTCAGCATTGCCGATATAAAAATTCACGAATTTGAAAATACTCGTGTTGACCAGTTTCAGTTTGGCCAGGATTTTCAGTAAACCAAAAAACCAGGAAGGGTGCTTCATGGTAAAACGGAAAAACCGGTTTCCAATCCAGGTTTGTGTAGCCAGCCAGTACCAGCCATTCATTTTTAGTCCGTCGGGTGCCAGCAATACCATTTTCCGGAAGACCTGCGGCTTGTATTCATATAAGCTGAGCGCAACCCTGCCGCCCATACTATATCCCATCAGTGTAATATTATTCAACGCAAGACCTTCCTGCTGCAGGATTTGCTCCACCATGTCCATAGCCTGTGCCGGGGTAAAAATAAGTCCTTCATGCCACTGGGTTTGTCCGTGTAATGGCAGGTCAACCGCTATAAAAGTATACTGGTTTCCAGCGCCTTGTTCGAGGAATGCAAAATGGGATGCCTGTTCACCATACCCATGAAAACAGAGTGCCGTGAGGGGGCCGTCCCCGAAACGGAGATAGGAAACCAGGGACTGTTTATGGTGCAGATCCTTACGTTGCATCAGTATGTTCCTGAACGGGGTTTAATAAAAATTTAATTGGCGGATTCAAATATAATACTAATTTTGGATAGTTGCACAAACAACTATATGCCAAACAACCAATTTAAAAGAGGGGAGTTATACAGCTTTGTTACGGGTAAGGCTTCCACCGCTATTGCCCGCAGGCTGCAGAAGAAATTCAACACGGCCGGACTGAACCTGACGATTGAACAGTGGAGTGTATTGTATCATTTATGGAAGCAGGAAGGGATCAGCCAGCAGGAATTGTGTAACGCTACTTTCAGGGATAAACCCAGTATTACAAGGCTGGTTGACAACCTGGAGAAACTCAACCTGGTAAAAAGGGTGGCATCGGAACACGACCGGAGGATCAACCTGATTTACCTCACCAAACAAGCACAAAAATTGCAGGAAGAATCCATGTTACTGGCGGAAGAGACCCTGAATGAAGCACTGGAGACAGTTCCTGCGGATAAAATTGAAGTGTGTAAGGAGGTATTGCAGATCGTGTATGACAACCTTAAATAAAACCAATAAATTTTTATAGTATGAGTACAGCTACTGGAACAGCGGCCATTCTCAAAGGTGGTGAATGGCTGGTAAAAGAATCTTCCCCCATGGATTCATTTACACCAGAACAATTTGGTGAAGAAGAGATCATGATCCGGGATATGTGCAACCAGTTTTTGGATGCGGAAGTGTATCCGATCCTTGACCGGATTGATAACCTGGAACCGGGTTTGATGAAATCACTGGTGACTAAAGCCGGCGAACAGGGACTGCTGGCTACTTCTTTCCCTGAGCAATATGGCGGATTGGGTAAAGATTTTGTAACATCTACCATTGTAAATGAATACCTCGGTGCTGGACATTCATTCTCTGTAGCGATTGCTGCACATACGGGTATTGGCACCCTGCCGATTTTGTATTTCGGTACGCCGGAGCAAAAACAAAAATATATTCCCAAGCTGATCACCGGTGAATGGGCTGGTGCTTATGGGTTAACCGAACCCAACAGCGGATCAGATGCGCTGGGTGCGAAATCTACAGCCAAGCTGAGTGATGATGGTAAGTTTTATATCCTGAACGGACAGAAATGCTGGATCACCAACGGTGGCTTTGCACAGGTGTACACCGTGTTTGCCAAAGTAGATGGTGATAAGTTCACTGCTTTTATTGTTGAGCGTGGTACAGAAGGATTTACCCAGGGTCCGGAAGAAAAGAAAATGGGTATCAAAGGTTCGTCTACGGTGCAGTTATATTTCCAGGATTGCAAAGTGCCTGTAGAAAACCTGCTGGGTGAAGTTGGTAAAGGGCATAAGATTGCCTTTAACATCCTGAACATCGGCCGTTTGAAATTATCAGCTGCTGCTACCGGTGGTGCCCGCCGTGCGATGAGTGATAGCGTTGAATATGCACGCACCCGCGAGCAGTTCAAACAACCCATTTCAAATTTCGGCGCGATCAAATACAAACTGGCTGAAATGGCTATCCGCGTTTTCACCAGTGAGACGACTATTTACAGAACTGCCAAATGGATTGATGACAAAGAAAAAGAACTGATGGCTGCCGGTAAACCGGAAGAAGAAGCCCTGCTGGGTGGTGCGGAAGAATTTGCCATTGAATGTGCCATGCTGAAAGTATACGGAAGTGAAGTACTCGATTATGTAGTGGATGAGGGAGTTCAGATCCATGGTGGTAACGGTTTCAGTGCGGAGTACAATATCTCCAGGGCTTACCGCGACAGCCGTATCAACCGGATTTACGAAGGCACCAATGAAATCAACCGCCTGCTCACATTGGATATGACTTTAAAGCGCGCGATGCAGGGCCGTCTCGACCTGATGGGTCCCGCCATGGCTGTTTCCAAAGAACTGATGAGCATCCCTGATTTCGGTGCAGAAGATGAAACGCCTTTTGCCAAAGAAAGAAAACTGATCGCCGGCCTGAAAAAAGCCATTCTCCTCACCTCAGGTGCTGCCGTGCAGAAACTGATGATGAAAATAGACAGTGAGCAGGAAGTGCTGATGAATATTGCTGACATGGCTATTGATACTTACAATGCCGAATCACTTTACCTGCGTGTTGCCCGTATGGTAGAGGAAAAGGGCGAGGAAGCCAGCCGTTTCCACCTCGATATCATGCGCACTTATTTATATGACGCCGCTGACCGCGTAAATAAAGCCGGTAAAGACGCCATCAACTCATTTGCTGATGGTGATGAACAAAGAATGATCCTGATGGGACTGCGCCGGTTTACAAAAGCTGAGCCGTTTAATGTGAAGGATGCGAGGAGAAGGATTGCGGACAGGTTGATTGAGGTTGGAAAATACTGTTTCTAGTATTTTACCACAAAGTGCACAAAGAAATACACCCTCCTACGCTTCGCTTCGGCGGGCAATGCAAAGCTCACAAGGATTCAATCTTTGTGAGCTTTGTTTTAATCTTTGTGCACTTTGTGGTAAAAAAAATTTCAATTCCATTGCTCCTGCGGTATCTCCGACACAAACGGCGTCAGCCGTACCACCGGTTTATCCGGTCCGTAAACAGATGACAACTCCTTACGGGTAATCTGGATTTCATTCAGCCTTTGTACTCTTTTTCTTTCAATAAGAATACCAATGGAAATCAGTAATGAAGAGAATGTAGTTACAAGAAAGTAAATCAGGTATGAATCGCTTATATAGGATGTGCGTACAACATAGTACATTATATAAATAATAAAATTACAGCCGGTTGAAAAGAGGAATGATGCCAGTATCAGTGCTTTGCCCGTTGTTTTGTGATTGGTAATGGCAATTTTTGCCTGTTTGATAAACAATACCAGGGATAAGGCGAAAGTAACTACCAGGCCGGGCCCGATGGTATAGGTGAGTATACCTGAATTATAGCCAAGGATAGCTATTACAACTACTTCATATAAGATATATACGCCCACGCTGATACGCATGAACTTCAGCAAACGGGCATTTTTGGTAAAATAAGTCAGGAATAAAACAAGCAGGGGCATTTCCACCAGATTGTTGGTAACCGCCAGGTAGTAATGAAAAGAACCGCCCGGGTTCAGGAAACCATTTGCAGTCAGGTTGTCAACCAGCGACAGGCTAAAATAAACCAGCAACAGAGGGAAAGTTCTGTAAGCAGCCAGCCGGAATAAAACCAGCAATGCGATCGGTATAAACAGGGCAGTACACGAGATAATGCCCAAAAGCATGTTCCAGCTCATAAAATTCGGTTTCTTGGATATTGGATCGGATACCTCGGGGTATCCATTGCAATATTAACGCAACACAAAACTGTATAGTGCAATGCAATTATATATTATGAAAAAATCGAGTAAAACTGTGATGGCCTTTAGTAGATTTACCCAAACTCCCGTAAGGGGTTTTTCAATTAACTTCAATCAATGATGAGATTCTTACTGGGGTTTACACTTATTTTTTCGCTGCATTCAGCGGCGCAAACCTTAACGGCCCGCCCTTTAATGGGGAAAACCACAGGGGTTTTACCATATCTCAAATATGGCCTCGGTGATGACCGTTTGGGGGGTGCAAAGATGTCATTTATTGATACTGCGGTGGTAATGACGGTAACAGACAGCACAAAGGATGACTTTAAAGTCAAACTCTCTCACAATCACTCAGCATATATCCCCAAAAGCAATTTTGTAATTGATACCATGCTCAAACCAAAGCTGTTTTACCTCAGTTCCAGTGTGATTTCAGGGGGTGACAGCTTAACAGATTACGTCAGCATAATGCTGGATGAAAAACTGCCTTACCGCACGATACAACAGATCAATCCTTCCCGGATTGTACTGGAGATTTTCGGTGCTACCAGTAATACCAACTGGATTACACAACGAACCACAGCAAGGGAGGTGAAGAATATATATTATGAACAGCCGGAAGATGATTTATTCAGGCTGGTGATAGAACTCAACCATCCGCAGCACTGGGGTTATTCTGTTTTCTACAAGGATAAAAGATTAATGGTGAAAATCAGGCGGCAACCCGAGAACCTTAGTTTGTCAAACCTGAAAGTAGCTGTTGATGCAGGCCACGGCGGGGATAACAGCGGGGCTTCGGGCAGGGGCACAAAAATCCAGGAGAAAAAATATACACTTCTTATCGCGCAGGAACTGGAAAAACAATTATTGCTTGACAGTGCCTCAGTAATCATGACCAGGCAATCTGATTCATCGGTCAGTATGATTGAAAGACAGCAGTACCTCCAGACGCAGAATCCGGATTTCATGGTAAGCATTCACCTGAACTCTGCTTCCAACGATTCAATTAAAGGGGTAAGTACGTATTACCGCTATATTGGTTTCAGGCCGTTGTCACAACATATACTCAAACACCTGCTTGGACTCGGACTGAAAGAATTCGGTAATGTAGGAAGTTTTAATTTCTCACTGAATGGGCCGACAGATTATCCCAACTGTCTGGTGGAAGTAGCGTTCCTGAGTAATCTGGAAGACGAACAGCTGATCCTGGATCCGGAATTCCGGAAAGCAGTGGCTGTTGAAATAACAGAAGGGATTAAAGAATGGCTGAAGGAATGCGCGAAAACCAATCAATGAAATTCTTCCGGCATTGGCTGTCCGCGGTGACAGGTGCGGCAACTGACTACATTGATATACTCCGGTTTCTTATTCACATCAAAATTGAATTCAGTCTTGTTAATCTGAATCGTCATCCGCATCATCTGCCGGGCATTTTCTTTCATGGGATTACTGTCTGAAGGAAAATCCAATCCCCCGGGGTACATCAGTTTTTTGGAATGGCAGAATTCACAGTTTACACCAAGTGCTACATTATAAGAATGCATGATACTGTCCAGCTTCTGGTCTGTAATATCCTGCGGCAGCACTTTCAGGTTTCTTTCCTGGTTCGGATTATTTGTAACAGCTACCCCAACCACCACAAAGGCTATCAGGGGCATAAAGGCCTGCATTTTCTTGTTCATAAGGGGAAATATATGTTTATCTGACGAGACAGACCCGCAGGAGGTGGCAGGGCTGTCTGTATTTCATGGCTTGATTTGTTAATTTATTTGAATTGGCTGATACTAATGTTTGATCCATCTTTCGAAGAATTCAAAGGTCCTCAGCATCTGGTCAATCCGCTGGCGGTTATTACCGCTGCGGGTCAGTTCGTGGGTTCCGCCGCTATGCCTCACATATTCCACAGGACGGCCCAGTACTTTCAAACTCCGGTAAAGCATTTCACTTTGTACAAAGCCGGTTCTGCGGTCATTGTCCCCATGGAAAATAATATAAGGAGTGGTGATTTGCTTCACATAATTGATCGGTGATTCACGCTTCAGCGTTGCCTCAGCCGCAGCTTCCCAGGGATATCCGCCAAAATAATTCGGCACCAGCCTCCAGGCATTTCCTTCCCCGAAAAATGTGGCCAGATCATATACGCCTCTTTGTGAACAGGCGGCTTTAAAACGGTGATCATGCCCGATGATCCAGCACACCAGGTAACCGGCATAAGAACCACCGGTAATGGCCAGCCTGGATGTATCAGCCCAGCCTTCAGCTACAGCTTTATCTAATGAAGTCAGTACATCACTGGTGGGTCCAGCGCCCCAATCGTTGATATTGCCTCTTAAAAATTCAGTGCCATAGCCGCCGCTGCCGCGGGGATTACAATATACCACGCCATATCCCTTACTGCAGAAATACTGGTACTCGTGCCACATACTGCTTTCGCCGGGTCCCCACATAGCAGAAGGACCGCCGTGGATTTCAAGTAACAGAGGATATTTTTTACCAGCTTCATAGTTGGCGGGTTTCATCACCCAGTATTCAACGGTCATGCCTTTACTGTTCACAAAACTGTGTTTCTCCGGAATACTCAGCTGCCGGTTAGCCACCCAGGAAGTGTTGAAACTGCTGAGGGCCTTTGGATTTTTCCCATCTGCATTAGAACCATACACTTCAAAAGGAGAGCGGATATTGGTGCCAACGGCCACCAGCTGGTTACTGGTTATATCAAAACCGGAGAAGCCGGTATCGAATCCTTCCGTGATCTGCTCTGTTTTCCTTGTGTTTATATCAGCGCGGAAAATAGGCGCACCGCCATTGGATACAGCCGTGAAATAAATATATTTTTCATCGGCACTCCAGGTAAAGCCGCCTTTATTCCTGTCGAAGGGAATGTCTTTTTTATCAGTGAATTTTCCATCAATAGGCATGATGGCCAGCATCGGGATATCAATACCTGGTGAAATGCCATATTGAAACGACAGCCATTTTCCCGAAGGGGAGATGCGTGGCGAATTAAAGCTCATTCCTTTTTCGCCCAGGATTTTCCGGAAGTTGCTGCCATCTGCATTCATGATGAATACTTGTGCTTCCAGTACGCGGTCGGGATGTTGCGTTGAATCCATCGAAGCGGATAACACAATTTGTTTTCCATCAGTACTGAAACTGGCATTGCTGAACCTGTAAAATCCATGGGTCAGTTCTTTGGGTGTTGCACCGGGAACTGCATCTACAATAAAAAAATGGCTGAAACTTATTTCAGTACTGACATCCATTTCGTCCTGGAAATTCAGCTTGGTAATTACTTTGGCTTTGTTGTCTGTGGCATTGTTCTCCAGGTAAGCCCTGATTTCATCCATGTTCCCGTCGGGGTTTGGTTTGGCACCTGTTTGCTTAAACATTTCTTCATTGCTTACGCCGGGTTTTTCCATCGGCCAGGCCGGCAGGCGGCGACCTGGATTTAGTACAGAATCTTTCAGCAGTTCTTTCAATGAAATACCGGCAGCGAATAAAATCCGTTTACCGTCAGGGCTCCATTGGGGACCACCAGCACCATAACGGAATTTTGTGAGCTGCAGGGCTTCACCACCGTCCAGGGATATTAAAAAGACCTGCGGTTTATTATCTGCGGATCTTACAAAAGCGATCTGTTTGCCATCAGGACTGAACACAGCCTGTGAGCCGCCATCTTTTCCGGTAAGCTGCCGGGGAGCAGAAGAACCATCCGTTTTTGCAATCCAGATTTGATTGGTGTATTTGTATTCTGTTTTACTCTCACCATCGGGTTCAATGGCGTTTACGGTAAATACAGCCAGGGAACCATCAGGACTCAGGTTTAGTCCTGACATCGCTTTTACTTTCAGCAGGTCGGTTACTTTAAATAATTCTTTGGTCTGGGTAAGTCCGGCCAGCGACAGGCTTACCAGGATAAAGAGTATCAGTATTCTTTTCATGTGTGGTGATTTCACTGTTAATGTACAAATATGGGCTGATTCCCGGAATGGTAAATGATAAACGGTTTTAGCTGATAACTTTGGAAAAAAATAATCAATATGAGTTCAATGGTACAGGATTTTAATGAATACCGGACACGAATGAATGAGGTCATTCTTTCCAAAGACAACCTGGTGATGAAACGCCTCTGGAACCTCGATACAAACACCTATGCCGCCGGCGCACTGGATGTGAAAACCAAGGAAATGCTGGGTCTGGTAGCCAGTATGGTACTCCGTTGTGACGACTGCATCAAATACCACCTCGGGAAATGCCATGAACTGGGACTGTCCACAGAAGAAGTATATGAAATTTTTGCCGTGGCCAATATTGTGGGCGGAACGATTGTGATACCGCATACGAGGCGGGGGGCGGAGTATTGGGAGGAGTTAGTCATTAGTCGTTAGTCTCTAGTCTTTAGTCAGGTCCGTTAACCGGGTTGGTTACTGTATTGACTAACGACTAAAGACCAGCGACTAACGACTAAATGCCTGGTAAATTGACAAAAATCACCCGTTTCCCTGACAGGATCGTTAAAGTGCCCCTTTGTCTACCCGCCTATAATCACTAAATTTGCCGTCAATTGATTAAAGTATGAGTGAAGTAACAACAGCCCCTGTATTAACCTCCAAGGATTTCGCTACCGACCAGGAAGTACGCTGGTGCCCCGGTTGCGGCGACTATTCCATCCTGGCCCAGGTGCAGAAAGTGATGCCCACACTGGGTATCCCCCGTGAAAATATTGTGATCATTTCCGGTATCGGCTGCAGCAGCCGTTTCCCATATTATATGAACACGTACGGGATGCACTCGATCCACGGCCGCGCCACTGCTGTGGCTTCTGGTTTAAAAGCCAGCCGTCCTGAACTGAGTGTTTGGATTGTTACCGGTGATGGTGATGGCCTCAGTATTGGTGGTAACCATACGATTCACCTGTTGCGCCGAAATTTTGATGTGAATGTGCTGCTGTTCAACAACCAGATTTATGGTTTGACGAAAGGGCAATATTCTCCCACATCAGAAGCGCATAAAGTAACGAAGAGCAGTCCGATGGGAAGTATTGACCATCCGTTTAACCCGCTGGCGCTGGCTTTAGGTGCTGATGCAACTTTTGTAGCACGCAGTATGGACCGCGACCCCAAACACCTGCAAAGCATGTTGCAGCGTGCCAACGCACATAAAGGCGCGTCTTTCCTTGAGATCTACCAGAACTGCAACATCTTTAATGATGGTGCATTTGAAATTTATACAGAGAAAGGTACCAAAGCACAGGAAACATTGTTCCTGGAAAAAGGGCAACCGCTGTTGTTTGGTGCAAATAAAGATAAAGGCATCCGTCTTGATGGCTTCACGCCTAAAGTGGTAACCATCGGTGAAGGATTCAGTGCAGATGATTGCTGGATACATGACGAACATGATATGTACAAGGCGCAGATCCTGGTGCGTATTTTTGATGACGTGCATATGGAAGGTCACCTGCCCCGCCCGTTTGGTGTGTTCTATGAAACTTCACGTCCCTGCTATGAGGATATGATGGCGGCACAGATTGAGGAAGCCAAGGCGAAGAAGCCGGCTGACCTGGATAAATTGCTGAAGGGAAGTGAAATCTGGACGATTAGTTAAGAGAGTTTTAACTAGAACTATATAAAGTGCCCTTTGTGAGTGAATACATTTTACCACAAGGGGCACTAAGTTTATACAAGGGTCACAAAGAAATACATAATACAAGCTTAGGATAGTAACTGGACGTTAGGGTTCGGCCGCTGAAAGCGGGCCATAGTGTCCTTACCGGAGATTTCGGATAATATGCATTTTCGAATCCCTTTAGCTTTGCGAGTTAAAGTCAGGATACCTTGGTGAAACTTTGTGGTTTTGTATTTAAAAACTCACCGTGTTACCCCCATCGCCCGCTCCGCATTTTTGTAAACCCTTTTTTCTTTTCGGTGGTACCACCATTTCGGCATAGTCTTTTTCATCACCGTATCAATCGTCCGCATCCCGAAAATATTCCAGACACCTTTCAGTTTACCGCCCAGTGTGGGTCGCATGGCGCGGAGGCTCATCGCGAAGCCGCTGTCGAGGTATTCCATGTGGTGCCAGTAGCCGGAGGGCATGAATAGTGTGTCGCCGGGTTCGAGGATCACGTCATAGCCTTCAGCGAGTTTGAGAGCGGGGAATTTTTCGTAATCAACTTTGCTGCCTGCTTCGTAATAACGGGAAAAATCGGCGAGGCTTAGTACTTCGAAGGGTTTGCGGTAGAGTTTATCTTTTTTCAGAAAAGGGGAAGAGCAGTACTCTTTTGCGGCCGGCAAACTGGCTGTGGATGATATGTGAGATATCAATATCAAAATGCATGTGGGTAATAGCACCTTCACCGCCGGTGAAAAGCATGGGGTATTTTTTTACATAGCCTTTCATGAGGTGTTCAGGCCAGGTAAAATCTTTAATCAGTTGTGGTGCGTGATCAAATATGTTGAATAAAAAGATACGCCAGGCAGCAGGACCTGACCGGATCATGTCTATATATTCACCAAAAGTCTTGTAATCGTCGGCTGTGTTGATGGGGGTGTAGGCATCACTCTTTACATTGTTGTAAAGTGGTACGCGTTTTTCACCCACGAGCTGCTTAAAATAATCCCAGTTCCATTTGGTATAGGCGGGCCATGTGTGCGAGAGTTGGCGGATTACGACCGGTTTATCTTTTTTGTAGTAGTCTCTTTTAAAGACTTCCGGTTCGATCTGGTCGAATGTATCTACGGGCTTCAGCAGCATATGGGACAGCAGTTTTGTTAGGTATAAAACAGGGGTGAAAATACGAATTGCCTGTTAAAGAAATGCTGATACCGTGGTTTTGATAAAAATCGTAAATTTAGGGGTATCAATACTTTATGTTACTGCGCATCCATCCGATAGACCCTCAGCCCCGCCTGATCAAGCAGGTGGTTGAATCCCTCCTCAAAGGCGGAATCATTATTTACCCAACCGATACCGTTTATGGATTGGGTTGTGACATCCTGCAGCAGAAAGCGATTGAAAAGATCTGCCGGCTGAAGCAGGTTGATCCCCGCAAAGCCCATTTGTCGTTTGTATGCAGTGACCTTTCCCACCTCAGTGATTATACCAAGCCGATTGCCAATCCGGTTTACCGGTTGCTGAAAGAACACCTGCCGGGTCCATACACTTTTATATTGCCTGCGAGTAAAATGGTGCCCAAGATCCTGCAGAATAAAAAAGACACAATTGGTTTACGCATTCCCGATAATAAAATCGCGATGGCCATCATTGCAGAACTGGGCCGCCCGATTCTCAGTGCCTCATTACCCGGAGAGATGGTGGAAGATTACACCGACCCGGAAGTGATGCATGAAAATTTCAGGAATGAAGTGGATTATGTAATTGACGGCGGGAATGGCGGCATGGTTCCTTCCACCATTATTGATTGCACCGATGATACACCGGTGATGACCCGCCAGGGTTTGGGTCCCTGGGAATGATAATTTCCGGTTTTATCTGGTTATAACACCTGCAATCTCCCCGTCTGCAAGGAAAACCAGTTTGCAGTTCAATAAATCTGTATTTTTTTCCAGCCTGACAAGGGTTTTACCTTTCAAAAGCATTTTGTTTTTCAGCAACACTGCTTTTAGCTGGTCTTTTTCATCAAATAACAGGATACCCGCTTTTCCATCGAATGGCATGTCAATCGTAATCTCAGGTCCGTTTTCCGTATCTGTACATGTGATCCGGCCGGAAGTATTGTTTCTGCCCTGTGCTGAAAGCCAGGCATTGATTTCACCGTTCCTGAATGCAGGGAATCCGCCTGAATTGCAATCGCCGATCAGGGCCCTGAATTTTTCACCGGTGGCGCCGTTGGCGACGAATCCCACATTAAAGTCAATGTAATTCTGGGCTCTTAAAATGATTTCAGTTCCCAGGCCACCTGTCACTGCACCGGTTGCTGTCATGGTAAGTGCTTCATAGAACCGGACACCGGATATGTCATTAATAAAATTGAGTAATGCCGGACAACCGCCATGTGTATCGGTTCGCCAGATACCGCGGCCAAAAGTGGATGCATACAATGTTCCGTTGCGGATATGCAGTTCTGTGACAGGGATCTTTGGCAGATTATTATAAAATGGCTGCCAGTCAGGGGTTAAAGCGCTCTTGAAAAAAACACCAATATCTGTTCCGATATATGCATCCAGGTTATCGTCTATTGCTATACAATTGACGGGGATATTGGGTATAGTGCCTGACAGATTTTGCCAGCTGGCTCCGGCGTTGTTACTGTAATATACTTTCTGGCCCGGTGCATAGCCGCCGATGGTAATCCATAGCCTGGCAGAACTGGCCGGATCCAAAGCAATTCCGGTGATCTTGGTAATAGAATCCGGTAGTCCCGGATTATCCTGCAATGCAATCCAGTTATCTCCCAGGTCATCTGTTCTTTCTAACCTGACACTGGCCTGTGGGACTATGTCATTCCAGTTAGCGCCACCTGCCGCATAAAACCGGCTGCCATTACTGGGTGATGCAGTCAGTGCCCACCTGCCGTTGGCCTGGAGAGCTGACCAGTCGATACCCCCGTTCATTGTGCGATAAACCGGGTTGCTGCCTGATAGAACAATATTGTTATTGGAATAAGACATGGCAATTGTTTTGTACCAGGACAAATTAATTACTGGCATAGTTGTCCAGTTTGCCATTCCCGGATCTGATCTTAACAGGGATTTGTTTACTGACACGTAAGCCTGGTTAATGGAGTTATTATAAAAGCGTACATCAAATCCATCTCCCTTTAAAACGTCCTCGAACGTAGATATAGGACCTGGCCGGTAATGCCCGCCATTATCCTGGGCGCCTGCGAACATATAATTCTCATCAAGCGTTGATACATCAAAATGATAGTACTGTGATGCATTCATGCCAAAATATTTTGCAGAGAAAGTCAATCCGTCGTCCAGGCTTTTATAAACACCTCCGTCTGTGCCAACATACAGTGTATTATCTAATGGGTTATATGCTACGTCATGAACATCATCGTGTGCATAGTCGGGCTGCGTGGCATCACTTCGCTGGTTTGTCTGGGTAAAAGCGGAGGCGCCGTTGATGCTGCGCCATATATCAAGGGTTCCTGCAACAACGATATTGGCGTTATCTGGTGCAACGGCCAGGCAATGGTCGTATTGAGGTGATCCGTTTGCCATAGCTGAATTATTGCTTCGGCGGATGAAATTAGCACCTCCGTCCACACTGCGGTAAACCCCTTTATTGGCAACGGTACTTTCAAAGTTCAGGACTGCGAATACATATATATATTGCGGACTGGCCGGGGTTACTGCAATGGCAATACGTGAACTGTTGCCAATGGGGAAATCAAACCGGTCATTAATAAGAGTAAGAGTGGCTCCGGCATCGCTGGAATAAAATACAGAATCGTTTGTGGCGGCAAATACCTCTGTGCTGCTGCCTGATTTCCATTCTATATCATAAAAAGTACTGAGGTCAGGTGAAATGAGATTCCAGGTAGAGCCACCATTGACTGTCCGGTACAGCCCTTTGCTGGTTGCGGCCAGCAATATATTGGCATTAAGCGGGTTTTGTGCAAGTTTAAATCCAACATAAAATCCGTCAATACCGAAACTCCCGGTTTGTTGCCAGGAAACGCCGCCATCTGTTGATTTAATTACACCGATGGATGGTCTGATATAATCGAAGCCTTCCACAAAACCATTATCACCGAGATTGCTGTCACCGTCACCGGTTAATGCATATATGATATTCGGATTAGCCCAGCTGACAACAATGCCTGATACGCCCAGTGAAGGAATATAAGCATTCAGGTTAGTCCAGGTATTACCTCCGTTAATGGTCTTGAATATACCACCACAGGGCGTTCCTGCAAAAATGATATTGGGATCGGTAGGATGAAATGCAAAACGGTCTACTCTTCCGATTCCTGTATGCTGACTATTAGCACTGGTGGTCATATTTACAGGGCCAATCGCGCTCCATACCCCATAAGCAGTAGTTGTAATCCGATGGGAATTATCGGTTTCATATTGCCGGATGGCTTCATAATTCTTCTGGCTGTAATTGGCGATATCACCATTGGGCTCCTGCCTGCCTTCCAGGTACCAGAGTTGCCGGGCCAGGAATTTTTCCTGCTTTTCAAAATATTTCTTTTCCGGGGATCCATCCGCAAATTGTGATTGTTTGCCCTGGATGTAGTTCATCATTTTGCTGGCATAAGCAGAAAATTTTTTATTTCCCTGCAGGCCCCTGGCCACTTCCTGTGGGATTTCCACCTGACTGAATGAATTCAATCCGGCAAATAAAAGTATCGGGAAGAATAACCTTTTCATATTCCTGATTTTGAAAACCGCTTTATAATGATGTTATTTTTTTTCAACCAGCTGGCGAATGTCAGCTATCTCCCGTCTGAGTTGCTGGTTTTCTTTATCAAGTTGTATGACATAAAGCGTGAGCTCTTCCATTTTTTCCATCATTTTTTTCTGCATATCCCCAAGCAGGATTCCGTCTTTGGCTACTTCTTTTGCAGAAGGGATATCCGGCAGGTGTTTGTGATTTACAATAAAGCGCTCCACTTCTGACAGGGGTTTTAACCGGTATGAGTTTTCAAATACATAATCCGGCCAGTCAGCATCCAGTTGTACCCTTACTTCTTCTGAAATGATTTTACCGTTCACAGACAGCAGGTAGCCTGTGGCGGGTAATGTAGTACTTGCGCCAATCACCATACTGCTGTTCACGTGCAGTTTAGCCTTGGGGACAGTAGTTCCGATACCCATATATCCATTGCTGTCAATGATGACTGAGCTGCCGTTCATAAATGCAACACCATCCGGGGCGCCGGATGTTTGAGATGTATTGAAAAACAGTGTGCCGGAACTCGGACTGTATTGTATGTACGCACCATAACCAGTAGTCATATATCTGAATGCATTGGCGTAATACATATTAAAAGCAATTGTCGGAGATAGCGCCAGTGGCACTGAAAAAGTGATACCTGAAGTACCGTTGCCTGTACTGGTAATAAATTGGGACAAATTGTTTGCTGAATTTATTTCCAGCTGGCCCCGTGTTGGGTTTGTATTGTTGATGCCGACTTTACCGTCTGTATTAATGGTCATTCTTGCATCTGCAGTCGTGACACTATTGTTATTTGCCAGGCTGTTTGTAAGCAGGTGCAGCTTGCCTGTTCCAAAAGTTCCGGTTCTTTCAAAAAAAATGCCACCCTTATACCTGGCATTAACACCGGCGCTTATCCCGTCAAGCCGGAACCGGATCCCGCTTAAAATCCCATTGGGTGCTGCGAGGGAAGAGTTCTGGATATTGATAAACGCACCACTGGCACCATCAGCTGCGTCAACTGTATTTACCACATGCAATTTTTCTTCTGGTGCCGGTGTGCCGATACCGACATTCTGGGCCTTGGTATTATTGTTTGCAATGCATGTCAGTATGAGAATGCACAAGCAGTCTTTGATATTCATATTCAGGGGTTTAAAAAATACAACTTTCTTTATTGGGAATAACAGGCTTCGGGTAAAGTCATACGAATGCCGGCCTGCCAGAGCCATTTATTTTCTAAATTATTAAGATAGAACCCCGTTTTAATATGTGATTACTGACCTGTCAGTTTGGTTTATTGTACGGTTTTTATTGGTACAAGAAAATAGACACATAGCGGCCGATGGAATCAGAACATTAAGTTTCAAATGGAAAATGGTCACCGGATTTTATTTCCGATGACCATTTTTTTTAACTGTCATTCACCAGTGAGTTGTATTGACTCCCGGCTCCTGACTAAAGACTATCTCTGCAGGCCCCGCCGGAAAGAATATTTCAATCAGTATAAATTATAGGAAGGGAAAGCAGAACGTTTTACTGCGGTTGAAATTTCATTTAATAATTTACCATGTCCGTCAGGATCATTTGACGGCGGATTGTTGAGTATGACTGCAATGCTCAGCCCGCCTCCGATTTCAGCAAGCCAGGAACGGGATGCACCATTGGCCCCATTATGACTTTGCTTATTCCCTGAAACGATCCATCCGCAACCATAACCCGGTGACAGTGGCGTATCTTTTGTCAGTGTATCGTGCGTACTTGCATTGATAATATCAGGAGGTGTGCCAGCGCCGTCACAACTTCCCAGGTATTTTAAAAGATCAATCGGCCTGGCAACCCAGCCCCCAAATCCTGCCCATAACTGCATATTGGGTTTTGAATCCGGGGGATAATTCGCTTCACTTGATTTTATGCCACCCGATGCCAGTCCTACATACATACCCGATCCTACTCCACCCGGGTTCAGTACATTATTCCGGATAAAGGTTTCATAAGGTTGTCCGCTGATTTTTTCTATAATACAACTCAAAATAAAATAACCAGTATTGGAATATTCGTTTTTGGTATTAGGATCATATTTCAGCAGGTTAGGGTCAGCCAGGAGCATTTTCATTACATCATCTTTTGATTTCGTTTGATCCCTGAATTCTGATTCCCCGTTACAAGTACGTAATCCTGAATTATGATGCAGCAATTGCCATACTGTAATCTGGTTCAGTTTCGGTTTATCAGCCGGTGTTGCGTACTTTGATCCGAGGATGCTGTTTGGCCCAAAAACATGCTGATTCATCGTAATTTTATTTTGCTCCATCAGTTTCATGATTCCGGCAGCTGTAATTGATTTTGAAATACTCATAATACGCATACTGTGGTTTGGTGAAAGCTCTTCATTTGTTGCCGGGTTGGCATATCCATAAGCTTTTGCAAAAACCAAAGCGCCGTTTTTCGTAACGGCAAATGATAGACCGCTGACCCCCTGGTACTCATGTAATGCTTGGCGGCATCATCCATGATTTTCATATCTGATGCGCTAATATTTGTGTTCTTCCAGATCACGTTATATTTATCCCCTCCGTCAGCAGCATAAGCATTCAGGTAAAGCGGCACAAACCCCTGGTAATACATATTGTCAAATACATGCTGGTAATTCATGCGTGGAATTCCATGGCGGGAGACCCAGAATGAAGCAGTTGTTTTTTCCCAGATGGCGGCAAAAAGATCTGTTCCGCCTTTTTCATATCCGCTAACCAGTTTCAGGGTATAACCCTGCCCGGCATTATCATTGAATGCCTGCTGGTATTGTGCGGCTGTCATATTATGCCTTACAATCATGGCCCCGCCGGTTGTTTTTTCCCAGATGGCAGCAAAATACTCTATGCCGTTTACCACATAACCTGATAAGTACTGGATTCGGTAACCCTGTTTACCGTAGTCATCAAATGCCTGCTGGTATTGCGCAGCAGTCATATTGTGTTTTGCCGTCCAGGCCCCGCCGCCGCTTTTATCCCAAACGGCAGCGAACTTAGCCTGACCGCCAACACCATAACCGGAAACGGATTGTAGCCGATAACCCTGGTTAGACATATCAGTGAAAGCATCCTGGTAAGCAGCAGCAGATAGTCCATGGCGGGCTGTCCAGGCAGGACCGGAAATTTTGTTCCAGATGGCAGCATATAATTCCTGCCCGTTACGGGTATACCCGCAGAGGGAAGTGACCCGGTATCCTTTTCCACTCCAGTCATTAAATTCGGTTTGGTACTGGGCAGGTGTCATTCCATGACGGGCAACTACCTGCGCGTTTGAAAAATCCATGAGCAACAGGAACAGTATGGCTGTTACTCCCTTTTTAATGTGCGTTATCATTTTTAGAATTTTAAAGTGAGCAAAGTTTTTGTTTCATTATATAATAGTCATCAATCGAATTTCCTTGCTTTCGCGGGCATTAACCCATGGTAAATCCTTTACATGATTAAAGCCCAAATACAATAAAATAGAAATTGTGGTCTTCGCGAATTCCGGTATCTGTTGACCATGTTCTGATAGCCAAGTTATTTGGAGAATCATAAAATGTACTTGAAACAGCAGTTTGATAAGGAACGGAAGAAAAGAAGATTGAGTTTGTACTAATACCCGTACAAGTGATCCTGTACTCACCAATGATGGTTCTTGTAACAGTAAAATTCCCGCTCCCACTAATGATCGCGCCTGTAGCGGATACATATCCATAACATCTTGGCAAAAGCGGTGCCGCACCTGTAGCAGCGCTGTTAATAATTTGACCTTCAATATCCATATTCCCTCCCGGATCAATTCTTATTCTATCATTCCCATTCATCCGTATGATTAAATTGCCCGTATTGCCACTGTTGGTGCCTAAACGAACATCAGAACCGGCTAGTTGTAAAAAACCTTTACTAATACCACTGCTTTTTAACTGGAGTATTGCCGCTGTATTATTTATGAACAGACCTGAATTGGTCGAAAGGTCATCGTTGAAAAGGCCGGTGCCTCCAGTAACTAAATTGCCAGTAGATATAATTGCACTGCCCTGTACAGTTCCGGTTGCTGTAATATTGTTATCTGCCAGTACATTATTCCTGCTGCGTATATTGCCATCTACATCCAGCCATTCGGTTGGAGAATTGGTGCCAATACCCACACTGTCAATATTATTACTGATTCTGTTCCGGTTGGTAATAGGTCTTGTCCAGTAAGCACCATTTAACATGGCCAGCCAGCCTGTTCCGGTGTAATGATAAAATTCATTTTTATCTAAATCATAAACCAGTAAACCGTTTGGCGGACTTGTAATCGAAAGCCTTTCCAGGGTAGTCATCCTGGGCGTAAGGATACCCCTGGTTGTGCTGCTGATATCAAGAATGGCCTTTGAGTTAGGGGTATTAGTGCCTATACCCACATTTTGGGCAAACAGCAATTGACCTATAGTACAAACAGCAGAAGCGTGAGAAATTGTTTCATGCGCATATTTTTAGAATTTGGTTTTTGAGATTACAATAAAGCATCCAGCTCAATCAGTAGCTGGAGCAGTTTTCCTTTTCGTACATCATTGCCAAAGAATTTCATCGCCTGCGGTACAATCAGTGTATCCCCGGTGATGTTGCTCCTGTTTTCCAGCTGCATCAGGTTAGGCAGATAAACAAACTGTAACCAGTCCGAAAAATCTTCCTCATTCATAATCTTTACACTGCTGAAATCCGTCACCCATTGCGGCATCTGTTTTTTCCATAGATGAAGGCGGTTCAGTTCGTGTATGATCCCCTTAACTTTTTCAAGGACAAGCGGGCTTGCTACCATAGAGATGTATTGGTTTTAAAACTAAATGTTCGGCTGACAAGCACATGGCGTGAATAATGCAACGGAGGTTTGCAATTAGTTTTAGGAATTTCCCGCCGCCGGTCAATTAGCCAACGGCCATTATGAGTGATAGAATGGCTATACAATTGCAAAAAGTTTCTGTATTTTACCTGTTGATGCGCGCCGGCCGGTTCATAACCATCCTCACCATTTTGCTGTTTGTTGTTGCCCGGTCCCGGGCACAATCGCCCCAGTACGGGCGTACTATCTTCGGTACCAGGGATGGTTTACTGTCGTCTAAAATTTATACACTCACGCAGGGACAAAACCGCATCCTGTGGATTGGCACAGAATTCGGCGTCAGCAGTTATGACGGGTACCATTTTACCAACTACCAGTACACGGATAGTAACGAAGCACTGGGCCGTATACTGACTATCATGGCTGATCGTCAGCAAGGCATCTGGCTGGGTGGCGATAAGGGTTTGTTTTACCTGAAAGCAGGCCGTCTCCGGAAAATCAGTATTCAAAACCGTCCTTCTATTGCCATTGAGTCGCTGCATACCGATGCATCCGGGAATATCTGGATGGGAGAAATGAATGCACTGTATAAAATAAGTGCTGCAACGTTAGGTAGTTTTGCAAATGATGCACCTGTTGTACTGAACATTAAACCTTATGCAGGCTTTATAAAAAGATCTTTCAGTATTGCTTCTGATAACCGGCAGAATGTGTACGTTGGTTCACACGATGGGATTTTTAAATTTTCCCCAGGCCTGGAGCAAACTGAGCTTATCTGGAAAAACCCGGATCCTTTTCAACATGTTATGTCAGTGACTGCCCCTTCACCTGACAGCATTTACTGGAACTGTTTAGGACATCATCCATCCCAAATGATCAACGGGAAAATTACATTGCGACAGTCTGAGAATTATATTGGACGGACGGTTTTCACATCCCATGGGAAAACATTCGCACTGACAACAACGGGTGTGGCATTGGTTAGTGATTCCGTCCGGCATCTTGTTTCATTTGGTACAGAAGCCAATAATGCAGTAACCGCGCTTGTGGATGCTGAGGAGAATATATGGATTGGAACCTGGGAAGGCTTATTCAAATTCAGGAAAACATCTTTCCGCCAGTACATACCTGAGCAATCCGTGCACCCCGAAATTTTTTCGATGCTGGAAAAAAAGAATGGAGACCTCTTGTTTGGCGGGAACCGTGGCCTCCTTTTCCAGAAAACCCAGCAAAAAATTTTGCCACAGCTCCATATACCGCCTCTTTTTAAAAATTCGGAAGTGTTCTGCCTGTATGAAGATGTCTATGGTGCGATATGGGCCGGCAGCGGTTATGAAGCCATCAGCAGGCTGAAGGGAAACCAGGTTACGCATTATCCGGATACGGGATTCTTAAAGGATAATAACTGCGAAACTTTTTTCCCGGCTCCGGATGGAAAACTGTTTGCCTGTACCGAAAATGGCGTAACAGTAATCGATCCGGCGGCTGCACAGCCCATGACCGCCCATTACACATTTCAGAAAGAATACGCCCGTTACCCGGAATTGTTTAATTGTTTCCATGGTGATGGAGCCAATTACTGGTTTTATGGAAGCCAGGGATTATACCTGTTGCGAAACGGAAAACTGGATGAAGATATGATCACCGGCATGCCCGTAAAAAACTTATATATCAACAAAATTGTAACTGACCGTAAGAAAAATATCTGGGTTGCCACTTTTGGAAAAGGATTGCTTAAATGCAGGGAAGAAAACGGGAAACTCATTTTACAAAAACAATATGATTCCCGTAACGGACTGCCTTCTGACATTGCCTTGTCCGTACTCGTTGATAAAAACGACCAGGTGTGGTGGGGAGACTATATGAGCGTTTCAGTTCTCCTGAATGCCGGGGACCATGAACAACTCACGACCTATAATGAAAAAGACGGATTGCCCTCTTCCTATTACCAGACTTTAAAACTGGAACAGCAAAAGGATGGTACCATCTGGGGACTTACCAGCAACGGCTTGTTTTCCTTCCACCCCGACAGCGTGGGGAATAATGCATTGCAACCGGTGTTACTGATCAGCCAGGTAAAAGTGCAGGACAGTGATTTTGTACATTCACAATCACCTTCTTTGTCATACAAACAGAATTCAGTGCAGTTTGTGTTTGCCGGCGTTTGCCTGTCGGATCCCTCCAAAGTTAAATATGCATACAGGCTGATTGGTCTTGACAGTAACTGGACATTCACCAGTAACCGCATAGCACAGTTTAACGGACTGGCACCGGGTGATTATCGTTTTGAAGTGAAAGCCTGCAATAACAGTAACCTGTGGACGACAGAGCCGGTTCAATATTCGTTTACGATCAGGCCTCCGTTCTGGAAAACAAATGCATTCAGGATTTTCCTTGTATTGTTTATCTCTGCCGTGGTGTTCCTGGTTTACCGGAGACGAATCAGGGCCGTAAAAGCCAGTGCTTCGCTGAAACAGCAACTCACCGAACTGGAAGCACGTGCTATCCGGGCGCAGATGAATCCGCATTTTATTTTTAACAGCCTGAATGCGATCCAGGAGGCTATCGTCACAGAAAAAATAGATGCGGCGTATGATTATCTCTCCCGGTTTTCCAAATTACTGCGGATGGTGCTTGATCATTCCGAAAAAAACCTGATTACGCTGGCCAATGAACTGGAAACAATCCGTTTGTACCTGTCGCTTGAATCACTGCGTTTCAGCCAGTCTTTTAATTATAAGATAACAGTAAACCCGGCATTGGACCCGGACGATATTTATATCCCAACACTGCTGCTGCAGCCGTTTGTGGAAAACGCCATCTGGCATGGACTCATAAACCTGCCGGGGGAAAAAAGACTGAATTTGATTTTTGAAGAAACAAACGGGATGCTCGAATGTATTATTGAAGATAACGGGGTGGGCCGTGCCCGCGCGGCGGAAATCAAGCAGCAAAAACTGGGTGCCGCCAGATTTGAATCAAAAGGCACCCGGCTGGCCTTCCAGCGGGTTGAACTTTTAAACCGGGAGCGAAAAGACAGTGCGCATATTGAGATTATTGACTTGACTAATGCGCAGGGTGAAGCTACCGGAACCCGGGTTGTAATCCGGCTGGCAGCTGATTTAATGATCAATAAACAAAAGCGGATATGATTAAAATATTGATAGTGGATGATGAGCAGTCGGCCGGCAGTATTTTAAAAGTGCTGATTGAAAAACACATACCCGGTGACAAACAACTGATGGTATCAAATAAACCAGAAGAAGCCCTGCAAGTGCTGGAAAGTTTCCGGCCCACACTCGTGATGCTGGATATCGAAATGCCGGGCATGAATGGTTTTGATTTCCTGAACCGGGCCAGCGACTGGAGTTTTGATGTAATCTTCACCACTGCCTATGATAAATACGCAATCAAAGCCATCCGGTTTAGTGCCCTGGATTATTTACTGAAGCCGATTGATATCGTGGATATGAAGAATGCCATTAACAGGCATATCGTCAAACAGCAGCAATCAGCGGACGGTTCGCGCCAACCCTTAGTGGATAACCTGATTTATAACCTGCAGCAGAAAGACCAGCAGCAGTTCAAACTGGCTTTGTCAACCAACGAAGGGATTTTCCTGTTTGACCCGGCTGAAATTATTTTACTGGAAGGCAGCAGTAACTACACAAAATTTTATTTCCTCAATAAGAAGCCACTGATTGTTTCCAAAACACTGAAAGAGTATGAGGATATTTTACTGGAGCATCATTTCCTGCGGGTGCATAAATCGTATGTGATTAACAAAGCGCATGTGGAGAAGGTGGACCGGGAAGGCATGCTGGAGATGAAAAACCAGATGCAGATACCGGTGTCAAGGAGGAGGAAGGCGGAGATTATGCAGTGGTTTAGTTGATTAAACACTGATGTGGAAATACAAACCACAAAGTACACAGAGTAGTTTTTCGTGATTTATTGAATACTTTTAGCGAATAGACCATTTACCCTCTGCCAACACCCGAATGGGGCACAAAGGAGCAGCTAAAGCTGCTTAACCCTAAATCAGAAAGTTTTTTAAATACACGTTTTGCGTAATTGAGGTAAAGCAAAGGCCACAAAGCATCTGGTGCTTTGTGGCCTTTTGATTGGATTCTTCTTTTACTTTATTTATTAGATCACCGGTCTGCGTCCGTTATGACGGTAGATAAATGCTTCCCGGCGGATATTTCTTTTCTGGTGATTGATACGCATATGTTCACGCGGTGTTACAATTCCATCGCGGCGGGCCAGGCGCTGGGATGCGCCGAGGCGGACAGCATCATGACGCAGGTCCATTTTTTCATAGCGGGTTAACTGCCTGCTGTTGCAGGTTCTGTGTCTTACCGGTCCACGCTGGGCGGATGCGGCAACAGAGAAGATCATGAGGATCAGGCTGAGGGCTAATATCTTTTTCATGTTTTTCGTTTTTATTGTTATTGTAAGTAAGAAGGGATTGGATAGCCGGGGTTTAATCCGTTTGGGAATTTTTAACAAGAATCGGCTTAAGGAGTTGAAATTTTGAATGTTGAGTTTTGAATTGAAATGTTTTTTTACCACTAGGATCACAAAGAAATGCACAAAGGCCATAAAGATTCTCTCTTTGTGGCCTTTGTTTTAACCTTGTGAACTTAGTGGTTAAAAAAATTTGGTGTGGGTATGCATTTATCAACGAACAGCCAGGCTGGCGCGTAACTCATGGTTAACGCGTGCAATCCGGAACCTGTTGCGTGCTTCCAGTCTGGAGAACGCAGCATGTTGTGCAGCGGTCCTGTGTGAAGCCACACTGGTTGTTGTTGCTTTTTCGCTGAATACAGCTAATGATTTTGCTTCGGATTTACTTTTACCGGAACCAAGTATGGTTGCAGTGAGTGTGAATGAAGCCAGCACGAGTACGAGTGTAAATATTTTTTTCATGTTATTCGTTTTTAAAGGTTACTGATTGGTTACGGAGTCGTAAATACCAATAGGATGCCGGAATGATGGCGTTTAAGAAACTTTAACGAAAGAGGGGTGGAGTGTTAAAAAAAGCAAAAGACATTTAACCACTAAGAACACAAAGGAATACACAAAGGCCACAACGTGTAGCGCTTTGTGAACTTTGTGTATTCCTTTGTGACCTTTGTGGTTAACTGTATTTAAAATAAATCCAGTTGCGGAGGGATCAACGTAAAACTTTTCCGGTGGTATACACAAGGCCCATGTTCAATAATCGCCTTCCGGTGCACCGCCGTTCCATACCCTTTATTCTTATCCCATCCATACTGCGGAAACTCCTCATGCAGTTGCAGCATATATTCATCCCGGTAGGTTTTTGCCAGGATGCTGGCAGCAGCAATGGAACGGTATAACGCATCACCGTGGATGATGCACTGGTGTGGGATTTTATGATAAGGCACAAACCGGTTGCCATCAATTAACAGCAAGCCCGGTTTTTTAGTGAGCTTGTCCAGCGCCAGGTGCATGGCTTTGAAACTGGCTTTTAAAATATTGATGCGGTCAATTTCTTCATGATCCACCTGCGCCACGGCAAAGGCGAGGGCTTTCTCTTCAATGACCTGTCTTAATATATTCCTGTTTGCTTCCGTAACCTGTTTTGAATCATTCAGCAGGGGATGGCTGAATTTTTTAGGCAGGATCACGGCCGCAGCAAAAACGGAACCGGCCAGGCAGCCGCGACCGGCTTCATCGCATCCGGCTTCGGGTTTTTTGTCCTGGTAGTATGGCTGCAGCATCTGGTCAAAATTACGTTAAGCCCGCCTGATCGGGGAAAACAAACTGGTTAGTTCACTAAATTTGCAGACTATTATTATTTATATGGATTGGATCAAACAACCCTGGCCCTGGTATGTGGCCGGCCCGCTGATCGGGCTGATGGTGCCTTTGTTATTATTTGCAGGGAATAAAAGCTTCGGCATTTCTTCCTCGCTGCGGCATTTGTGTGCAGCCTGTTTCCCGGGTAAAATTTCTTTTTTCAATTATAACTGGAAGAAAGAAGTGTGGAACCTGGTGTTTGCGGCAGGTATTATCGCCGGGGCGCTGATCGCAGCGAATTTCTTAACAGATCATCAGCCTGTACAGCTGAATCCCAAACTGGTGAATGAACTCAGTGGGTATGGCGTGCATGATTATTCCTCCCTGGCACCAAAGGATTTATTCAACTGGCCTGCGCTGCTGACGGTAAAAGGGATTTTGCTGATCGTGGTAGGCGGTTTTTTAGTGGGATTCGGTACCCGGTATGCAGGCGGCTGCACCTCGGGACATTCCATCATGGGTTTATCCAGCCTGCAATGGCCTTCACTCGTGGCCACCTGTTGTTTTATGGCAGGTGGTTTTATTACATCCAATCTTTTACTTCCGTTGATTTTAAAATAACCACATGAGCACAGTTGCAGAAAATAAAGATCTTGAACTCCGCTCACTCGATGCGGTTTGTTATAATGAATCAGAACTCAGACATCCCTCCTGGTATAATATTAAATACCTGCTGGCCGGTTTGCTGTTTGGCATCATCCTCGTGAAGTCGGAGGTGATTTCCTGGTTCCGCATCCAGGAAATGTTCCGCCTGGAAAGTTTTCACATGTTTGGGGTGATCGGTTCAGCCGTTTGTACCGGCATGATCAGTATCTGGCTGATTAAGAAATTCAAAGCCCGCACAATACATGGCGAAACCATCGTCATTCCCCATAAACCCTTCCAGAAAGGCCAGATTTACGGGGGACTCCTGTTCGGGGCGGGTTGGGCGCTGACCGGTGCCTGTCCGGGCCCTTTATATGCCCTCGTGGGCAGCGGCGCCACCGTTATTTTGGTGGCTTTACTCAGTGCGATTGCGGGAACATGGGTGTACGGATTATTGCGGGAAAAATTACCGCATTAATATCCCGGTTGTACCTTTGCACCCCATGCAATCCCATCTGCTTACACGTTCATCAAGACCGGTCGCTATCTGGATACTGATCGGCATTTTTATGCTGGTGGTGCAGGTATTGCTGGGCGGGGTAACCCGGTTAACAGGCTCTGGTCTTTCCATCACAGAATGGAAGCCTATCATGGGGGCGCTGCCGCCGATGAATGAACACGACTGGAATCTCGCTTTTGAAAAATACAAACAGATTGCCCAGTATAAATTTGTGAATGCCTATTTCACATTAAGTGATTTCAAATCGATTTTTTTCTGGGAATGGTTTCACCGGCTCTGGGCCCGGCTGATCGGAGTAGTTTTCCTGATACCTTTTATAACATTTATCATCCAGCGGCGCATCCGCAAGGAAATGATCAGACCCCTGATTGTATTATTCCTGCTGGGCGGATTACAGGGACTGGTGGGATGGATCATGGTGATGAGCGGACTGGAAGATTCTGAATTATTATACGTCAGTCATTATAAACTGGCCATCCATTTTATACTGGCCATGGGGCTGGTTTGTTATGCATTCTGGTTTGCACTGGAAATGCTGGTACCGCGGGAACAAATTACCCGGCATACCGGTCTCCGGAAATTTGCAACCTGGATCATGGTGTTGCTCGTGATTCAATTAGTGTATGGCGCTTTCATGGCCGGATTGAAAATTGCGAATGCCGCTCCTACCTGGCCCGATATTAATGGCCGCTGGCTGCCCACCGATATCCATCAATGGGGCTCGCGGGAGATGAAAGGGCTGAGTTTCCTGACTGACCATCCGCTGGTTATCCATTTTATCCACCGCGGATTAGCCTATATAATTGCGGTTCTCATTTTTATATGGTGGTGGAAAGCCCGCAAAGTGGAAGGCACTGCTTTTTTCCGCAATACCCGTTACCAGCCGCTGCTGCTGGTGTTACTGCAGGTATTGCTGGGTATACTCACCGTATTAAATGCCAATACGCATGAAAGGCTGCTTTATATGGGTGTTTCGCACCAGTTTACGGCGATGATGCTCTTGCTGGGGATGTTTTGGGTGATGTATATCGTGCGGAAGGAGCGGGCTATATAATTACCCGTTAAATCTGCAATCTGTTTTTATCCCGGAAAGATTTCAATTAACTTTATCAAAACCATTACATGAAAGCCTGGCTGAAGGGTTTCTTCTATTCTTTTCCTGTACAGCTCCTGTTCCTGCATTTCAGGAAATACCAGGCCCTGCTCCTGTTTTGGTTTATTCTCTTTGCCACGGTGAATGGCAGTTTCATGAAAACATTCGGGGCCGACTCGCTGTATCTCGCACCGGAATACCTCGGTAATGTGAACTCGCTGGGCGCTGCGATTGTAGGTGCTGCGATTGCCATGTTTATTATGAGCTGGAATATCTCCACGTTTATTCTTTTCAGCAGGCATTTCCGTTTCCTCGCGGCCACCACCAATCCTTTCTTAAAGTACTGTATCAATAATGCCATCATTCCGGGTTTGTTCCTGGTGTTTTATGCTTTCAAAGCCTGGCATTTCGGGCATTACCGGGAGTTAATCAGCAATACCGAATTATTATTCCTGTTTGGCGGATTCCTGGCCGGTTTTATTTTCATTCTTGCCATTTCACTGGTATATTTTTTCCAGGCGGACCGTTCTATCCTCCGGCGCATGATGCCTGTGATCCGTGATCCGGGTTCCTATATCACACACCTGAATGCAACTAAAGAGGTTTACCATGATAAACCCCTGTTGCGGGTCGACAGTTATTTTGAATCACCTATCAAGCTCAGGGCCTGCCGGGATGTATCACATTATACCAACGAGTTTATCGCTTCTATTTTCAAACGGCACCACTTTGCGGCTATTATTTCTGTGTTTGCTGCTTTTATCTTTTTGCTGATCATCGGTTTTTTCCTAGATAACCCGATTTTCCAGCTGCCAGCTGCTGCCAGTATCACGATATTCTTTTCAATCCTCATTGGTGTGGCGGGTGCCATTACGTATTTCCTGCAGAGCTGGAGTGTGCCATACCTGGTTGGATTGGTTATCCTGCTGAATGTGTTTTATAAAATGGAGTGGATTGATCCACGCAACAAAGCGTACGGACTAAACTATACCAATAAAACTGAAAGGCCTTCTTATTCCCGCGACAGCCTGCTGGCATTATGCGCACCGGCCAATGTGGAAGCGGATAAGAAAAACATGATCACCATCCTGGAAAAATGGAAAAACAAACAGGACCAGCCTAAGCCGCTGATGGTGATCATCAATACCAGTGGTGGCGGTCACCGCAGTGCCACATTTACGATGAGTGTGCTGAGTTATCTCGACAGCATGACCAAAGGCGGGATTATGCCCAAGACTTTCCTGATCAATGGTGCTTCCGGTGGTATGATCGGGGCTGCTTATTTCAGGGAATTATACCGGCAGCGGATGAAAGGACGCGCCGTTTCGTTGCAGAATAAACAATACATTGATGATATCGCCGGTGACCTGCTGAATCCGCTGTTCAGTTCATTCTTCGCGCGTGATTTGATTGCACCTGCACAGAAGTTCAGTGTAGGGAATTATAAATATGTGAAAGACCGCGGCTATGCCTTTGAACTGCAGCTGGGAAGAAATACCCATGGCATGCTGGACCTGTCATTGCGTGATTATGTACAGGATGAAAAAGACGCCAACATCCCGCTGATCTTTTTCAATTCAGTCGTTACCCGCGACAGCCGGAAGATGATCATCTCCACCCAGCCCGTGCGATTTATGATGCAGGCCCCGGCCGACAGCACACATATACCTATCGCAGATCCGGATGGTGTGGATTTCACGAGCTTCTTTGCCAAACAGGATCCGTATAACCTGCGCATATTAACCGCACTGCGGATGAACGCCACTTTCCCGATTGTATTACCCAACGTGTGGCTGCCTTCCAACCCGGTTATTGATGTAATGGATGCGGGACTCCGGGATAATTACGGGCAGGAAACCTCACTCCGTTTTATTGCTTCTTTTGAACAATGGCTGAAAGAAAATACCAGTGGTGTGCTGCTGATCCAGATAAAAGACCGTAAATCCGGTGGCTGGGAAGCGCCATATTTATCAGATGATATCACCGATCATGCCACCAAACCGTTTTTACTGCTGCAGCATAACTGGTTTAAGATGATGGAATATTTCCAGAACGATATGCTGGATTATTTCACTTTGCAGAGCGGGGTGAATATCCACAAAATGGTTTTCCAGTACGCCAGCGATAATGAAGAGAATAAAGCCGCATTGAATTTCCACCTGACGCGACGTGAAGAAAAAGATGTGGTTGCATCCCTGAGTTCACCAGATAATCAATCCAGTTTCAGGAAAGTGCTCGGACTGATTGAACATCCGCCGGCAGATACTATTAAGGCCGCAACAAACGGAATGCCTTTTTGGATACAGCGATAGTTAAATGGTCCGGCGTCTCTGCCGGGTCACCATCCAGATGCATTAACGCACCCGAAACATTTTTGATATTGATTTTTTCAGTCTGGAAATAAATCAGCCCTTTTTCTTTTTGCAGCTGCAATCCATCCTGTAATTTTTTCCTCCCCCTGAGTTGACGCAGGGTTTGCCAGAGTACCGAAATCTTATTTTGTTTTGGGATGATCACGATATCCAGCAGCCCGTCACTTAAACTGGCTTTCGGGGCAATAGTTACTTTATTACCAAACTGGTTACTGTTGGCAATACAAAACAAAAATGCTTCCAGTTCCACCTTGTGATTTTGTACTGTTATCTCAAAACGATGTGCTTTGGCGCCAAAGAAATTTTTCAGCACTTGCTTCACATAAGTAGATAAACCCCTTTTGGATTGCTTCGCGAAATCATGGGCTACTTTGGCATCAAATCCGAGTCCGCACAGCATGCAGGCAAACTGTTCATTCACCCGGAAGCCATCCGTTTCCTGCGTCTGGCCGGAGAAGATAATCTCCAGTGCTTTTTCTGTTTTCTTTGGGATGCCGGCAGCCAATGCTAATCCATTGCCTGAACCACAGGGGATGATGCCGAAGTTCACGGGATGATGCAGTAAACTGCCAATCGCCTGGCTGACGGTTCCATCGCCGCCGGCAATGACGACATCGGTTACATGATGTTGCCGGATATAATCATCCAGGAAATGGTAATTGCCGCCGGCAACGGAAGGGAAAATTTTATACGGGATTTTTCTGGCGGTGGTTTCCTGTTCGATGTAGGATTGTAAATCCTTCTTGGTCCTGGTGCCAGAAATGGGGTTGATGATGAAGATGATATGTCTATTATGCTTAACCACAAGGGACACAAAGGTAAAACAAGGGTCACAAAGAGGGTGCGAAAGATAGAGGACTCACTTTGCGTGCCCGCCGAAGCGAAGCGTAGGTGGGTGGTAAAATGTATTTTACCATTTCAGCAACGCACTCGCCCAGGTAAACCCGCTTCCAAATGCCGCCAGGCAAACTAAATCACCTTTATTGATTTTACCCTTTTCCCAAGCTTCACATAAAGCAATCGGTACAGAAGCAGCCGTCGTGTTTCCGTAATGCTGGATATTATTATACACCTGCTCATCACTTAACTGGAGTTTCTGCTGCACAAACTGCGAAATCCGCAGGTTGGCCTGGTGAGGGATGAGGAGCCGGAGGTCTTTTGTAGTGTATCCGTTTTTTTGCAATGCTTCGTTGATCACTTCCGGGAATTTCACAATGGCTTTTTTGAAAACGGCGGGGCCATCCATGTAAGGGAAAATCTGAGCCTGGTCAATCATGTTATGGCTGAAAAACATTTGCCCGATTTCTGCATCATCAAACGCAGCGTATTTTTCTTCTTTCCAGTGGTTGGCATGTGTGCCGGGATTGTACATCGCCAGGATTTCTGCAGATTCACCATCGCTGTGGAGGTGTGTGCTCAGGATACCGCTTTGCTCATCCGTAGCGGGTTGTAATACCACGGCGCCGGCGCCATCACCAAAGATGACAGATACGTTGCGGCCGCGGGTGCTGAAATCAATACCGAAAGAGTGTTTTTCGGCACCAATGACCAGGATATTTTTATAAGTACCGGTCCGGATGAACTGATCAGCCACACTGAGCGCATACACAAAGCCGCTGCACTGGTTACGTACATCGAGGGCGCCGATTTCTTTCATCTTCAAGGCGCGCTGTACTAAAACGCCGCAGCCCGGAAAATAGTAGTCTGGACATAAAGTAGCGAACACAATGAAGTCAATATCCTGGGGTGTGATGCCGGCCCTTTCAATGGCAATTTTGGCGGCTTCCACACCCATCGTGGTGGTGGTTTCTTCGGTACGATGGGCATAACGGCGTTCCTTGATCCCGGTTCTTTCCTGGATCCATTCATCGCTGGTGTCCATGTATTTCAGTAAGTCGTTGTTGGTAACAACACGTTCGGGCAGGTATTTGCCGATTCCGGCAATAATGGAGCGGGGCATAGCAAGCAATTAAAGAAGGAAGATAGGAAATGTACACTAATTGCAACTGTTTTGATTGCAATAGTTGCAATTAAAGCCTATTACATAGGTGAAGGTTTCAAAGTATCACCCGGCATCAGGTAATTGGAAGATGGCGCAACAATATATGCCTTCGGCAGCCCCAGTATTTTTTCGCCAAACTCTTCGCAGGCTTTTTCGACTGACTCAATATCTTTTGACTTGAGATAAGAGCCAATCACATGGCCGCCCGGATTAGGCAGTGCGATTTCTTTTTTCAGGCTGTCGGGTGTACCCAGCTGTTTGAACATCCTTTGCATGGCGCTTACTTTCACCACCGGGTCCTGGTTTTTTTCATCTTTAAAATAATAGAGTAACAGCACCGGTTGTTTTACTTTCTGGAACGTAGAGGCTTTCATGCTGCTCTCCAGCAGTTCTTCTAACTGTACAGTGGATTCAATCCGGTATTTATAATTCCAGTACTGGGCGTATGCTTTGGTTGTATCGCCTGCAGTGATATAATTCCCCTTGATCATCTTCGCAATCTGTAATCCCCAATGGTTATTCAGTAACCAGGCATTGGGATCATTGATGGCAATGTTGGGTGATAACAGGATCAGCCCGGCAATATCCGGATATTCAGCCGCCAGTTTTAACGCCACCGTTCCGCCGGTAGAAGTTGACAACAGGATCACTTTTTTGCCCAGCTGTTTGCCGATCGCATAAGCCTGCTTGGCAGATTCCCACAGCCCATCAGCTGTGAAATTGCGCAACGGTTCAGTTGTATCAATTCCATGTTCGGCCAGCCGGCTCAAATAAAGGTTACACCCAAACTGCTGCGCGAAACTGTAATGCACCGGATCACCTTCCTCCTGTGAAGCAGAAAATCCATGCAGGTACACCACCGCATATTCTGTTTTGTTTTTCAATGAATCATTAAACCAGATAACCCTTGCTTCATTATCAGGTTTGAGATGATGCACGGCTTCATTTTTGCTGATATAGTCAAGCAATGCAGCCGGTTCAGCGGGTACATTGGGCAGCGCAAGACTGTATTTTGGGGTTGATGGCCTGGGTCCCAGGAAATAGGCCAGGATCAGCAGCAAAAGGAAGATAGCAAGCCCTTTCAGGAATTTCATGGCATCATTTTCCTAAAACTAAGATTTTTCCGCGTTCAAACCCACGGAGTTAGCTCCTTAACACGCATTTCATTTGCTCTCCCGCCCATTTTAAACTACCTTTGCCGCCCGGAAAAGCATTGAAACTCAGAACCTCCGGCCCTTCCCGGAAAGGGGTCATATATATTAAAAATGGATATACGTAACATAGCTATTATAGCGCACGTTGACCACGGTAAGACTACCCTGGTGGACAAAATCCTGCATGCCACAAAGGTATTCAGGGACAACCAGGAAACAGGTGAGCTGATCATGGACAGCAATGACCTGGAAAGAGAACGCGGTATCACGATCTTCAGTAAGAATGCCGCCGTGGTTTATAAAGATGTAAAGATTAATGTAATTGATACGCCTGGTCACGCCGACTTTGGCGGTGAAGTGGAGCGTGTACTGAAAATGGCTGATGGTGTGATCCTGCTCGTGGATGCATTTGAAGGTCCCATGCCCCAGACCCGCTTCGTTTTACAAAAAGCATTGCAACTGCACCTCAAACCTATTGTGGTTATTAATAAAGTGGATAAGCCCAATTGCCGTCCCGATGAAGTGCATGATGCCGTTTTTGAATTATTCTTCAACCTCGATGCAACAGAAGAGCAGCTGAACTTCCCCACTTTCTACGGAAGTGGTAAGAATGGCTGGTTCAATGATTCACTCGAGGAGATTGACAATATCTTCCCACTGCTGGATGGTATCATTAAATATGTGCCACCACCCAAAGTAAATGAAGGAAGCCTGCAGTTACAGATCACTTCACTGGATTACTCTTCTTTCCTCGGCCGTATCGCTGTAGGTAAAGTAACCCGTGGTTGTCTCCGCGAGGGACAGCAAATTGCATTGGTCCAGCCGGGCATCACACCCCGCCGGATGAAAGCAAAAGAAGTGTATGTGTTTGAAGGCATGGGTAAGAAAAAAGTTTCGGAAGTTTTATCCGGTGACCTTTGTGCGGTTGTTGGTATCGAAGATTTCAATATTGGTGACACGATTGCTGACGGCGAAAATCCTGAAGCATTACCGGTAATCAGTGTGGATGAACCCACCATGAACATGCTGTTCAGCATCAACAACTCTCCTTTCTTTGGTAAGGATGGTAAATTCGTTACGAGCCGTCACCTCCGTGACAGGCTGATGAAAGAAACAGAAAAGAACCTGGCGCTGAAAGTGGTGGATACAGACGAGGGTGACAGTTTCATGGTCTATGGCCGTGGTATCCTGCACCTTGGTATCCTGATTGAAACCATGCGTCGTGAAGGATATGAATTAACCGTGGGTCAGCCCCAGGTTATCGTTCGCGAAATTGACGGTAAGAAATGTGAGCCTTACGAAAACCTGGTAGTGGATGTGCCCCAGGAATTCGCCAGTAAAGTGATTGACCTCGTGAGCCGCCGTAAAGGAGAGATGCTGGTGATGGAAACAAAAGGTGAAATGCAGCACCTGGAATTTGAAATCCCTTCCCGCGGACTGATCGGCCTGCGTACGCAGATGCTGACTGCCACAACCGGTGAAGCTGTAATGGCACACCGTTTTACAGAATACAAACCCTGGAAAGGACCCATCCCTGGACGTAATAATGGTGTTTTGATTTCAAAATTCCAGGATCGTACTACCGGTTATTCCATCGACAAACTCCAGGACCGCGGAACTTTCTTCGTGGATCCGGGTGAAGATGTATACTCAGGCCAGATCATTGCCGAAAACATTAAACCCGGCGACCTGGTAGTAAATGCAACGGAAGGAAAGAAACTGACCAACCACCGTGCCAGCGGCAGTGACGATGCAACCCGCATCGCTCCCAAAACGCTGATGACACTGGAAGAGTGCATGGAATACATCCAGTTTGATGAATGTATCGAAGTAACCCCCAACTTCATCCGTATGCGTAAAGTAATCCTCGACGAGGATGAGCGCAAGAAAATGCAGAAGAGGATGGAAGCGGAAGCGGTTTCCTCGTAAAAACGAGATCTAATAGAATTGAAAGGAGTGCTTAGAAACAGGCGCTCCTTTTTTTGTTACCAGCTACCAGTTACCAGTTGCCAGTTGCCAGTTGCCAGTTGCCAGTTACCAGTTGCCTGTTACCGGTTACCCGTTACTAGTTACTGGTAACTGGTAGCTGGCAACCTTTCTCTGCCTTCACCCGGAATGAAAAAATTCGTTCGGTTTTAAGGCTTTAGCCAACAGCTAACAGCCAATAGCTAATAGCCAAATTCTACCATCTAATATCTAATCTCTGATATCTAATATCTATTAACTTCGGGTATGATCCCCAACATCCTCCACTTCGTCTTCGGCATGGCGCCTGATTTCGGGGGAAAACCGTTTTCACTGGCACATTATTTATCCCTTCGTTCTGCGATTGCACTCAATGAGCCGGATGCTGCTATTTTCTATTACCAGTATGAACCAACCGGGGAATGGTGGGATAAGGCCAAACGCCATTTGATCCTGCATAAAGTAAAAGCGCCGGATGAATTCATGGGCAGGCCGTTGTATCATGTGGCGCATAAGGCGGATGTGGTGAGACTGCAGGCTTTGAAAGAGCATGGCGGGATTTATATGGATCTTGATACGATTTCCGTAAAGCCGTTGTCGGATTTGCTGAATGACTCATTTGTGATCGGCCAGGAATTAAAAGCCGGTTATCTTCCCAAAAACTGGCGGCAAAAATTCAAATATGGTATCCGCAAATCACTGGGACTTGTTCCGAAAAACATTGCGGCTTCAACCGGCTTATGCAATGCTGTTTTGTTGTCGGAGAAAGACAGTTTTTTTGTGAACCGATGGCTGGAAGAATATAAAACATTCCGTTCCACCGGAAGGGATAAATACTGGAATGAGCATTCGGTACTGGTGCCGGAGAAACTGGCTGAACAATACCCGGACCACATCACACAACTGGGTCCTTATGCTTTTCATTATCCATTGTTTGATGAATCCGGACTCAAATCCATGTTTGAAGAGAAAAGGGATTTCCAGGGTGCCTACCTGCATCATCTCTGGGAATCTTTTTCGTGGGAACCTTACCTTTCCAAACTGACACCGGAGTATATCCGCCAAAAGGATACTACATTTAACCTGGCAGCCAGGCCATACCTGGACTGATGACTTCAATATGAAAATCGGTTTTGCTTCACGATACGATCCGCTGGATAAAAAATCCTGGTCCGGAAGCGTGCATTATACCTATAAAGCGATATGCCGCCATTATGATGTGGACATATTCGGTTATAAATGGCCCTGGTGGTTGCGGGAATGGCTGACGATGCAAAAAAGCCTGAACCGGAAATTTTCAAATAAAGGAACAGCGGTTGAATTCCTGAAAGCCTATGCGAAAGATTGCAGCAGGCAGCTGGAAAAACAATTGAAACAAAATCCGGTTGATGTGCTTTTTGTTTCAGGATCCCCGCAAATGATTTCCTATCTCCGTTCGCCGGTTCCTGTGATTTTCATGATAGATGCAACATTCAAACAGTTGAACGGTTATTATCCATACTATTCAAACCTGCCTGCTTATAACGTAAAGCAGGGCGTGGAACTCGACCGACTGGCTTTTCAAAATGCCAGTCATTGCCTGCTCACTTCTGAATGGGCAAAAGCGTCTGCCGTAAATGATTACCAGATATCGGCGGACAAAATTTCTGTTATCCCGTTTTCGCCCAATATGGAAGAATCGGGATTGACACGGATTGTACCATCCTTACCCAATGTGTGCAGGATTTTATTCCTGGGTGTGGAGTGGGAGCGGAAAGGTGGCCCGATTGTGTTGGAATCTTTCCGTTTATTGCAACAGATGGGAATGAATCCTTCGTTACACATAATAGGTGTTGTGCCTCCGGTTGATTTATCCGGCGACAAAAACATTACGGTGATACCTTTTCTGGATAAAAACAACCCGGCTGAAAGAGCGGAGATGGTGAAGATTATGGAGGCCTCGGATATATTATTTGTACCCACGCGTGCGGAATGTGCGGGTGTGGTGTTCAGTGAGGCATCTGCGTTTGGACTGCCTTCGATCAGTACTGATACGGGTGGCGTCAGTTCAATCGTTCATGAGGGTATAAACGGTTATTTACTTTCGCCTGAGGCGCAGGCTCCTGCGTATGCTGAAAAAATAGCATCCATTTTCCGGAAACCGGGCAGGCTGGATGCGCTGAAACAGAGCAGTCTGGAATATTATAAAACACAACTGACATGGGCGCATTGGGAGGAATCATTCCAGGCGATTGTGAGGAAATTACTGCCCTGAATCCTTTCCCGGATTTGTAGTTTAATCTGTAAATTTGCGCTGAACATGCGGAAATTATTTCTCATATTATTTCTCTCCATTGGCATGGCCTGTTTATCATCAAACGAGGCGAGTGCACAATGTTCTATCTGCACTAAAACGGCCCAGCAGTTAGGTGAGCAACCGGCAAAAGGAATGAACTCCGGTATTATCTACCTGGGCCTGGCTCCATTTGCCATTATTGGTTTTGTGATTTTCCGCTGGAAAAAGAACAGTCGCGAGTCTTGAGCCGGTAGCCTGCCTGCCGGTAGGCAGGTCTTTAGTCAACAGCCACATACCTATTTTTTTACAGCGAATCTGAATGAGAATCCCAGTGCGATATATCCGCCGGGTGTTACATTATTGAGATGTGAGCCACCGGAAATATCCAGGATTGTATTATGACTAAGCAGGTAAGTAATACCTCCGTCAAACCGGTGATCTGTTTTTCCATCCTGCGGTGCAAAACCATACACTTCAATATAACTTCCCAGTTTTTCGGTAATGGATAAGCCAGTGGTTAATGTATAAATCCAGGTGGGCGCCGGTGATTCGCCGTCCCATTCCGCACCCAGGTTATAACCCAGGGAAATTTTATCTGATAATGTGTGCTGCATGGTAAACCGGAAGGCCGGTGCCACATACCGCGTATGGAATTTTTTACTGCCCCAGTTTGCTGTAGTGATATGCCCGATAAATGAAATCATGGGGATGATACCTTTTTCCTGGCAGAGATTGGCTTTGAACCCTGCCGTAATTGGCAACAGGCCTGCCTGCTTCTCATTATTTTCTTTTACAGATACCAGTTCGGTAATCAGGCGGAGTTCAAATTTTTCATTTACGCCGTATTTCCAGAGTGTGGAAGGATAGGCAACAGATCCGGCGGATGCATTTATTTTTTCAAAGGTGAACCCGTTTTCAAGCTGGATATAATTTTTGGGGACGATGTAGGCACATTCAGTCTGATCCGGACGGTCGAGCTGGATGGGGGCTTCCTGTGCTTTGATGTTAGTAATGGAAAGTGTAAGCAATAGCAGTAGTGTCCAGGCATGCAGGGGCATAAGTGGCGTTGGTTTGTTTCGGGGTAAAGCTAGGAAAAATTAAGAACTCTTTCTTAACCACAAAGAACACAAAGTGAAAACAAAGGCCACAAGGGTAAACTCTTTGTGTGCTTTGTTTAACCTTTGTGGACTTTGTGGTTATGTATTGGGAAAAGGGTTACAAATAATACTTAGTAATTATTTTCCTTACTTTTTCCTTCACCTCTTCCGTTGCAAAGGAATGCCTGATCCCCTCCAGGTTGCATCGCAGGAAATGCGCCTTATCCCAATGGAATATTTTTTCCATCACCTGGTATTCATGCGTGAGCGTAATGGGTGATACCGTACGTGCATCACAGTTGATACTCATGGATACGCCGGCATTATATATTTTATCGGCTGGATGGTCTTCGATAGTATTGCATACATTGGTTTGCACATTACTGGTGGGGCAAACTTCCAGGTGGATATCATGTTTTTTCAGATGCTCCAGCAGGGCTGGGTCCTCTGCACTTCTAACGCCATGACCTATGCGGGTGGGTTTGAAATGTTCGAGTGTTCCCCAAACACTGTTGGCACCGCAGGCTTCACCGGCATGGGCGGTACAATGCAAACCGTTGGCGCGGGCATATTCAAAAGCGCGGATATGGTTATCAATGGGAAAACCGGCTTCATCGCCTGCAATGTCAAAACCTACAACGTGGGTGCCCTTAAACTGGCGGACAAGTTCTGCGGTTTGCATACTTTGTTCCGGTGTATAGTGGCGTAAAGTGGCAAGTATGAGACCTGCTTCCACACCATACGTACGGATGCCTTCATCCGCCGCTTCATTTACGATAGATACAATTTCAGTACCTGTCAATCCCTGTTCGGTATGCAGGAGCGGGGCGAAACGGATTTCTGCGTATATAACATTGTCGGCTTTCAGCTGCCGGAATAAATCAAGGGTAACTAATTTCAGCTGCTCAGGCGTTTGCATCAGTTCATACCCTTTCACCGCCCGTTTGATATAATCCACCAGGTCAGTGCATTTGGGTGGTGCAATAAAAGATTCACGGAATTCTTCTATAGTAACGGAAGGCTTGATTTTTTTCACCACTTCATAACTCAGTGAGCAATCAAGATGAAGGTGTAATTCAATTTTCGGCGCTTGCGAATAATCCATCAGGCAAAGTAATAAAAAATAGCGGTGATTTTAACCGGTTAGGGTTTTCTGGTACGTGCGGCCAGACTCCTGTAGAAACTCCCCCAGTTGTTATTATTATTGTCGTTGGGTATTCCGGTTCCTGTGAGTAACGCGTCCTGGTCATTGTCATCATATTTCCAGGTCCAGGCACACACAGAGAAGCCTTTATTATAAGCTATGTCAAGGAATGTTTGCGGATTCATCAGTACAGAAGCATTCATGGGAGCCGTTTCCCCGAAAATTACCGGGAGGTTATAGCGATTCAATTCTGTAAGCCGGCTTTCAATTTCCGTCGGGGAGGCGAGCAGCCATTTTTCGTAAGCGTGAATATCGAAAAGAATATTTTGTTTTTGCAAAAGGAATAAAGAGCCTTTATTCAATAAAACCGATTCGTCCTGTCCCTGTTCGGCTCCCGGGATCAGGATGATGTTCTTGTTGCCGGTTTCGCGGATTATAGTAACCAGTTCAGTCATGTCATTCATCCAGATATCATCTGAATACCCGTCAGCACGATCGTAGCGGTAAGGTTCGTTCCAGGGTTCAATCCAGACATCCGGCTGGTCTTTGAAATGTATTGCCCATTCACGGAGCCTGGATTTATAGTCAGTCCACCAGGCGGTTAGTGGCGGACGCAGACCGGAAAAAACCGTAGCCGGTGTTCCATCCCAGCCGAAGGCGCAGAAAACAGTTACCCTTTTATGTAATCGGTTACTGTCTGCTACGGCTTGCATGGAATGCAGGTAAGCACCATTATTATCCAAAACAGGTGATCCGCTCAGGGGGGCTTGTTTCATGTTCCCGATAAATTCACGCGATATATCCATCTTCCAGCTGTTCATATCGCGGCTGCCTGCACCAAAAACATGAAATGCGTTTGTGCCTATCAATTGTATGGCGCCGTATTCATTGTAGATTTTATGCCCGGAGGTGGAATAACCGGGATTTAGGTTTTCGTGATCAGGATGGCAGGCGTGCAGAGATATACAGGATGCAGCCAGCAGGAGGTGTTTTAAATAAACCGGAATATGGCCGTGAAATTGTTTCATTGGGTGAAAGAAACAAATTAATCAATAGAAAGGGAAATTCCTATGAGTAAAAGACTTATTGATTTTCCTGGATAAAATGCGTTGTGTCGCAGGGCGGAGAAGGTAATCTTGCGGCAGGTAGTGAAACACTATCACAATGAAAAAAGGCTCTCCAGCGGCGGACATCATTATTGAAAAATGTGTCACAGTAAATCATTCCGCCAAATCCCATTGAATAAGTGCCCCAGATACCAGATCCTTTTTCGACGATTTGCAGCATTTCTTCCGAATTGTAATTAAATGCCGCAGTTTGGTGACGATATCGCTGTTTGATCAGTGAATCAAGAATGCGGCAATAATCAATTTTCGATTGGTTCGCCGGTCTGGCAGTGCCGGGCGTACTGTTTAAAAAGAAGGCAGTAATTACAGTGGATAATATGGAAATCACGATTTTCATCAGCAACGGTTCGGGTAATTTTTCTCCCATTTTTTGATTTTATGGAAATACTTCAGGCGGATCGTGAAACCGTGTTTAAAAAGATTTGTTGAGCCGTTCAGTTTAAAGGAATAGTTATAAAGTAAGTCTATATAGAATAAATTTAAACCTGCTGAAGGGCGGAGGTAATGTACTTTATTCGTGAGATCGTATACATAATCTCCCCGGAAAGTAAGAGAATAGGGAGGGAAATAGAAAAAGGAGTATTCCCTGAACGCGTTGATTGTATTGGCGGACCTTCCGGTTTTACGGGCCAGGCTAAAACCGGCACCCCAGCTTTTCATGGTATAAATGCATCCGGCACCACCGCAAAAAGAGGAGCCGTACGTCCGCCCAATCTGCAGGTTCATCTCACTGGTATAGCCGAAATTCCTGGCTACTGCAATGTTCCAGGAATTTCCCAGAAACTTGCTTTTAGGCACATCTTCATGTATAATGTAAAAGCTGTCGCGGTGTGCAGTCAGTGTATCGGTTTGCTGTGCGGAAATAGTCCTCCCCGTTAAAACGATAAGCAGTAAAATAATCAATACTCGCATGGCAATTACTTCAGGTTGCCTGAAGATATATATATCGGCCGGATGTATTTGTTAAAATTTGAATACCTCTTTCATCCGGGCGAGGAAACTGTCTTTTTTCCTGCGGGATACTTCGAGTTCAGCCCCGTTGCTCATAATTACAATGCCACCTTCACCTTTCTGGTATTCTTTTACATGCTTGAGGTTGATGAGAAAAGATTTATGCACACGGAAAAACAGGTTGTCCTGTAAAAGGGTTTCATAATCAAGCAAAGGACGGGAGGCCAGTATTTTTTTCCCGTCTTTCAGGAAAATGCTGGTGTATGTATTTTCAGCTTCACAATACAGGATATCATGAATCACCACCACCTGGAATCCGCGCAGGCTGGGAATGCAGAGTTGCATTTCCTGCATATCAGTATTGCGGCGCATATTATGCAGCAGGGTTTCCACCTGTTGTTTGCCTGTTTTCTCCTGGATGCGTTTGGATGCGCTGGCCACGGCTTTTACCAGTTGTGCTTCTTCAACCGGTTTTGACAAATAATCAACGGCTGCAAAACGGATGGCCTGCAGCACATATTTATCATGGGCAGTAACAAAAATGACTTCAAAAGGAATATCACCCAGGTCCTGCAGGAATTCAATGCCGTTTTTGCCGGGCATTGCTACATCCAGGAAAATGAGATCGGGTTGCAACGCAGCCGTTTGCACTTTGGCTGATTCTGCATTTTCACATTCAGCAATAACAGTTACTTCGGGGCAATATTTGTCCAATAATACTCTCAGCGTGTTCCGGCTGAGCTTTTCATCATCCACCAATATAGCTCTGATCATAAATTTAATAGGGCAGGTTCAGGGGTAAATAAAATTTAACCAGTGTTCCTGTATCAATTTCAGGGACTGTTTTTACTGAAAACAGGTTTTCATTCACCGGTTTGTTTTTTTCCTGGAAAATAAGTTCAATCCGTGACTTGATAACCGACATCGAATGGGAAAGCCTGTCAATACCACTTTCATCCTTCCGGATGCCCATGCCATTGTCTTTCACACTTATACTAAGCAGGTTATTTTCAATTTCAATCAGCACGTGGATGTAGGGATTTTGCACCGTTGTCAGTTGTGCATGTTTAATCGCATTTTCCACAAAAGGCTGGATCATCATAGGCGGAATCAATGCTTCTTCTGCTTCCTTGTTTATCTGAACTTCAAAATCCAGTTTTTTATCAATGGCTGTTTTTTCAAATTCAACGTATTTCTGGAGGTAACTGATTTCTTCTTTTAAGGGAATATCATCTTTATCTGCATTGGCAAATGTTTTACGCATCAGTTGCGCCAGTGCCTGGATTTGACCCCTGGCCTTGTCCTGCTCCCCGCTGATCACCAGTCCCTGTATATTATGAAGGACATTGAAAACAAAATGCGGATTCATCTGGCTTTGGAACTGGGCAATGAGACGGGCTTGTTTACTCAACTGAATCGCCTGCTCCTGGATCTGGATACTTTTTTCTTCAAGCCTGTTGTAAGCGGCTTTACGTTCGCGGATGTTCTTCAGCAGCAGGAAAGATAAAAATCCGAGTGCGATTAAAACCACTAATGCCGCCACGAGGTAAATCACCAGCTGCCTGCGGGAAGCCTGGGCGAGTTTCTGTTCTTCATTTAACCTGTAAATTTCATTGTCTTTTTTCTCCCGTTCATATTTGTTCTGGATATCGGTGGCTTTGGCAAAGTTCTGTTTATCACGTACCGAATCTGTATATTCTTTGTACATTTCGTAATAAGTGAGTGCGTTTTTATAATCCCCGGTTTCGCGGTATAATTCCATCATCGCTTTCCATACGCGGATCGTATAGGTATGTGCACCGTATTTTTCAGCGTAATCTATAGAGCTGTTAAAGGCCTGCAGCGCGGCAGTATAGGATTTCATTTTCTTATACAAAGCCCCTTTTAAATAATAATAACTCATATTATCATTCTCCGATCCGGTGGCATCAATCAGTGATTTTGATTTTTCCAGGAAATAATTCGCCGAATCAGTAATGTTCAGTGCGGTAAAGTACAGGCCAAAATTCTGGTAATGGATTATCAGGCTCAGGCTGTCACGTATCCTTTCACAGGCTGCAACTCCCAATCGCTGGTATTCCAGCGCCTTTTTAATAGTAACCGGGTCTTTTTTATTTTCTTCATAAACACTGGCCGCCAGTCCGCTGTACCCGTTGGCTATACCTATCACAAGATTTATTTTTTTACTGGCTTCAATCGAAAGCAATGTGTATTCACGGAATTTATCTTTCTGTCCGTTACGGGTGTACACCGTTGCCAGCCCGTTATATACCTGTGCCGTAATATCATAATAAGCAGCGGCTTCTGAAATTTTCAGTGCATCCGTCAGGTGTTCGGCGGGTTCATCTGCCTACTGACTGGTATACAACCATGCAAAACCAAGCGACATACTCGCGTAGGCCTCCAGATATTTGTTATTAATTCTTTTTGCAGATTCAAGTCCCCAGTTACCGATCAGCAGCAAAGGTTCAGTTTCTGATGTATAAACGGTTTCAATCTGCTGCAGCCCTTTCATAATACTGGCAGAGTCGGTCGGTGAATGCTCCAATACTGTCTTCAGAGAATCGATATTGATGGTGTTCTGGCCGCGGGAAAAAAGCGAACAGCAACAGAAAATGATTCCAAACAACAGTCCTTTCATCAGTGGGGGTTTACGGACTGAAAATACAAAACTAAATTCATTAATATATCCCCGCCGGCAGTGGTATATACAGTGCATGCCGTTCCCTGTTTCATTCCTGCCGATCACTGTATTTGTCCTGCCGTTAGCATTGATTTCTTCCGGAATATTTTACGTGTTGTTTTTTGCATCATGGATAAACTTACTGCCTCTCACCATTTTTTGGCAACCGTTCCCTGTTTGGTGCTTTGATGCCAGTCAATCATGGATTTATTTTAAGTCATCATTAAATCAAACAGCATGAACATTACCCTTCAACCCGGTGAAACAAAAATTGATACCTGGACCATTTTATACGTCCCTCCCAAAGGCGGGAAATTCAATGGCAAGCTTACGGTCACCAACCAGCGCCTGCTCTATGATGCAAAATTTGATGTATCCGCCAAAGGTATCCTGGAAGAGTTTGTATTTGTGAAATGGGGCAGTGAGGGTTTCCTGGAAATCAACAAAGCCGATATAGGCTCAGTGGAAGTACAGAAATCCTTATTCAGTAAAAAATGCATTGTCACCCTGAAAGACGGCAGCCGCCATGTGTTTGATTATGGCGCACTGAATGTAGACAAATGTGCAGCTGCGATTCAATCTTAATCCCGCGGCAACGCCTGAAGCCTATTATAAAGTAAAAGATGTTACAAATAATTGCAAATGGGGTTGCTTAGTAAATATAGCTATAATGAGCAGGAGCAAAATTGTAATCAAAAAAGGCCGAAGCCGCAATAACCGTCCGTCGGAATGAATATGCATTTATTCAACATTGCGGGAAGGTGTTACAGAGTCGGAATACAGGCACCACAGGCGCACTCAATCTCACCATGGAGCACCAGCTGAATACGGATGGTTTGGTCTTCAAAACAACCTATCCGCCCACATCTGATTATAGTGAAAGGGCTTATAACAGTAATAAAATGACAACCAGTGTGGTTGGTTATTACAGTACAGGTATTGCGCGTACAGATTATTTCTATACAGGTAAGCAGCTTGACAGTACTGTAAGCAAAGGCACAAACGGGGCTGTAGGCCTGGTATCAAAGTATGAATATTACACAGATGTTCTGAATACAATTTCAGACCAGCACCAGACTTTGGCTCCGCCATTGTTGGAGGCAAGAACATAAAGCCGAAGTCAAATGCGATCAAAAAAAGGTCACCAACCGCTATTTTTTATGACGCTTCGGGTGCCATTACAAACACACAAGTCATTAACCAGGCTTATGAAAAAGATGCGCAGGGACGAATAGTACGTGTGATATCCACCGGTTTTGTAAACAGCACTTACGATTATACTTACTTCTGATACTAAATAAAACTTTTTATGAAACTAATACGCTTCTCCCTTTTAGCCACTTGCCTTTTTTCATTCTCATTTATTTCTCACGAGAAATTACCCCCGGAAAGCTGGTCGGTTACTACTGTAGCCGGTTGGGAAGAAAACGGTCACATCATTGATGGTAAGGGCACTAAAGCCAGTTTTACCTGGGAATTGGGCCCATCTGCCCTGGACGTTTCCGGAAATCTGTATGTGATTGACCAAAACTGCCTGCGGAAAGTGGATCCGGATATGAATGTGAGTACGCTGTTTGGCGTTGGCGTTTTTGATATAAACGGGAATAGCCTTGATATTAATCCCCTTCCCGGACAAGATGGAATCTGTACCGATAAAAACGGTAACATCTATGTAAGCAGCCGACGGGATCATATGATCTATAAAATCAGTCCTGATAAAACGGTAACACCTTTTGCCGGTGATAACGGCTATAAAGGCAAGGATGATGGCCCTGCACTCGAAGCAGGTTTCAACGGGCCTACCCGGATCTGCATGGACAAGAATGGCAACATCTACGTGGCTGATACATACAACAGCATGATCAGGAAAATCAGTACAGACGGAAAAGTAACAACGATCGCCGGTAACGGCCAGATCGGTGATTTCAAGCCCGGCACCGGGAAAGCAGCACAATTCCAGGAGATCTGGGCGATTGCGGTTGACAGCAAAGGGAATGTATATATTTCACAGAATGGAAGAGGGTGCGGGTGATGTAACGGCACTTACGCCAACTGGTGTTAATCATGACGGAACTGGTAAAGCCGCCAGGTTTTTACAAATTGGTGCGCTGGCAATAGATAAAGATGATAACCTGATCGTGGGGGAAATCACCCGCATTCGTAAAGTGAGTCCCGCCGGAGTGGTAACCACATTAGCCGGTTCAGAGGAGCAGGACTGGCGCGATGCAGCCGGAGCCAAAGCCCGTTTCCGCAGCGTAAAAGGATTGAGTGTGGATGCGGCAGGGAATATTTTCGTGAGTGACCAGTATTGTATCCGTAAAATGGTAAAACAATAATATGCTGAAACAAATATGTATGCTGGTAGTGATTGGCGTTTGTGTATCCTGCAGTAATAATAATAAAATGGAACCACGCTTAAGTCCGGGCGACCAGCCACCAGAAAAATTCAACCTGGCTGTTAACCTCGAAAGATTGAATAAACGGTTACCGGAATTTGTATTGAATGGAATCCGTTTCGACAGCGCGAGGGCAGGAACGGAAGGTAATGTGGTATTTTATTATTCACTGACTGATTTGCAGCTAAGCGACATCCAGCCCGGGGAATTTAAAAAACTGCACCAGGCAGAACATTGTGCAACCTACAAAACATCGCCTACCTGGTTTATTGAAATTTTCAGGCTGGAACATATTCCCATCCGTTACCAGTGGTTTGACCGCAACGGGGCAGAGATATGCAGCTATCAATGTGAATGATCAGAACATGGTTAAGCCTGGTATAACAATTTATCTCAAGGGGGAAGCCCGGGATATAGCCGGTCATGCTGCGGTGGTGACTGGCTATTCAGCTGTTTATTATATCGAAGGAATGGAAGGCTGGGCACCGGATTGGATAAACAGGCGGATTCGTGTTATTGGCGATCTGGCCATGAACAGGAGAAACAGGGTTGCTATTATAAAAGATGCAGTTGTTCAATTGCTGCAGCAGGAAACTAACAACGATAAAACGGTAACATGAAAAATATCTTATTAGGGATTTGGATGGTTATTGCAGGGATTGCCGGCCAGTCCCAGTCAATTGGGATTGGTACGGCCTCCCCGAACACATCCGCACAGCTTGACATCAGCTCTTCCAGCAAGGGGATTCTGATTCCCCGGATGACCACCACCCAGCGGAATGCCATTGCCAGTCCGGCCAATGGCCTTACTGTTTACAATACAACCACCAAACAGTATAATCTGTATAACGGTACCCGCTGGCAGATCATGGGCGCATTGCCGTCCGGTTCAATGGTATTAAGCAAGTCACAAAACGATCCAACCCTGATCAATGAAGGATTCAAGTATGCGGGATACCTGACACACAATATGGTGAGCCAGGTTATCGGTGACAGTGTGATACCTGCCTTACAATGGTATAAAGGCAATTTGGGTTCTGATTTAAACCTGGATGCCCCAAGATGTAATAGTTTCGGGAAATCAGTTTATACAGACAGCGGGGTGTACTTTTTTTCACAGGATAGTATTTTTAATTATTCGCGGAATACGGATAAATGGACATCACAGGTTATCCCGCCTGCTTATTTACAAGTGGTTGGATATTCGCCGGCAATTGTAAAAACTGTTTCTTCGTGGATCGTATTCTGGAATACCGGGTTACAAAAAGGCGCGAGGTTTAATTACAGGTTGAAAACTTGGGATAGCATCGCTGTTAATAATGCATTTACAGATGCAAGGACAGAATATTCAGTGATTTCATCCGGAGCCGAACTTATTATATATGGCGGTCGTATATATGATAACACATCCGGCGATTATACATATATGGCGGATGGTTACCGGTACAGTCCGTTTGCCAATGTTTGGGAACACATCCCCGCACCGGCCGGTTTCCAGGGAAGGGTAGATTTTGCAATGGCGTATGCGAATGACGGCTTGTTTATTTGGGGCGGCAGGAAGTATTTCACTGTGCCCACAACTGTTTATTCCTGCTTTACTGGTGGCCCTGTGAGCTCTACGTACGATTCTTCCGTTTATTTCACTGACGGACGATTCTATAATGTGCAGTCCAATAGCTGGACCGAAGTCCCTGCAAACGGAGGGCTGGCAGGCAGACAGGATGAAGCAGTATTTTTTGACGGATCCAATATTGTAATTACGGGGGGAAGGCAAGCCAGGCCAGGTATAATGTACTGCTATTTATGTAACCCGCCTTTTCCGGCATTATGTTTTGGATTCATAAGTAAAGACAGTGTATTTAAATCAGGTGCCAAATATGATCCTTTCAATAACTCGTGGGCAGCACTTCCGGATGCACCAAGGCCTTTTTCCGGAGCATATCCTTTATGGGATAATGATCAGTTTATGACTGTTTTTATCGGGGATGATACAACGCTCTCACTTGAGCCTTCTGCCAATGACTGGTACATTAACTTATTCCCGGCATTACATCCAAACTATGTAAGTAACGAGTACACTTCTTTCGCAGTGAGTAACGGTGATTTTATCATATTCAGTCCAAATGAGTTAAATATGCCGGCAAATGTTTCCTGCTGGTCATCCCGGAAAGCAATCTATAATTTCAGACCGCAACCGGTAACGATACAGGTTGTGAAGTCAAGTGAACCACAAACCAATTCGCTGTTCTATTTATACATGAAGGAGTAGGAAGGACAATCAGATTTCGCAATATTGATTCAATGCTTTTACAAACCTGATCAGGTTCGTTTTGTTATACTCTTTCCTGAAAATAATATTCAGGTAACAGGGATTGGAAGAACTGCAGGGACCCGTGTTCTTCATAATCCAGATAATTTCTTTGTCACCGATAACCAATTGCCTGTCTGTAAGCAACAGTGCCTGCTTGTAATTGATGCCTTTTATTAATGAGTCATTGAGGCCTTCCGGGGTGCAAAGGATTTTTGCATTTGAAAAAAGGCTGTCAAAAGCAGCAGGGTTGAAAGAGAGTACCCGCTTGAAATCGGCAGCGATGAATCTTTCTATTATCAGCAGGTTGCCGTCTTTTTTAAAATATTCGTATTGTATTTTATATTGGTCTTCTCCCGCTGTTGCCCAAAAATTGGAGTAGGTTATTGTGCTGTTGGGCAGTTTCACCCAGGTTTGGGCGGTAACGTTTAAACCAGTCAGCAATAAAACAAACAACAAACTCCGTTTCATGCAATGGATTTGAAAGTTATTCAAACGTAAACCGCCAGGTATCGCTTTTCTTGGGGCCGGTCTGGAAGCTGATGGCCCTGGTAATATATACATTCGTGCCGGCAGAAGTCGGGTTTTTCTCTCCTTTTGCAACGACCCTTACAGTATGGATTCCGAAAGGCAGCTGGAATATATGCCAGATACTCACGTCACGGTGTTCCTGGTTACTGTAATTATAATAGGTGTCGATCGTGCGGAAAAACATGCCATCGAGATAAACATCTGCCCGGCCACCGTCTTTTACCCAATTTCCCATGAGTGAAATACCGGTGCCTGTAAAAGTATAACTGGCAGTATCTCCGGCAGTGCTGCTTACCATGGCTTGCGGCGTTTCGCTTTTTCCATCCCAGGATTTTTGTTTGTATACTTCCCAATGGCCGGTATAAATCCAGTCTGATTTTGTGAAAACGGTAACTGATTTATCAAAAACCACTTTCGGAAAAGCATCTTCTGCTTTGGCGGCAACAAAAGCCTGTTGCGGAATAGTAATCTGGTCATTCACGATTTTACCACCATTGGCTATGATCAGTTTAATCGCGTATTGATAAGTTTGTTCGACTGCACTGTTAAAGGAGTATGTAGTATTGATAAATATTGAATCACCAACCTGTTTTACTCCTTCCTGCATGGCAGCTGGCATCTGGCTGAATCCTTTGATCAGGCCGATAACAGCCAGCGCACTGGAGGGATTGCAATCAGAATCCTGTCCGCAGCGGGTGGTGATCTCCATTGTTTTATTGACATCACCCCCGCCATATAACAGACCCATGACGATATATGCTCCGTTTATTTTCGCATCAATATTAAACGGGTGTCCGGCGCCGCTGATGTCCACATCACCCCATTTATTATCCAGTTCTTTCCAGGCTGTTTGCCAGCTATCGGGATAGTGTGCATGCAGTTTGATTACATCTTTTATGATCCGGGCATAATCAGAATTAGCCGGAATGGCCTGCAGCGCTTTTTGAATCACCTGCGGGATATTGTTTTCAAAATAAGCAGCACTGTATAATGCGCCTAGAAAAATACCGCCGTACACACCATCGCCATAGTTCATAATGTGCCCGATCTTGCCGGCCATCTTCACCACATTACCGGGCATACCGGGGTTCATAAAACCGATATAATCTGCTTCAATCTGGAAATCGATATCATCCGCACGGAAACTGTATTCCGGGCTACCTGAAGCAGGAGGATAAATCCCGTCAAAATAATTTTTACGCGCCTGCATGTTGGCACACCACAGCGGATAACCTGCTTTAGCCAGCATTTCCTGGAACTTTACCGCAGGTGCATCTATGCCGTATTGGTCCATTGCCATGAGGAATGTTAACTGTACATACAAGTCGTCTTGCCAAACACTGCCTTTAATATCGGCTGGTGACCATTTGATGGAATCGTTATTTACTGCCTGCAGGAAATGGAATTCGCTGGGTGCTCCGTAGGTAACACCAATCATTTTTCCGGCCCAGCCCCCGGCGATTTTATCGCGCAGGGCTTTGGTACTGATAGTAACTGTTTTTTGTGCATGCAAAGCCGTGCAAATCATGATAGAGATTGCAACAAGCACAATCTGCGGTGTATTTCTTCTCATCGTAATGAATTAAAAAAGAGGCATTATTCTGTTGGTGGTCTTTTCAGGTTTTCCAAACCAATTTCCCGGTTCAGCATGCCATAATTCACCATCCTGTATTTAGATTCGTGAAGCGTTTGCTGGAATGAAGGAGCTGTGAGCGCATTCAGTTCCGCATTCCGGTGACGGCTCATATCCCTGGGGCCTCCGGGATTCAGGTCTTCCATCGCCCGCATCTCCAGGCTGTCGAGACCGAGATGAACAACGAAAAGTTTCACAGCACCGGGTTGCAGGGCTTTGAGTTTAGTGAGCATCGTATCCAGCTTATTGGCTACGGGTGCTCCATATCCGCCTTCCACATCAGACTCACCGTAATAGCGTGAAATAGATAAATGGAATTCTTTTGCCAGTTTTTCTACGATCGCCCTGGTTTCGAGTGTTTGTACCGCAGCGCCCATATGGTAATCGAGGTAGTCGAGTTTTAAACCGGCCTTCAGTGCTTTTTGTATCTGCGCCCTGAGTTCTGTTTCTATTTCATTCAGTTTGGGATTGTTTCCATAGAGCAAAGCCCTGGAGGGAAAGAAATTCCCCAGCGAATCAACCAGGGATGGTACCATCGCAGCACCGGTTACGGGTCCCCAGCGGTATTGTTTCCACTCTGCATTCAGTGTCAGGTGGATGCCTACTGATACATTGGGGTATTTTTTCAGCATTTCAACTGCTTCGGAAAACCAGGGGCAGGGTGTCATTACAGACATAGAAACGGGCATGCCTGTTTTCAGTACTTTTTCTGCGGCCATGTTTACGGAGTGGCACATACCGATATCATCACAACGGATGAGTACACGAATGGGTTCAGGATTCTGGGCATTGGTTACAGTAATCGTTACAAGCAATGCCAGGGAAAGGAATACGTTGCGCATAAAAAAGTATTTACATGAACCTGTGAAAGCCTGCATAATGTAATGCAGGTCTTACACAGGTTGTACAAATGTAAATGGATTACAACTTAACCTCACTGATCTGCACCTGCGGCTGGATATCTGTGAAATTTGCCACATCTCCGATAATGGCTTCAGCATTTGGCGCAAAAGCACCTATAAAACTCTCCACGCTGTCAAAAAACATATGGCCCATCGCAGTATACACGGGCGGGGAGCCCGGAACGCCACCGGCAATACCCGCATCCACAGTAACCTCTTTGCATGCAGCGCCCAGTAAATTTTTTACCAGCGGCCAATGGTTTTGTAAATAATAATCCCAATTAAACTTTTTACCATCTGCATGGGGATAGAGTACGCTTACTTTAATCATGTGGTTTTTGTTTTTGGTTTCAATGGTTTGTTTTTGAAAAGATATCTATAAAAATATGGCTATTTCCATTTCTCAATCCAGCTCTTTTCTTTTTCATGTATGATTTCCACTTCAGGCACATAATTCGGGTTAGGGATATACCAGTCAGCCTTCTTTTCAAAATACTGCTGTAATTCCTTGTTGGTAAAAACATAACCTCGCCTGGCAAAAGGCAGGTTTTTCAGAATCTTCTTGGAGAAATCATCAGCGGGTGGGGAAATCCGGTCCTGGATTTCATAAGAAAAAGGCAGGGTGTGTTCCGCCGCATTGAATGTATCACCTTCCGGGATGTAGTTCACGGTATAAATAAATAACTCTCCCTTCGGTTTAAAATTCTTTTGCTGGTAGATGATATTCCCCTTTTGGATTGTAAAAATCGTAGCGTCCTGGTCAGGGTAAGTATCAGGCTTTGCTTTGAATTCCGTTGTTTTGCCAATGCCGTTAATTAACCAGGAACTGCTGTTGGTGAAAAAATATTTATTAATCCTGAATTGTTCAAACTCTCCCATGTCAACCACCAGGGTGAAATCGTCAATCTGTTTGTTGGCCCAGCGTTTGGCGGCAGTGAGGATGTATTCAAAATCATATTGAAGATCCACCGAGCCGGATAAATCATAATTATAAGTGTGTTTGACGATGTTGACTCCCTTTTTGAAACGGGCATCGAAATAATACACATACATGAATTCCACTTCATTCGTATTCGTAATTCCTTTTTTGGCTTCTGCCAGGGTCATCGAATTGATTTTACCATTTTTGGCATAGAACGAATCGTTTACATAAGCCACTTTATAAGATAAGATCTGGTTATTCAGGTTTACGGTAAAATCCCGCATGTAAGGGTGCATCCCGTTTTTAGGTGTTCCATCCACATCACCCGAAGGGGAAGCGGCTTCAAAACCCACCAGCACGGTTTTATCGGCACCGGGGTTGAAAAATTCATAGTACACCGTTACCTCAATAAACTGGTTGCGGATTTTTTTAATCGTGAGTATTTCCTTTCTGACGGTAATGTCAGATTCAAATACAGGAATGAGGTGATTGCCGCTGGCAAAGTAAACGCCATCATTGGCATTGGCAGGGATCAGAAAACATGTAAACAGTAAAACGGACAGGAATTTTTTCATACAAATGGCTTGCAGGTGAGGGGATATTCTGAAATTACAAAAAAATAGCAAACCGGCTTCATTTGTACAGCCCAATTTCACCGGCAGATATTAAAGCCGGGTAATTTGGGACTTCGCATTTACTTTGGAAATCAGATACGATCGTAATTTTCAACAGTCAGGTGTGATTTTACTTCACCGGTGTGTTTGGTTTTTGCAGGTTCGAACAGCATCAGCCAGACTTCCTCCTCCGCCACCGGGCAATGCTCCACGCCTTTGGGTACAATCAGCATATCACCTTCATGCAGCACAACCGTTTTTTCTGCAAACTTGATTTGCAACGTGCCTTTGATGATAAAGAAAAGTTCATCCTCATCTTTGTGATTATGCCAGATAAATTCTCCCTTCACTTTGGCGAGTTTTACTTGCTGTCCGTTCAGTTCACCAATGATTTTCGGACTCCAGTGATCGGAAAACAGGCTGAATTTTTCAAGCAGGTTGATCGCTTCCATATATTTTAGTTTAAGTGCATGGAAAATGTATAAGTCATTTTAAAAATCCCAAATTACAAAATCCAAATCCCAAACGTCTAATCTGGACGGCCGGGTTGTGATTTTGGATATTTCAAGTTATTTCAAAAGTGAAGCTAAAGTCGCATCACTCCATAACAATTTCCCTGGTTCGTGCGAAAGGACTCTAAAACGATTTTGAGAGAAACGATAAAAGTTAAGCCTCAATTTTGAGAAGCTTATATAAGATTTCAGAAAATTTTCACACCAATGGATGCCGACCAGGATCCAAAATCCTGTCCGCCACGATTGTCCCGGTTGAAAATATTAATGTAAGACAGCTTGCCTGCCCAGCGGTGTTTATCATCGAAGTAAATACCCAGTGAGGGTTTTATGCCCAGTAATACGCTGCTGCTTACCAGGGAAGGTCCGCCGTATATGCCGGCAAAAAAGCGGCCTTTGGGCTGGAAACTGATGCCGGGGAAAAGACTTACTGTGCCATGGACCGAAACCATTTCTGAGCCGTCTGGATACATCCGGAAAACTTTATCATCCACCAGGTAAATATCTGCAGTCAGGTCTAACGCTGGTTTGAAAGCTGATTTTCCATCAATGAAAACAAACAAACCAGTTCCTAATCCCCAGAGATTGTTTCCTTTGGTGAGGTCATAAAGGGTATGGGTGTATTGGAATTGCAGGTAGCCGGTCAGCTTGTGCTTTTGCTGGGAGTAGATATTTGAGAAGAAAAATAAAAAAATAGCGATTGATACAATTTTACGCATTGGGAAAAGTTTTAAAATTCTCAATTCTCAATTCTCAATTCTCAATTCTCAATTCTCAATTCTCAATTCTCAAAGTCTTTACCACATAGACACATAGGACACATAGAAATACAAACAAGTTAAAACCGAAAAAAATCAGTCTGCTGCAATTTTCACTGACGTCATCGTCAAAGAACCGGCCACGGCTTTATCATTGAACAGACTGACATTGTCTTTTTCATTTTTTAAAGCCAGTACATACAACAAGGGCAAATAATGTTCTGCGGTGGGTATAGCGAGATTGAAAGCGCGGCCCTGTTCTTTGTATTTTATCAGCTGGTCGTGATTGCCACCAAGGATAAAGTTTTTCATTTTTTCACTCGCGTCTTTGGCCCAGTCGAAAGCAAATCCTTCCTGGTTGAGTTTATCCCATGCCAGTAAGCCGAGGTTGTGTACCATATTTCCGCTGCCGATAATGAGTACACCTTTGTCGCGTAGTGAAGCGATTTCTTTGGCTAAATCATAATGGTATTGTGCTGGCTGGTAGCGGTCAAGGCTCATTTGTATCACAGGTACATCGGCTTTCGGGTATAAATGTTTGATAACCGACCATGCGCCGTGATCAAGTCCCCAGGCTTCATCCAGTTGTACATCCGTTTTTTTCACCAGTTCTTTGGTTTCACGGGCTAAATCAGGACTGCCGGGTGCGGGATATTCCACTTCATATAATGCCGGCGGGAAGCCCGTGAAATCATGAATCGTTTTTGGTTTATCCATCACCGTTACTGCTGTACCTCTTGTTTCCCAATGTGCAGAAATGCAAAGGATCGCATTGGGTTTGGGGATTTCAAGTGCTGCTTTACGAAAGCCGGCTACAAATTCATTTTCTTCAATGGCATTCATCGGACTTCCATGGCCCAGGAAAAGCGCGGGCATTTTTTCTGTGTTTTTCAGGGCAGCGGACATTTTATGTAAATCATTCAATTTCGTCATAGTTCCTGCTAATGGCAATAACGCCATGGTTTTAGTGAATTGTCTTCGATTCATTGTTTATGAGTAGAACCCGGCACCTGCCGGTGGGAAAGAACCACAAATTTACTGCATGAAAACGAGAAATAGCAGTTGCATTTAACGGGTCCTTTTCGGGCAAAAAAATGCCGGGTGGCAAAACCCGGCAGTTACAATTAGTTATTTCTTTTTAGCAGGGTCGCTGACCCAGCCTTTTTGCTTAAATACGGCCCAAATTGCCATGGAATGCCCATGACCCAAATCAAAATTCTCTTTCAACCACTTCACAAGGTCGGTGGCTTTCATGTCTGGTTTCAGCAGTTTAGCTTTCTCCAGCATCTTTTTGAAATCTTCAGGTGTTTTACCTGTTTTTGCTTTGATGTTGTCTAAATAGGCTTGAAAGGACATAGTTGTAATTTTAAATTAAAGTCTTTACCACCCACCTACGCTTATGCTTGCGCTGAAGCTTCAGCATAGGCGCTCGGCGGGCAGGCGCCGACACATAGAACACATAGGGTCACATAGAAATACAAAGGCATACTCCACTTAATATCTAATATCTAATATCTGATATCTGTTACTGTTGGTTCACCATCCAGTTAATCCCATACTTATCCGTAAAGCTCCCGAAATATGCACCCCAGAACATATCCTGCAGCGGCATTGATATCTTTCCGCCTTCTGATAGTGCATTGAAGATACGAAGTGCTTCTTCTCGTGTTTCGGGTTCCAGGTTGATGTGCATATTATTTCCGGGTATAACGGTGAATCCCATTTCAGCAGGAGCATCCGTACCCATCAATACATGGTCACCGGTAATGGGGAGTTCAATGTGCAGGATCATTTTCTTTACATTGTCTGCTACAGGAGGTTGGCCTTCCTGGGGAGGGATATCCCCAAAACGCTGGATGCCGGGGCCGCTGAAATCAGATTGGAATGCTGATTTATAAAAATTAAATGCTTCTTCTGTATTGCCCGGGAAATTGAGGTAAGTGGACACTCTTGCCCTTTTATCTGTTTTTAACTGTTTTCTTAATTTGAATTGTGATTCGATATACTGATCGAGGTTGCTGAGTGCCGCGGTGAATCCGGCTTCGAAGCCCATTTCAATAATCCATTTCAGGTCTGCTTCCTGATCGAAAGAAATTTCAACATCCACGCTGGTACCGGTACTGGTTGCATGGAAGCGGATTTTCCATTTCATCAAAGGCACATCTTCATTCCTGTTCCCGTTTTCGTCACAGAAATAATCGGTTGTGTGGAAACTTTTTATCGGATCAATTGCTGTGAAGTCAACCTTGCACCAGCTTTTATTTCCTTCCGGGCTTACCATGGCATACAGCCAGAAGCCACCGTCACGAAAATCCAGGGATTTCGTTTCTGCACGATAAGGACGCGGTGCCCACCAGAGGTCCAGTAGTTCGCTTTGGGTCCATGCCCGCCATACATCTGATGGGGGTGCATCAAATTCACGGGTCACTGTGATTTTTCGGTTGGGTAAATCCTTGATAAGATTCGTTGGTTTTGTTGTAGCCATCTTATTTGGTTTTTATTTGTTTCAATACTTTATCGAGATTTTCAAAGCGGCTTTCCCATATTTTCCTGAATGGTTCAAGCCAGTCTGCTATTTCTTTCATTTTAGAAGGATTAAAATGATAATAAATCTCCCGGCCCGTCTGCTCCTGTTTCACTAACTGGCACTCAGATAGAATCCTGATGTGCTTTGATACAGCCTGGCGGCTGGTATCAAAATGTTCCGCCAGCGCATTCGGTGTCATGGCGTGCAGGGCTATCAGGCTTAATATGGCTCTTCTCGTCGGGTCTGCAATCGCCTGGAATACATCTCGTCTCATGTGTGGTAATTTTAATGCAACTGTTCGGTTGCAAATATATGCAACTAATCGGTTTCGCAAAATTTTGACAATAATTTTTTTGAAAGAGGACGATTAACGGATCCGCTCCAGGTCGCCATCATCAAAACCGGTGCAGATAGCAACAGACTTGTTCAGGAACGATGATTGGAACGCCCCGGTTTCAGTAAATGTTGTGATGGTAAACTTTACGCTGGCAAGAATCACTTCCCAGCCGGGATTCTCAGATTCGGGCAATTCAATGGCCAGGTATTTATCAGCGGGTTCGAAATCTGTAAGACTAGCCCAGTCATCATCTTCCGGGTCATACGCTGCTGAACCCGACAGGTAAATGGTAAAACCTGTTTCGGTTTCAAAAATGCCGAAATACCAGGCAATGATATCAGGACCAGGTTTTTCCTCTTCCAGTATTTGGCTGATCCAATGGTCAAATGCAGGTTTAATATTCATTACAGGGAAAAAAATTAAAACGTTTTCAAAAAAGCAACAACGTAATTTAATAAAATAAAGGAGGAATTATGCGCCTAACTTTATATCATGAAGACCGGAAGGCGCCTGTTATATGAAAGTTATTCTCTTCATGCTGATCTGACAGTAAGTGAAATAATTGCCCGTATTAACAAGAACATCCTCCCCCGCAACGCCTGGAAAAGAAGAAAGGAATTTCCAGATATGAAAAGGCATTATCAGGGATACTCAAGTGCTGATTCATTTGTAATAAGCAAAATCACCGGATACAGGAAGGAAATATTCCATCCTGTAATAAAAGGAAATATTTCATCCAATGGTGATAAATCGATTATCAACGTTCAGATGCAGCCATCGCTACCGGCAAGGATTGGGCTTTTCGCATGGCTGCTTGTTATGGGATTCGCTTGTCTGGCCATTTTATTTCTGGCCATCACCCACCCTGAGCGGATTGTTTTCAATATAAAAAGCCTCATCCTGGCAGTACCATTCCTGGCCTTTGCACTGGTTTGTTATATGGCGTTGTCGGAGTTTAAATCTGAATGCCGGAAATCAAAACAGTTTCTCACCACTTTATTAAATGGAAAGGAAGTCTCCCATTCTCAGTATTAATGATGATCAGTGGCTGAATGATAATGTTCCCGGAGCAGGTCAAGCCCGAAATCATCATAAAAATCCCGCCACACCGTATGTATATGGTTGGCGTTATTCTGCGTGTTATCAAATTCAATCAGGAAGTTTTGTCCCTGTATCCGGTAGTAATGTGGTTGCCCGCTCACCAGCGCACCTGCCCAGCCAAAACGGATGGCATCCGGGTTTTCGGCCTGGATTTTTTTCATGCGGGCTTTGGCAGTTAAGGGTGGCATGGCCGACAGGTAAGTATTGATCAGTTGGTTCAGTTTATTTTTTTGTTCACTCGTCAGTTCACCGGCAGGTATACCCACGTTTTTCAACGGCGCCACTTCGGCAGAATTTGTAGTAACTATATCTGAGAATGCTTTCAATTGGAACAAAGCTTTAGCTTTTTGTGATTCATTCAGTGAATTGACCAATGCAAATCCCAGGTCTTCCTCAGCCTGGATGGTGCGTAATCCTTTTTTAGGCCCTTCAGGAACTTGGGCCGGGTAAATGCCGAAGAAAAAAGGTGCTACAGCCAGCTGGTCTTTCACAACGGTAAAGTTGAGCGACATATGATGTCCGGTGAATTTCCAGCCCCAGGCACTGTCGGGATGCGGGTGTCCATATACCGTCACAAAATAATTTTCCGGAATGCGGTTTGGGTTTGTTGGCTGCAATCCAATCAGCACATACTCCATATTCATGATGTTCCAGGCTTTTTGATTGCCTTCCGCACTCAGGAATTGTTTCAACAATGCATAACAAAGTTTTTTCTGGTTGCTGTCCAGGTCTTTCACCGCTATACCCGTACGGGGTACCATGGAGGCGGGCAGGTAACTCCAGTCGTACCGATTCATTTCATCAAATGGGAAAACGGATTTTGATTGCTGCGTTTCATTTAATGCGTTTACATATGCCGCAGCTGCGGCAGTGCCGGGTTGCTGGGCGGAAAGGGCGGCAGACAATAAAAAAGCGCAGACTGCAAAGGGGAGTTTCTTAGCCGGCATGTTCGTTGGTGTTTAATGGAGTGGTCGATTGTATGTTTACTTCTGTTTCGAATATTCTTTCATGAGTGGAATCAGTGTGTCCATGTCTGTCGGTAAATTATTTTCAGATCCCGGGTGTTTTGAAGAATACCAGTTTTGAAAAGCCCGGTATTTTTCTTCGGACTGTGTTTTATACCGGCCGAAAGATTCAGTTGTATCAAGCAGGCAATAGGATATTTTGTTTTGTGCATCCTCATGGACTTCCAGTTTCCAGCTGGGTGGATCAACGCCCAGGTAATCAAAATAATCACTTTTGTCTTTCACCTGGAAATGGGTTACGTATCCTTTCTGCTCAGTATGTGTGATGATGAATACTGAATTTGTTTTTGAAATCCGATCTTTTATATCTATCAGGAAACTGGCTTTATCATTTTTATAACTGATGAATGTCCTGGAGAATATAAAATTGTCAGCCAGCAGGTTTTGTAAACTGTCTGCCTGGTAATGGTTGTAAAAATCCAGAAATTTTTCTGCCTTTGTATTTTGGCTTTTGCTGCCACAGGATATGAGCAGCATCGCCAGCCCGGCAAACAATACACAGATTTTTGACCGAATTGATTGCATTGTCGTTAGTGGCTAATCAGTTTTTGAATAATACTGTCTTCCTGGGGAGCTTTCATCACAGTTACTGTGTCTATTAAATCATTAGGAATCGTTGCAGACAGGATATACTGTTCAATCTTCCAGTCATCACCCTGTTTAGACAATACACCGGATCCGCGGCAGATTTTCATTTGTGTTTGCAGTAATTCATCAAACCAGGCGAGGTCAGCTGTTTTGTTCAGGTAAATATGTCTTTCGATGGAAGTAAAATTCCAGGCGCGGCCTCTTTTAAAAATGGGGCTTGCCCAGGTCATGAAAGCAGGTTTATCCCATCTTTCAGTGGCATCGGTGCCGGTAAAAACGGAACTGTCTGCATAGAGTTTAAAATAACTGTCATAATCCGCCCGCGCAGCCGTTGCATTTAATGAATCCAAAACAGCGCTGATGGCTTTGGTTTCTGCAGCAGTATCTTTTTTGCCGGTACAGCCTACAAGGATGATCATTGCAGGTATGCATGTCATCAATAATATGTATAGCAGAAAACGCCTGACTGGAGCCCGATAAATTATATGCATGCTTGTTTGTTTTTGTTTCTGGTACGGTGCTATAATAAATATATGGAAATATTGCTAATGGCTGGTGAGTACAAAACTAAATGGCCAAAGCCGAATAAAGATTTCTCCTTTTTGTGCCCAAAGATTCTGAGCTAAGACCATGCAACAGGCGGTGATTAGAAAAGGCTTTAACCTCATGACAGCAATTTTTCAAAACAAACACTATTTGCTGAATGGGTGTACGCGCCAAAGTTTGGAATCTGCACATACCCTTTTTTCAAGTACAGGGAAATTGCCTCGGGCTGGTTCCGCCCGGTTTCCAGTACACATTTTTTAAATGATGATTCCAATGTCCAGTTTTCAAGTTGTTCCAAAATCAGGGAAGCAATCCCCTTACCCCGGCAATTCATTTTCACATACATCCTTTTTATTTCCATCACGCCTTGTTCGTATTCACGGATTGCCCCGCAGGCAATGGGGTTTCCGTTTTCATAGATAACGAGTGTCTGGGGTATAAAATCAATTTTATTCAACTGCGCCAGTGCTTCATGGTCATCCCCGTCCCGGATCTTCAACTCTGCTTCCAGTTCCGCAGCCAGTAAGCGGAAATCCGGGTGCTCAGAGTCTGTACGGGTAAAATGGATCATTTGGTTTCTGTAAAGGATGAATAAAACAAATCAGCTATGGCACTAAAGTTCCTGAGTTCCATGATCTTTTTATTTCTTTTTTGCAGGGCCCCCGGGTTATTGAATGTATACCGCCTGTACTGGTCACCGGCCTTGAATGCCACCGAATAATTGGTGCCGTCGAGGATATAATTTTTAATATTCAATTCATCCATATCCGGCAAAGTGAAAATGCCCTGCGATTTCAGGTTTTCAAACAGGCTGTCAAACCGGTTGAAAGCACTGAGTGGTGTAATGGTAACCGGGATTTTCTGGCTGCTGTCGTACCGAATAGAACCCAGACGCATAAAATATTTTACTGCATTCCATCCGGTGGTTTTATGATAAGCCAATATAGTGAGGTGAATGTCATATACCGGCAAGCCAACAGCCCAGAAACGGATTTCAATTTCATTGGTGGACTCGCAAATGGGCTTCAGTCCAAATTCTGATTCCATCAGACTTGCGGTCTGGCTTGTGCAAAAGCCAGGATCAGCTACGAGTTTTCCGGGATCAGGTGGAAGTTGGGCGAACGCCTGAAAACTGATCAGCAATAAAAGCAAACCGGGTATACGCATAATTTGGGTTAGTATTCAGGTTTCAAAATACAAAAACGGAACGGAAACCTGTTCTGTTACTTTGGGATATGCGGTTGCCCCTTTCCGGTATCCAGGAATGCAAGCAGGCTTTCCATATAAAAGTTCCAGCCTTTTTCACATACAGTATAACATTCAAAGTTTTTTGTAAGACCTTTATGTGTAAGCCTGATTTTTGTTTGATCACCATCCGGGGCTATCTCCCAGTGAATGGTTGTGCCTTCCCATTCCGATTTGTTTTGCAGGGAAGCCATATCAATATGAGCTTTTGTTACTTTCCAGGTAACTGTTTTTCCCGGTAAGATTGCAGCGACTTCAAGCGTTTTAACTGTATTCCCGAAACGGATGGTAAAGATATCGCCCTGGTGCATGGTGCTGCCTTGCAGGTCACGGGTCCACCATTCACTTACGTTAGCCGTTAATGCCTCAAACGCTTTCCGGCTATCTGCTTCACTAGTGATCACAGCCGTGAAATCGGCGGGCTCGAGATAGTTCTTTAATGAAATATGCAGAATGTGATTCCAGCCTTCTTCAAAATTATGTACAGCAAAATCGGTATTCGCTGCGGGGAATGAATCCAGTCCGCTGTGCGTTAAAACCAATTTTGTACTGTCACCTTCCGGGAACAATTCAAAACTGACATAAGAAATCCCTTCATAACCTTCATAGCGCCAGCTATAAACCAGTTTTTTCAAAGGAATCACTTCCGTAACCTCACAAAGATGTACATATTGTTTTTCAGGACTCGGTCCGCCCGTAAAACTGAAGCGGAATCCTTTTTCAGCTTTGAAGTCGGCCAGGTCGAAATACCATTGTTTCATTTCATCTCTGTCCGTAATGGCTTTCCATACTTTAGCGGGGGAAGCCTTCAGCAGGCGGCTGAATGTGATTGGTTGATTTGCCATAATCAGCTTTTTTTATGTTTTTGTTTCGCGGGAGTTTTTTCAATCTTCATCAGGTGCATTTCCAGGGCATCCAGTTTAGCGGTCCAGAAAGTCCTGAACTGGGCCGTCCACGCTTCCACCTGTTTCAGTTTTGCCAGTTTCGCTTCACAGTATCTTTCACGTCCTTCCTGCCGGATCACCACCAGTCCGCATTCGGCCAGGATTTTTATGTGTTTCGATATAGCCGGGCGGCTGATATCAAAATGATCGGCCACATGATTTAAGTTCAGGTGGTTATGTGCCACCAGCCTGATAATCGCCCGGCGGGTGGGATCGGCAATAGCCTGGAAAACGTCTCTTCTCATAATAAGTAATCTAAAGTGTAACCAAACGGTTACAAATATAAATGTAACTGTTTGGTTACGCAAAATAATTTTCGAGGGGAAATGGGTTACAGGATTCTTATTTTGAACACTGAATCCGCTACGATCAGCAGGGAGGAGAATAATATAATGAACCCCAGGGTTGACAGGTTAAAGCGACGGCTGTACCGGTTTGTATGGGAAGTGTTGTACACCAGCAGGAAAAGTATCCCGGAAAAAATGATGGGCAAAGTATAAGCTCCTATTCCCAGTAGCTTGCTGACCCACGCTTCGTCGTTTAGTTTCCGGAAACTGACCAGTGCGGCAAAAAAGCGCATATAGAAACAAACCAGCAGGAAAGGGTAAAGGAACCAGTTCTTTGTTTTCTTAATAATGAAAAACACAATCACCGCCTGGCATAAAGTGAACAAGGGCCCTGCTATACTAATGATCACCGCATTGGAAACACTTGAAGTTTCTGCATGAAGCTGGAATGTTCTATTCAGCGACATCGTCATATGTAACCCGAGCAATTCACCAGCGGACCAATGACTGAATTCATGCAATATCCAGGTGAGAAAAACAGCGAGGGCGCATAGAATAATATATTTGCCGTTAATTTTTGGTGTAGCTGTAGATGTCATCAGGACTATTTGCATTTTTCAAGCTAAAGTATCTAATTAGCCTGAATACGACTTGCTGTTACCAGTTACCCGGCCCCCTGGTCATTTCATTTCGAAGAAGTTTGAAATTCATCCCCCAAAGGGGGAATATCGCACTAAAACTGTATGGCGTATGTCGTTTGCATCCTGCTCCCTGCTACCTGCTCCCCTGAATAAGATGCTTCAACAAAGTCTAACCTGCATCCTGCCCCCTGCTACCTGCCCCCTGCTACCTGTCTACTTCTGTTTCCCGCACCACTCCACTATAAACGGATACAGATCCTGCAGCGTCATTTCCTTATGAACTGAACGCAGCCGCAGCAATTCACGGTTAAATTCCCTGAACCGGATAAAATTCCGCCGGTCCACCATTAAATCTTCCCGTTTCCCGATTACATAATCAGCTGTTGGCTTATCATAGTTTTCGCTGATGTACAGACAAAATGCAGCATGAGTTATATATTCATTAAACACACTACTGGGAGAATCATAATAATCACTGCTGTTACCCGGCTTGGCCCAGTAAGTGCGGCGCAAGAAAATGCTATCTATTGTTAAAGCATATTTGCTGGTGACCTGGTTAATATAATTGTGGTCAATTTCTGTAAACACGATACCCGACATCAGGCCTTCCTTTTGTTTTTCAGTCAGGTTTATCTGGTTGTCGTAACGACCGGTTCCGCAAATAAACATCACCGCTTCCTTGTACCAGCCTGGTTTAAGCGGGGTGCCGTATTGCTGGGTACTGTGTGAACCCCCAATCAGCGGGGAGAAAACAACCCGGTATGACTGGAATTTTGTTTTCGGGAATTCTTTCTCCAGCCATTGCCACATTTGCTTCATTGGTAATAATTCTTTCTGACGGGCTATTTCCTGCTGGTAATACGGGAGGTTATCTTTATAAAATTGCCTGAATTTAGATTTGGCTGCAAAATCCTCCACCAGCGGTTTCAGCTTACCGAACAGACTGCTGTCGGCGAGCTCATCTCCGTATACATAATAATAAGGACCGTTAAACAACATCATCGTATTATCGGCACTCAGGTTAGGGTCCCGGAAATTAAAAGGCAAAACTGTTTTCACGGAAATCATAATAAGATTTAGCGTACATACTGTCAGGTAAATCCAGCGCTGCAAACAAAGGATGATTGAGATAAGGTTTGAAATAGTCCATTACTTTCCGGTAATACGCGCCCTCCTTATACAGGCCAGTCGCACGTTGCCCGGTTGGTGATATGGTCCAGATAATATTTGCCAGTTCATAAGTTTCGGGGATATCAAAACTGGTTTGTCCTTCATGACTGGCCATATATTCGGCGTTGAACAGGCTCAAGAGGTCATTGAAATGAAACCGCAAGGTGGTTTTTCCCTTCGGTGATTCAAAGTTGATGTAGAAAATATGCGCATACGGGACACGGTTATGGTAATTCAGCCGGATAGAATCATTGCCAAAGAAGATGGTGGCGTACTCGTTGATATTTGCATCTGTGCCCGGACTTATTTTGTCTTTCCGGCTAACGATATACGGGGATTTCTGGGCGTAGCCTTTGTATTTAATCTGGAAGGTATCATTTGCACACCAGAGTGTTTTGGGCCAGGTTTCTTCTACCGTTTGTGAAATGGCCTGTGCAGCGATAAATAACATCGCCAGACATGCAATTTGTTTTCGCATAGCGTTTAGTTGATTTTGTGAGGTGGCAGAGAAAATTTGTCCGGGTGTCAGATTAAACCGTTGCCCGCTTCCTGTAAATCCAGATCAGCCAGGCAATGCCTAGAACGATAAGGCCCGGCAAAACATTGTTCATCACCTCCTGAAATTGTGAAATTTGCTGCACAGGACTATCAAGCAGGATCAATGTACCGGCAGGCGGGTTACTTTGTATGTCAGCAGCAGGATAAAAGCCGAAGATATTATGCTGTGCCCAGTTAATGCCCCAGTGCAGTCCAATGGCAAAATATAAAGTCCTTGAACTGAGAAATGCCGTTGCAAATAATATATGACCGATTGCCGTAGTAATTGAACCCAGCATGACAGGCCAGTTTCCCCACGCATTCCAGGATATCCAGTGCCACACCATAAACAGGAATGCGAAAATGATATTGGCGATGAGTATACCGTTTTTATCAGCTGTTTTTTTGAAACAATAACCCCGGAAGATGAGCTCTTCATTAATAACACCAGCCAATATGAAAAAAAGGCCTCCTGCTATTTGCAGGTAATCGGCTTTGGGATTCATTACGAAATTGACTTTCACATTGATCATCTGTACCAGCAGTGAAAGAAATACAATGGCCGTACCGAGGATAATTCCTCCGGGGAGAAACAGCCAGTTTTTTTTCCGGGGAATCAGTCCCAGTTCATCCAGCGTTTTATTTTCACCTCTGTACAGCAGCCAGGTGATGATTAATAACAGCAGGGGAGAAAGGTAGCCGCCGATAGTCTGGTAACCCAGCACAGTACCAAGTGCTATTGGAATCACAAACAGCAACAGGAAAACCAGTGCGGTTTTTAAGTTGGTATTTGTTTGAATCGCTTTAAGCAAAATGAAAGAAGGTTTATCAGAAAATCAGAATACAATTAAAGATAAACATATCTGTAAGTAAATAGATTTATTCAGCCGGTTGTGAACCCAGCTGCACATTTTCCAGCCTGTATTGGTTTCGTATGCGGATCACAGGGCTGTACAGCCGTTTTAATAATACACCAAGTAAGAACACGCCACCTGCTGCAGCCAGGCGGCCGTCTTTTAATGTAAACTTATCATCCGAAATTGTATTGATGGTATTCAGTGCCGCATATCCTGCACCAGCTGCCCTGAATAACCAGCCGGATTTAACCCAGTAAAAATGCAAATGACCGCCTTCCCGGGAAATCTCAAACCTGCCATTCTTGTAATGGAGTATAATCCCTTTTTTGGGAATAGCATACACATCTGAAAATGCATAGCTGGCAGTGAAAAGATGAACTGTATCAGTTCCCATGAGGTAATAATAAACGATTTCTGGCTTGATAAAAAAGGAGTCCTTGTCAACCCGCACTATCCTGCCTTTCTGCCACTGTTTATTCTGGTCCTGGAAAGAAAACAGTTGCCCCTGCCAATAACGGCCAATGGTTTTATTCCCTTTCTTAATCGCCAAAAAGTTTTGCTGGCAGAAACTGGTTGAGTAAAGGTTTAGAAAAGTTGTAATAAGCAGCAACCTGATCATACTAGTGAAAGTAAGTAAACCGAAAAATGAAAGATGCAGGGAATTGTTAAATAAAGTCTTCACCATATAGGCACATAGACACATAGGTACACATAGGAATACAGTACGCAATCCCTATTATTCGAAAATTCACTTCTTTAGGAACTGTTCTCTGTATTTTCTATGTGTTCCTATGTGTCTATGTGCCTATGCCTTGCCCGCCGAAGCGAAGCGTAGGTGGGTGGTAAAGACTCTTACATATTTCCGTAGTTTTACACAAACACCCCCACCATGAAACGCTTTCTCTTCCTCGCACTGTTTATCTCCTTCTTCGCAAATACAAATGCTCAAACCTGGAAAGCATTCCGTGATACTGCCGGCCATTTCACGGCCAGCTACCCTGATACATGGGAAAATAAAATCAAAGAGGGAAATCGGGTGTTCTTTACTTCTCCCGAAGAATCTGCCGATGATAAATTCAGGCAGAATATAAATATCAGCGCCAACCCTTCACCCGACCTGGCTAATTATAAAATCCGTGAGCTGATCCCAGATGTTGAAACAAGCATAAAAACAGCCTACGACAATTATCAAAAAATCAGCAGCCGGTATTTTACCTGGAATGGTATTGAGGCTTATGAATATGTTTATTCATTCACACAAGCCTCAGTAGATTATGCAATCAGGATTAAACAATGGATGTGTATTAAGAACGGGGTGCTGTATATGATTACGTATACTGCGGCTGTAGGACAGGATAATATGGCGGCGACAGCGGGAAAAATAATGAACAGTATAAAATTTTAAATACATCTTACCACCCTCCTTCGCTTCGCTATGGCGGGCAATGCAAGGGGCACAAAGAAATACCACAAAGAACACAAGGATAACCTCTTGTGTTCTTAGTGGTATTTCTTTGTGTTCTTTGTGGTAAAAATTAAATCTTCTTATGGCTTCCGTCACAAAACGGCGGTGTAGAAGTTTTCTTGCACTGGCAGAACCATACTTTCTCCGGCTTATCAAACGACACCTTCACACTCCTGAACGGCATTCCTTCAACAGCTTTATGTGCACTGTCGCAAAAAGGTTCTTTGGCGGAAAGCCCGCAGCTGCACCAGGAATATACTTTACCTGGTTCCACATCAATGCCGGCCGGTTCGCAAATCACGGTCTTTGGTAATCCATCAGCAGAAATCATGTCCATAATCTGAAATATTATTTATCGGCTATAAACTGGTATAAATTAAAATTGCCCCTGTCGTACACCTTTTCAATTTCTTTTTTCAGCTCCGCTTTATCAACACCGTGCATCCGTTTTTGTTCAATCAGCCAGAAGGCCCGTTCGGCCAGCAGCCAGAAACGGCGGTCAGTAAGATGTGATTTCTGCAGCTGGTGCATGATGATATCCAGCAGTTCTGCGATACCTTTTTTTTCATGTGCCACCGTTTTAACCACCGGCACTTCATGGTAATGGGTATTGAATGTCGGTGCCAGCATCTGCCTTAAATGATGTACAAACAGGTCTGCATCCGGCCGGTCACTTTTATTGACCACAAAAATATCCGCGATTTCCATCAGCCCGGCTTTCATGGTCTGTACTTCATCACCGGCCTCGGGTACCATCACAACAACCGTTACATCAGCAAGACCTGAAATTTCAATCTCCGTCTGGCCAACACCCACCGTCTCCACTAATATATGATCATACTGCGCCGCTTTCAGCAGGTCAGTGATTTCAATAATTTTCGGATGTAAGCCGCCGGAAGAACCCCGCGTGGCGAGTGAGCGGATAAATACATCCGGATGCGTGTACCAGTCGCCCATCCGGATCCGGTCGCCCAGCACCGCTCCCCGGTGAAAAGGGGAGGAAGGGTCAATACAAAGCACCGCCACTTTTTTCCCGTCTTTTACCAGCAGTTCTATCAGCGCATCGGTTAATGTGCTTTTGCCTGCGCCGGGAGGACCGGTGATCCCGATAATTTTTGCAGGAGAAGTTTTTATGGCGCGTAACAAATCACCATAGCCGGGGTATTCGTTTTCCACCAGCGATATGCCGCGTGCAAGGGCTCTTGCGTCACCCTGCTCAATTTTTGATAATAATTCCTGCCAGTTCAATGATTCGGATGTTGTACGTTTACAAAAGTATGCTGAACAGACTACAGAATGATGCAAGAAGCTCCATCATTTTTGGGCTGGCCCTGCTTATGCCGGCCAGCCTGTTCTTTTCGCGTACCCTGCTGGCAATATCCATGCTGGCTTTCGTAATGATTTGCCTGCTGCATCCCCGTTTTAAAGAATATGCCACAAAATTCCTGCACACACCATTCTTATGGATGATGACCCTGCTGTTTTTTGTGCCGCTTGTATCCGGTGCATGGTCTGCTGACCAACGCCTGTGGTTTGATATGACGTTTACCAAACTCCCGCTGTTATTCTTCCCTTTTGCTTTTGCATTCCCGCTTGGGTTGTCAAACAGGCAATGGACTATACTCGCGGTTTTCATGGTAATCCTGTCCAGTGCAGGCAGCATCTGGAGCATGACCCATTACCTGCAGGATACCGCCGGTATCCATGAAGGGTATCTCCGGTCCAACACCATGCTTACTCCGCTTGACAACGATCATGTGCGTTACAGCTGGTTGGTGTCTGTAGCAGTGCTGACTGCTGTGTATACTGGTTGGCAGATACGCCATCAGCAAAAAATGCTCAGTTTGTTTTTATGGTTGAATGCCGCCTGGCTGGCCATTTTTTTACATATCCTGGCGGCCAGGACCGGCCTGTTCTGTTTATATGGTTCGGTTTTTTTACTGGGTATTTGGGTGATGTTGAAATCCCGGCGGTTGATGACCGGTGCACTGGTGTTGCTTTTGCTGACCGGCTTGCCGCTGGCGGCATATTATACCCTGCCAACATTTAAAAACCGCGTGCATTATATTTTATATGATGCCGGTTTTATAAGGAACGACGAATACCTGAGGAATTCAAATGATGGAAACCGGGTGATATCTTATAAAGCAGGCTGGGCTTTATTACAGCAACAGCCGGTTACAGGTTATGGTTTTGGCGACATCCGTGCTGCCACCCATGCCTGGTACGATGAAAATTATCCGCTGCTGGATGAGCGCGAGAAAATTTATCCAAGCAGCGAATACCTGGTTTATGGTGCAGGCGCAGGGTGGATTGGCTTACTGGTTTGCCTGGCGGCCATGATCATTCCTTTTTTTACAAGGGTCAGGGAAAAATTACCCTGGTATATAATCCAGGCTGGAATTGCGGGTGGTTTTTTATTTGATATTGGCCTGGAGGTGCAATTCGGCGTTTTTCTGTATACTTTTATCACGTTGGGCTGGTGGAGCTGGCTCAGCACGAACCGGACATCCGAAAAATAATATGACGGGAATATCCATTGTTATTATCTGTAAAAATGAAGCAGCTGTTATCGGCCACACGCTGGAGAAAATCAAGGGTGTGAGCGATGATATCATCGTGTACGATAATGGCAGTACGGATGAAACGGTTTCTATTGTCAGGCAATACCCTGTCCGGCTTGAGCAGGGTCCCTGGGAAGGATTCGGCCGTACAAAAAACAAAGCCTGCGCACTCGCCAAACACGATTGGATACTGAGCCTGGACGCGGATGAAACACCGGATGAAACACTGGTCGCTTCGCTCCAGTCTTTTGACGGAGCAGAAGAGAAAACAGTGTATGATATCCGCTTTAAAAATTTCCTCGGCAATGTTCACTTGCGCTTCGGTGAATGGGGTGATGACAGCCATATCCGTTTATTCAACCGCAAACTGGTATTATGGAACGAGGCACCTGTGCATGAAGAACTGATTATCCCGGCTGGCGTTTCTATCAGTAAAATCAAAGGGGCTATTCTGCACCGGACCATGAAAGATATTGCGGAATACGCGATCAAAATGGCACATTATGCTGAACTGCGTGCCGGGCAATATTTCAAAAACAACAAAAAGGCTTCCTGGTATAAAATACGCGTGGCACCCACCTTCAATTTTATCAAATACTACTTCTTCAAAGGCGGTTTCCTCGACGGCCATGAAGGATTTGTGTGCGCAAAAATGACGGCGTTTTATACTTTCCTGAAATATTCGAGGTTGAAGGAGATGTATAAAGTCGAAGAAAAAAAGTCTTTACCACATAGGCACATAGACACATAGAAACACATAGAAATACAGCTACGCAGAACTATTAGTTTCGAAAGTCACTTCTATGGAACTCTTCGTCTGTATTCCTATGTGCTTCTATGTGTCTTATGTGTTTATGTGGAAAGACTTTAAAGATTAAACCCTTCCAGGTTCTTGAAATGCCCATTCAGCTTGATTTTCTCTTTCAGCTGTTCCATCCCGGTAAGCATGGGAATGGCTTTGGCGAGGTAGCGTTTCAGGTATTCTTCCCGCTGGCGTTCGTCCATCAGTGCCAGCAGTTCATATTCTTCCTGCAATGATAATCCTACATGATGGGCGAGGTCGTAGGAGAGCAGGAACTCATCCGGTTTTTTGAAATCCTTTGTCACGCGGAGCAGGCCATGCAGTTCACGGGTGGTGCTGATGATCTTCCGCATATTGTCGGGATTCCCGGTGCGGTTATTCTGCGGGTAATTCACAATGGCGCCGCTGTATAGTTTATCCGGTATTTCACGGATCAGTTCCAGTATCCTGAAAACACGGACTCCTTTGGTGCGGATATCCATCTCCCCGTTTTCATATTCTTTAGCCATGGTTGTGATTTCAACCATGGATCCGTATTCCTGCACTTTATTGTCAATTACCGTCGGGATGCCAAAAGGTTTTTTAGCAGTGTAACATTCGCGGATCAGCTGTTTGTACCTGTCTTCGAAAATGTGAATGTTGAGTTCTTCGCCGGGGTAGACGACTATTTCGAGGGGGAAGATGGGAATGAAATTGGTCAATGCGTTGGGTTGAGGGTGCAAATTAGGAGTTAAATACATTAACCACAAGGATCACAAAGGAAGAACAAAGTTCACAAAGAATTTAGCTGGTGGCTTTGTATTCGCTGCTCCGCCGCGCGCGCTGCGAGAAAAACAATTGCTTTGGCAATTAAAATTTGTTCCTTCCTCCGGACTTTCCGACTTTCGGTCTCCCGACTTCCTCATATGACAACAACAATCTGTTTTGACTTTGGCAATACCCGGAAAAAAGCAGCCGTATTCCATGATGCTGAAATAAAGGAAGTTTTAGTACTGCCTGATGATACCACAGAAAGCATTACAGCACTGCTGAACCAGTTCAACCCGCAGAAATCCATTTTATCTTCTGTAATTGATCACAACCCGCAGCTGGAAGAGCAACTGGCGTCGCGTACAAAATTCCACAAACTCAGTCACCTGACTAAAGTGGCATTCACCACACCAGTTGGCAAGCCTGAATCCATTGGTGCCGACCGCCTGGCGCTTTGTGCGGCTGCCACGCATTATTATCCTGGTAAGAACAGCCTCGTGATAGCCCTGGGAACATGCATCACCTATAACTTCATCAACAAATACCATGAATTTATCGGGGGTGGTATTTCGCCCGGACTTGAAATGCGGCTGAAATCACTCAATTATTACACCGCCAAGCTGCCACTGGTGAAGGCCAGCGGTAATTTGCCCCTGATGGGCTATGATACCGAGACCAATATCCTCTCCGGAGTGGTGCTCGGCATGGCCAAAGAGATCGATGGTTTCATTGACGCATACAGGGAAAAGTACCGGAACTTTAACGTCGTCTTAACCGGGGGTGATATAGTGTATTTGGCTTCGCACCTTAAAAACAGGATATTTGCAGACCCTGATTTAATCTTTAAAGGTCTGTATGCAATTAGTGAAGTCAATAACCCCTAAGAAAATCAAGAGGTTACGCTACTCATGCGGGCTGGTTCTTGGGCTTCTTTTCACCGGGCTGAACCCGGTTTCGGCGCAGGATAATTCCCCTTATTCCCGTTACGGGCTGGGAGATTTAGTCCCTTCAACCAATGTTACCAACCGTTCTTTGGGCGGTATTGCTGCCGGTTACAGCGATTTTTTATCCATCAATTACAGCAATCCGGCGTCATATTCCACCTTCCAGAGTTATGTGGAGGCGAAATCCAAAAAAATGAACTCCGGCCGCGCCCTGTTTGACGTGGGTATGAATTTCGAAAACCGCACTCTGCGTGAGCCTTCAAAAAGCACCAAGTTCACCGCTTCGAATGCCCTGTTTTCACACGTGATGGTGGGTGTTCCGCTGAAAGCAAACTGGGGCCTGAGCTTTGGTCTTCGCCCGATTTCCAGGATCAGCTATGATATTTATAAGAATGAAAGGCTGTTTGATCCCCTTACAGGTCTCCCTATCGATAGTGCCAATACCAGGTACACCGGTGATGGCGGAACCTTCCTGGCTTCTATGGGTACAGGGTTTTCCGTTTTCAGAAAAGTAATGAAAAGTGCGGAAGACCGTGAACAGCAGCTCAGTTTCGGTTTTAATTTCGGTTACCTTTTTGGTACAAAAGATTACAGCACCCGCCGCACTCTGATCAACGATACGGTACAATACCGCGCAGCCAACTACGAAACAAAAACCAATTTCGGCAATATCCATTTCGATGTAGGTTTCCAGTACCGCCTGCCGATTAAGAATTTATTATTACTTACTGTTGGTGGTTTCGGCAACTGGCAGCAAAACCTGAATGCCACACAGGATCGCATTCGGGAGACTTTCATATTCGACGATAACCAGGGCAATGTTCGTGTTGACAGTGTAAGTGATATCCGCAATATTAAGGGCAAGGTGATCCTGCCTGCCAACATCACAGTTGGTTTTACCCTGCAGAAACTGGTTGTCGTGAACAAATCCGGTGGCTGGTTATTCGGCATTGATTATTCAAGGCAAAACTGGTCAAACTACCGTTTTTATGGCCAGTCAGATTCTGTACAGAATAAATGGGAAATCCGTGCAGGTGCCCAAATCAGCCCTGCGCCTAAAAGAACTTACTGGAGCTATGTAAACTACCGGTTCGGTGTATTTGCAGGCCCTGACTATATCAAATTCCAGAACAAGCTTTCCACTTATGGTGCGAGCTTTGGACTGGGACTTCCGATCATTGGAAGAAATGCTTCTGCAGGTAACCAGACTACCCGTGTAAACCTCGGGTTTGAGTATGGCAAACGCGGTAACAATACCAATTTGCTGAAAGAAAATAATTTCCGTTTCTCTATTGGTCTTTCACTCAGTGATGCCTGGTTTATCAAGCGTAAATATGATTAATGCAGCCTGATCATGAAGGCCACTACACACAGATATCATCTTATTATTATGGCAACCCTGGTCAGCTGGGGTTGTTTTTTTATGACGTCATGTGAGAATGATCCCAAACGGATTGATGCACTTACCCGCAATGTGGTGATGAAGGAAGAGGCGACCAAAGTGGAAGCCTGGCTCAGCCAGGACGGAATCATGAAGGCAAAGCTCACATCCCCGCTGATGCTGCGTGTGGCTGCTGATACACCGTATGTTGAATTCCCTAATACCCTGCATGTAGATTTTTATGATTCTACATCAGTCATCAATTCCTGGCTCGACGCACATTACGCCAAGTATTTTGAAGCCATGGGAAAAGTTTATCTCAAAGACAGTGTAGTAGTGATTACAAATAAAGGGGATACACTCAGGAGCCCTGATCTCTGGTGGGACCAGAACACCAAAATGTTTTACACTGATAAATATGCCATTTACCATGGGATTGGTAAAGCCATTACCGGCGGTAAAGGTCTCGAAGCCACACAGGACCTGAACAGTGTGATCTTTCATTATCCCACCGGAACGGTTGAAGTATCATCCAGTGGTTTTCCGGCCAATTGACCCGTTTTTCAGTACAGCCAAACACAATGCCGGGTTGGTGTTTCGATGCATCAATCTTAAAGTCTGGAATCTATCTAAAATAAATCCCAAATCCCAAAATCCAAATTCCAAACGTCTAACCTGAACAAACAGGGTTGATGTTTGGAATTTGGATTTTGGAATTTGGATTTTTTTAATTCTGTCATTTGAGATAACTCGTAGTTTTGTTACATAGAAATTTACAGCATAATTTATCTATAAAACTTTAGGATGGAATACCGGAATATGGGCCGCACTGGCCTTCAGCTCAGTGCCCTTTCATTAGGCAGCTGGGTAAGTTTTCATAAACAGATTACGGACGCCACTGCCGATGAACTCATGGGTATAGCCTATGATCACGGTATCAACTTTTTCGACAATGCAGAAGTGTATGCATTGGGCGAAAGTGAAAAGATGATGGGCCGGGTGCTGAAGAACAAAAACTGGGACCGCAGTTCTTACACCGTTTCTTCCAAAGCATTCTGGGGATGGCGGGGAAAAGAAAACAAACCCAACCAGAAAGGCCTTAGCCGCAAACACCTGGTGGAAGCTTGTCATGAAGCCTTACAAAGACTGCAGCTAGATTACCTCGATATCTATTTCTGCCATCGTCCTGATAAAACCACGCCCATTGCAGAAACAGTGTGGACCATGCATAACCTGATCCAGCAGGGAAAAATTTTATACTGGGGCACCAGTGAATGGAGTGGTGTGGAAATCATGGAAGCCCATCGTGTGGCTGACCAGCATCACCTGATTGGTCCGGTTGTGGAACAACCGCAGTACAATCTGTTTGAAAGAAACAAACTGGAAAATGAATTCCTCATGGTATTTAAAACCGTTGGCATGGGTACTACTATCTGGAGTCCGCTGGCTTCCGGTTTGCTGAGTGGAAAATACAATGACGGATTACCCGAAGGCAGCCGTTTTGCATTGGAAGGTTTCGAGTGGCTGAAAGACCGCTGGATGCAGGAATCCATGCTGACGAAAGTGAAAAAGCTCGCAGCCCTGGCTGCAGAACTTGGTATCTCGATGGCACAGCTGAGCATAGCCTGGTGTATCCGCAACCCGAATGTAACAACAGCAATCCTGGGTGCAACGAAAAAAGAACAATTGCTTGAAAACCTGGGGGCGCTGGATGCGTATCCGAAACTGACGGATGAAATGATGAAGCGGATTGATGGGATAGTGGGGAATAAGCCGGTGTTGGCGGAGTTTTAATTTTTTAAGAAATACAAAACCACAAGGAGCACAAAGGGGCATCTTTGTGTCCTTTGTGTATTACTTTGTGGTAAAATAATTCAACAAAAAAATCCCGTCTATTTTAGACGGGATTTTCAATTACGTAAAGTCCGAAGAGCCTTGTTCATTCATTCATTACTGATAGTTTTCATAGTTGGCTTTTTCGCCTCACGTGGTTTTTTCAAGAAGCCTTTCAGGCCATAGTCAAGGATACAGGAAATAAAAACGGACGGTTCATCATCGGCTCAAATATAGAGTCATTTATTATACTGCACCAGCGGAAAACTATCCGATAAAATTACCCTTTAATTTAATTTATACCCCGTAGATTTACGCCGGAACTTTAACGTTACGATGTCATACTAAACAATATTTCGCTTATGTCATTTGCAGGAAAAACAGCTTTTATCACAGGTGCTACCCGCAGCATCGGCAAAGCCATTGCCTTAAAACTGGCAGCGGGCGGGGCCAATATTGTAGTGGCTGCCAAGAGTGTGGAAGAGAATCCCAAACTCGGGGGAACCATATTTTCAGCAGCAGAAGAGATCGAAGCAGCCGGTGGTAAAGCCCTGGCTGTAGCCTGCGATATCCGGTTTGAAGACCAGATCCAGGATGCGGTTGACAAAGCCGTGGAAAGGTTCGGCGGGATTGATATCCTTATCAATAATGCTTCGGCAATAGCCCTCACCGGAACGGAGGAATCCACGCCCAAACGTTTCGACCTGATGCATGATATCAATGTGCGTGGTACGTTTATGGTCACCCGTGCCTGCGTTCCGCATTTGCGTAAATCCGGTAACCCGCATATCCTTACGCTTTCACCACCCGTGAATATGAACCCGAAATGGTTTGCCAAACACGTGGCGTATACTATTTCGAAATACAATATGAGCATGCTCACCATCGGCTGGGCCGGTGAATTTAAAAAAGACCGTATAGCCGCTAATGCGCTCTGGCCTAAAACAACCATTGATACTGCTGCAGTAAGAAACCTGCTCGGCGGGGAAATGCTGGCTAACATGAGCCGCACGCCGGATATTATCGCAGATGCAGCCGCTGTCATTTTATCACGTTCATCGTCTGATTGCACCGGAAATTGTTTTATAGATGAAGATGTACTGGCTTCAGAAGGAATCACTGACCTGGCAAAATATTCAGTGGTGCCGGGGGCGCAGTTGTACGGGGATTTGTTTGTTGACTAATCAAATGCTGAGTGTTGAAGGTTGAATGTTGAATTTGGGACGGTCCTTAATTTGTATTTTAACGAAAGACATGTCTGCTGATAAGATGAATAAACCAGCAGTATAATTCAGGCCCCTCTTACAAAGCATATATAATATAAAGCTGACGGATGTATTTTAAAAGAAGTACATCAATCAGCTTTTTTTTGTGCTTAATATATGTGGAGATGTTCTCAGGCGCTGCCATGCAGAGATAATAAACTCAGGGCTGATACTCAATGACATATCATCATTGCGAATTTCAATTATAACATCTTGCTGTACAAAAGGGAAAAAATATTTTTTAAAAATTTGCGCAGTCAAATGGCTTCGCATATATTCGCAGTCAAATAGCTGCATAATGAATATCCGACGCGACGTATTTCAGGCAATTGCTGACCCCACCAGAAGGGCCATTTTAAGTTTAGTGGCATTACATGCCATGACACCAGGTGTCATTGCGGAAAAGTTTGATTCTACAAGACAAACCATTTCAAAGCACATTCAAATTCTTACTGAATGTCAATTGCTGCAACAAGACCAGAACGGGCGGGAAATATATTACCAGATCAATTCTAAGAAAATGAAAGAAATCGCTGATTGGTTATTGCCTTTCCAGAAACTATGGGATGACCGTTTCAACAGGATGGACAAAGTATTGGAAAATTTAAAACAGAAAAAAAATGGAAAATAAAACGCAGATCATTGCCGAAACAGGCAAACAGGAACTTTTTATTATCAGGGAATTTGATGCGCCCAGGGAATTAGTGTTTAAAGCCTTCTCTGAGCCGGATTTAATTATTCAATGGCTCGGGCCCTGTGAAATGGAAACTGTTGTTGAAAAACTGGAGAATAAAACCCACGGCTCCTGGCGGTTCATCCATAAAGACCCTGCCGGGAATGCATATGCTTTCAATGGTGTTATTCACGAAGTATGCTATCCGGAAAGGGTTATCCGAACTTTTGAATTTGAAGGTTTGCCTGAACGCGGGCATGTTTCACTCGAATTCCTGACACTGGAGAAGTTAGAAAATGACCGAACCAAAGCAACAATCCAGGTAATTTATAAATCCATGTATGACCGAGACGGCCACATACAATCAGGTATGGAAAGGGGCGTGGTGGATTCACATCAAAGATTGGATGCACTCTTCAATTTGATGAAGCATGAAAGCAGGTAGAAATTTATTTTGGGCAATCATCACTTTGATCATATTGATTTTTGTCCTGCATTTCTTAAAGCCTGAAAAAAATGGCATTTACAATACAGGCGCTGATGGGATTTATAGTTTCAGTCTTTTCACCGGGATACCTGTTCTCGCAATTCAATGGTAAGCTGAAGCCGGCCATGATGGTTCAATACCAGCAGATTTGAAATGGATACATATTGTTTACAGAAGATTGTAATTTCAAGGGTGATTTATACTCCCGGTAAAAAATTTAAAACAAAAACCATGACAGACAATGCAACATTTTTTGCGCCTGAACTCCACATCCCCAACGGGACAACCAGCATTGATTTTTACCTGAAATTCGGCGCGACTGAAAATTTTTGCTTCCGGAATGATGATGGGAGTATCCATGTTGCGGAACTGGTGTTCAACGGCGCCATCTTCCATGTACACGAAACCATGCGCGACGCCCTTGAACCCAACAGCGCTAAAGGTGTAACTGCAGTGATTGGTTTGTTTGTCCCCAACGTGGAAGAAGTAATGCAAAAAGCCATACTGGCCGGTGCCGTGGAAATTAACCCCACCACAGACCACGAGTATGGTTACAGACAAGGAATGTTTAAAGACCCTTTCGGGCATTACTGGCAAATCCAGAAAAAAATTTAGTTGAACAGGCTAAACCCCTTACACCATTACGCAAAGCGATTTTTTGCAAACACTATCTTCTATAGGGTAAAGCAGCTTTAGCTGCGCCTTTGTGTCCCATTCGGGTTCAGGAGAAAAGACAATGTGCTATCCGTAAAAATGTTTACAGAATATCACGAGAAAATTCCTTTGTGCACCTTGTGGTAAAAGTTATTCGAAATTTTCCGGCCTCATCTGCGGGAACAACAACACATCCTGTATGGATACCTGGTTAGTCAGCATCATACACAGCCTGTCAATACCAATCCCGATACCTGAAGTAGGCGGCATACCATACTCAAGTGCCCGCAGGAAGTCGTGGTCAATAAACATAGCCTCATCATCTCCGCGTTCCATGAGTTTCACCTGTTCTTCAAAACGGTCGCGCTGGTCAATGGGGTCGTTCAGTTCACTATAAGCATTTGCTACCTCCTTACCGTTAATCATCAGTTCAAATCGTTCTACCAGTCCCTGTTTGCTGCGGTGGCGTTTGGTAAGCGGACTCATTTCAACGGGGTAGTCAATAATGAATGTGGGCTGCACATAGTGCTTTTCACATTTTTCACCGAAGATGGCATCAATCAGTTTGCCTTTGCCCATGCTGGGGCTGACTTCTATACGCAGTTGTTTGCATATAGAGCGCAGCTGTTCTTCATTCATAGCGCTGACATCAACACCTGTATGTTCTTTGATGGCATCGAATATGGTTACCCGCGCAAAGGGTGCTTTGAAAGAAAGTGTATTCTCTCCTAATACCACATCTGTACTGCCGTTCACATCCATGGCGGCTTTTTCCAGCATTTGCTCGGTGGTATCCATCATCCAGAAATAATCTTTATACGCTGTATAAAATTCCAGGATGGTGAATTCGGGGTTATGGGTGCGGTCCATCCCTTCATTCCTGAAGTTCCGGCTGAATTCATATACCCAGTCGAAGCCACCGACAATCAGTCTTTTTAAATAGAGTTCATTGGCAATACGCAGATAAAAGGGAACATCCAGCGCATTATGGTGTGTGATAAATGGCCTGGCTGCTGCACCACCGGGGATACTCTGCAGTACAGGGGTATCTACTTCCAGCGCGCCGCGTTCATTAAGGAAGTCGCGGATGGAGTTGATCATCTTTGTCCTTTTCAGGAAAGTCTCTTTCACCTCGGGGTTGATCACGAGATCGGCATAGCGCTGGCGGTAACGGAACTCAGGGTCAGTTACAGCATCAAATGTTTCGTCACCAGCCGTTTTAACCACCGGCAGGGGCCTGAGTGATTTACTAAGCAGGGTGAGTTCTTTCACGTGCACAGATGTTTCACCGGTTTTGGTGATAAAGGCATACCCTTTCACACCAATGATATCACCGATGTCGAGCAGTTTTTTCCAGACAATATCATAGAGTGATTTGTCTTCACCCGGGCAAATATCATCCCGGCGGATATAGAGCTGGATCCTTCCTTTGGAATCCTGGATCACACAGAAATTGGCCTTGCCCATATCGCGCACACTCATGATGCGGCCGGCCAGGCATACTTCAGCATATTGCTCTTTAGTGGCTTCACTGAAGCCTTCCTTAATATCAACTGAAAATTGATTCACCGGGTACAACGGGGCCGGATAGGGGTCAATACCCATCATAATCAACTCGGCCAGTTTCTCTCTTCGTAAGGTTTCCTGTTCAGATAAATGCATATGCGTCATTTGGGTGGCAAAAATAGCCCATTTTAACCGCATCGCATGAGGGAAACAGCGGGGTTCCTGCAATAACAAGATCCGGTAATTGCTATGGCCTTTTATAATGCATGAAAGACTGATCTGTTTTCGGTAGTTGTCAAAATGACTTTACCTCACAATCCAATACACAATGTTAGCGCAGGTATCGATTGCCGGATCAAATGCCCGCCCTTCACTAAGGTGACCGGCTGGTTTTTTATGGAAAGCTGATTTTCCTTGTTTTTGTGCTGTTTCAGTACGATAAAAAACGGTACGCTTGCAAGCATTAGTCCGCTGCCGGCAACCACTAATGCGGCGCCTGTTTTCTCTGAGGAAGTGGCTTTATCCGCATAGTTTGTATTCAATCCGCCCAGCGCTGCACCGGAAATCTGCAGGCCGAATCCGCCTAAAAAGCAGGTCCACGCTATTGACTTGTACGTCTTGATTTTTTTATTGTAAGTATCGGGAGCGGGATGCTGTCCGGATGCATCTGGATATGTTGCTGTTACCAGTAAAAGGAAAAAGAACAATTTCATATCAGGTATTTTGAATGTTTACGGCGGCGGCCGGAAAATTAACAAGCCGAAAATATTCAGACCTGCACCTTTTTAATAACTGAATTTTACAGATACAGCCCAATTAATTGCAAAAATTGCAAATACCGTCATTTACCCAGACTATATATCTATAAAAAAACCTATCTTTTAGCTGATGCTAAGGCCCTGAAGGTATCTGATTACTTATTTGCGCCAGCCAACCATGACCAGCCAAGCCGCCCAGGATTATCTGTTTCAGCAGATCAGGAATAATTTGCCCGGGGATCAAAACCTCGTGGATATTGTTTCTGACATACTGCATGTAAGTGCTGACAGTGCTTACCGCCGTATCCGGGGGGAAACACCGCTGGTGCTGGATGAGGCCCAGTTGCTTTGCAAACATTTTAAATTATCACTTGATCAGTTACTGGATGTGAGACCGGGGGCCACATTATTTTATACTGACCGCCTCCATTTCGCGCATTTCACATTCGATGCTTATCTCGCTGGGATCAGGCAACAGCTGGAACATATTCTTTCTTTCAGCAAAAAAGAAATTATATATGTTTCCAAAGACCTGCCTTTCTTCCATAATTTTTCATCAGAACCGCTTTTTGCCTTTCATTATTTTTTCTGGATGAAATCCATCCTGCGTCACCCGGATTTTGCGCAGCAGAAGTTTTCACTGGATTGCCTGACGCCTGGTATTCGGGAGGAAGGTAAAAAGATTCTCAACCTGTACAACCAGATCCCTTCCACGGAAATATGGAATACGGAATGTGTGAACAGTATTATTTTCCAGGTGGAATATTACCGGGAAGCCGGATTGTTCCAGAAGCCGGCTGATGTCCATGCAGTGTACGGATCAGTACTGGAGGTGATTGCACATTTGAAAGAACAGGCAGAGCATGGGTGCAAGCACCTGCCCGGTGAAAACCACCAGACCAAATCGGAAAATTTCCGATTTTTCCATAACCGGATCACCCTGGGCGATAATACCATCCTGGCGATAGCAGATGAAAGAATGACCGTGTTTGTGAATTATGATGTGATTAATTATATGACTACAACAGACACTGTTTTTTGCCAGGAAACCTTTGCTGAACTGCAGGCATTGATTAAAAGATGCACACAGATCAGCACCACCAGTGAAAAGCAGCGAAATATGTTTTTCAATATGCTGACCGGGAAAATAGAAGACAGGAAAAAAACCATTTAAACCATTGCTATGGATATTACAAACCTTCAGCAGGACCTCTTCGCACAAATCCGCACCCGTGCCCCGGAGAACCCGCCCCTGGCTGAAATTATAGCTGTTTTACTGGACATAAGCACCGACAGTGTTTACCGTTGGATCCGGGGAGAAAAACAGGTTACGATTGATGAATTATACAAGCTGTGTTTGCATTTCCAGATTTCAGTAGACCAGTTAATGCACATTCCTTCGAAAGGAGTTTTGTTCCAGGGCCGTTATCTTGACCGGAATAATTTCAGGTTTGAAGATTATATGATCAGCCTGGTAAAAGAGATGACGCAAATGAATGGTTTTAAGGGAAAGACATTCTATTATTCCTGTAAAGACATTCCCATCTTCCATCATTTTCATTTCCGTGAAATAGCAGCTTTCAAGTGGTTTTTCTGGCTGAAAACCTATTTCCAGTTTCCAGAGTTTGCGAAACGAAAATTCAGGGTAGAGGAATATCCTGATGAACTATACCAGCTTGATCACCAGGCAGTGCATTTGTATAACCAGATACCCAGTGTTGAAATCTGGAATATTGAAAGCATGAATATTATTTTCAGGCAAATTGATTTTTACCGGGAAGCCCGGGTGTTTGAATCTGACAAAGATGTGCTGAAACTGTATGAAGTGATTGAAAGTCTCTGGAATTACCTGGAAAAGCAGGCAGCGCTTGGCTATAAATTCATGGTCGACGATCCGAACCAGACACCCATGGGCAGTTTTAGTATGTACTTTAACGAGGTTCTGCTTGGGGATAACAACATGCTGGTAGTGATGGATGGTGCCAAACTGTGCTATATGACACATTCCACAATCAATTTCATGCAAACCCGTGATCTTGCTTTCTGCGATAACCTGTACCAGCATTTCCAGAACCAGATGAAAAGATCCACCCTGATCAGTGAAGTGAGTGAAAAAGAACGCTCCCGCTTTTTCAGGATCATCCGCGACCGCATCCTGGCACGTAAAGAAAACCTTAAAGTGTAGAAAAAACGGAGTCCGGGCTTGTTTTCACCGGTTTTGGCAGGTAATTTGGCACTATTCGCTAAAACTGTGATATGAAGAAACATTACATTTTATTCTTTGCCCTTTTCCTGTTCGCTTTTACGGCTGCCGAAGCCCAGCTTGACCTCTCCAAACTCCTGAAGAAAAAGGATAATTCCGGTATTTCCCAGGATGAAGCCGGCCGTGGTATCAAGGAAGCCCTGAGCCAGGGCGTAACCAGTGCTATCCTTAACCTCAATAAACCCGATGGATTTTTCGGCAGTGAAATTTATAAAATGCTCCTGCCACCCGATGCGCTGAAAGTGGAGAAAACACTGCGTAAACTCGGTATGGGTAACCAGGTTGATAAAGCCATCCTGGCTATTAACCGTGGTGCAGAAGATGCGGTTGGTTTTGCCAAACCGATTTTTGTAGACGCTATTAAGGAAATGACCCTGGCGGATGCCCTCAACATTGTAAAAGGCCCCAAAGATGCGGCCACCAGTTATTTCAAACAGAAGACCAAAGAAAAACTCATTGCGGCATTCACACCTTCTGTAAAAGCATCACTGGATAAAACAGATGCCACCAAATATTATACTGATATCATTACTACCTACAATAAACTTCCAACCACTTTCAATAAAGTAAACCCCGACCTGACCAGTTATGTGGTGGGAAAGGCGGTGGATGCTTTGTTCGACCAGGTGGCTAAAGAAGAAGCGAATATCCGCAGTAATCCCCTGGCACGTACAAGTGACCTGCTTAAAAAGGTGTTCGGCTCAAAATAATTATTCAGGGAAAATACTCCAGAATAACAACACCACGCGGCGGCGCGGGTCATCTGTCTTATAATCATTGAGTGTTGGGTTGGGGAATGATTCTCCTTTCCCTTCATATAAATAAAGGATATGACCCACGTTGTCGTTTTTACCAGTCGGGTCAATGGAAATCTTTTTAAATAATTTAATAACCGACTCTGCCCTGGCGTTCGACAATTCCTTGTTCAGTTGTTTGGCATCCGGGTTTGATGTTTGTAAAGCAAGCCGGTCTTTTAATTCTTTATATAGTGAAGAACCTTCACTGATCGTTGTTGCATCAGCATAACCTTTGGCTGTGATCACCAGGGAGAGCGGGAAGTCGGGGTATTTTTTAATGAACTGCTCAATTTCCTGGACAGCGGGTGTAAAAAACCGGTTGATGGAAAGTGCTACGGAAGAATCTACGGTATACTTACCCGGACCAAAAACCACATCCTGGTCAATACGCACCACCACACTGCGTGCGATGAGGTCTTCAATCAGGTTTACTTTATTGGTTAAGGAACCATAAACTTTGTTAGACACCATCAGGCTTTTCTTCAGCCTGTTCCAGTCGGCATTATCAATTTCCGTTTCACCAACCAGCACAGTGTTTTCCTTATGTATAATGGCAATCTCAGCATTTGTCCTTTCGATGAATTGCTGGATTTTTAATGTAGATGTATCATCCACTTCATTGCGCTCTTGTTTTTTAGTGAGGGCATCGCTGAGCTGGTCCAGTTTTTTACTGTAGGCCTGCAGCTGACTGTCGCGGGTGGCAATTTGCTGACGGGTAGTCCTGATTTTATTCGGGCCTGCGCAGGAAGCTGCTATGAGGAGTGATAACAGCAGCAGGCCGGTTAATGGTTGGTGTTTCAGCATGACGGCAAGGTTGTTACCTAAGTTAAAAATAATAATTGGAATTTCCTCAGGCTCCTGCCAGTAAAACCTGCCAGGCTGCATCCCTTTCGCCCTGTTTCAGCAGTTTTTGTGCATAGCGGTGGAGTTCTTTCTCCATTTCATCCGGACTTACACTGTAGTATTGAATGATTTGTTTGAGGTGGGAGTCATTGAATACGGGATCAATTACCGGCATTTCAGTCACATTAGCCAGCTGGCCGAGGTCATTGCCCGTCAGGATGGTACTTTGTCGTATCGCTTTGGGTAACTGGTCCACACCAATGCCCAGTTGGGTATTCGGTTTCTCCACACGGAATAAATTTTGTTCATTAACCACGCAATACCAGTCGGCACCCAGCCTCGCGATATGATTGATTTTCCGCTGGTCGAGTTTATTGTTTTCATCCAGCAGGCTGTCATCAATATGGATGAGCATCACTTCGCAGATCACCAGGTTCCCGGCACCGCCCTGGTTACCCAAAGGTTTTACTTCAAGCACTTTGCATTCCAACTGGGCCTTGCTTTCTTTAACCAATGGCGGCTTAACCAAGGTGGCCGGTGCTTCCGTAAAACCGGCTTTCTCAAATTCATTCACGCCTTTGGGGTATTCACAGCTGGATAAGGAAACCTGCTGTACCATATCATAGGTAACGATGCTGATTACCACTTCCGGTACTTCCAGTACGTTCTGCAATGTGTGTTTCTGTGTATTATCCCGCACCCGGCTGGATGGGGAGAACACAACAATCGGTGGCTGTGAAGAAAATAAATTGAAGAAACTGAATGGGCTCAGGTTTACTTCACCGGCGGCGCTGATGGTGCTGGCGAAACATATTGGTCTCGGGGCAATGAGGTGCTGGAGGTAATATTGTTTATCGGCTGCTTTGAGGTCTTGTAGATTCAGTACCATATTAGCACAAATATAATTGAAGTATTGGCAGTGATTCTTTGAATGGGAAACAGTTTAATGTATGAATACAAAAACCGCAAAGACGCAAAGACGCAAAGCCGCAAAGACTGAACTCTGTTTTTTGAAATTTTCTTATTGATTTCAAGAATAGCGGGTTTACTTTTCTTTAGGAATTTTCAGGTAGACTTTGCGTCTTTGCGCCTTTGCGGTTACTGTATTTAATCTTGCCAATTATTCACAAAACGACTAAATCCGTCTTTCATCCTGGACACATTGAAATTTACAAGAAAACCAAGCTTTTTGTCGGATAGTTTTAGGTAACTGATTATTTGTGCTTCATATACCGGGTGCATAGTTTCAACCGCTTTAGCCTCAATTATAATTTCATTTTCTATCAGCATATCTAATTCAAAATACTTGTCCAAAGCTGCTCCTCTGTAAACCAGAGGCATTGGAATTTTACATTGGACTACCACTCCTCTTGACTCCAACTCAGATTTTAAACAATGTGTATAGATCGATTCAAGAAGCCCCGGGCCCAGCTCACGGTGAACTACCAAACAAGCATCCAGAATTATTTTACTTAAGCGATTTAATTCATCGTAATTCATACTTTCTCTTTTAAGTACATAAAGCTAATCCGTGGTTATGCCACCCATACAGTGTTTTTCTCTTTTTAAATCGTTTTTTTCTCAAAAAATCCTGCCCAAAATGTAACATTCCGCTCGTTCCCTCCGTTCTACGAAATATTTCGTCTTATTAATTAAAATCATTCAGCCATGAAAAAAATCATTTTAAGTGTAAGTGTTTTGTTATCAGCATTTTGTGTTAACGTTTCCGCCCAGCACTCAGATGAAGACCGGGTCCAGGGAAGCGGGAAAATCATCACCAAAGACGTGCCCGTGCAAGGGTTTGAGTCACTCAACGCCTCCGGTGTTTTCGCCCTTGAACTCAGCCAGGGCAGCAGCGAAAGCGTGAAAATTGAAGGGGATGACAACCTGGTGGATTTAATTGAAGTGAAGAATGAAGGCAACACCCTGAAGATCTCTATGAAGAAGGGTAAAAATTTCAACAGTAAAAAAAGCATCCGTGTGTATGTGAGTTTCAGGAACCTGAAAAGCATGGACCTGAGTATGGTGGGCAATACCCATTCATCTCAAAGCCTCAGCTTCACTGATCTTAAAATCAAAAACCAGAACGTGGGCTCGCTTGATTTAAACATCAGCACGCGTACACTGGATGTGGAGAACAACAGTGTGGGCAGTATCAAACTGACAGGTAAAGCAGAAAATGCAAAGATTGAAAACAACGGAGTAGGCAGTATCCAGGCCGGCGATTTCCTGGTGCAGAAAATGGACATCGAAAACAATGGCGTGGGTTCTGCAACAGTAAATGCAGCCGTTGAACTGAAAGTAAAAGATACTTTCCTGGGTAAAGTAACCAACAAAGGTTCTGCCCCGGTGAAGAAATCAAACAGGGCTGTGATTTAATAAAGCGTGAAAATTGAAAAGGAGCAGGTTGATCAGCCTGCTCCTTTTTTTATTTTTTTAATTTGAGGATACTCCATTCCGTGTCTTCAGCCACCATGGTATTGCTGAGTGTACCCAAACCTGTGATATCCATTTCAACAATATCACCCGCGTTCAGCCACTGTTCTTTGTATTCGGGATCCTGCAGTTTACCGGTGCCATTCAGTTCGAGGAAACAACCTGTACCAACCGTGCCGCTGCCAATGATTTCACCGGGATACAGATTCACGCCATAGGAAGCCCGTTCAATGATTTCAGCAAATGTCCAGTCCATATCACCCAGGTTACCTTCACTCACTTGCACGCCATTTACCTTGCATGTCATCGGCAGGTTCCAGCTTTTGCCGGTATGGTTTTCTTTACATGGAATTTCATACTGCGCTAACTCATCCAGTGTTACCAGCCAGGGTCCGACAGCTGTGGCGAAATCTTTTCCTTTGGCAGGTCCCAGGTTAAGCAGCATTTCTTCCATCTGCAGCCTGCGGGCACTGAGGTCATTCATGATCATCAGTCCGGCAATATACTGATCCGCTTCTTCAGCAGGTATATTCCTTCCATGCCGGTTGATTACAATGGCAGCTTCCAGTTCAAAATCCAGTTTTTCAAAATGATCAGGCATACAACTTACATGACCCGGGCCAACGATGCCATGATGATTGGTGAAATAGAAAATCGGATACTGGTCAAATTCAGGGATCATATCCACTTTCCGGTTTCTGCGGGCTGCAGCCACGTGTTGCCTGAATGCATAACCATCCCTGCATGAAGCAGGAAACGGAACAGGTGCCAGCAGGTTCAGGTCTTTCAGCAATATTCCTTTGTTGGATGACCGCTGTCCTTCACGGATCATCATTTCACCGGCCTGTGCGATCGGAAAACTGTCGTCCCAGTAATTCAGGAACATATTCATAGTACCGGGCAGGTCAGGATGCAGCGCTTCAATGGGGTAAACCATATCATCAATCAGTACACCCAGTTGTTCGTTACCGTCCTGCAGATAAGTTAGAAGTTTCATAAATTGGCTTTAAACTGTCGCTAAGTTAGCTATTTCCCCAGACCGTAAAAGGGAAATAAGGCATCATTTTCAGGCAGTTGCGACAAAATTCCGGGTTGATAAAAATCAGGGCACTCCAAAAACCACAGTAAGGAATTCCGGTTATCTTTGCCTCATGGAATTCGAAAAAATACATAATAAAGGACAGGTCAGGCTTTTCAAGAATGATTTCCTGGAAATGCTGACTAAGGCGCATCCCCTGGTGATCTGGGGTATGTATATGCCTGTGATTGTATATTTTTTGTATTACAGCAGCAGCGCGCTGGATTACGCCGGCAGCAGGGTGTTCCTCACCTTCCTGGGTGGGGTCTTTTTCTGGTCGTTTTTTGAGTACCTGGCACACAGGTTCCTGTTCCATTGGACTGCCAGATCAAACAGGGCCAAAAAATTTGTGTACACCATGCACGGTAATCACCACCATTACCCGCGAGATAAACAGCGGCTCTTCATGCCGCCGATCCCAAGCCTGATTATTTCATCTTCCATCTTCGGGCTGACATACCTCGCCATGAAAGACATGGCCTTTATGTTCTTCCCCGGTTTCCTGTTCGGATACCTGATGTATGGATCCATGCACTATGCTATCCATGCCTGGAACCCGCCTTTCAAATGGATGAAACCACTCTGGAGAAACCACCACCTGCATCATTATAAAAATGAACACCAGGGTTATGGCGTAAGCTCCACTTTATGGGATCATATCTTTGGTACCATGTTCGACCTGAAATCTGAGAAAGAAGATAAAGAGAAAGTGCAGGAGTTGATGTATCAAAAGAAAAATAAGGAATAATTTTTTAACCACTAGGTTCACAAAGGAATACGCAAAGGCCACAAGGAGTCAACCCTTGTGGCCTTTGTGTATTTACTTTGTGCCCTTTGTGGTAAAAAAAATTACCACAAATCTTCTTCACTATCTGCGTTACGTTTAAACTTCATTCTCGTCTCCGCTTTTTTCCTTTCCCTTTCAATCACCATATCCGCCATAAGTATCCCCGCATCCTCCTCCGGGTTATCCCGTAACATTTTTTTCAGTTTCATCTCATCCACATCTATCCTGTACAGCAGGTAAACCAGTTTCTGAAAATCGGAGAGGATAAGCTGGTTAAGATAAGCAGCCAGTTGCTGCCGCATGAGTGTTTCTTCCAGATCTGCCGGCAGGCTTAACTCAAGGTCTTTGTTGATGGCCAGTATGAGTGCGTTTGTATCCATCTCAGAATTTTTCTTCCACGCCTAAACCAAATAATGCAAAATCATATTTCACGGGATCGGTCGGATCCAGGGTACGAAGGTAGTCTGTTAATTCGATGGCTGTTTGCCAGTCAGTTTGTTTCCGGGTTATGATCCCCAGTTTACGCGCCACGCGTGCCACATGCACATCAATCGGACAAATGAGGTCAGCCGGTGAAATTTTTTTCCAGATGCCGAAGTCAACCCCGCAATGATCTTTTCTCACCATCCAGCGCAAATACATATTCAGTCTTTTACAGGTAGAGCCCCTGGCAGGGGTAGCAATGTGTTTGCGTGTCCGGTCAGGGATATCTTCCCCGGCGAAAAAATAATCATGAAAACCCGTGAGCATCGTTTCCACTGTTTTGCCATGCATAGTGAATGCAGGTTCGAGGCTGCTGTGTTTGCTGTAATGCCCGCGGAGGAAATGGATGAAATATAAAAGATCTGTTGTGTTGAAAGTCCGGTGTTTAAAAGCAAGCAGTTTTTTCAGGTCACTATCACTGTGCTGGGTACAGAATGCATGCGGCTTCATGTCCATCAGCTGCATCAGTTCTTTTGATTTATTGATGATGGTGGTGCGGTTACCCCATGCAAATACGGCTGCAAATAAACCGGCAATTTCTATATCTGCTTTTTTACGGAACAGATGCGGGATACAAACAGGATCGCTTTTGATAAAAGCAGTCCGGTTATACCAGTCTGCCTTTTCATTCATGAATTGTACAAGTGATCGGTTTTCCTGCATGCTTGCGGGACATCCGCTATGAACCCCGGATAATCCGCAGCAAAATTGCGATAATTGCAACTACCAGCAGAATATGAATCAGGTAACCGGCTGAAAAAACAAAAACCCCCAGTATCCATCCTATTACAAGGATGAGTGCAATCAGGTAAAGCATAACTATGATTTTGTTTCAGCTGCCAACGGCAGGCAATGCTGCATAAACCAATATTATGCCATGAATGAGTCAGTATTGTTTTTCAATGGGTTCAGCCGATAGCAGCAGCCAGGTCGGCCTCCAGGTCTTCCACATCTTCAATACCCACGCTTAACCTGATTAACGAATCAGACAGGCCGTTCTTAATCCTTTCTTCGCGGGGAATGGAAGCATGCGTCATGCTGGCCGGGTGGTTAATCAGGGATTCAACACCGCCCAGGCTTTCAGCCAGTGAAAATATTTTTGTAGAAGATAATACACGGCGTGCTTCTTCCACACTGTCGTTTTTAAGTACAAAAGAAATCATGCCGCCAAAATCACGCATTTGTTTTTTCGCAATGGCGTGATTGGGATGATCTTCAAATCCCGGCCAGTACACTTTACCAACTTTGGGATGGTTGCGCAGCCAATGGGCAATATGCCTGCCGTTCTCACAATGCTGGCGCATGCGAACGTGCAGGGTTTTTATCCCACGTAAAACAAGAAAACAATCCATCGGGCCAGGCACGGCGCCACAGCTTTTCTGGATGAAGTATAATTTCTCACGCAGGTCAGCATCTTTCATGATCAATGCACCCTGGATCACATCACTGTGACCGCCGAGGTATTTGGTTACTGAGTGCATCACAATATCAGCACCCAGGTCCAGCGGGTTCTGTAAATAAGGGGAAGCAAAAGTATTATCCACGCAAACCAGTATGCCTTTTGGTTTTGCCAAAGCCGTAACCGCAGCAATGTCACAGATATTCATCAGCGGATTGGTAGGTGTTTCAATCCAGATCAGTTTAGTTTTTTCATTCATGTAAGCCTGCAGACCGGAAGCATCATGCATATCCACATAATGGAATTTGATTCCAAACCTTTCAAACACTTTTGTAAACAATCGGTATGTGCCGCCGTACATATCATTACCACAGATCACTTCATCACCGGGTGCTAATAATTTAATCACCGCATCTGTTGCTGCCACGCCACTGCTGAAAGCAAGTCCGTAGTTACCGTTTTCTATCACGGCCAGCGCTTCTTCCAAAGCTTTGCGTGTGGGATTCTGCGAACGGGCATATTCAAATCCTTTGTTTACACCAGGCGCCTCCTGAACATAAGTGGAAGTCTGGTAAATCGGGGTCATAATCGCACCTGTAGAAGGATCCGGTTCTGCGCCGGCATGGATCAGTTTGGTAGCAAGCTTCATCTGATTGAATTTAGGTATGCAAAGATAGGGAGTAAGTGAGTTAGAGTCTTCACCACATAGAAACATAGAAACATAGGTACACATAGAAATACAAAGAGAAATGTTCCTATAGAAGTGACTTTTTGAATGAAAGGGATTTGCGTAATGTATTTCTATGTGTTTCTATGTGCCTATGTTTCTATGTGTTAAAGACTTTTATTTAAACAATACCGCCGCCGTCAAGTACCTCCAATCGAAGTTATCCGCCTCATGCGCATCTTGGGCAGCAACTGGTTTTTCCATGACAGATGGTTTAAGTACACCCTGGTCAACCAGTGTTTTTCTCGATTGCATGATCATCTCCTGTATCTGTTTATTTTCCATCCAGGATTTTTGCGGAGGCTCAAAACCCAGTTTGTCTTTCCGCCAGCAGATATTCTCTGGTAATTTTTCTTTCATGGATTCCCGGAGGATCCATTTACTCCATCCTTTGCGGATTTTAAAGTTGGGAGGCAGGCTGAAAATGAATTCTACCAGTTCGTGACTCAGGAAGGGTAACCTCACTTCACGGCCAAATGCCATGGCATTGCGGTCTGCATAGCGGAGTAACTCTTCCAGTCCGTGGGTGACTGTATTAAAATAAAGGACCCCGTTCAAATTGAAATGCGACGGTGCAGTATAATATGCTTCCCGGCTCTGGAAGCGGATGAAATCCCTGCTGAGGTCTTCCTGTTTCAATGCCCGGATGAGATATTGCCTTTCCATCACAATCGTGGCGAAATCGGGGAAATAAGCCGCGATCATGTTTTTATAATTGAATGTTTCTTTCAGTCCCAGTTCACGTGCAGCTTTCAGTTCACCGCTGCGGGTGAGTTTGCGCATGCGGAATAATTCCTGCCAGTACCATTTATAATATTTGGTGTAACCGGCAAGTGTTTCGTCAGCACCTTGTCCGTCCAGTAATACTTTAGTGCCTTCAGCGGCTGCTTTTTCATACACTTTATACTGGGCATAGATACTGGCTGAGCCAAAAGGTTCTTCCTGGTGATGGCAGAGTTTTGACCAGTCACGTACCAGGCCTGCTGCATCGGGTTCAGTGGTAAAATGGGGGAGTTTGTAATGGCCTGACATGGCAGAAGCATAGGCTGATTCATCTTTATCATATCCGCTGAAAACAGCCGTGAATGCAGCAATCGCTGCGCCTTCTTCCATCGCCATGGCAAGGACAGATGAACTGTCAAGCCCGCCACTGAGTGAAGTGCCAATGGCAACATCGCTTCTTAATCTTCTTTGGACTGATTGCCTGAATAATGCAGTGAATTTTTCAATGGCATCTGCATCCGTGATTTTTTTGTTTTGTTTGTCTGTATCAATGTCCCAGTATTTTATAATTTCACAGACTGGATTTTGGGTCTGGTAATATAAAAATGATGCGGCGGGCAGCTTGAAGATCTCTTCAAAAAATGTTTCTTCCGGTTTTTCGGGGTTGTCGGTATACCCGATAGTAATAAAATTAAAAAGCAGTTTGAGATTTGGTTTGCGCGGCACGCCGGCTGCAAAGAGCGCTTTCATCTCCGAAGCAAAATACAGGCGGTCATCCTGGAAGTAATAGTAAAATGGTTTTTCGCCGAAGCGGTCGCGTGCGGCAAACAATGATTTTTCCTGCCGGTCCCAGACCGCAAACGCAAACATGCCATCAAAATGATGCAGGCAATCTTCACCCCAGAAATCAAAAGCGGCTGCAATGACTTCTGTGTCGGTACGTGATGTAAAATGATAATTATTTTTCTCCAGTTCAGCCCTCAGTTCAATATAATTATAGATTTCGCCATTATGTACTGTCACATAACGGTCCAGGTAATGCATAGGCTGGGAACCTGCTTCGCTGAGATCAATAATGGATAAACGCCGGTGGCCGAGTAGTGCAGTGCCGTTCGTGTCTTCCCAAACGCCTTCACCATCAGGACCGCGGTGGGCAATGGCATGATTCATCCGGCGGATCGTATCTGCATGCAGCGTTCCGCCCTGGGGTTGTATGGATGCCGGTAATGCCGCACATATACAATAAAGGTCGCTAAACCTTCAGTCATTACAAGAAAAAGGGATTAAAATCTGAAAGGCAGTCTGGCTTCACGGTCATCCCAGGCCATGATCAGTTCGGCGCCGGGATCTGTTTTCTGGAAGATCATGGTGAAGTATTCAACAGCTCTGTTGTTAGCCGTTTCGGGGATTGAAAATTTAATGACATCCCTGGTTGAATCCGGTTTGAGTCCCCAGCTGTCAATATTCGAATTAAGCACGATCGTCCATTCACCGGGTTGCGGGATACAGTATATCATGTAACGGCCGGCGCTTACTTTTTTATCCTGGATATATGAATCCTGGTAGAGATCCAGTTCAGTGGATTCGTTGGCACCAAGCCGCCAGGGCTGGCCATATTGCTGGAGGTTTACAAACAATTTGCGTCCCTGTAAATGCGGACGGCTGTAAATCACCCTTGCTTTCGGAGGAGGTGTTTGGGGATTACCCATTTTTACAATCGGGTAATCATCGGGGAAATAAGCCATGTCCATCGGTGATACATCCACCGCTGTATATGGATTGGGCGTTGCTTTAACCGGGGAGGGAACAGAACGGCTGGCATCACTGTCGTGAATGACAGTGTTTTTATTTTCTGTTTTAGGCTGGCAGGCAATTAAACCGGCAGCCAGGCAGATAATTATATAACAGCTGATCCTTTTCATAGTCAGAAATTAACGGGCACCAGCACTTTGGTATTTTCCCAGGCTATCACGAGGTTAAAGCCGGTTGCAGATTTTTCAAATGTCATGGCCAGGGCTTCAACCAATGTGTCCAGTTTTTGAACAGGTACATCAACACGCACTACGTCATTACTCATATCATATTTAAAACTGCCCCAGGTGTTCAGGTCTTTGTTTACAATGATTGTCCATGTTTTCTCATTGCATATTGCATATAACGTGTAACGGCCGCGGGTTATTTTCTTACCACCAATGCGAACGTGTTTGAAAAATTCGATTTCGGTAGCTTCATTGGCACCCAGACGCCAAACTTTGCCATATTCCACCAGTCCGCCGAAAATGGCCCGGCCTCCACGTGTTGGCCGGCTGTAAATCACACGGGCCATCAATGGTTCTGTCACTTTATCCTGGATTTTCAGGATCGGGAAGTTGACCGGGTAGTAACTCATATCCATCGGCGACTTATCAACCGCAGGCAGCGAACTGTTCTGTGAAAACAGGGAGATGAAAAACAATTGTGTAACGAGGAGGCAGGCAAATAATTTTTTCATATGCTATAGATGATTGACAAAAATAGGTTTTTAGCAGGTTATAGTGAAGCGCCGGGAATTATATTCCTTTGACGCCTGTTTTGAAAATTTCCAGTGTAAAAGCACGGAGTTCCGGCCAGAATTGACGAAAACAATCCTGTAATAGTTGGTAGTTATCTTCAAATAATTGATAAGCGGTTTCAGATTCGTCTATATAAGCAGCCCTGCGCACCAGCCCCCCGAAGCTTTTTTCAATCCCCGGTTTAAACCGGTAATGGAAAAGCCAGTTTTGGTCCCTCATATAAGGGTACATGCGGGCAAATTTTTCAGGGAAATGGTCAGTTTGCTGGTCAAGTGTGTGAAAAACATACCGGCTGAACTGGGTCAGTCCTTCCTCCGTAAAAATTTCTTCCTCACTGGCAAGGAAATGGTCAAATACCACATCTACAAAAGCACCTGAATAAAGCCTGTAAGCAGGCCGGAAAACTTCTTTGGCCTCGCGGGTGGCGGCATGGGTGTCAGTAAACTGGTCTATGGAACGATGGAGCGCAATACCGCGTCTTATTTCAGCAGGGTAATCAAACTTCTTTTTTCCTTTTACAAAATCGCTGATCATGTTTCCGGTCAGCACCCCGGGCTGGCCAAAGGAGAGGTAAGCATGGGCGAGGTAGTTCATGATGCAATTTACAACAATTGAGAATGGATAATGGATAATGGAGAATGATGCGTGCATCATTGTAAACTCCTTACCGTTAGTAAATATTAAATGTTGACCGTCGTAATTTAACCACAAAGGGCACAAAGCAGTTTACTCTTTGTGCCCTTTGTTTTCCTTTGTGTACTTAGTGGTTAAATTTTGCAGTTCTCAATTACTCAAAATCCACTCCGCCATCATTTTCAACACATCTTCTGAAAACGTCTCTTCGAGACTTCCATACTCCTTTACATCACATGCTTTACAATGCTGGAATAAATGATTCAATCCGGGCAGGATATGTGTTTCATAAGCCGGTGATTTGCTTTTCTTCAGTGCGGCTTCGATACCGGGGATATTCTGTGAAGCAATCACCTGTATATCCTTATCCCCATTCAGTGCAAGTACTTTGCATTTCAGTTTCTGCAGGTACGGCTGGGGATCAAATTGCAGGAAATAACGAAACCAGGGTTTGTTGAATTCATCTGCGATGAGGTTGGCCGTTTTATCCTGGTCTATTTTATCCGTAAGTCCGATTTCTTTTACTATTTCCGGATCTGTAGTGGCGACCCAATGTTGTATTACTTTCTGGCAGGCGCCATGCAAATCTTTTTCGCCGCTGATCACAAGTCCGATAATTGCTTCATAATAATTTCCGAAGGCAGTTACGGCTTTTTCACTGATACCAGTAGTCTGTACTACAGCTTTGCTCTGTGCTTTCATCAATTCAGCGATTTTTACACCCGGTCCGGCCAGTAAAACGATAAAGCTGATATCTTTTCTTGAGGTAGCCACCATCGGTGCAATCATACCACCTTCACTGTGGCCCACCAACCCGATTCTTTTTTTATTGACTTCTGTCCTGGTAAGCAGGTAATCAACACCGGCAGAAACATCTTTCGCAAAATCTGCGCTGGTAACTGTACTGTCACCTCTGGTGGTTGTACCGATACCGCGGTCATCCACCCTTAATACAATAATACCGCGGCGTGTGAGATAGTCAGCAATCACAGCAAATGGTTTATGTCCCAGGATTTCTTCATCCCGGTTTTGTACACCGGAACCGGTGATCATCACGACTGCAGGGAAGGGGCCTTGTCCGTCAGGAATCGTGATGGTGGCTCCAAAGCTGATGGATTTGTCTGCATTCTGGTAGCGCACGTCTACTGCTTTATACGGGAAAGGCGCTTTGGGTGTTTGCGGTCTTTCCATTTTTTTAACGGGCTGGTTTGTTTTTTTAAGTGTGAGCGGGATATCAGCACCCTGTGTGAATATGCCTTCCATCGTAGTATCATTAACCAGTGTTCCCGCAAAAGATGCATTTACGCCCTTGAGTTGCAGGTTCAGTTTTTCGTTTTCAATGAATACGGTATCAAGCGGAAAACCAAATGCGCCCTGGTCCGGACTGTCACCTCTGCCTTTCAGGGTTTTGCCGTCGGGTGATTCAAAATGAAAAACGATCCGGAGTTCAACGCCTACGTTCAATACACCGGCCCAGGTGCCGACGTAGGGTGCGGGGTTTTGTGCCTGACCGGAAAAATGCATCAGGATAAGTGCAAAAAGAACGGCTAACTTTTTCATAAACTTATTTTTAAACGTTGGGCTTCCTGTGTTTTTTATAATACTGATACGAGAAAACGACCGGGATGGTTACCATGATCAGTATTAAAATGAAAAAAACGATTATACCTGCAGTGGGTGGCAGCAACAGGCAAAGCAGGGCAATCAGTATGCCACCGCCAAACCAGATGCGGCCTGCAAGCTGGTGGGTCTTTTTCCAGTTATCTTCATTTTCCAATGTCCACGGTAAACGCAACCCTGCAAAATAATTGGGTTTGATATTGTACATATAATTACCAATGAGTGCAAAGAATAATCCCACACCTGCCAGTATCCATCCGCTGTTGAAACGAATATTGCCATGTGAAGCGCTGTAAATAATCAGGCAGCTCACGCCGGTAAGTAAAATGGTGGTGGCAAATGCGATGCGGATCAGCCTGTCTTTATTTTCAGGCGCAGACCGTTTCGGGTCAATCCGGTAAATATTACTGAGGATAAGAAACATGACAATGTTCACAGCCATCAGTATTAAAATAGATGCGAGTAATTCATTTTTACTTCCCATCCTGTCCGGCTCACCTTTTAAATTAAAATGCATCGCAACCTGTTCCGGCAGTTTGTTCCATACCAGGGCCAGGTAAATACCCGGAATAGCAATGATGGGCCAGATAATTTTTTTCAGGAAACTATTCATGACGATTTCTTTTTAGAGCTGAATTGTATAAACCATTTCAGTATTTCATCTACAACTGTTGTATTGAGTGAATAATAGATGAATTGCCCTTCTTTCCGGGCATCCACCAGCCCTGCCTGTTTCAACAGGTCGAGGTGATGCGAAATACTGGGGCCGGATATATGGAATTGCTGCACGATTTCACCCGCAGTGAGGTCTTTCTCCCGCAATAACTGCAGGATTTCCCGCCGCGTGGGGTCGTTCAGGGCTTTAAAAACAGAATTCATGCAGGGAGTTTATTTATATATTTAGACAAATGTCTAAATAATCAGATTAATTGCAAAATATTTTTGGATGAACGGTTAATAAACGTTTCAGGAAACGGCCTGTATTCTTTGTGTCCTTTGTTAACCCTTGTGATCCTTGTGGTTAAATAAAAATTTCTAAACAGGCATCAGTTAATCAAAGCTAATAACTGTTAAGACTGCTTAACAGTCCTTTCCGTTAATCACAATTGCCTTGTCAACCCCTGTAACCCGTGGTAGTTTTGTTTCGTCATACAGGGAAACAAGAAAACAATATTAAAGCCTGTAAAAAAACGGGCCCAAACAACAAAAGAAGATATATGAAAAAGATGATTATGACCCTGGCGATGGCTATCAGCAGTATAGTGGCATTAGCCAGCACAGAAAAAGTCAATCCTGAAGTATTAAAATCATTCAGCACTGAATTCAACAGCGCAAGTGAGGTAAAATGGACTGTAGCAGAGAATTATTTCCAGGCAGAGTTCACATACAATGACCAGCACCTGTTTGCCTTTTATAACACAACAGGCGAACTCACAGCCCTGACACGTTATCTTGGCCTGACCGAAATATCCCTGAGCCTGCAGAATCAACTGAAGAAAAATTACAAAGGTTACTGGATCAGCGATTTGTTTGAAGTAGCAAAAAATGGTGATACCAGTTACTATATCACGCTGGAAAACGCCGACAGCCGCCTGGTACTCCGTTCCGGCGGACAAGATTGGGAAACTTTCCAGAAAGTGAAGAAATCATAAGAACAGTTTTGGTGTGTGGTAAAACAGCCCCGGTTCGCGCAAGCGGACGGGGCTTTGTTTTTTCAATGGATAATTGAGAATGGAGAAATGAGAATTGAGGGTAATGTAACGAGACTTCTTTGTGCTCTTTGTTCGCTCCTTTGTGCACTTTGTGGTAAAAAACTACGCAATTCAATTACCGCAAACCAGCAATCTTATCAGAAAACCACATCAATCACGCCCCATTCTCCCCTCCTTCGCTTCGCTTATGCTTGCGCTGAAGCTTCAGCATAGGCGCACGGCGGGCAAGCATTATTAATTCTCCATTATCAATTACTCCTAAAGCAGTATTTTTGCCGGAATTTAAACACCCCCTGATTGATCCCAGTTTCCGCTTTGATCACTTAGTGGTTACCAAAAAAAAGTTATCATGAGCAAAGGACCCGTTTCAAATTTTATTGAACACCATTACCGGCATTTTAACGCAGCAGCTTTAATGGATGCTGCCAAAGGATATGAAGCCCATCTGACTGAAGGTGGTAAAATGATGATCACCCTTGCAGGCGCGATGAGCACCGGCGAACTGGGTATTTCCCTTGCAGAAATGATCCGCCAGGGAAAAGTGGATATTATCAGCTGTACGGGTGCTAACCTGGAGGAAGATGTAATGAACCTGGTGGCGCATTCACACTACAAACGCGTACCGAATTACCGCGATTTGACACCGCAGGATGAGTGGGACCTGCTGGAGAACCACTACAACCGCGTAACGGATACCTGCATTCCCGAAGAAGAAGCTTTCCGCCGTTTACAGAAACACCTGGTAAAACAGTGGAAAGATGCGGAAGCAAATGGCGAACGCTATTTCCCCCATGAGTTTTTATACAAAACAGTACTCAGCGGCGACCTGAAACAGTATTATGAAATCGATCCGAAAGACAGCTGGATCATTGCGGCTGCAGAAAAAAATATCCCGATCGTTGTTCCGGGCTGGGAAGACAGCACAACCGGCAACATCTTCGCCAGTTATGTAATCAAAGGTGAACTGAAAGCTTCTACTGTAAAAAGCGGTATCGAATACATGGTATGGCTTACGGAATGGTACCGCGCCAACTCTTCCGGTAAAGGCGTAGGTTTCTTCCAGATCGGTGGTGGTATCGCCGGTGATTTCCCCATCTGCGTTGTACCCATGATGTACCAGGATCTGGAATGGCATGATGTACCCTTCTGGAGTTATTTCTGTCAGATCAGTGATTCAACCACGTCTTATGGTTCATACTCCGGTGCTGTGCCCAATGAAAAAATCACCTGGGGTAAACTGGATATCCATACGCCCAAATTCATAGTGGAAAGTGATGCTACGATTGTAGCGCCGTTGATTTTTGCATGGGTGCTTGGATGGTAGAAAAGTGTTACAAAATTTTACCACAAAGGGCACAAAGAAATAACACAAAGGCCACAAGGTTTACACCTTTGTGGCCTTTGTTATTTCTTTGTGTGCTTTGTGGTTAAAAAATGTTAGAATCCTCTCTGAGGCACTTCCAGCTTAATATCCCTTTTCAGCATCCCGTCCCTGTTCGCCATTTCCCACGCCGTATAAAACACCAGCTGCGCCCTTTTGGCAAAAAGCTCATAATTGATTTTATCGGGTGTATCTGTCGGGCGGTGGTAGTCTGCGCCTAGCATACCATCATAATAGAAAATGATCGGAACACCTTTGGAGGCAAAATTGTAATGGTCGCTGCGGAAATAAATCCGGTTGGGGTCTTTGGGGTCATTGTATTTATAGTCGAGCTCCATTTTCATGTACTTGCCATTCATGCTTTCGCTGATAGGTTTGAGGTCAGTACTCACTTTATCATCTCCCACTACATAAATGTAATTGGTGGAATCGCCTTCCTTGCGTTTGGAGTCTATCCGCCCGATCATATCAATGTTCAGGTCAACCGTTGTTTTGTCCAGCGGGAAAACAGGATGGTTGGTGTAATAAGCAGATCCCCACAATCCTTTTTCTTCGCCCGTTACGGTCATAAATACCATTGTGCGGCGCGGTCCTTTGCCTTCTGCTTTGGCTTTGGCAAAAGCTTCAGCGATTTCCATAACGCCAACAGTTCCTGAGCCATCATCATCGGCGCCATAATAAATAACCGTATCCCTTTTGCCGAGGTGGTCATAATGCCCGGTGATAAAAACATATTCATCTTTCAGGTCAGTTCCTTCAATCATCCCCAGCACATTGGAGCTTTCCAGTTTAGTGGTTGTTTTATTAAAGCTGAGCATGAGTTCAGTGCTGATTGTACGGGGAGCCATGTTGCCGGATTTGGCAGCCTCAAAATCATTCCCGAGAATTTCTTTCGCGATATTATCTGAAATCGTGAACTGGTTGATGCGCACATTTTTCTGGAATGCATTCACATACATATTCCCGCGGGGATTGGTCTTAAGGGCTTTGGGAAAACCGGTGCCGATTACCAATACAGCCGTTGCGCCGTTTTTCTGGGCGACATCAATACGGGCAAACTGGTTGCCGAATCCGCCGCGGCCCTGGCCGGGCTGCTGGGGAGCTGAGGCAAGTAAGAGAACGGTCTTTCCCCTTACATCAAGACCTTTGTAATCATCATGAGTGGAATCTACAAGACCTTGTCCGACAAAAACAATCTCACCAAACCGGTAAGTAGCCGGATAGTTTTGTCCTGTGTTCACGGTGAAATCCTTATCCAGTTCAAAACTCTTTCCGTTTATTTCTATGGATGCACCGGTTAATGAATCCTGGAATACATTATAGTATTGCTGGTAGCTGCCATTATTGCCAGGCAGAAGGCCCATGGCTTTAAACTGGCTTTCGATATAAGCTGCCGCTTTCTTTTGTCCGGGTGTGGCTGTTTCCCGGCCTTCCATTTCTTTGGATGCAATGATATACAGGTGTTTTTTCAGGTCATCCGTTGTAATGGATTTGGCATATACGGATGGGTTGGGTTTTTTCTGTGCCAGGAGGAATACAGGTGCAAGCACCAGAAAAAACAGGAATAGCTTTTTCATGTGTGATTTTTAGTGGATCAAACTTACAGGAAAAAAAACCGCTTCAGGAGAAAGATGGATGAATGGCCGGATCAGCCGCAGGCGATCTTTTCCACCCTTTTCTGGTGACGCCCGCCTTCAAAATCCGTCGTCATGAATATGGCAACCATCTTTTCAGCGTCACCTTCCCGCACAAAACGGGCAGGGACACAAATTATATTGGCATCATTATGAGCACGTGCCAGCTGGGCCAGCTCTTCACCCCAGCAAATCGCCGCCCGTACACCCTGGTGTTTATTGGCCGTTATCGCCACGCCATTGGCACTGCCGCAAAGCAGGATACCAAATGAGGCTTTGCCGGTTTCCACAGCCGCAGCCACGGGATGCGCAAAATCGGGATAGTCAACCGAGTCTTTCGAATGCGTACCGAAATCCGTAAATGCAACACCCTTGCCTTCGAGAAAAGAAATTAAATCTTCCTTGTAATCAAATCCGGCATGGTCACTGCCGATAGCTACTGGTTTGGAAAGATCAAAGGGGGAATGCATAATAGATTTGTTAGAGGTGAAAAGCAATGTGTAAATCAGTTGTAAAGATAGGAAAGTTAAAGGAGGCAGGGGCGGGAGCAGGAGGCAGGTGGCAGGCGAAACCCGGAATAGATAGATGTTAATATTTGAAGGTATGAAACGCTGAAGCATCTTATTCCGGAAAGCCGTTTCAGGTATCAATCTGTTTGAAAGACTGACTGGCGTAATTTAACCACAAAGTCCACAAAGTGAGATTCTTTGTGGACTTTGTTTAATCTTTGTGGGCTTTGTGGTTAAATCTCTTATCTATTATCTATTACCTGATATCTTTTTTAGCTCCATTCCTTATTCCTCTCTTTCTCCTGCCTTTTATTGATCCTTGAAGCAATGATGATACTGGCTTCAAAAAGAGCGTAGAGCGGAATAGTTACAATGGTAAGACTGAACGGATCAGTTGAAGGAGTAATAATAGCCGCTGCAATCAGGATAATGATAAATGCATGGCGGCGGTATTTCTTCATGAATTTGGCCGTGAGGAAACCGATCTTGGCTAAAACCATTACCAGCAATGGCATCTGGAACAGCACACCGATACCCACCGTAGTATAAATCAGGTTCTCCAGGTAATCTGAGAATGAGGGCATGATTACAATTTGGGAACTGAGTTTGAAATTGAAATAGAAGTTCACCATAAAAGGCGTGAGGATAAAATATCCGAAGGCCACACCGGTAAAGAAAAGTATGGATACCCAGAAAATTACGCCTGAGGTTTTCCTTCTTTCTTTTTCAGAAAGTGCGGGTTTAACGAATTTCCAGAACTCCCAGAAAATATAAGGGAAGGCAATAATGAATCCACCGATAAAACCGAGGGTGAAATAGGAGATGAACTGCCCGGTCATGGTGTTCTCCAGGAATTTGGCATCCACCGGCGGGAAACAAAGTGTATCCCCGATCCCGATTTTATGTCCCAGACTGCAAAGCCAGCGCGCACTGATAAAATCAGAACGGGTGGGTGCCATCAGGATTTTGTCAACAATATCATTGGCGAAAGTCAGGCAAACGACAGCCCCGATTACAACGGCAATCACCGAACGCACCAGGTGCCAGCGGAGGTCTTCCAGGTGATCCATAAACGACATATCCCCCTTGGGGTTTTTGTCGCGCTTTTTAAAGAAATCGAAAATGGCCATAATCGGTGATAATGTGGGCAAAGATAAGGATGGGGGGGCTGAAAGCGGGACAGGATTTTCAGGTTGGCTATTTCAGTTTTTTCATCCGCACCATTTCTATGCGGGTATCACTTACGGTGATGATATCAAACTCATAATCGGCAATAATAATGCGTTCTTTCTGCCGGGGTATGGTTTCATGATAATTGATAATATATCCCGACAGGGTTTCTGATTCCTGGTCCGGGAACTCCAGCCCATATTTTTCTTCCAGGTAATCCAGCTCCAGGCGGCCGGAGAAAATAAATTCATTATCAGCCACCACTTTTTCAACGAACTCTTCCGTATCATATTCATCCTGAATTTCGCCAAATAACTCTTCCAGCACATCTTCCATGGTAATGATCCCGGCCGTTCCACCGAACTCGTCCACCACCCAGGCAATACTTTTCCGCTCGCGGCTGAACTTGGCAATCAGGTCTGTCGCACTCATGCTTTCCGGAACAGCAGGAATAGGCAGCAGCACAGACTGTATGTTGACCGGTTTCTTGAAAAGATCCAGCTGGTGCACGTAACCAATAATATGGTCTATATCTTTTTCATATACCACCAGCTTACTGAGTTTGGTCTGGATAAACTGTTGCTTCAGCTCTTCAATGCCCGCCCTGCTGTCAATGCCCACAATTTCCTTGCGCGGAACCAGGCACTGGCGGATTCTTACTTTGGGTAATTCCTGTGCATTCTCCATCAGCTGCGTATTGCGTTCCTGTTTTTCCTCATCCATATTTTCCTGGAACAGGTATTTCAGGTCGCTGCGTTTGAATGCTTCCTTGTTTTCATCCACCCGCAGGTTAAACACATATTTCAGGGTCCACTCACTCAGGTCAATCAGTCCCGATGCCAGCGGGTAAAACATCTGGTAAAAAAAATCAATCACCCTCGCCATTCCGTGCAGGTATTGAAAACTGCGGGCCCTGAAAAATGCCCTCGGAATAAACTCAGCAAACACCAGCACCACAAAAGCCGCCAGTATGATTTCTGTAAACAGGTGCACTGCCGGTGAGCCCACTTTCAGGTAAGCCCAAAGCGGCGACATCAGGTCGCTGATCTGCAGGCTGAAAAAAACCAGAAAAATGGTAAAGCCAATCAGGGTGGTGCCCAGGAACCGGGCCGGTGTTTCCACAAACCGGGCAAGGATCAGGATCGCACTGCCTCCCTGCTTTTTCTTGATCTCCAGGTTCAGCCGGTTGGTGCTGTAAAAGCCATCTCCACCCCGGCAAAAAACCCATAATAGCCAGGGTGAGGAGAAACCAGATAAACATGGCGGTGTCGAACATGGAGCAAAGATAATCAGCAACGGATTATTGGCGTGTTAATTGAAAACGTCCTCTTGTTCCGAATATGCCATTATTCGAAATGCGTAGTTTAACCACTAAGTACACAAAGTTCAGCCCTTTGTGTACTTAGTGTATTTTCTTTGTGCTCTTAGTGGTTAATATTATTATTCCCCCAGGAATTCCTTCACCATTTTCGCCGCTTCCTCACAAGCCCTCTGCAAATCATCATTCAGGATCACTTTATCAAACTGGTCCTTGAATGAAAGCTCATAAGATGCTTTGCTGATCCTGGCCTTGAGTGACTCAGGCGTTTCTGTACCACGGGCTTTCAGCCTGCGTTCGAGTTCTTCAATGGAGGGTGGTTCTATGAAAAGGGATAAAGAGGTGCCGGGGAATTGCTGCTGTACATGAATGCCGCCTTTTACGTCTACATCCAGCAAAGGTGTTTTCTGTTCGCTCCAAATCCGGTGCATTTCAGATTTCAGTGTGCCGTAATATTTGCCCTCATACACCATTTCCCACTCAATGAATTCTCCCCGGTGGATGCGCTTTTGGAATTCCTCCACAGTGATAAAATAATAATCAACCATGTCTTTCTCATTATTCCGGGGCTGTCGGGTAGCAGCGGAAATGGAAAACGACAGGTTGGGCAGGTTGTTCAGCAGGTATCTGGTTACTGATGTTTTGCCGGCACCGGAAGGAGCAGCAATGATTACGAGTTTATGGGAGGGGCTGTGCATGGGGTAGGCAAAAGTAAAGATTAATCGCTTCGGATTTCCCTTCAGCAGAATCAGTCTTTAATTATTGATTGCAGTTTGTTTTTGACACCGTTTTCCCACTCTGTCCGCAGGATACTGAGAACAATACTGTCGCGGCGGCCGCCTGTTGCAGTGGGCATATGATTCCTCAGTATTCCTTCTTCCATACAACCGATGGCTTTCATTGCGGCAATGCTGCGGGCATTATTGGCATCAGCCCTGAATTCAACCCGCTCCATGCCCCAGGTTTCAAAAGCGAAAGTGAGGAGTAATAATTTGCAATGCCTGTTGAGTCCGCTTCGCTGGAATTCACCGCCATACCAGGTATAACCCAGCTGGGTGGTCTGCCAGGGTTGCTGGATGTCATAAAACCGGGTGCTGCCACCGTAACGTTTCAGTTTTTTATCGTAGATGATGAATGGGTATTCTTTTTTATCCTGCCAGTTTTTATTGGCGGAAGCAAGGTATTGGCGGAGGTTTTCTTCGCCCGCAGCAGTTACCAGACCGAATTTCCAGATCTCCGGTTCATGGAGGGAAAATGGCAGCAGGGATTCTGCATCGGTTTCCAGCATCCTGCGGAGGATCACCCTGTCATCTTCCAAAACCGGTTCAATGGAAAAAATATCTTTAGCCATACGCAACAAATATCAGGAATTCTCCGTGCAGGTAAATACCGTTTATCCCGGAATGCGCCGGATGTCAGCACCAATATTCCTGAGACGTTCATCTATGTATTGGTATCCGCGGTCAATTTGTTCAATATTCTGGATGATGCTTTTGCCTTCTGCGCTTAACGCGGCAATCAGCAAGGCTACCCCGGCGCGGATATCAGGACTGCTCATTGTTATTCCGCGCAGTGCCTGTTCCCTGTCGAGCCCGATAACAACAGCACGGTGCGGATCACATAAAACAATCCGCGCGCCCATGTCAATCAGTTTGTCAACGAAAAACAAACGGCTCTCAAACATTTTCTGGTGTATCAGCACTGATCCTTTTGCCTGGATCGCAGTTACAAGTACAATACTTAATAAATCAGGAGTAAAACCCGGCCAGGGATGATCATAAATTGTAAGCACTGAACCGTCGAGGAATGTTTGTATTTCATAACTCTCAGCAGCAGGGATATGGATATCGTCACCTTTAAATTCCAAGCCGATACCCAGCTGCCTGAATTTATCGGGGATAATGCCAAGGTGTTCAACGCCGGCGTTTTTGATGGTAATATCACTGCGGGTCATCGCGGCAAGACCGATAAACGAACCCACTTCAATCATATCCGGCAATATGCGGTGTGTGGTACCGCCAAATTGTGATACACCTTCAATGTGGATGAGGTTACTGCCGATACCGCGGATGTTCGCACCCATGGCATTCAGCATCCGGCATAACTGCTGTACATATGGTTCGCAGGCTGCATTGTAAATGGTGGTCAGTCCGTTTGCCATCACAGCACCCATGATAATATTAGCGGTGCCAGTTACAGAAGGTTCATCCAGTAAAATAGAACCGCCCGTGAGTGTATCTGCTTCCAGTAAAAAATAATGTTCCACCTCATGATATGAAAACCGGGCACCGAGTTTTTCGAAACCGGTGATGTGTGTATCAAGTCTTCGCCGGCCAATCTTATCGCCGCCTGGTTTGGGAATATAGGCTTTGTGGAAACGGGCGAGTAAAGGTCCAGCCAGCATCACCGACCCGCGGAGCTGCCCGCTTTTCTGTTTGAAATCATCACTGCGCAGGTATTCGATGTCCACATCAGCCGCCGTAAAACGATAGGTATCCGGTGAAATTTTTTCGATGTACACATTCATGTAACCGAGCAGTTCAATCAGCCGGTTTACATCCAGTATGTCGGGGATATTTGAAATGGTAACAGGTTCAGCACTCAGTAAAACCGCACTGATTACCTGCAGGGCTTCATTCTTGGCGCCCTGTGGTGTTATTTCACCAGCAAGTCTTTTGCCACCGATTACTTCAAAAGCATTCATGTGAAGGATGTTTGAAATAAATACAAAACCACCCGCCTTCGCTTCGCTTCTTCGGGCATGCAAAGGGCAAAAGGCAGAAACAAAGGGCACAAAAAATACAGGATATGCTAAGTCCTTTGTGTTCTTTGTTATTCCTTTGTGCGCTTTGTGGTTAACTACGCCATGCAAGATAAGAATAGGAGTTGGGAGTCGGGAGTCTGGAGCTAACTATGTTGATTGTAAGATAAACGCCCCAGGATTCCCGGGGCGCATCTAATATCTATTATCTAATATCTGATATCTAATCTAGTATCTTTTCTTTTTAAAGTTTCCACCACCGCCGCTGCCGCCACGGTTATCCCTTCGGCCGCCGCCACCGCCGCCACGCTGCTGGAATTTTCCATTGCGTTTGCCGCCATAGCCACCGCGGTCGCGGTTTTCCTGCTGGGGACGGAATGCTTTTACGTGCGGTGTATTGGTGAATGTAAGCTGGCCTTCGGTCAGGTTGGTGAGTTCGCTTTGGATAGCGTCGTCGTGCACAATTTCCTTATGCCAGTTGTTGTAAGCGAGTTTCATGTAGTAAGCCACTGCATTGGCAAAACCCAGTCTCTTTTCAGGGTTTTCCTCTTTCAGCGCTTTATTAATAATCACTTCCAGGTTTTTACCCAGGTGTGAAAATCTCGGATGGCGTTTGGGATAGGGCAGGGGCTCCGGTTTGGCTTTCAGTGTTTCCCGGGTGGGAATGGGGTAAGGCGACTGTATATCCAGGTTGAAGTCCGCAATTAAAAAAAGGTGATCCCAGAGTTTATGTCTGAAATCCTCCACATTTTTCAGGTGGGGATTTAAAAAGCCCATTAATTCTATGATAGCCTGGGCATTCCCTTGCCTGCGCTCGGGATCTTCCAGGGTAACCAGGTGCTCGACCATCTTCTGCACGTGACGGCCGTATTCACGCATTATCAGGTGGTTACGGGTGGTATTATATTGCATTCAGGTAAATTCTAAGTATCAAATGTACTCAAAGAAGTTTGAAATGGGAAGAAAGGAGAAAAAGAAAGGGGCCCCGAACCAAGGCCCCTTTTACAAGCCACCATCCTCTTCCACCTAAGAGGTCGTTTAGTCTGATGTTGATTGACACAGGACAGATGGCTTATTTGATTCATCCACACACCGTCCGAACTCCTTATCAATAAGGCCTGTTACCACCTGGCAACGATAGGTAATCGCCGGCCATGAATTTGTAACAAAAATGTCCTGTGCGGAGCTTAAGCAGCCCCGTTGATTTCTGGCATATTCATAATCAAATTTGATACCAACAATGCCGGAAACAGCAATAGCTTCCTGAATTTTTTTATCAGAGAAGTAAAGTCCGCAGGATAATTGCGGCAAGCAACGATATATGTGCGGCAACCGGGTGATATTTATATCAACCCCTGCTGAAGCGGGCTGGTATATAAATACCTGTTTTTTGGGGTATGTTCCGGATTTACTCATAAGCCGCACTTGCCTTTAATCAGAGATAAAAATAATACCCGTTTGATGGGTTTGCAATTGTACTAGTACCTGATTTTTAGCACGGTATTTTGTTCAGTATTGCAGGAAGCTTTACCATCAACAGCTGTTTTGTGTACTGGGAATTTGTCTTTAGTAATAAAGTAAAAGATGACGACTTTAAAAATTACGCGGCACGTATGTTCCCTGTTTCTGCTTACAGCTTGCAGAATGCCAGCTTTTTCCCCGCTGAAAATAAAACGGGGTTTACGCATGTCAGCGCATTGTCAGTTTTCAAAACCCCAACACTTGTTAGCGTTTTCAGCAGGTTATTTTAAAACGAGTGGAATTACGCAGTTCATGTTGGTTTCATGATTTGTGCAGACAGATATATCTAATTTTGACAATTCAACACAGACAGGAATTTATGGTGATTGCGGTGAATACAAGGTTTTTACTGAAGGATGTAATGGAAGGCGTTGGATATTTCATGCATGAAAATTTCCGGAGGCTTGTTAATGCACATCCTGAACACCAGTTCATTTTCATTTTCGACAGGCCCTGGGATCCCCGCTTTATTTATGGACCGAATGTAACACCTGTCCTGGCGGGCCCTGCAGCCCGGCATCCCCTGCTCTGGAAATTCTGGTTTGATGTGAAAGTGCCGGCGATCCTGAAAAAATATAAGGCAGATGTGTTTGTGTCCTGCGACGGGTTTTGTTCATTGCGCACCAGTGTGCCGCAATGCCTGGTATTGCATGACCTGGCTTTTCTCCATTTTCCTGAAGGCAATAAGAAATCGCATCTCTGGTTTTATAAAAAATACACACCTGCATTTCTGGCCAAAGCGGCTTCAGTGGCTACGGTATCATCGTTCAGCAAGAATGATATACTGAAACAATATGCAGTTGCAGAAAATAAAATCAATGTGGTGTACAGCGGTGTGAAAGAAATTTTCTCACCACAATCCGCTGAAACAGGAAAGGCCGTTCGGGAACAATACACGGAAGGCCGTGAGTTCTTCCTCTATACCGGCGCGGTGCATCCGCGGAAAAACCTGTTAACACTGCTGAAAGCTTTTTCCTTATTCAAAAAAAGACTGCAGTCGGGCATGAAGCTCGTGATTGCCGGCCGGCTGGCCTGGAAATATGAAAGCTTTGTGCAGAGCCTGAAAAGTTATAAATACCGGAACGATGTAGTGCTCACCGGTTATCTCGAAGAAGAAGAACTCGCAAAGATCACAGGGTCAGCCTGGGCACTGGTTTATCCTTCCCTGCTGGAAGGATTTGGTGTGCCGGTACTGGAAGCCATGAAATCAGATGTGCCTGTTATCACCAGTGAAGGATCCTCCATGCAGGAAATCGCCGGTGATGCGGCTTTGTATGCCAACCCCTCTGATCCGGCTTCACTCGCAGAACAACTGATGCGTATTTATAAAGATGAAAACCTCCGCAGGGATCTCATCAGTAAGGGACAGATCGCTGCCAGCCATTTCAGCTGGGATCATACCGCTGATTTGCTCTGGAAAACCATCGTACAGGCTTGCCCTGAATTGGATTAACTTTGCTGCCTTTCAACACAATTATATATACCATTTATGAGCAGCTCACGGATCACGATAGATGTGCATACTGATACCAACCGAATCCCTGAAAAAATCACCTGGCAGGCCACGGGCACTTCCATTGATGAGGCACAACAGGCCAAGGCCTTTATGTTGTCGCTGTGGGATGGCGCCGATAAATCAGCACTGCGGATTGATTTATGGACCACAGACATGATGGTGGATGAAATGGCTGATTTTTTTTACCAGACATTAATGACCATGGCCGATACTTACGGACGCGCCACCAAATACACAGAACAGGTAGAAGAGATGAAAGATTTCGCCAAAAAATTCTATGCCGGATTCCGCGAAAGGCAATTAAAAGATAATAAAGCTTAAAAACATTGATATGAGTTTAGAACAAAAAATCATGACCGAACTGAAAGCGGCCATGCTTGCAAAAAACGAAGCCGCACTGCGCAGCCTGCGTGCTGTAAAAGCAGCTATCCTGCTCGCCAAAACTTCAGAAGGACATTCAGGCGATTTAAAAGAAGAAGAAGAAATCAAACTGCTGCAGAAACTGGTGAAACAACGCAAAGACTCACTGGAAATTTTTACGCAGCAGAAAAGAGATGACCTGGCGCAGAAAGAAGCCGAGGAAATTGCGATCATAGAAAAATTCCTGCCCGCCCAGATGTCACCGGAAGAACTCAAAGCAATAATCACCGCAATCGTTACAGAAACCGGTGCTTCTTCCCCTGCTGATATGGGCAAAGTGATGGGAGCCGCCACCAAACAGCTGGCTGGAAAAGCGGATGGTAAAACCATTTCTGCCATGGTAAAAGAGATCCTGGCCGGGAAATAACAGGCTTTATCATCATTTTAAGATTTAGCCTGTACCGCAGGATTGATTCCTGCGTTAGAAAGCCTAAACACCACCATGTTAATTGATATCATCTACCTGATCGTACTGGTTCTGGCCGTTTTCCGCGGATCCAGACAGGGTTTGATTGTTGGTGTTTTCTCACTGGTGGCTGTCATCATCGGACTGGCCGCAGCCCTGAAACTGTCAGCCGTAACGGCAGATTATATCGGCAGCAAAGTCAATATTTCCAAAGAATGGCTGCCGCTGGTTTCCTTTGCACTGGTGTTCCTGCTTGTGGTGGTCCTGATCCGCCTCGGTGCCAAAGCACTGGAAGGTGCCGTGAAAACCGTGATGCTGGGATGGGTCAATACCATCGGCGGTATCCTGCTTTTTGTAATTATATATACACTCGTTTTCAGCGTGTTTTTATTTTATGCTGAACAAATGAAATGGTTTTCCGCCGACACCATCAGCCATTCTATGACCTATTCCTTTGTCCAGCCCTGGGGCCCCAAAGTGATTAATGCCTTTGGCTCCCTGATTCCCCTCTTTAAAGACCTGTTTGGTGACCTGGAAAACTTTTTCGGTCATGTGGCAGGACAGGTTCCCAGACCCTGAATTTTAACAGCCGGGTATTTTCCGGAAAGTTTTATATTTGTAAAGTCTACTAAAATGGTAGACTTTAGTCTTTTGTGTAAATATGAAGTTCATTTGATTCATGTTGTTTATTGGTTGGTAATATTGGCACACCAGGAAGAAGCGGAAAACTTTTACCAGTTTGCAGAATCTGTGGCAACCTGAATGGGTATTGTGAACGGCTCACTCGCTTTTTTTTTTTTTCCCCAACCCCCCCCCGGCCGCCCCGCCCGCGTGGCCCGCCCCCGGCGCGGCGGCGGGTGGTCGCGGAGCGGGCCCCCGCCCCGGCCCGGCGGCTGGGGGTTGTTTTTTTTGTCCCCCCCGTGGCCTGGGGCGGGGGGGGGCCCGCGTCCGTGTTCGAAAGCCCCCCTGCCCCCCCCCCCCCCCCCCCCCGGGCGGACCGGCGGGTTTTTTTTTTTTTTTTTTTTTTGTTTTTTTTTTTTTTTTTTTTGGGTTTTTTTGTGTGTTGGGGGCCCGCCCGCGCGGTTTTTCCCCGTGTGCTGATTGTAATGGCAGCCCGGACTAGTTCCACCACGCCCGCGCCGCAACCCCCCCCGGTTGCCTTTTTGGTATCTGGAATTTCAGGCCTATTAGAAGAAAATATATTCAATATTTATATAATAGGTAGAATTGACCTGAAATATTTCCCCCAAAACATCTTTTTAAAACAAGGGCTTTGCTGCTATATTTGCCCAATTAGGGCTTCTGTGTCAGCCTTCTGCTTATATTTTGCCCTAAAGTGTTTATTTTTAGACGTGAATTTGTTTGGGAATGAAGCCAGCCTGTGGAAAGGCCGGCGCTGAATAACTGATATGGAATACGAAATCAAACATCAGGATAAATTTAAATTTATAGAAGAAGGGGCAGGAGAACCGCTCGTGCTTTTGCACGGACTCTTTGGTGCGATGAGTAATTTCAAGGACCTGATTGAGTATTTCCGTCACCACAACCGGGTGATCGTTCCTATACTTCCCCTGCTTGAAATGGACATCCTGCATACCTCTGTGGGAGGGCTGGCCAAATTTGTCAATAAATTCCTCGAAGCACGCGATTTGAAATCAGTACACCTGATGGGTAATTCATTGGGTGGTCACGTTGCGCTGGTGCATGTACTCAAACACCCGGAGCGTGTGAAATCCCTGATCCTAACCGGCAGTTCCGGCCTGTTTGAAAACGGCATGGGCGACAGCTATCCCAAAAGGGGAGATAAGGAATATATCCGCAAAAAAACACAGCTCACTTTTTACGATCCCAATGTGGCAACAGAAGAGCTGGTGGATGAAGTGTACAGTATTACCAACAACCGGATAAAAGCAATCAAGATTATTGCACTGGCCAAAAGTGCCATCCGCAATAACCTGGGTGAAGAACTGAACCAGGTGAAACAGCCCACATTACTGGTATGGGGCAACAACGACAGTATTACCCCGCCATTTGTAGCCCAGGAATTTCATAAGCTGATACCAAACAGTGAACTTTATTTCATTGATAAATGCGGACATGCACCGATGATGGAAGTGCCCGCAGAGTTCAATGCGATTTTACATAAATTCCTAACCAAACTGAAAGAACCTGCAACAGTTTCGTGATCGTTGCTGTCTTACAGTAAATCGAACCACCTATGTTAACCAGGGAATTAACTACACAAACCCTGCCTCAGCTTCACCTGCACGACAAAGTCCACGCAGCCCTGCAGATGATGAATGAGAACCAGGTTACGCATTTACCTATCATTGATGACGGAAAATATATCGGCCTGATCAGCGAAGATGACCTCATGCTGTCAGAGAACGACCGCGATGAACTGAATTCACTCCAGCAATCTTTCGCCCCGCTTTCAGTAAAAGAAAACGAACATTTTGTCAAAGCACTCCAGCTTGCGGCAGATAACGGATTGAGCATTGTACCCGTAATCAATGAAGACCAGGAATTAACAGGCACTGTTACCTATAACGACCTCCTGAAACACGCTGCAGATTTCATGAGCGTGAATGAACCCGGTGCTTTGATTGTACTGGAAATGGAAAGCAACCAGTATTCTTTCCAGGAAATCAGCAAGATTGTTGAATCCAATGATGCCCAGATCACCCAGCTTAACACAACCAATGATGCCACTACCGGCATGATGGAAGTGACACTCCGGGTAAATAAACCAGAGGTTTCAGATATTATCGCCACCTTCCAGCGATATGAATACACAGTGAAGTATTTCTTCGGCGAAGAACTCTATGCCAATGAATTACGTACCAATTACGACAACCTCATGAACTACCTCAAAATCTGATTTTTCAAAGGAAAATGTGAAAAGACAGGGATTTCCTGTTAATTTGGGACTAGTCTGACATGAAGAAATTACCCCAAGGCCTGAAATTATTTTCACTGGTGCTGTCTGTATTTTGCTGGCAGTATTCAGTATCAGCGCAGGATCTGCTTGCGGGTAAACCCATACCTGGTCCGGGCGAAACAACTGCAGCCAGCGATACCCTGTACATCATAGGGGCCATCACCATCACGGGCAATAAAAAAACACATGAGGAAATCATCCTTCGTGAACTGCCTTTTCATTCCGGAGAAAAAATGTCACTCTCTGCACTGGCCCGTCATTTTGAAGAAGCCCGCCAGCAACTCATGAACACGGCTTTATTCAACCAGGTTGTGGTGGCAGCAGGAGGATATTATCTCAACGTAGTCACCGTCAATATTTCCGTGCGCGAACGCTGGTATCTTTTTCCCACTCCGTACGTGAAGCCGGTTGACCGCAACCTGAATCAATGGATTTTTGAACAGCATGCCAGTCTTGACCGCGTGAACTACGGCGGCAAACTCATCTATAATAATATCACCGGCAATAACGACAAACTCAGGTTATGGGTCGTGAGCGGTTATACCCGGCAGATTTCATTCAGTTATGAAAGGCCCTATATTGACCGGCAGATGAAATGGGGAGTCAAAACCAATTTCTCATTCGGCAAAAACAGGGAAATCAATTACAATACTGTCAGCGATAAGCAGGTGTTCATGAAAGATGAACAGAAATATGTGCGCGCTTTCTTTAACGCCGGAATGGAATGGGTGTATCGTCCTGCATTATTCACCCGTCACCGTTTTGGTTTCAGTTATTCCACCGAAGAAGTAGGCGATACAGTAGTGGCGCTGAATCCGCTTTATTTTAAATCAGGCAGGAGAAGCGGCAAGTTCCCTGAACTGTATTACAGGATGAGCTATACCAACCTGGATTATATACCTTATCCAACCCGGGGTTATGCCGCAGATATTTACATCGGCAAAAAAGGATTTACCCATGCCATGAATGTGTGGCAGCTTTTTGTAAAAGGCAATGCCAACTGGCCGTTATCATCAAAATATTTTATCCAGACTACGGTATATGGCGGCATCAAGCTTCCATTCAGCCAGCCTTATTTCAACCAGCGTTTCCTCGGTTATGGTGATGCCTTCATGCAGGGCTATGAATACTATGTGGTGGATGGTGTGGCAGGCGGTTATTTAAAAACATCCCTGAGCCGGAAACTGCTTGATTTCAAGGTAAAAGTCCCGGGATATAAAAATCATGAAGGAACGATGTTACCCATCCGTGTATTCGGAAGGATTTATGGTAATACCGGTTATGTTTACAATCCCCAGCCGGGTGCAAACAGCCTGTCGAATAAAATGCTTTATGCAGGCGGGCTCGGACTGGATATAGTTACATTATATGACCTCACAATCAGGCTGGAGTGGACCTTCAACCAATTAGGTCAAAACGGGGTATTTTTACACAGACGGACTATGTTCTGAAATAATTCAGCCAGTCCGTTCAGCAAATTACAATCATGAAAGCAGCGATATACAGCCGTGTGCTCGGTGATGAACAGGTAGGGGATGTACAGTTATTCCTGGACGAACTGGCACAACATGGCATTGAACCGGTGATATTTGACCAATACCTCGACCAGTTAAGGGGCAAGGTGATGGTTCCTTCCACCACCCGCTCATTTGCAGGTCCCGGTGACCTGGGTCCCGATATTGAATTTATCATCAGCCTGGGTGGTGACGGTACCCTGCTGGATACAGTAACCCTGGTGCAGGATAAAAATATCAGTATCATGGGTATCAATTTCGGCAGGCTGGGTTTCCTGGCCAGTATTGGCCGGGATGAGGTGAAGGCTGCAGTAAAAGCGATGGCTAAAAGGACTTATGTGGTTGACAAACGGACCCTCATCCACCTCGATGCCAGTATTCCCCTTTTTGATGATACGCCCCCCCCGTGGCACCGCATAATCTCAACGTGCGGCCCATTGTAGTCCCCGATTCCAATATTATTTCTTTTGAAATTGAAAGCCGTGCTGATCATATCATCTGTGCGCTTGATTCCAGAAGGGAATTAGTGAGTAAATCCGTTCAGCTGGCAGTGAAAAGAGAGGCCTTCCATGTGAACCTCGTCAGGCTGAGTGAAAACAATTTTCTGCAGACACTTCAGAACAAACTGACCTGGGGATTGGATAAAAGGAACCCCGGATAACAAGAAAATTGCTACTTTTAACGTTCTAAGCAGTCCGAACCAGATCTAAAGAGTTATGACGAAAAAGCTTATCGCCGCGTTTTTATTTGCAACTGTGATTTTATCTGGTCCCCTGAGCGCACAAGATGCTGTGCAGCAGGAAGGTGAGTTCGGATTTGGTCTGGGTGCCGGTCATTATTTCGGCGATCTCAACACCCGCGCCCGTCTCAACAGGGCCAAACTTGCCGGAACGATTTTCTTCCGCAAAAACCTGGGAAATTATATTGCTGCCCGTGTTGGTGCCAGTTTTGCCCAGCTTGGATATTCCGATCAGTACAATACGCACAATACTTACATGTATACCCGCAACCTGAGTTTCAATACCAAGGTTTGGGAACTGGCTCTCCAGGCTGATTTTAATTTCTTCCGTTTCATGCCCGGCGATCCGGCGTATGCATTCACCCCTTACATCACCATGGGTGTCGGTATTTTCTCTTTTGATCCTTATGCTTACCTGAAAGGTGAAAAAGTTTACCTCCGTCAGTTAGGTACAGAAGGTCAGGGCAGCAGTTTATACCCCGACAGGAAACCGTACAGCTCCATGTCCATCAGTATTCCTTTTGGCGGTGGTATTAAATATGCTTTCAACGACCGCGTAAATATTTGCTTCGAGGTATTACACCGCTTTACCAATACAGACTATCTGGATGATGTCAGCAAAACCTATGTTGATCCTGCTGTTTTCCCGGCTAATCCTGATGGCAGTCCTTCCAATGGTTTATTACTGAGCGACCGTTCTTACGAACTCGGTGAAGTTGCCCGGCAGATCAATTCTGCCAGGGGTATGAGCAAGCAGAAAGACCAGTTTGTTACCGCTATGGTACACCTGACTTTCAACCTGCAATCATACAAATGCCCTTCCGCTTACTAAGACCCAAAATCACCCCAACGGGTTAATTATAATGATAAATAATTATGTTATTTGTCATGTAATTTAAACCTGTCAGACAGTTTCCTGTCTGAAACACATACCATTTTATAACCATAAAACATTTACAATGCGCCTGACAAAAATCTTTATTGCATTGCTTGCAATTGCAGTCATGAGTTTTAAAACAATTTCCACCCGTATGGACGATTGGAAATTTATCGAGGATAAAAGAGTGGGTTTTGGGGTGGATCATGACCGGATCAATTTCGGGAATCTCAAAGATGATTTCCGCCAGATCAAAATCCGTGTTACTGATGGTCCGCTGAAAATGTATGACCTGAAAATCCATTTTGATAATGGTACTACCCAGGACGTATCCCTTCGCTCACATTTTGCCCAGGGCAGCGAAAGCCGTGTGATAGATCTCGATGGCGGTCTGCGTCACCTGACCCAGATCGAGTTCTGGTATGAGACCAAGGGCTTCCTGCGCGGTAAGTCGAGAGTAGCCATTTGGGGGAGGAAGTAGTCGTTAGTTACTAGTCTTTAGTCCGTAGCTTGTGAGTATGGCTATTAGTTTTTGGCAAAAAGCTTTTGGCAAACAGCCAGAAGGGTAGTCTTTAACCGCTGGTCTATATACATAATTTCAGAGTCCCGGCAGGCATCAATGCTGCCGGGATTTTTTTGCCTTCCCGGAATAGCTTTCATTCTCCCGGTTTACGCCTGCCACCTGCCCCCTGCTCCCTGTCATCTGGAATAAGATGCATTATCTCGGGTTACTCCTGCCCCTGCTCCCTGCTACCCTGTCAACTTTCCCCAAAGAACCGTACCTTTGTGCCCGCTTTTGAAGTGCGTTTTATGTCAGATTTGCACGATAAAATAGACAAGGAAAAGTTACCCCGGCACATTGCTATCATAATGGATGGAAATGGGAGGTGGGCGAAAGAAAAGGGAGAGGACCGGTTATTTGGTCATTTTCACGGGGTAGAGAGTGTGCGCAATATCGTGGAGGGATGTGCGGAGCTGGGAGTGGAGTATCTGACTTTATATGCGTTTTCGACGGAGAACTGGGACCGCCCGGAATATGAGGTGGTCGGACTGATGGAATTACTGGTGTCTACTATCCATAAGGAAGTGGAGAGCCTGAATAAAAATAATATCCGCCTGCATGTGATCGGTGATATGAGTATGTTACCGGCTTATGCGAGGAAGGAATTGGAAGAAGCCCTTGAATTTACGGCGCATAATACGGGGTTAAACCTGATTATGGCCCTGAGTTACAGTGGCAGATGGGAATTGCTGAATGCCGTGAAGCATATTGCTTATGAGGTGAAACAGGGCAGGCTTAAAGTGGAAGAAATAGACCAGGACACTTTACAGCGGTTCCTTTGTACAAGCGGATTTCCTGATCCGGAACTGATGATCCGGACCAGTGGTGAATACCGGATCAGCAATTTCCTGCTTTACCAGCTGGCTTATGCCGAGCTCTATTTCACCAATGTGCGCTGGCCGGATTTCCGTAAGGAAAACCTCTACGAAGCCATCCTCGATTACCAGTCCAGGGAAAGAAGATTCGGTAAAACAGGGGAGCAGGTAGCCACACAGAGCCTGGGAGAATAAGGGTTCCGCATTAACTAATCATGTGATTTGATTATCAGTGAGTTGAAAACACCCGTGGCCAGCTTCTTTTAACAAACACTTTCAATATTAACCTTTAATTTGCCGCCTGACTAAAAATCCGGAACGGCCCGGATAATGAATAACAACCAGGAACAAAAAAACCAGGCTTTTTTTGCTCACTGCTTACCAAATTAATCTCATGCGAAGAATTTTACCCAGACTGTTTTTTGTGATGCTGAACCTGGTAGTCATCCTGCCCGCTGCGCAGGCCCAGGTGAAGGTGGATACAGTCAGTCCCACTTCCCTTGATCCCAAACTGATTGAATGGAGGGACGCACGCTTACCCAAAGAATATACAATTGCAGATTTAAAAATCACCGGTATCCGTTACCTCGATACGGCGATTGTTTATTCTATTGCAAACATCCAGCCCGGAGATAAATTCATGCACCCCGGTGAAGACCTCTTCGCAAAAACCATTGCGAATCTCTGGCGCCAGAAACTTTTCTCCAACATCCAGGTGTACGTGTACAAAATAGAAGATGAAAAAGTATGGATTGAAATTAAAGTACAGGAAAGGCCCCGTCTCGGGAATTTCAAGTTTGTAAACGTAAAGAAGTCTGACGAAGAAGAACTGATCGGAAAATGCGGTCTCGCCAAACAAACAATCATCACCGAAAACACACTCCCGCGTTATTGAAGAAGTGGTGGTGAAATACTACAAGGAAAAATCTTTCGAAAACGTAACGGTGAAGATTGAGCAGAAGCCTGACCCGGCGTATGTGAATTCAAATGAACTGACTATCATCGTTGAAAAAGGAGACAAAGTAAAAATCAACGAAGTGGGTATCTACGGAAACCAGAACGTGGATGAACTCAAGCTGAAAAAACAGCTGAAGGGTACCAAGGAGATGAGCAAACTGACGCTGCATCCCGATAAAACGCCGAGTCCTTTCGGTGCAAAGAAGCCGTATACTTTCAAACAGTATATGAAAGACTGGGGTCCGTTGTCGATCAGTAAAACCAAAAGGGTAATTGATCCTTATTTCCGTTTCAAACTGTTCAGCGGCGCGAAGTTTGACGAGAAAAAATATACAGAAGACAAAGAGAAACTGCTCGACTACTACAACTCCCAGGGTTACCGTGATGCACAGATTATAGATGAGAAAAGATACGTGACCAAGAATGGCAACATGAATGTTGACATCAAAGTGGAGGAAGGACATAAATATTATTTCGGCAATCTTACCTGGAAAGGGAACTCCAAGTTCTCTGACTCAATCCTCAACGTGGTGCTTGGCATCAACAAAGGGGATGTATACAATATTTCTATCCTGAATAAAAGGCTGGGAAAGGAATTGTCGCAGGAAGGTGGTGATATCAGCGGACTGTACATGGATGATGGTTACCTGTTTTTCCGTGTAGAACCTGTTGAAACTGCCGTGTACAATGATACTATTGACCACGAACTGCGTATTGTGGAAGGTCCGCAGGCACGTATTAAAAACGTGACCATCGCGGGTAATGAAAAAACAAAAGACTACGTAATCCGCCGTGAGCTGCGTACGATTCCCGGTGAATTATTCAGCCGTTCTGACCTGATCCGTTCACAGCGTGAACTGGCCAACCTGCAGTATTTTAACCAGGAAACCATCAACCCCGGTGTGGTTCCCAATGCAGAAGACGGAACCGTTGATATCAACTGGAAACTCGAAGAAAAATCATCTGACCAGCTGGAACTTTCAGCCGGCTGGGGTGGTGGTGTTGGTTTGACCGGTACACTGGGTGTAACCTTTAATAACTTTTCGATCCGTAATATCTGGAAGAAATCTGCATGGGATCCCCTTCCCACAGGTGACGGACAGAAACTGAGTCTCCGTATTCAGTCAAACGGACGCGCTTACCGTTCACTGAGTGCTTCATTCACTGAACCCTGGCTGGGCGGCAAGAAAAGGAATTCACTCACGTTCGGTATTAACAACAGTAAATATTCAAACGCATTTGATCCTTATACCGGCCAGATTGACCGTGCGAAATCAGATACCAATTACCTGAAGACAACCGGTTTCTCTATATCACTTGGCAAGCAGCTGAAATGGCCGGATGACTATTTCAGCCTGGTGTATACGCTGAACATCACGCAGTATAAACTGCGCAACTATCCCATTTTCGCGGGACTGAATGATGGCACATCGAATAACATCAGTTTGCGTATTGCACTGCAGCGTTCCTCTGTTTTCGACCCGATCTTCCCCAGAAGCGGATCGAACTTTGTGGCCAGTGTGCAGTTCACACCGCCTTATTCATTATTCAATAAGAATATCGCCAACTCTGCCAATCCTTATAAAACACCTGAATACCACAAATGGAAATTCAGCGGCGAATGGTATGTGCCGATTGGCCGCCCGATGGGAGCGGATAAAAACCGCCAGTTCGTGCTGAAGATGGCTGCCAAATACGGATTCATGGGCCGCTATAATAAAGATCTGGATTATTCACCGTTTGAAAGATTCCAGGTGGGTGATGCCGGTCTGACCAATAACTATGGACTGCTCGGTTATGATATCGTGGCACACCGTGGTTATCCGGTGTATGAATCATCTGATCCCCGCGTGAATCCTGACCAGCAAAATGCAAGCAAGTTCTTTACTATATTCAATAAGTACACACTGGAGATGCGTTACCCGCTGGTAACAAACCCCAGCAGTACTATTTATGCGCTTACATTCTTCGAAGCGGCTAATGGCTGGTATTCCTTCAAGGATTACAACCCGTTCCGCCTGAGGAGAAGTGTGGGTGTGGGTATGCGTTTCTTCCTGCCGATGTTTGGTCTGCTCGGATTTGATTATGGTATTGGCCTGGATCGCCTGACACCCGGACAATCCGGATTCAAAGGTGCTTCACGCTTTACCTTCATGCTGGGCTATGAGCCGGATTAATCCTGAAAACTATTTTATCACCCCAATACAATTTGTATGAAAAAGGTTTTACTGCTGAGCTGTCTTATGATGATCGGACTGGCTGGTATTTCCCAGAAATACGCCATTATTGATACACGATATATCCTCGACCGCATGCCTGATTACAAGGAAGCGCAGAAGCAGCTGGATGAAGTGGCGGCAGGCTGGCAGAAAGATATTGATGCCAAACAGGCTGACCTGGACCGTATGTACAAAGATTATGATGCAGAACAGGTGATGCTGAGCGAAGAACTGCGCAAAAAAAGGGAAGACCAGCTGTTTAACAAGGAAAAAGACCTCCGTGATTTACAGCGCAAACGCTTTGGTTTTGAGGGAGATCTGTTCAAAAAAAGACAGGAGCTGATCAAGCCAATCCAGGATAAGGTTTATAATGCCGTACAACGCATCGCTGTACAGCGCGGGTATGATTTTGTACTGGATAAAAGTGAGGGAATTACCATTATATTTGCCGACCCTAAACTGGACAAGAGCGAAGATGTGCTGAAGGAACTGGGTGTTAAATAAATCTTAAGCAAGCCAGACCGGGGAATTGCAGACAACTAATTGAGTCAACAAGGAATCTTAGTAAGTAATAACAAAACAAAAAAATGAAAAAAGTTTTTACCGTTGTATTGATCGCTGCATGTATGCTGTTTGCCGGCACTGCACAATCACAAATGAAATCCGGTTATATCAGCGTAGACGTTGTTGTTTCCCTGATGCCTGAAACTGCCAAAATCGATTCACTGATACAGAAATACCAGTCAGATTCACTGACTCCCCAGTATGCCCAGATTGTTTCTTTATATCAGTATAAAGACAGCGTGTACCGTGATACAGTTCACCCCGCACCTGCTGCCGTAAAAAAACAAATTGAAGAAGAACTGCCTTCACTGGCTTACCAGATCCAGAACTGGCAGGCGATTGTTCAGCAGATGACTGAAAACAAACAGAACGAATTGCTGGCTCCTATCTACCGTAAAGTGTACGATGCCATCAAATTGGTTGCGAAAGAAAAAGGCTATACCCATGTTTTCAATAAAGAAGCATTCCTGGTAGCACCCGATGCAGATGATATGCTGGCTGCTGTGGCTGGTAAACTGAAAATCAAACTCCCCACAAACCCTGTGGCTCCTAAATAATCCAGACTTTATTTATAGTGAACCCCGGTAGCAATACCGGGGTTATTTTTTGCCCGTACGGAATGTATCTTTAGGTATGCAAACCAAAGGACCGATCGGCGTATTTGATTCAGGATATGGCGGCCTTACTGTACTGCGTGATATAGTAAACCGACTGCCGCAATATGATTATTTATACCTCGGCGATAATGCCCGGGCACCTTATGGTAACCGGTCATTTGAAACCGTGTACCATTATACACTCGATTGTGTCAAATGGTTTTTCAGCCAGGGCTGTTCCCTGGTGATCCTGGCCTGTAACACAGCCTCGGCCAAAGCCCTTCGAACGATCCAGCAAAAGGATTTACCGCAACTGGCGCCCGGCAAAAGGGTGTTAGGTGTGATCCGGCCCACGGCAGAAGTGATCGGTAAATATTCAATCACCGGTGAAGTGGGGGTGCTTGCCACGCAGGGTACAGTCAATTCCGGTTCTTACCTCATGGAAACCGCGAAATTTTTTCCCGAACTGAAAGTGTACCAGGAAGCCTGTCCGATGTGGGTGCCACTGGTGGAGAACAATGAATATAAAAATGACGGGGCTGATTATTTCATCCGCAAAAACCTCGACGATATTTTTGAACAGGGAGAGAAAATTGATGTGCTGCTCCTGGCCTGCACCCACTATCCCCTGCTGCGGGAAAAAATAGAAGAGTATATGCCCATTGATGTAACCCTGGTTTCGCAGGGGGAGATTGTAGCGGAGAGCCTGGATGATTACCTGAAACGCCATCCTGAAATTGAATCGGCCTGCAGCAGGGAAGGGAAGCGGAGTTTCTATACAACTGACTCCACATCCGATTTCGACAACCATGCCCGGGTGTTTTATGGGGAGGATGTTCAGTCCAATCACGTGGACCTGAAAGTATAGCCCTCAAATAATTGACAGATAATCAAATCGTTATAAACAAGTTGATTTCAGGCACACCGCCCTGATCCTTTTTCAAAATAACCCATTACAGATTACAGTATCCGGGGCGGTTTCCTTACCTTTGCCGTCCTTTCACAAAACGGCGGGTGTGGTGACCTGTCGGTGAACCTGAAACCAGGGCCGTTCTCCCGGTCCGTATTTCAAGCTCTGGATGTAAAAGCATCCGGGGATAACGTGAAAAAAAGAATTAAAAAAAATGAAACGTACATTCCAACCTCATCGTAAACGCCGTAAAACCGTACATGGTTTCCGCAAGCGCATGCAATCTGCTAATGGTCGTAAAGTGCTGGCAAGCCGCCGCGCCAAAGGCCGTAAGAAACTGACAGTTTCTGATGAGAGTAAATTAAAATAACAATCTGATCCCCGCAGGGTAAACCGGCAGGAAAAAAGGTTTATATAATTTTAAGCCCTGATTCATTCAGGGCTTTTTTTATTGAACAAGTTCCGCATGGCAAAGCTTCACACATTCACGGCAGACGAAAGGCTCAAAAGCCGGAAACGGATTGATGAGCTTTTTGAAAAAGGCCAGCGGTTTAATGCAGGGCCATTCCGCATTTTTTACCTGATGCAGGCTGGTACAAAACCTTCCCTGAAATGCGGCGCCGGCGCCAGTTCAAAAAATTTTAAAAGGGCGGTTGACCGGAACCGGATTAAAAGGCTGATCCGCGAATGCTGGCGTGTGGAGAAGTATAAACTGAAGGGACAGCCTTACGAACTTGACCTCTTTATTATTTATACCGGGAAAACAATTCCGGCATTCCGGGAAACGGCTGGCTGGATAGACAAAGTGGTAACCAAACTGCTGCAACTGACAAATTCGTGAATTGAAAACAGTCCTTCGCATACTGAGTCTTCCTTTTATCCTGCTGATAAAAATTTACCAGCTGGTCATTTCACCATGGCTCGGACCCAAGTGCCGGTACACACCCACCTGCTCGCATTATGCGGCTGAAGCACTTAAGAAACACGGCGTTTTCAAGGGATTATGGCTGGCCATCAAAAGGATTTCCCGCTGCCATCCCTGGGGCGGAAGCGGTTATGATCCGGTACCCTGAAAAAAACGGAATTCATTTTATTTCCCCGCTAAAAAAACTACATTACATCGCCAAACGCAGATGTGCAGCGATGCGCCACTGTTTTATCTAACACCAAATAAGTTAACATGAAAAAAAATCTTCTTTACCTGGTGGTTTTTGCCGGAATGCTCGGATTAGCTTCCTGTTCCTCCAAAGGTTCTTTCGAAAGCGATGTCCGCAAAATGGCTGACTACCGTTGTAAAGTGAAAAAACTCGAAGCCAAAGACCCCACTGATGAATCTGCTAAAAAAGAACTGGATGCCGTAATGAAAGAGATGGATCAGTATCGTGAGAAAATGCAGGAAAAATACAAAGGCAAAGAAGATGATAAAGAGATGAATGAAAAGGCCGACAAGATCATGGAAGAAGTGATGGCAAAATGTAACTAATCGCCTTCAGATACTTAAAACGAAACATCCCGGCATAACCGGGATGTTTTCTTTTATATGGCAGGGAGCAAAAAACTTAAGCTTTTGCAAAACGTTCTTCAACTTTTTTCCAGTCGATCAGGTTCCAGATGGCAGCCAGGTAATCCGGACGCTTGTTCTGGTACTTCAGGTAATAGGCATGTTCCCACACATCCACTCCCAGCAGGGGTGTACCTTTTACATCGGCAACATCCATCAACGGGTTGTCCTGGTTGGGTGTTGAACTGATTTCCAGTTTACCCTCTTTTTTAACCAGCCATACCCAGCCACTGCCGAAACGGCCTACGCCACCCGCATTGAATTTGGTTTTGAATTCATCAAAAGAACCAAATGCCTGGTTAATGGCTTCCCCGAGGGCACCGGAAGGATGTCCGCCGCCATTGGGGGAAAGGCTTTCCCAGAAAAAACTGTGGTTCCAGTGACCGCCGCCATTATTCCTGACAGGGGCTGAAATTTTACCCGCGTGGGCTACCAGTTCTTCCAGTGTTTTATTTTCATGTTCAGTGCCGGCAATTGCTTTATTGAGATTGTCAACATAAGCCTGGTGGTGTTTTCCATGGTGGATCTGCATGGTCAGTGTGTCAATATGCGGCTCCAGTGCTTCGTGTGCATAAGGGAGAGCCGGTAATGTAAATGCCATAGTCTATGATTTAAAGTGTTATTATAGGATAACAAATGTATGACCATCCGGTTTACCGGGAAGCAAATCTTCCCGAATTCGAAATCAGCGGGGGAGCCGGTTGAGTTTCTGGCCTTTAACAACAACCGTTTCCACAATGCCTTTTGTTTCAAGGTCAAGCCGTACGGAAATGGTGTACCAGGGAATGGAGCCGGTAAAATCCGGGTTGTTTTTGCGGATCAGTACCCTCACTTCCCGGCTTAACTCGGAAAAGGGGAGGGCCCGTTTGCCTTTCAAAGCCGTCAGGATAGCATTTTTGATGGCAGTATAATTTTTCCGGTCAATGTTTTTTGTGCTGCCAGTGCGGGGATGCACCAATATACTTTTTGCAGCTGCTTTTTTTGCGGCCTTTTTTTTCTTTTTCGCGATCGCCATTATTTTCTTTTATTCCTGAAAAATTCTGTCATCAGCCGGGCACATTCTTCTGCAAGCACGCCCCGGATCAGTTCCGTTTTAGGATGGAACGGCCAGTTGGCAGCCGTTGTTTTCCGGTAACCGTTTTTAGGATCTTCCGCACCATAAACGATCCGCCCGAGTTTGCTCCAGTAAATGGCACCGGCGCACATCAGGCAGGGTTCCAGGGTCACATACAGTGTGGCTTCCGGAAGGTATTTGCTGCCCAGGGTATTATAAGCTGAGGTCAATGCAATCATTTCCGCATGGGCCGTAGGATCCTGCAGCCGTTCGGTCATATTATGTCCGCGGGCAATGATCTTTCCCTGCATCACCACCACGGCACCAACGGGAATTTCTTCCTCGTCCTGTGCCTGCCGGGCCTCTTTCAGGGCCTGTGTCATGAAGTATTCGTCTGTCATCCCAAGATCAGATTTAACTAACTTGAGATCAAATTTAAACTTAATGATCAATATAGCTGACGTGGAAAAGCTGCGTACTTTTTTCCGCAGTGGTGCAGTGAGGACCCGCGAGGCCCGGATCGGTTACCTGAAAAAATTCAGGAGTTCCATACTGAGTCATGAAGAGGAATTATATGAAGCCCTGCAAACAGACCTGGGCAAATGCAAGGAAGAAGTATGGGCTACAGAAACAGGGTTGGTACTGGCAGAACTCAATTATACGATCAAACACCTGCGCCGCTGGATGATGCCCGAATCAGTGGGCACCAACCTGGTGAATTTCCCTTCTTCCAGCCGCATACTGAAAGAACCGATGGGCGTGGTGCTGATTATCGGTCCCTGGAATTATCCTTTCCAGCTGGTGATGGTTCCCCTGATCGGTGCCATCGCAGCCGGCAACAGCGTGGTGATGAAACCCAGTGAATTTTCTCCTGCTACCAATGCAGTGATTAAAAAAATTATAACAGAAGTATTTCCCCCGGACTATGTGATGTATGTGGAAGGTGAAGGCGCCGTGGTGGTTCCGGAACTGATGAACGGATTCAGGTTTGATCATGTGTTTTATACCGGCAGTCCCCTGGTTGGGAAAATCATTTACACCATGGCTGCTTCACAACTGGTTCCTGTAACACTGGAACTGGGTGGTAAAAGTCCCTGCATCATTGAACCGGATGCAAATATAAAAGTGGCAGCGAGAAGGATTGCTATGACCAAATTTTCCAATGCCGGCCAGATGTGTGTGGCACCTGATTATGTGTTAGTGCATGCTTCTGTAAAAGATGAAATGCTGAAAGCACTGCAGGCACAGATCCTGGCATTTTTCGGTGAAGATCCTTCGCAGAGTTATAATTACGGGAAGATTATCAACGACAGGCAATTCAGCCGGCTGTCCGCTTACCTCGGAGACGGAACTATTTACCATGGCGGCAAAACGGACCGGGCTACGCGTTATATCGAGCCCACATTAATGACAGATTTAAAACCGGATGCCGGTGTTATGCGGGATGAAATATTTGGTCCCATTCTGCCGGTGATTCCATTTAATACCAGGGAAGAAGCACTGGCCATCATAGAGCAGCATCCCAATCCGCTGGCCATGTATGTATATACTGCCAGTCGCAAAAAAGAAGAAGAATGGCTGAAGGATGTGCCTGCCGGTGGCGGATGCGTGAATAATTCAAGCTGGCAGTTTGCCAACCACCATTTGCCTGCAGGCGGACGGGGCAACAGCGGAATTGGTAATTACCATGGCCGCGCTTCGTTTGATACATTCAGCCATAGAAAATCAATATTGAAAACACCTACCTGGTTTGATCCGTCTTTCAAATACCCGCCGTTTAAAGGGAAACTGAAATGGTTTAAGAAAATTATCAGGTAAGCGGCTGAACAGTGTGAGGTTGCAAGTGTTGTTAATGACAGGATATATTAAAAGACAAACAAATCATGACGTTCAGGCAAAAATTACTGAAAGGGATTTATCCGGTGCTGATGTGGCTGACCGGTAAAAAAGGAGGGAAAATGACAGAAGTACTGAAAGGAAACCTGCCTGCGCCGGTTTCGTTTTATTCGCTGAAAGCTGAATTGAACAATGGTTCAGTTATGGATTTTGCCACCCTGCGCGGCAAACAGGTTTTGCTGGTGAATACAGCCAGCAACTGCGGTTATACACACCAGTATAAAGCACTGCAGGAATTATATGAAAAGCACCAGCCCGGACTGGTGGTGATTGGTTTTCCTGCCAATGATTTTAAAGAACAGGAAAAGGGAACGGATGAAGAGATTGCTTCATTCTGCCAGGTGAATTACGGGGTGAAATTCCCGTTGGTGAAAAAAGCGTCGGTGATTCCTGGTGAATCCCAACAGGTGATATTCAAATGGCTGACGGATGCTTCCCAAAACGGATGGAACGGCCAATCGCCCACCTGGAATTTTTCCAAATACCTGGTGGATGAAAACGGGTCACTGATACGGTATTTTGGCCCTTCCGTAGATCCTTTATCGGATGAAGTGAAAGAAGCCATAAAACCCTGATTACATTTATTATCCCAATTAAGAATACGCGTATGCTGACAAAAGCATCTATTGAAAAATATTTCATGGCTGAAAGGTCCGAGAGCTGGATATTCATGCTCATCGGTTTTCTGGCTGTGGCCGGCGCATTGGTTTGTTTCCTGGTGCTGAAAGGGAATTTCTACAAAGGCATGGCGATACCATTAGTGGTGGTTGGTTTGCTGTTAGCGGTTGTGGGATACACGGTGTACAAAAGAAGCCCGGAGGATATCAAACGCAATGTGTATGCTTATGATATGAATCCCGGTGACCTGAAATCAAAAGAGATTCCCCGCATGGAAACAGTGATGAAGAATTTTATGATCTACCGCTGGGTGGAAATTGCATTGCTGGCAGCGGGCATTTTCCTGTTTTTCTATTTGAAAGAAAAACCGGGAAAGGAAATGATGCGTGGTGCGGGTGCCGGACTGGCCATCATGGCTTTCCTGGCGCTGGGGGCAGATTATTTTGCAGAGCGAAGGGGTTCCGTTTACTTGCAGGAACTGAAATCATTTACCAATAAACAACCCGGATGAATACCAATGACCTGATCGGCACCGTCGGTGTCGGACTGATCCTGCTGGCTTATGCAGGGAATACTTTTGGGTGGATGAAGAAAGACGGGTTGCTGTTTTTCCTCGGCAATGTGATTGGTGCTGCGCTGGCTTGTTTGGCTTCGTGGCTTATTAATTACTGGCCTTTTGTGGTTTTGGAAGCAACTTGGTGTGTTGTTTCGTTAATTGGTTTTGTACACGTATTAAAAATCCCAAATTCCAAATAACATCCCGATAGCTATCGGGACCAAACATCTAACCGGGAAGCGTACTTGAATGATTAAGCTTTACGCATGCCTGCAAATAAAGAAATTTTCAAAATTAGTTCACCCTTTGCGTCTTTGCGCCTTTGCGGTATTTGTATTTTAATAAAACAAATACCCTTACAGTAATTCGAAAAATCTCTTATTTGAATGGCGTAAAAAATACAGTAACCGCAAAGGCGCAAAGACGCAAAGGGTTTACTAAAGCGGAACTTCTCCTTAAGCACAGGCTTGCGTAATGCCTAATTGTCCAGAAATGTATCCTGTTAGACGTTTGGAATTTGTTATTTGGAATTTGGGATTTGTTTAAACAGGGCATTTCTGATGATAATCCACCAGTTCAATCGCCGTTTTTTCAAACTGGTAACCTGCGTATACTTTCACGATTTCATCCAGTACCGCGTTGATTTCTTCTTCGGATTTAATCGTCACCAGTTTATTCCTGTATTCCTTGATGTTGGGTAAGCCTTTCAGGTAATTGGCATAATGCCGGCGCATTTCGTTGATGCCTACGATATGGTTTTTCCATTCCACCGATTTGCGGAGGTGTTTGCGGCAAACCGCTACACGGTCTTCAATGGTGGGAGCGGGCAGGTGTTCCCCGGTTTTTACGAAATGTTTGATCTCATTAAATATCCAGGGATAGCCGATGGCGGCGCGGCCGATCATGATTCCATCAACGCCATAACGGTTTTTATATTCCAGTGCTTTTTCCGGTGAGTCAATGTCGCCATTGCCAAAAATGGGAATAGTGATTCGCGGATTGTTTTTCACTTTGCCGATCAGCGTCCAGTCGGCTTCGCCTTTGTACATCTGCGTACGCGTGCGGCCATGGATGGCGAGGGCTTTGATGCCCACATCCTGCAAACGTTCGGCCACCTCTTCAATGTTTTTTGTGTTCTCATCCCATCCAAGCCTTGTTTTTACAGTTACAGGCAGGCTGGTTGATTTCACCACAGCGCTGGTGAGCCGGACCATCAGGTCAATATCTTTCAACACGCCGGCACCGGCACCTTTCAGCGCTACTTTTTTAACCGGGCAGCCGAAATTAATATCGAGCAGGTCGGGTTGGGTAACGTGAACGATTTTGGCGGCCATGGACAGGCTTTCTTCGTCGCCACCGAAAATCTGGATACCTACGGGACGTTCGTAGTCGAATATGTCCAGTTTTTTACGGCTTTTGATAGCGTCCCGGATCAGGCCTTCAGAGGAGATAAATTCGGTGTACATGAGGTCGGCACCCTTGTCCTTGCAAACTGCACGGAAAGGGGGATCACTCACATCCTCCATGGGGGCCAGGAGGAGCGGGAAATCAGGGAGTTCTATGTGACCGATTTTCACCATTTTATCTGAGCCGGGTATAAAATATTAACCTGATTCTGCCCCCGGTCGGCTATTTTTGAACCTGCAAATTTACAAATTAAAACGGGCTTTCAGCATGAAGGGGCTATTAAAGACAAAGAGTGCGGGTGTACAGCTTGCGGTGGTGATTTCCATAGCCCTGGTGAGTTTTACGATGCTGGGCGGTATTATCGGTCCCGTTATCATTTCAGGGATAACAGGCATGAGCCTGGGGGAGATTGCAAACACGGCTAAATGGGACCTTTCACTGGCTAAATATGCCAACCTGCTGCGTGCCCTGCAGGTGATACAATTTATTACACTGTTTGTGATACCGGTTTGGTTTGGATCAAAGCTGTTCAGCGAAAACACGCCGGCATACCTGCGGATGCGCAAACCCTGGCATCCGCTTTATTATTTAGCCGGAGCTGGCATGTTATTGTTGTCGCTGCCGTTTGTTGAATGGCTCGGACAAATCAACCAGCAGATTCCTTTCCCTGAATCATGGACGAGCTGGATGCAGGATAAAGAAGACGGTGCAAGTAATATGATCAAAGGATTGCTGTCGCGGCATACGATCAGTGACCTGTTGATGAATATTGTTTTTATTGCCGGGCTGGCAGCTGTGGGTGAGGAGTTGTTATTCAGGGGCATGCTGCAGCGGTTGTTTATTAAGCTGTTCAGGAATCACTGGGCTGGGATCATTATTTCTGCGCTGTTATTTTCTGCCTTGCATATGCAGTTTTTTGGATTCCTGCCGCGTTTTGCATTGGGAGTTATACTGGGTATGGTGTATTGGTACAGCGGCAGTTTATGGGTTGCCATCGCGGCGCATTTTGCATACGATGCTATATTGATTACTGTTGCTTATTTCAGTCCGGAAAACCTTGATATCGAAAAGGGAGGTAACATACCGGATATTGCTTTGTATGCTGCTGCCAGTTTCCTGGTTATTTCTCTGATCGGAACCTGGATGGTGAAAGTTTCGAAAACAACATACACGGATATCTATGCGGATGATTCGGTTCCTGTAAAAGACAATCCTTTCTGATTTTTTGATTATGGCATTTAACTGGAAAACATTTCAAACAAGAACAGGCACAGCGGCATTATTTGCGGTGGTGATGGTAGCGGGACTGACCCTGCATGCCTGGACTTATTTCCTGTTGTTTTCCATTATCCATTTTGGCTGCTGGATGGAATACCAGAAACTGATCCGTAAAATGGATCCCGAATACGGCGAGTTAAATGTGTTTCATAAATATGGAGTGATGATTGCGGGCTGGTGCCTGTTGCTCTGGTTTAGTCCTGACCAGTGCCGGATCGGTGGTTTCCCCATGCATGAAGCCGGCTGGTGGATTGGACTGGCGATTATTTTCGCGTTGCCGCTGATGGAATTGCTGTTGTCGAAACAAATCCGGTTAAAACATATTGCATACTCCGCTTTTGGGCTGGTATATATTTCCCTGAGCCTCGGTTTCATGATGGATTTATTCGGATTTCCGGAAAGGCAGTTTAGTCTGGTCTTTCGTGATGGTATTACAATTAAGGCAGAATATGCCCTGAAGAATGCTCCAAACATGCGTGAATTTTCTTTGTTCAGGTTTCCCTGGATTCTTCCTGCTATCATCATTGCGATTATCTGGATCAATGATACGATGGCATATATTGTTGGTTCACTGATTGGAAAAACACCGTTGTCAAAAATTTCCCCCAAAAAAACCTGGGAAGGAACGATTGGCGGGATTATACTCGCTGTTGGTGTAACCGGATGGCTATGCGGCACACTCTTTCCTTTTGCGGGGACTGGTTTTTCTTTAACCATACCCACGTATACCTGGTACCTGCTGGCGGGGGTTGTTGCTATTACCGGTACAGTAGGTGATTTGCTTGAATCAAAGCTTAAGCGCATGGCTGGCGTAAAAGACAGCGGTCATTTCATGCCCGGCCATGGCGGGTTCCTCGACCGCTTTGATTCCCTGTTGCTGGCTATCCCATTTGCCTGGCTTTACCTGCTTATAATCTGAATTATCGTTCCGGGAATTCATTAAATTTGGATATGCGCCGGACCTTGCTGATAATATTGATTTTGATATTTTCTGCAACTGTTTGCTTTTCCCAGAAGGATTCAACAGCAGGGAATTCCCGTTTTTCAGTAAGCCTCGGCCCCGCTTTATTGCCTATCCGTTCCATGAACTTAGGCGTTTCAACCGGGGCGGAATTCCGGTTCTCCGAAAAGCTTTCATTGTTTACTGAGCTGAGCTTTTTCCCGGGTCCGAAAAATAATTCCGACAGTACCGGCATGCATAAGAAATACCTGCGCATCAAACCTGAGTTACGTTATTACCTGCCGGCCGGAGCCAATCGCCCCAAAATGTATGTTGCCCTTCAGTACAGTCACGCCAGCCGGAGTTTTGACAATGAAAGAGGCGGGTACTATTTTTTGAAAAACAGGACTGACTCAGTAAATAATTATGACAGGGCACATATTAAAAGCCCGGTTCAAACCATTGCAGGCCAGCTGGGCGTATTGTTCAGGGCGGCTGATATTCTTTCCATTGATTATTTCATGGGTTTTGGATTCCGCTGGGTGAATACCACTTATTCTGAAGCAGAGAACCTGCATCTTACATCCTATTCCCCCATCAAAGGGGCCTTTCATTTTAATGGTGCTTACCAGTATGAAGGATTGCGGACAGGGGTACACTTCACAATGGGTATCCGGCTGATTTGCAGGATCGGTAAAGCACAGGATCGTTAGTTATATTCGCCCTTCTTTTCCTTAATTTTGGCGTCAACGCCATAAAATGACGATACACCGCGAAGGATATAAAACCATAGCTGCAGGAACACTGGTATTCGGTCTGATTAACCTGCTTTCATTTTATTTCCTGAGCTTTTATTCCCCCCTGCTGAGCTGGATCATTTTTGTAGGTACACTCGGCCTTCTGGTGTTCCTTGTTTCTTTTTTCAGGATACCCGCCAGGGTTTTAACGGTAAAAGCCGGCGCTGTGATTGCGCCTGCTGATGGTAAGGTAGTAGCCATCGAAGAAGTGCAGGCGGATGAATATTTTACCGATAAAAGAATCCAGGTCTCCATTTTCATGAGCCCGATGAATGTACACGTAAACCGGAATCCCGTAAGCGGGGAGGTAGTGTACAGCCAGTTCCACAAAGGCAAATACCTCGTTGCCTGGCATCCCAAATCATCTACAGAAAATGAAAGGCATACCGTTGTCTATCGTTCTGAGGGCCGCGAGATTCTGGTAAAACAAATTGCCGGGGCACTGGCTAAAAGGATTGTGAACTACCTGAAACCCGGACAACAAGTGGAGCAAACCGCGGAAATGGGTTTCATTAAATTCGGATCCAGGGTGGATCTCTTCCTGCCGCTGGGTACGAAAATCCTGGTTAAAATCGGTGACCTGCCAAAAGGCGGCGTAACTGAAATTGCTACTTTCTGATTCTCAGAAAATATTTTCCAGTTCCTTTAATGAGTTTACAATGTAAGTGGCCTTAATCCTGGGCTCTTCATAGATATGGTTAACAAACACCTGGTCCATGCCCGCATCCGCTGCGCCTTTGATGTCCACATCCTGGCTGTCGCCAATCATAATACTTTCAGTGAGTGATGCGCCTGTTTTCTGCAGGGCATACTCAAATATCTCCTTATGCGGTTTGAGGCTGTTACTGCCTTCGGAGGTAATCACCTCTTTGAAGAAATGATCAATGCCTGAATGTTTCAGTTTGCTGTGCTGTGTTTTTTCAAAACCATTTGTGATCAGGTGCAGCTGGTAATTTTTGTCAGTAAGGTATGTCAGCAATTCTTTTGTATGCGGGAATAACAGTGTGCGGGTAGGAAGGAGATCGAGGAAAACAACACCCATTTCCCTGGACAGGGGCTCATCTGCAATTTTAAAATCCAGCAGCGTAAGCCACATCCTTTTCCAGCGCAGTTCATCCACTTTGATGTATCCATTCCGGTACCGGTCCCAGAGTTTTTCGTTATGCAGCAGGTAGTTTTTATGGAAACGGTCAAAATCATCCACGCCTTTCGCAGCGAGGTTCATGGAATTGTATAATTCCTCCAGCGTCACACGGCTGTTGGCTTCAAAATCCCATAAAGTATGATCGAGGTCAAAAAAAAGATGTTTGTAGGGCATGCCGGGCTGGTTATTGTTTGATAACAGGCGCGCAATCTACAACGAAGCGGTGATATTATGGTTCACCCGGGGGAATTATCCGGGTTAAGCAGCGGGACAGTACCTTTGTGATTCAATGCTTCGTATGAATGTAGTTATTACTGGTGCTTCAAGGGGAATCGGCCTGGCGATAGCCCGTGTATTCGCCCGCAGGGGTGATTCCCTGTTCCTGGTTTCCAAATCAGATTTTGCTTTGTACAAGGCGCTGGAACAATTGTCGCTGGAATTTCCCGGTGCACCGATGAAGGCCATGCCTTATGATTTGTCGAAAAAAGAAGAAGCCATTTCCTGTGCGGAATGGGTAATCAACTCAGCCGGGCACCCGGACATCCTGGTAAACAACGCCGGTTTGTTTGAACCCGGAAATGTAATGGACGAGCCCGATGGTCTGCTGGAAAGCCAGCTCTCCACTAATCTGGAGAGCGCGTATCATCTTACAAGAGCCCTGTTACCGTCCATGATTAAAAGAAAGAGCGGTCATATTTTCAATATGTGTTCCATTGCTTCGCTGCATGCATATCCCAATGGCGGTGCCTACAGCATCAGCAAATATGCCATGCATGGATTCAGTGCAAACCTGCGCGGGGAATTAAAACAGCATGGTATTAAAGTAACATCCGTTTTCCCCGGAGCTGTTTTCACGGATTCATGGGGGAATTTTGATAATTCAGCCAACCGCATCATGGTGGCTGATGATGTGGCGCAAATGGTGCTGGCTGCTTCCCAGTTATCTCCTGCAGCCTGTGTGGAAGAAATCCTGATGCGGCCGCTGCTGGGGGATTTATAAAAGCATCATGCCGTTTTGCCACTTATAATTTTTTTTCACTCCTGCAAAACAGGAGTTTTATTTTAGTCCGGTTAATGCGTTTTTGTTCCACCATATTCCTGCTGTTATGCTGTACCCTGACTGTCTGCTCACAGACTGTCATCACTACTATTGTGCCGAGAGAAGCCGTGGTGCAGGGTGAATCATTCCAGGTGCAGTATGTGCTGGAAGGGTCTGATAAGAATGCCGTTTTTAAGACACCCCTCTTTCCTGATTTCCGGATTATTACCGGACCGAATGTTTATGCAGGCAGTATCCGTTCTGCCCAGGGAACAAAGCCGGTACAGAACGCCGTGATTACCCTGGAAGCCATCCGCCCCGGAAGATTCCCGATCCCCGGCATCCAGGTTACCCTCAATGGGGTGGCGATGCGGAGTGAAGAGGCTTTTGTGCAGGTAATATCTGTTGCAGAAGCAAGTTCGCGGCAGAAAAAAGAAAACCGCCCGGGATCAGAGCTGGTTTCATTATATCCCGGGGAAGACCCGGCACCTGTTATACAAAAGAATTTATTCCTGCGGGTGGAAGTGAATAAACAGCAGGTGTATCCCGGTGAACCGGTGGTGGCAACATTTAAATTGTATTCCAGACTTGAATCACGCAGTGATATTGTACGTAACCCGGGCTTTTACGGATTTGCCGTGGTGGATATGCTGAACCTGGCAGATCAGGAAAAGGGACAGGAAAAACTGAACGGCGATTTATTTGATGTGCATATTATCAGGCGTGTGCAATTGTTCCCGGAGAAACCCGGGGAGTTTACCATCGATGAAATGGAAGTGAAGAATAAAATCTATTTCATTACTGACAGGAAGCAAAAGCAACCGGGTTCCACCATCCGTGAAGGAGTGTTTGGAAAGGATGATGATCCGGCAGCAGGTAAGAACAGCCAGGTGTTTGAAACAGAAATGCATTCAGAGCCGGTGCGGATTGTTGTGAAACCATTTCCGGCAGCACTGCCTGCGGATTATTCCGGAGCCACGGGACAGTTTTCGATGCAGACGTTAACGTCAAAAAGTGAATTATATAAAAACGAGGAAGGCGTGTTTATCATCCGTATTACGGGTACAGGCAATTTCACACAGCTGGCAGCGCCTGTTGTTAACTGGCCTGCCGGGGTGGAAGGATTTGAACCGGCTATACACGACAGCCTGGATAAGAAGCGGCCGGTATTAGCCGGTTATCGCGAATTCAGGTATACATTCCTGGCAGCTCCGGGCAAATATGCACTGCCAGCCATCCGGTATAATTATTTTGATCCGGTACGGAAATCATTTTTTTCATTGCGGTCGGATTCAGTGAAGCTGGTTGTAAACAACGAAGAAAAAAAAGCCGTGGCAGAGAATAACAGCCGGCCGGCTGAGTTCGGGAATAAATCAACCAGCTGGGTGGCGGCAGGCATTGTGGTGTTTTGTGTGATTGGTTCACTCATCTACTGGATTTTTATACGAAAAGAACCCGAGAAAGAATTAAAAGCCATACCTAAACCGGTGATCCGGCCAGCGGAAAAATTCCTGCCTGCAGCGGGAGATACTGATGCCGTTTTTTACAGGGATATGCAGGCAGGTATTTATGCATATTACCAGCAGTTTTTTATGGAAGATAAAATTTTTGGTAAGTCTGACCTGATGGATTTGCTGGCCGGTAAAATAGAAGACAGCCCCCAGCTGGAAACACTCCGTCATTGCCTGGATACCTGCGAGCTTGTTTTGTACACGGGGGTTGTTCCTGACAAAACGCAGGGTGAATGGCTGGAGATGATAACTGGTTTACTGAACCAGACCGGTGAAAAACTGCAGTAAAATTTATTCAGAATATTTGTAACCCACACCCCTTACCGAATGGAAATACTTCGGGTTCCGGGAGTCTGTTTCAAAATACTTGCGGAAGTTGAGGATAAAATTATCAATGGTACGGGTGGTGGGATACACGTTATAGCCCCAGACTGATTGCAGGATTTTTTCCCTCGGCACTACTTCATTTTTATTTTCAATCAGCAGTTTCAGGAGCATGGTTTCTTTTTTGCTCAGCTGGATCTGGTTGCCGGCTGTGGTCATGGCTTCCTGTGCTTTGAAGTCAATCGTGTTTCCGCCAAAACTGTAGGTATCGCCCACGCTGGTTTTATCCAGCAGTTTTTTATTCTTATTGATGAGTTTATTAACGCGGAGCAGGAGTTCTTCGAGGTTAAAAGGTTTGGTCAGGTAATCGTCGGCTCCTTTTTTAAGTCCGAGTACACGGTCAGCGCTGCTGTTTTTGGCACTGAGAATCAGAATAGGCACTTCGTTATTGCTCAGGCGTACTGTTTCCGTTACATTGATGCCATCCATTTCAGGCAGCATCACGTCGAGTATGATCAGGTCGAAATATTCATTGCGGATGGCGGTTAAGGCCTGGGCGCCGTCGAAAGCAGATGTCACTTCATAACCTTCCAGTTCCAGGTTGAGGCGCAGGGCTTCATGGAGATGTTCTGCATCTTCCACCAGTAAAAGGGATGTTTTGTTTTCAGCACTCATACCATGCGTTTAAAGTGGACAGCAAAAGTACTGCCGCGGGGAATATGGTTTGTCACCAGAATGTCGGCATTATGTTCCCGGGCAATAACCCTGCAAAGGTACAGTCCAAGTCCTGTGCCCTGCGTTTTACGGGTAGATTCATTCCCAATGCGGTAGAATTTTGAGAATATTTTTTGTTTTTCAACATCGGGGATGCCGGGGCCTTCATCGCTGATTTTTAAGACAACAAAATCAGATTCCCTTTCAAGCCTGATCACTACCGGTGATTCGCGTGGTGAATACTTGGTGGCGTTCTCCACGAGGTTGTTTACAAGCATTTGCAGGTGGAGCGGATCGCCTTTGATCTCCAGTTCGGGTTCCAGTTGGTCGGTATAGATCCTGTCAGGAAAACGTTTCCTGAAGTAATAGATGCAGTCCTTCACGAGGTCTGATAAGTTAAGATCTTCCCGGGTGGAACCCTGTTTGCCGCTTTCCAGCTGGGAGGAAATAAGGATATTATTGACCAGGTTATTGAGCCGGCTGGTTTCGTCTACGGTATTGCGGAGGATTTTTTGCTGTTTCTCTGCAGTGAGGTTGTATTTCTGCAGGGTTTCCAGGTTAAGGAGGGTGACGGAGATGGGTGTTTTGAGTTCATGGGTAACAGCCATCATGAAATTCTGTTGTTGCTGGCGGAGTTTGAACTGGCGGCGAACCGAACGGAAAACAAATACAGCACCCACGATGATCAGTAAAAAAAAGATACTGCCTTCACCGATATACTTGGCTTTATTTTTCCGGTATGTTTCTGTGATGCTTTGTACATCCTGTTCATAACCGGGAACAACGGCGCCGGATGCGGTGATGGTATTATGCCGGTGTATTTCCAGTTCATACATACTCTGGTTCTGCCGGTTTAAAGAAATAAACCACCAGACCAGTGCGGCAAGGATATAAGCCAGCAGGACCCAATACAGCAAGGCTGTCCTGAATCTGGTTACTGAATGGTCTTTCGTCATTCTGTTATCTTTTCCAGGCGGATACCTGCATTGAGTACGTTTTCGAGGGGGTCTTCACGCATGATTTGTTCCAGGCTGTATGTGTAGCTGCCTTTTTTGCGGAAGTATACCGGGATCTCTTTGGGGGTGAGTGGTACCCTTTGTTCAATGATGTCATCCATGCCGCTGCCCAGCCAGCCGGCTTCATCATTACCCAGTTTGCAGTCGAACCGTACGGTTTCTGTACTGTCGGAACCGGGCTGCTTAACTGAGAGATTGATATATATATTATTGAAGTGGTACTTGTCGGTATGCCTGATCACGAGATACAGCCGGTAAGCGGACGTGGTATCGCTGATGTTGAAAGTGAATGAAGGTTTGAAGCTGCTTTTCCAGCGGTGGCCGGGGATGACTTCTGTTTTTTCAAAGAGGTCAACGCTGGTGCAGGATTGCATGAATCCGGCGCCGGTTACAAGGAGAATCAGTAAGAGGGCATTAATTTTTTTCAAACCCGTGTTTTTACAAAAATAGGAACATGGCTGAAAACGGGGTATAAAATCACAGGACATTCAATACCTGTTCCTTGGCTTTTTCCAGTTCGTCTTTCATCTGGATGACACATTTCTGGATGGTGGCATCATAGGCTTTGGATCCGGTGGTATTGATTTCGCGGCCTATTTCCTGGAGGATGAAGGACAGTTTCTTTCCTTTTGAATCTTCGGTTTCTGCCAGCAGTTGTTTGAAATATTCGCAGTGGTTTTTCAGGCGGACCTGTTCTTCGGTGATGTCAATTTTTTCGATGTAGAAGATCAGTTCCTGTTCCAGGCGGTTGGGATCATAATTTTCCTTGCCTACATTATCTTCCAGGAGACGGATAATACCTTCCCTGATTTTCTGTTTGCGCAGGGGTTCCAGGCGGATGACTTCTTCCTGGTTGGCTTCTATATTATTAATACGGAGGAGCAGGTCCTGTTCCATTACGGCACCTTCATTCAGGCGGTGGTTGTTGAGATTCTGGATGGCTTCGAGCAATACGCCCTGGAATTCCTTCCATTCAGCATCGGTGAGGGTTTCACTGCTGGGGGTGATTACTTCGGGCAGCTTTACGAGGGTACTGAGGATATGGGAAGGATCGAGATTCAGTTCAGCTGATAATTCTGCCAGGGGCTGGTAATAGGCTTTGGCCAGGGTTTTATTAATGGTAACCGGTTTGGCATTGCCGGTATCTTTTAAACTGATCATGCAATCAATGCTGCCGCGGCCCAGCTTCTCCGATAATATTTTACGGATATCAAATTCAAAAGGCTTCAGGATAGCCGGCATCTTCAGCTGCATTTCAAACTGTTTGCCATTGAGTGACTTTACATCCACGAGGAAGGTTTTATCGCCTACATGTTTTTCCACCCTTCCAAAACCGGTCATTGATTTGAGCATGTGATAAGTTTAATGTCTGTAAAGGTATTTTAATTATTTAACTCCGTTCATCAATCATTAACGCAGGGATTTACTGATGAGTATGTACAAAAAAAATCCCCCCGGAGTACCGGGGGGATCATCTATATGGATGGGTTAGTAAGTACGGGAAATAAATTTCCCTACACAATATTAAAAAGAATTTTGTTTAACCAAAAAAATTTTCCAAATTATTTTATTAACATTTTAATACTGATTGTGGATAAACCCGTATATATACAGCATTCATCATACTGTTATTGTATAATTTTTTCAATGCAAAATGCAATGAATTCTTTTTTCAATAAAAAGTCAATCGAATGAAACATGCATGGAGCAAGGGTTGTATGCGATTGATTGTTTGATTGCAAAGTGCATGTTATAACAGGGATTCAATACAGTAATATTGATCCGGCGGAAAAAACACTTATTAAAACGTGTAATAACGGATAAAAATATTTTTTCCGGAACAGGGCTGAAAAGCAGTTTTTTTAGTTCCGGACAGCCCGCCGGGGCTTATTAACTTTGCTGAAATTTTTCCCCATGCGATTTGAACAACCCGTTCCGCTCACCACTTTAGCTGCATTAACCGGTGCAGTATTAAAAGGAAATACTGGTGCATCTGCAACAGGAATCAATGAAATCCATAAGGTGGAAGCGGGTGACCTGGTGTTTGTGGATCACCCGAAATACTATGATAAATGCCTGCAATCAGCGGCATCATTTATCATTATCAATAAAGAAGTGGATTGCCCTCCGGGTAAAGCATTGCTCATTCACGATGATCCTTTTGAAGCTTACCTGGCTATTGTAAACCAGTATCGGCCTTTCAGTCCCTCTATGAAACAGGTGAGTGATACGGCTGTAATCGGTGAAGGCACGGTGATCATGCCGGGTGCTTACATTGGCAACAAAGTGCAGATCGGCAGGAATTGTATTATCCATCCTGCAGTTACCATTCTCGATCATTGCATCCTGGGTGATGACGTGGTGGTACAGGCCGGTACCGTTATCGGCAGTGATGCATTCTATTATAATAAGCGGACAAACCGCCCCGTTCATTATAAAAAAATGAACAGCTGCGGCCGGGTGGTGATTGAACACGGGGTGGAAATTGGCGCCTCCTGTACCATAGACCGCGGGGTAAGCGCCGATACCATCATTGGCGCCGGAACTAAAATGGATAACCAGGTGCATATCGGTCACGATACGGTAATCGGCAAAAACTGTTTGTTTGCCGCACAGGTTGGTATCGCCGGGGCAACAACTATTGAAGACAATGTCATTCTATGGGGACAGGTAGGTGTCAGCAAAACACTCACCATCGGGAAAGATGCTGTGGTGTTTGCCCAAAGCGGTGTAAAAGATTCCATACCCGGCGGTAAAGCATACTTCGGTTCACCGGTGGAAGATGCCCGTGAAAAAATGAAAGAGCTGGTATGGATCAAACGTATACCGCAGCTTTGGGAAAAAGTGATGGGGAAGGGTTAGGGTGTATCGTAAAAGTTTCTCGCAGCGGCCGAAGTGGTTCTTCGGCAAGCTCAGAATGGTTCTTCGACAAGCTCAGAATGGTTCTTCGGCAGGCTCAGAATGGTTCTTCGGCAAGCTCAGAATGATTCTTCGGCAAGCTCAGAATGGTTCTTCGACAAGCTCAGAATGGTTCTTCGGCAAGCTCAGTATGAAATTTTGCATTTGTATTCCGCTGCGGACGCCGCTCCTTTGCGGCCGCTGCGAGAAACAATTAGCTCTGCGGGAAACAATTCGTTTCCTCTTGTACTATCACCGTTCAGGCAAGAAATCATACGGAAGTATATCCGCCAGGTTTTTCCAGCTCCAGTAACCCTGGTTCACCCAGTCTTTCTGGTCATAATAATACCCGTTCTCTGTAATGGCAATCCCATCTTTCATATCAATATAGGAAATCGGGAAAGGCGCTGTTTTGGGTAAATTCATTTTCCGCAGGTATTCCGGTTCGGGTCTTGTCTTCAGGTAAGTCACACTGATTTTCCGGGGAAACCATATTTCAACCTGCAGGGTGCTGTCCATTGCACCATAATACGTGGTATCATACGGATCAGCCAGCTTATCGAATTTCTTATTATTTGTTTCATTCAGCAAACCGATCTCCCAGCCGTCTTCGGTAACGGTGCTGTCGTAATAGCTGCGCATAAACCGCAGTTTGGAGGTTTCATAGGTTTTTGCCCTGGCCTGTTTCCAGCCGGCCTGCAGGGTATCATTGCCTTCCATCTCACTGAATAAACAATAACCGCGGTATAAATTAATATCGGTGCCGTAGTAGTACACAAATGAATCCAGCTGGTAACGCATGTTATAGCCCAGGGCCTGGTTGCTGATCTGGACAGCATCGGTGGCGAGCACTTTCAGTTTATTGCTTTTTTTATAGTAATAGAATTTCAGCACATCCGGGTTCACGATACTTGTTTTAGCTGCATTGGGTGTGCTGCCGATAAAATGTTCCAGGAAAAAGTCGCCGTATTTCTGCCATCCATCGGGTACTTCGTTTGAACTTTTGATGATTACTTCACCCATGCTTTTATCTTCCTTCACCAGCAGGATCTCTACTCTTTTATCTTCTGATACACGCACGGTTTGTGTCTGGTATCCCGTAAAGCTGAAGATCAGGTCATAGCCGCCTGATTTGAGGTGAATGGCAAATTCGCCCTGTTTGTTGGTGGTGGTGCCCAATGTGGTATTCTGGCAAAATACAGAGGCAGGGGATAAAGGTTCCCTGGTGGCTGAATCAAGCACCAGACCGCTGATAGTAAACTGTGCCTGCAGGCTGGTGGCAAACAAAACAAAAAGACAGGGGAGAATTAATTTTTTAACTGACATAGTATGGGATTGCGGAATAAAGATAAACACAAGGCTTTGATCGTTGCAAGTATGAATGGATTTCTGTGTGATTTATTGACTCACGTCTTGCCGGGCCCTCACTTAAGGCTTTTATTAACAAAAAAGAGGCCGGAATCACTTCCCGGCGCGGGCTTTATACTGTTCGCAGGCTTTTGCAATGGTTTCTTCCAGCGGTGTAAAGTGGAATCCCGGCAGGGCGGCAAGGATTTTATCGTTTAAGAAAAGGGTTTTACTCATAGCCACACGCGCACTTTCACGGGTGAGCAACGGCTTCTTACGGGTGAAGAATGATTTTATTTTTTCCATGCGCCAGGCAATGGCCAGCAATGTTGGCGTGATGGACTTCCGTGGTCTTTTTTTACCAAAGTTGTCTGCCATGGTATCAAGCAGTTTACGGAATGGCCAGTTGTCGCCATTCACCACATAACGCTGTTCGTTGATGCCGGATTCAAGCAGTAATACGGCTGCTTTGGCAACATCTTTTACATCCACAAATCCATTGATGCCCGGACTGTACCATTTGAATTCTTCATACACATTCCTGAAAATTGCGCAGCTGCTGCTGTGCCAGTCGCCGTAACCTAATATCGTACTTGGGTTCAGGATCACGGCTTCGAGTCCTTCACAGATGCCCCGCCACACATGCATTTCTGCTTTTTGTTTGCTGCGGGCGTAATGGGTATTGACGGGAGACTCCTCCCATTTTTTATCTTCATTCACTTCACCGCCATTGGCCGTGCGGCCCAGTGCAGCGACTGAACTGATATGTACTAATCTTTTCACGCCTTTCTCCAGGGCCATGTTGACTACATTGGCCGTGCCGTCCACATTCACGAGATACATCTGTGCCCGGTCTTTTTTTACAAAAGAAACAACTGCGGCCGCGTGGATGACGGTATCAATCCCCTCCATCGCATCATCCAGTGAAACCACATCCAGTACATCACCTTCCACCCATTCCACTTTATCAAATATGGCAGCAGGGATCCAGCCGGGCCTTGTTGCTTTGCGGCGGATGGCGCGCACGGCATAACCCTTTTGCACCAGTTCCTGGATGATATAAGAACCTAAAAAACCTGTACCGCCCGTAACCAATACCATAATCCCGCTTGTTTAATATTGATAAAAACCTGCGCCTGTTTTTTTGCCAAGCTGTCCTGATTTTACTTTTTCTTCCTGTAAATAAGAAGGCCTGAGCCGCTCCGGTTGCCCGAGCTGTTCAAAAACCGAGCAACTTACGGCATAGTTCACATCATTTCCGATGAGATCCATCAGCCTGAAAGGTCCGAGTTTAAAACCGATTGCTTCCAGCAGGCTGTCGGTCATTTCCATGGATACATTTCCTTCCTCCGCGATCCGCAATGATTCAACATAATAAGGACGGGCCACGCGGTTGACGATAAAACCGGGTGCGTCTTTGCAGATCACAGGCGTTTTACCCATCGCAACGGCCAGGGCTTTCACGGTTTCAGTGATACCGCCTGCGGTGTAAGGTGTTTCAACAATCTCCACCAGTTTCATGATGGTGGCGGGATTGAAAAAATGCATACCGATCACCCTTTCCGGGTTTTTGATTTTTTCAGCCAGTGAAATAATGGAAAGCGAAGATGTATTGCTGGCAAAAATGCATTCACTGTGATTGATTTCAGCAAGCTGGTTGAAGAGGCCGATTTTAATATCCGCCCTTTCCACCACGGCTTCAATAAAAATATCAGCCAGGCAGGAGTGGAGGTCGCCCGTAAAATGGATGCGGCTGAAAACAGCTACTTGTTCATCTGCGGTAATCTTTCCTTTACGTGCCAGTGCAGCCAGGTTCTGGTCAATGGTTGAACGCGCTTTATCTAATACAGCCGGGTTCAGCTCATATAATATGGTAAAAAAACCTGATTGGGCTGCAGCCTGTGCAATACCGCTGCCCATCGTTCCTGCCCCGCAAACACAAATACTGGTAATGTCCATGGAAAATAAATTGCGGGTTAAAGATATTGATTGTAAAGGTTTCACGGGCCGGATGTTGTGTGTTTTGAATTATGTGGCCATTTTCGCTTACCTTAAATCAAAAATTAGTCTATGGACAGTATGCCAACCAATCCTCAACCTGTTTATACTCCGGCTCCTTCGACCGGAATCTTCGGAACCAAGATCCCTTCCACTATTGCTTTCGCTGTAGCCGTTCTTTTATTTTTTATGCCCTTTGTGGATATCAAATGCGGGGGCATGTCAATTCAAACGGTCAGCGGCGTACAATTGGCCACCGGTTTCCAGATGAAGAACAGCAGTTCTGATAATGCCTTCCTCAACGATATTAAAACGGATGAGGCAGACCAGACCATTACTAAAGCAACAACCAAATCAGATAAAAAAGACCCCAATTTGTTTGCGCTCGTGGCACTGGGACTCGGTGTTGTCGGTTTATTATTATCCTTCCTGAATGCCAAAGCCGGAATGGCTGTTGGTATTGTTACCGGTATCGGATCGGCAGGGGCGTTAATTGGAATGATGTTAGATATCAAGAAAAAAGCCAAACTGGATATGCCGGATATGCCTTCAGGAGGAAGTGATGACGGCGGATTTGGCAAAGGGCTTAACAGCCTCACGAGTGATATCGGCAGTAAAATCAGTGTTGACTTCACCCCCTGGTTTTATGTATCGGTAGTTGCCTTTTTAGCTGCTGCCTTCTTCTGTTATAAACGTATGCAGGCGAAACGTTAAGTTCACAGCAGTATTCATTCTAAACCAAAAACTAAGTATATGGATCGCAGAATTCTAACCATCGTGCTGGCGCTGGCACTTATTGGATGTATGTTCCTTCCGTTTCTTAAATTTTTCGGAAGCGGCGCAAGTCTTTTTGATATCGTAACTGCAAAAGGCGGCGGCGACTGGGAGAAATATGTTTGTTTATTAATCCCCATTTCAGCTGCTATGCTGCTCATCGGCGCATTAAATAAAGAAAATTACCTGATTGGCAGGTTCATCTGGGCCATCCTTCCCTTGTTAACTGTGCTTTATTATCCCGTTCGTCTTTACATGGAAGCCTCCAAAGGTGGTAACAGTGTAAATATTGGCGATTTGATAAAGGTGTTTGATATCGGGTTCTGGGCGTTGCTTGGCGTTGCGCTGATACTAGCGGTGGTGCAGCCGAAGTCGAAGTTCGCGTAAGCGGTTTTAATAGTTTTGAAAAGGGCTGCCTGAGAGGGCGGCCTTTTTTTGTTGATGTTGGAGGTTGGATGTTGGAAGTTGGAGGTTGAACCCTATAGTAGTGTTTTTTCTCAAAGGATTCAAAAGTCAAAATTAAAAATTCAAAAAATCAAATTCAAGAAGTCTTTACATTTATGAAACGATCCGAAATTTCAAGAATTTAAAGTCTTTACGAACTTTCGGGTTCAACCTCCAACTTCCAACCAGATTAAAGTCTTTGCGAACTTTCGGGCTCAACCTCCAACTTCCAACATTTTTTAAGTCTTTTCGAACTTTAGGGTTCAACCTCCAACCTCCAACATTTCTTTCTATTTTTACCTCTCATGAAACGATCCATACACTATTTCCTGACAACACTCGCCTTGTTCACCGCTATGACCAGCCAGGGGCAGACCTTCGACTGGTGGGCCAACAACGTCAACTGGGATGGCGTGACTTCCTGGAAACGCTACCTGATCTATTCTCCCGGTCACATGGGGCCGAATGCATTGCCGGTACCGGAGATGGCGAATGGCAGTATTGACAGTATTACCTGGGTGGGGTCCAGCGGGGCATTTCATTTCCTGAAAGGTGATAATACCCAAAATATCAAGCTCAACGCCAATATCCTGGTGGCGAAGGGGAAAGTATCGCTTGATTTTTATTATATCCCGCGGGAATGGTTCCAGGAAGATCATGCTACGAAAACGGACCGCAGGATTTACTACGAATATTATGATGTGAAGAAAGTGGCGGGTGATGCTTATGCGAATATCAATTTTGCACTCATGAATAAATGGCGGCCAAAGGTTCAGTTATTGCTGCGCATGGGTTACCGTTTTCCCACGTCTTCTGCTTACGGTCCTGCGCGGTACACCGATGCGCCGGCCTATTATTTTGATTTATCCTGTGCCAAACCACTGGCACCAAATCTTAAACTGGCCGGTATGGTGGGTTTCCATGCTTACCAGACCAACAGTGATGTGGAATACCAGAATGATGCGATTGTACTGGGCGGCGGACTTGAATACAACAAAAACAACACCAGGCTGCAGTTCAATGTATGCACGTATTACGGGTACATGCGTGACCGCGACGATCCCATGGTGCTTCGTTTGTACTACGATAAAAAATTCGGGAAGCTGGGTGCATTACTGCACTTGCAGAAAGGTATCCACGATGTGCATTATACGACAGTGGAAACCGGTTTCAGGTATTATTTCCAGCAATAAATCAAATCGCGCTCGTAAACTGCTTCAGGAAACGCAAATCGTTTTCACTGAACAGGCGGATATCATTGATGCCGTATTTCAGCATGGCTGGTCTTTCGATACCCATACCGAATGCAAAGCCTGTGTATTTAGCGGGATCAATGTGACAGTTTTGTAACACGTTCGGATGAACCATGCCACAGCCCAGGATTTCAACCCAGCCTGTTTTCTTGCAGATGTTACAGCCGCTGCCACCGCAGATGAAACAGCTGACATCCATTTCGGCGCTGGGTTCTGTGAAGGGGAAATAAGAAGGACGGAAACGGACTTTCACATCTGCCCCGTACATTTCTTTTACGAAGAAGTATAATGTTTGCTTGAGATCAGCGAAAGAAACATTCTCATCAATATATAAACCTTCCACCTGGTGGAAGAAGCAATGGCTGCGGGCGCTGATGGTTTCATTGCGGTACACACGGCCGGGCATCACCATGCGGATCGGCAGTTTGCCTTTTTCCATTTCACGGATCTGCACATTGCTGGTATGTGTGCGTAACACCCAATCCGGATTCTGCTGTACATAAAACGTATCCTGCATATCCCGGGCGGGATGGTGTTCCGGCAGGTTCAGGGCACCGAAATTATGCCAGTCGTCTTCGATCTCCGGTCCTTCTGCCACCGCAAAACCCAAACGCTGGAAAATAGAAACGATTTTATTTTTCATCAGCACCACCGGGTGGCGTGAACCGAGCGGCAAAGGATCGCCGGGCAAGCTGAGGTCAATGCCGGCAGATGCGGAACTGGCAGAACTGCCTAACGCAGCTTTCAGTTCTTCATAACGGCCTTCAGCAAATTGCTTGAATTCATTGAGTAACTGCCCGGCTTCTTTTTTCTGCTCCGGGGCCACGTTTTTCATTTCACCCATGATGGCTTTTACCAAACCTTTGGTGCCCAGGAAACGGATCCTGAACTCTTCGGCCTGTTTTTCATCGGTTACCGCGAAACCTAAAATCTCCTGTTTGTATTCCTCAATTTTTTTCAGCAATGATTCCATAAGTCCGCAAAGATACGGTATCAGCGGCCAATGATAAAAAGGGCTGGAAGTGGCTCAGAGACTGAGTTTCAGGCTGAGGTTGAGTACCCGGCCGTCAATCGGGGCCCAGAGCTGCTTAAAGGTTGGATTGGTAAATGGAGCCATCACTATCTGTTCCCTTTTGTTCTGTCTGTAGTCGAACAGGTTTTCGCCATTCAGTACAAAACTGAACCGGCCGATGTCATAACGGACCATAGCGGCTAATATAGGAAACCCCGGCCTTGTAGTGCCATCATTCACATATTGCCTGCCGGTATACGCTGCTTCCATACAGGCCCTGAAACGGGAAGAGAACTCATAAGAAATAACTGACGCAAATTTATCCCTGGCACTGAGTTCCAGGTTGGGTGTTAACGGCTGGTATTTCTTTTTAGCATCCGTTCTTGTATAGCCCAGATACATTTCAAGTCCTTCCCAGCTCAGCTGTGCCCAGGTTTCAAAACCTTTGGTGGTAATATGCTGGAGGGCGCTGTATAGATATGTAAATCCCGGATAGTTGGCTTTTACGAGCGGATGGCTGATGTCCGTTATATAAAAAGACTGGTTGATCGCTAAAATGGTATTGCCGACTTTCTTTTCCAGTTGATGTCCCAGTTTAGGCCGGATGATTTTTCAGATACCACATCATCGGCCAGCAACAGATTTTGATAATCGCGCTCATCCACATCGGCTTCAAATACGCTGGGTACTTTATAACCAAGTCCGCCACCGAAACGGGTAGTCAATGTAGGACTGATCTTATACAATAATGAAAGCCGGGGGAGGTAAAAATTTCCATAGGTATTATGGAAATCCACCCGCATGCCGGGTTCAATGGTGAATTTGGGATGGATGTGCCAGTCGTCCTGGATGAATAAACCGATGGTGTAGTATTTGTAATTATCAAACAGGGCACTGTCGGGCAGCCGTTTTTTAAATACATCACCATTCACATTAAAGCCGGCCACTAAATCATGTTTGGGTGATTTGTGTACAATACTCAGTTCATTGAAGAATGAAAACTGCCGGGCTTTCATGCCAAATACATTGGTGGAAATATTCCGGATATAAGAACTGACAGAGCTTCTGAAATTGAATTTGGTGCGTTCTGAGTATTTATTCTCCCAGTTCAGGTCCATCGTATTCCGGTAACTCTGGTTTTCGATATAAAACTGGTGGGCACTGTCGGGCCGGTGAATGAGAACGCGCATATCACCCCCGCGGCGGTCTTCAATAATACTGTTGATGCCGACAGAAATAGTGTTGCGTGCGTTTGGATAAAAATATAAAGTGGGGTGGATGAAAAAGCCTTCGGTAGATGGCAGGTCGCTGAAGCCGTCTTTGTCCACATCAGTTTGTTTCTGGTAACTCAGCCCCCCGAAGAAAGTGTAACCTTTCTTTTTATCACGATCCGTCAGGAATACATGGATGTTGGTTTCATTGAGGGTTGACTGGTTGATCAGCAGCGTTCTTTCTTTTTTACCCAGCTTTGGTTTTTTGGAAATGATGTTGATCATCCCCGCAATGGCGCCGCCGCCGTATAATGTGGAACTGGCGCCTTTAATGATTTCAATTTGTTTTAAATCCAGCGGTGGGATTTGCAGTACGCTGAAGCTGCCGGCAAATCCGCCGAATAAAGGCATGCCATCGCGGAGGATTTGGGTATAATCTCCCGGTAATCCCTGGATGCGTATGCTGGTGCCGGCTGTTACGGCAGAGGTTTGCTGTGTTTGTATGCCGGCTACATCCCCGAGTAAAGAAGCGATATAGGAAGGTTTGACGCCGCTTTCTTCATCTACTTCTTCGGCACCGAGCACTTCCACCCGGGTGGGGGTGTTTTCGATGCGGGAATCCGTGCGGGAGGAAGAAATAATGACTTCATCGAGGTCTTTATCTTCGGGTGTCAGTCGTATGGTATACACAGAATCCGGTACAGCAAGGGGAAAACTGAGTTTCAACTGAACGGGAGTAAAACCAATACTCGTGAATGTAAAAACGATACTGCCGGCCGGGATAAACGATACTGTTGCAGTGCCATCGTTTTTTGTAACAGTGCCGCCTTCCAGTCTGCCGGCCATGATTGACACATTGGCCAGTGGTTCACCGCTGGCGTCATTGATTGCTTTACAATGGAAAGAAAATTTTTGTGCTTGCCCCAAAAAGGCAAAAATCAGGAATGCTATAAGCAGGCTGGTCTGTTTCATGGCTGAAGACAAATTTAAGCTATGAATTGCGTTTTTCATGCGGTTTAACAATTCGCCTGAATCATGTAGGTTTGTATAAATTATACTGTGCATGTCTGATCATCTTCATATTGCTGATTTTCTGGATCCCGTTGATATTCCCCGTATTTCCAATCACGAAGGCTATAAAGAAGGCCAGCTGGGAACGATGATGGGAATTTATGAAGATGAATTCCCCGACCTGGATGATGTGCAGATTGTTTTTGTGGGATGCGGGGAACGCCGCGGCAGCGGACTGATCCATGGCCAAAGCCTGGCACCTGACATCATCCGCCGTCATTTTTATGCATTGTATGGCTGGCATCCGGATATCAAACTGGCGGATATCGGCAATATCAAAACCGGTTCATTGTTCACCGATTCTTATGCCGCATTGAAAACCGTGGTGTATGAACTGCTCAATGATGGAAAGACCGTCATTATTCTCGGTGGTTCACACGATCTCACTTTGTCACAGTACTATGCGCATGCAGAAAGCAAAAAAGCCATTGAAGCCACTTGTGTGGATGCGCTGATTGATATTAATATTGATTCCCCTTTCCGTCACGAAAATTTCCTGATGGAAATGCTCACTGGTGATCCGAATTTTATCCGTCACTACAACCACATCGGTTTCCAGAGTTATTATGTGCACCCGCGTATGCTGGAAACGATGGATAAGCTGCATTTCGATTGTTACCGTGTCGGCGGCATCCGCGAAAGCATGGATGAAATGGAACCCGTGATCCGCAACAGCCATTTATTTTCTTTTGATATTTCCGCGATTGCCCACACATACGCGCCATCCAATTTCCTGTCGCCAAACGGTTTTACCGGCGAAGAAGCCTGCATGCTGATGCGCTATGCCGGTCTCAGTGCCAACACCCGCAGCATCGGCATTTATGGTTACGATGAGCAGCACGACAAAGAAGAGCTCACCGCCCGCCAGATTGCCCAAATGCTCTGGTATGTACTCGATGGCCGCAGCCGTGGCCGCCGCGAAGCCCTGCTCGACGAAAAAGATTCTTTCAACGAATACCATACCGCCTTCGCCGAAGTAGAAACAACTTTTTACAAAGCAAAAAAACCGGCCGCTGGTGGATGCAGCTGCCCGACAAGAAGTTTATTGCCTGCAGTTACAAAGATTATTTGCTAGCGAGTAGTAATGAGATACCGGAGAGGTGGTTGAGGGCGCAGGAGAGAATGTGAAAATGTGGGAAATGTGGGAAATGTGACAATGTGCCAATGTGGACAAATGTGAGAAATTTAGAGTAGATTTAAAGTTAATATTTATATCAATAATTGAAATTCTTCTGGATATGTTGATGTATTATTTCACATTTCCATATTTTCCACATTTCGAATCATTATAATATAGATCACTTTTACACATTACAATAAGTCAGGCTACAAAATAAAAACAGGCATTGCATCATACGGCATGAGCGGCAAATTCTTCCACGCCCCGTTCATCCACGCGCATCCGGGTTACGAGTTACACGGCATTTTGGAGCGGAATAAGAATGAATCGAGGGAGCTTTATCCGGAGTCGAAGTTGTACAGGTCGTATGAGGAGTTGTTGTGGGATAAGGAGGTGGAACTGGTGGTGGTGAATACACCGGTGCAGTCGCATTTTGAGTATACGAAAGCGGCCTTGCTGGCGGGTAAAAATGTGGTGCTGGAAAAACCGGCTACAGTGTATGCGCATGAGATTGAAGAGCTGGCTGCTTTGGCGGATCAGCATAAAAAAATATTGAGTGTGTACCAGAACCGCCGGTATGATGGTGATTACCGGGCGTTGAAAAATGTGCTGAATAAAGGTTTGCTGGGTGATATCAAGGAAGTGGAATTCCGGTATGACCGGTACCGTCCTTCCTTTGGCGGCAAGCAGCATAAAGAAGGGGAATTACCCGGTGCGGGTGGTTTGCATGATATCGGCTCGCATATTATTGACCAGGCATTGCAGTTATTCGGCTGGCCGCAGGCTGTGTTTGCGGATATCCGCACGTTGCGGCCTGATGTAACGGCGAATGATTATTTCGAAATCCTACTGTATTATCCCGGTTTCCCGGTGCGGTTGAAAGGTTCTGTGTTTGTCCGTGAATCTTATCCTGCTTATATATTACATGGTGCCAAAGGCAGTTTCCTGCAGCAGCGTTCTGATCTGCAGGAACAGTTATTACTGGCTGGCGTAAAGCCAACGGTTGAATGCTGGTGTCCCGCGCCTGCAACACCGGATGGATTATTGCATACCGAAGTGCGGGGTGAAGTGGTGAAGATGCCGCTGACATCCATGCCCGGGAATTACATGGGGTATTATGATGATTTGCTGCCGGCGTTGAAGGGGGAGGGGGTGAATCCGGTACCGGCGGGGGATGCGGTGAAGACGATGAGGATTATTGATGCGGCGTTCGAAAGTGCGGGGGAGAAAAAAATCATTTTCTTTTAACCACTAGGTGCACAAAGGAATACACAAAGTGCACAACGAATCTATCTTTGTGGCCTTTGTGTATTTCTTTGTGTGCTTAGTGGTAAAAAATAATTTATGAAAGCACTTCACTTATTAATTCTTTCTTTCTTGTTTGTTTCTTGCTCCGTTCAGAAGAAACTCACTACTTCTTCTACTCCCATTGCCGACTCCGCCCGCACCATCGTCCTCGCCAATAAAACCCTCCAAACAGCCCACGTAGGCATTTATATTTACGAACCCGCCACCGGCAAAACCTGGTACGATTACCAGGGCGATCATTATTTCGTGCCGGCGAGTAATACCAAAATCCCGACTTGTTATGCGGCGATGAAATACCTGGGTGATAGTTTGGCGCAGTTCAAAGTATGGGAAAATGAAAACGAGATCATTCTCCAGGGCTGTGGTGATCCCACATTTTTACATAAAGATTTTCCTGACCAGCCTTTTTTCAATTACCTGAAGCAGACACAGAAAAAACTGGTGTATCCTGTCATTAATCGGAATAATATCTCTTCATGGGGAAGCGGGTGGTCATGGGATGATTACCAGGAATATTATCTGGCTGAAAGAAATGAAATGCCCATCTATGGAAATGTAATCCGGTTTGAAAAGAAAGCATCTTCACTGACTTCTGTTCCGGATGTTATGAAAGCGCCGTTTATGGAAAGCCCGGAGATGCAGCTTTCCGGGAAGGGCGATAAATTCACGATCGACAGGAAAATGGATGAAAACAAATTCACCATCTCTGCATCTTATGCAACATTCAGGGGACAGGAAGTTCCGTTTAAAACATTCAGTTCGGGCGTTGTGCCGCTGCAGTTTTTGTGTGATACGCTGGGACGAAACAGTAAAGACGTGATCTGGTACGGGAAGATGAATGAAACGCCAACGCGTATCATCCATTCTGTTCCCACAGATTCGCTCCTCAAACCCATGATGCACCGTTCTGATAATTTCTATGCAGAACAAAGCCTGCTGATGGTGAGCAACCAGTTGCTTGGTTATATGGATGATGGTAATATCATTGATACTATCCTCAAAACCGATTTTAAAGACCTCCCCCAAAAACCACGCTGGGCCGATGGCTCCGGTCTCAGCCGCTATAATTTATTTTCTCCCCGTGATTTTGTGGCGATACTGGGCAAAATGAAAGATGAATTCGGGATGGAGCGGATTAAAAATGTATTTCAAACCGGGGGTGAGGGGACGATCAGCAGTTATTATAAAACAGAAGCGGGGTTTATTTATGCCAAAACGGGGACGTTAAGCGGGGTGGTGGCGTTTAGTGGGTTTTTGTATACGAAGCAGGATAAGCTGCTGGTGTTTTCTACATTAGTGAATAATCATACTGGGAGTGCAACGGAAGTGAGGAGAGCAATGGAGAAATTCTTGCAGTGGGTGAGGAATGAGAATTGAGATTTTGACCACTAGGTTCACTAAGGAATACACAAAGGCCACAAGGTTAGACTCTTAGCGTGCCCGCCGAAGCGAAGCGAAGGAGGGTGGTTAAATGTATTCCATTACCTGTTAAACATCCTATCCAACTGTTCCTTCTTAAACTCCAGGTAAGTCGGGCTCCCATCCGGCCCCGCATTCGGTGTTTCACAGGCAAATAAATCATTCACCAGCTGTTTCATTTCCCTTTCGGTTAAACGAACACCGGTCTTTACCGCCTGCTGGCGCGCTAATGAACGTATCAGGATTTCCCTTTTCGAGAATTTTAGGTCATTGCTGAAATGCTTGTACTGGTCAAGCAGGATATCCACCACATGTTTTTCATTGCCGGGTTCAGTATCAGCCGGTGTGCCCTGGATGACGTAACTGTTTTTGCCAAAAGGCTCTACCAAATAACCGAGTAGCTCCAGGTCCTGGCGGATTTCTTCCATGATGGCAGTATCCGCAGGTGTGAGTTCGAGGGTAACGGGAAACATGGTCCGCTGTGTGGCCATGGGTTTATCCTTGCCGGCTGATTTCAGCTTTTCATAAATCACCCGTTCGTGCGCCGCCTGCTGGTGAATTAAAATATATCCGGCCGCAGAAGGAACTACAATGTATTGCAGCAACAGTTGAAACACTTCTACCTCATCCGTATCAAACCCAGTCTCTTTTTTCACCGGTGATTCAGCCTTTCCCACACTTTCCACTTTCAACTCTCCACTGTCAACTGTATAGAAATCTTTCCAGTGCCTCAGTTCACTCTTATCACTCTTCTCAATAAAATGCGCCTGGTTTTTTTGGGTAAACCCTCGGAAGATCGGTGTGCTGCTGATGGCATCCTGTTTGCGTTCTGTAAAAGGTTGCTGGATGGAAGGCAGTTGCTGGATGGAGGCATCCAGGTCAAAATCCAGCGTAGGTGTTACGCTGAATTGTGCCAGTGCATGTTTGATCGCGGCCTGCACAAAAGCATAAATCAGTTTCTCATCTTCAAATTTGATCTCCTGTTTGGTGGGATGCACGTTCACATCCACGCGTGCGGGATCGAGATCAATAAATAAAACATATAAAGGGAAACTGTCGGCCGGCAGCAGTTCCTGGAAAGCATTCATGACTGCGTGGTGCAGGTAAGGGCTTTTGATAAAACGGTTGTTGACGAAAAAATACTGGTCGCCGCGGGTTTTGCGCGCCGTATCCGGTTTACCCACAAAACCGGTGATGTTCATGTAATCGGTTTCTTCTTTCACCGTAACCAGTTTGGCATTGTACTGGTTGCCGAGCAGCTGCACGATCCGTTGTTTCAGGCTGCCCGCTTCGAGGTGGAACATTTGCTGCCCGTTGATCGTCATCGTGAATAAAATATGGGGATGTGCGAGTGCCACGCGGGTAAACTCATCCACAATATGTCTGGTCTCGGCTGCATTGCTTTTCAGGAAATTCCTTCTCGCGGGTACATTGAAGAATAAATTCTTCATCGCGATGTTGGTGCCATTGGGCATGGCCACAGGCTCCTGCTTTTTTACTTCAGAATTCTCTACTTCAATATAAGTGCCTGCATCCTGGTCGGCCCGTTTGGTTTTCAGTTCCACCTGGGCAACGGCCGCAATCGAAGCGAGTGCTTCTCCGCGGAAACCCATCGTACGGATATGGAAAAGATCATCAATATTGCGGATTTTGGAAGTGGCATGGCGCTCAAAACTCATGCGGGCATCGGTATCCGTCATGCCGGAGCCATTGTCAATCACCTGCACCAGCGCTTTACCCGCATCCAGTAAAATCAGTTTGATATCGGTGGCGCCTGAGTCAACCGCATTCTCCAGTAATTCCTTCACCGCACTGGCCGGACGCTGGATAACCTCACCAGCGGCAATCTGGTTGGCAATGTGATCGGGAAGGAGGAAGATGCTATCGGGCACATGTTCAGTTTAGTCGGCAAATTTACGGAAACTGTGCTAGTCGTTAGTCGCTAGTCTTTAGTCGTTAGTCGGGAAGCTGGGAAGGGCGGACCGAAAGTCGGAAAGGCCGGAAGTCCGAAAGACAGTAAGCCTGGAGTATTCGAAAATATTTTGACTCTTCAAATAATTTTACGCTTCTTCGGACTTTCCGACTTCCCGACTTTCGGACCTCCGACCTCAGAATTTCCAGCGTTTCGACTAAAGACTAACGACCAACGACTAACGACTTACTAAAGCAGCTCCAGATTAGCATTCACCGAATACTCCCCCCGCCTGATACCTGTGAGGGTGAGTTGTTGCCTGAATATACCATCAGTGCCAACTGAACCAGGCTGAATCGTGATAACCTGTTTTTCACCCCCTGACATAGTAATAATCGTAGTGCTTTGGTTGGTCACAGTTAGTGTGACTGGTTTGGACAGGTCCTGCAAGCCGGAAACATATATCTCTAATGTGGTTTGTTCCCCACCTAGCAGTGTTTTTTTGCCAGGTTTAAGTGTCATATCCACTCCTGAAATTTTGCGGATACAGGGTGGCTGTATGTTTTCCTGGATTGAAAATGTTTGCTTGTCTTTTGCATCTTCCGGAAAATTAATGACGCATTGACGGGGGGATTCGGCAATTATTTCCAGCGGTTTTCCGCTGACATTGCACTTTGTATTCGTCATATCGCCGTCAAAACCTCCTTTTATCGGAAGAATAGTTGCGCACATGATGTGGGAAGGGATTCCACATTCACTGCTCAATAAAGAGTCTGTATTTTGTAGTGCATCCAGGCTGACAGATTTTTCAAGCATCCCGCTTTTATAAATGGAAAATATCAATGGCAGGTGTATGCCTTCCAGCCGGATTCCGCCAGCTTCTTCTTTGTATTTTTTCAAAAGTGCCTGTGAAACTTTTTCCGGATCTGCGGGGTCTTCCACTCTTAACGTGCGTTTCAGCAATGCATCCAGTGCTCTTGTTCTTTGTTTTTCATTATTGCCTGCCGGCTCCAGTTTTACCTGACCCGAAATCTGGTCACCCGGACGAATATCCTGGGGCAACCGGACTGATACTGATCCTTCCGGCAACTGGAACAAAATTGTTGTCAGACCCTTTTGGGATGAGATGGTTTGAGAACCCGCCTGGAAGGGAAAACTGGCCAGTATAAAGCATACTGACAAAGTCAACCTACATGCTTGTTTCATGGTCGATAGTTTGGAGGTGAAGAAAAAGGGATGCTGGGGTGCAGGATCGTATAGACTTAGTAAAAGGTACAAAAATTAACGCGCAGGCAAATGGGGAATAGTTTAATTTTAAAGGCCATTTAATCTATATAGAAATGCTGAATATGAAAATTATATATCGTATTGTACTGCTGTTGATTATCCTGATGCCCGCAAAAGGGTTTGCCCAATATAAAAGTAAATTACCTGCTGATAAATGGGTGGACAGCGTATTTAACAGCCTGAGCGACGACCAGCGCATTGCACAGCTGATGGTGATCCGGGCACATTCAAACCTGGGACCGGATCATGTAGCGAAAGTAGTAGCAGATATCCGCAAGTATAATGTGGGCGCTCTTTGTTTTTTCCAGGGTGGTCCGGTAAGACAGGCCAACCTGACCAATTATTACCAGAGCATCGCACAAACACCGCTGATGGTAACGATTGACGGCGAATGGGGATTGGGTATGCGGCTCGACAGTGTGGCCAAGTTTCCTTTCCAGTTAACACTGGGTGCACTGGATAATGATAACCTCGTCTACCGCATGGGACTTGCCGTGGGTGAACAATGCAAACGTATTGGCGTGCATGTGAACTATGCGCCGGTGGTGGATATCAACAATAATCCCAATAACCCGGTGATTGGGTACCGTTCCTTTGGTGAGGACAAGGATAAAGTGTCCCGTTTCGGGATTGCCTATATGAAAGGCATGCAGGATGTAGGGATCATGGCCTGCGCCAAACATTTTCCCGGTCATGGTGATGTGGATGTGGATTCACACCTTGATCTTCCCGTGATCAACAAAACCATGAAGCAACTGGAGTCGATGGAGCTGGTTCCCTTCCGCGCAGTATTTGATGCGGGTATCCAGAGTGTAATGATTGCGCATTTATCCATTCCGGCAATTGATAATACGGCTAACCGGGCCACGTCTATTTCAAAAAACAATGTAACGGGTTTGCTGCGCGACAGTATGCATTTCGAAGGACTCACTTTCACCGATGCATTAGAGATGAAAGGCGTGGCCAAATATTTCCCGGGCGGTACGATTGCTGTAGAGGCCATCATTGCGGGTAACGATATGCTTTGTTTGCCCGCTTCTGTATCTGAATCTATTGAAGCTATAAAAAAAGCGATCAGTGATAAAAGACTGAGCTGGGATGATATCTATTCCAAAGTGAAAAAAGTACTTTTATCCAAATACAATCTTGGTTTAAACAAAACCCAGTGGGTGGATACCAATAACCTGCTGGCTGACCTCAATGCCAAAACAGATGCAATCCGCAGAGAGGTGGCGGCTAATTCCATTACAGAACTCAACAGGGCCGCTAACACGGCTTCCCGCATGGATTATCTCTCATTCCCCCTGCAGAAAGGGAAAAAGATTGCTTATGTGGGAATCGGATTAACGGAGCTGACCGATTTTGGCAAACGCCTGAAAGAAGATTTAGGTGCTGATGTATTCCTTTTTTCTTATAAAGATGGTGCAGATAAAGCCGCTGATATCTTGAAGAAGGTGCCAAAAGATGGCGTGTATGATGCCATTATTATTGGTGTACATAATTACTCACTGCGTCCTGCTGATAATTTCGGACTTACCCCTGCGGCACTTGATTTATACAAGAACCTGAATTTTATAAAAACCGCTACACTTACTTTCGGCAATGTACTGGCCACTAAAAATTTCTGTGATGCCTATTCATTGCTGGCCTGTTACCAGGATGATTCCATTACACAACGCGTAGCCGCCGACCTGGTGGAAGGTAAAATCGAAGCAAGAGGCCACCTGCCGGTTTCTGTTTGCCAGTATAAGTTTGGCTTTGGCATTGCCAAAACACAGGAAGACATGCCGCACCCGCTGATGGGTAAATTATCTGCCATTGATTCAATCGTCAATGATGCACTCGCGCAAAAAGCATTTCCCGGTTGTGTGGTAATTGCCGTGCACGACGGGCAAATCCTTTATCACAAAGCCTTTGGTAATTACACCTTCGACAAATCACCGGCCATGGGTGCAGAAAGTATTTTTGATCTGGCTTCCGTTACCAAAATTTCTGCCACGACAGTTTCTGTGATGAAATTATACGAGCAGGGCAAACTGCGTCTCGATAAAAAACTGGGTGATTACCTGCCCTGGGTACGCGGTACCAATAAAGCCAATTTGAAGATTGAAGATATTTTATTACACCAGGCCGGTTTAGTGGCCTTTATCGCTTTTTTCAAAGAAGTGATAGATCCGGTAACCGGTGTACCTGATCCGCGCGTTTTTTCTGATAAACAAAAACCGGGTTTCAGCGTGCGCGTGGCCGAGAATATTTATTTACGGGATGATTACGGCGATACAATCAACGACCGCATATTGAAAAGCCCGCTGGGCGCTGCCAATAAATATGTGTACAGCGACAACGATTTTATTTTCCTCGGGAAAATTGTGGAGCAGATCTCCGGCATGACACTTGACCAGTACGTACAGCAAACTTTTTATTCGCCGATGGGCATGGTATCCACCGGTTTCAAACCACGCAACCGTTTCCCGGTTACCCGCATGGTGCCTACTGAAATGGAAAAAGGTTTTCGCCGCCAGACGATGCAGGGAGATGTGCATGATGAAGGCGCCGCGATGCTCGGTGGTGTTGCCGGTCACGCCGGATTATTTTCCGATGCGTATGACCTGGCCATGTTATACCAGATGTTGCTGAATAAAGGGGAATTCAATGGACGTCGTTACCTCGATTCATCCACAGTAAAATTATTTACCGCGTATCACAGCCGTGTCAGCCGCCGGGGTTATGGTTTCGATAAACCTGAAAAAGATAATACCATCCGCAAGGATCCTTATCCTTCCACATTGGTATCTCCTGAAACATTCGGACATACCGGTTTCACCGGTACCTGTGTATGGGTAGATCCAAAATATAAATCTGGTATATGTATTTCTTTCCAACCGCGTGAATCCTACGCGTGATAATGGTAAACTTTCCCAATTAGGTATCCGTGGAAAAATACAAGACGCTATTTACCGCGCCTTAGGAGTTATCTGAAGATTCTTTCGGTGGATTCGGATTATTCGGCTTCTGCTGATTGCGGGGCTGATTCCGTTGTTGCCCACGATTCTGTTGTCCGCCGCCTTGCTGACCTTGGCCACCTTGTTGACTGCCGCCCTGCTTCCTGCCATCCTGCTGCCTGTTTCCCTGTTGACCACCACCTTGCTGGCCACCGCCCTGCTTCCTGCCATCCTGCTGCCTGTTTCCCTGCTGACCACCTTGTTGTCCACCGCCCTGCTTCCTGCCCTCCTGCTGCCTGTTGCCCTGTTGGCCACCACCTTGTTGATTGCCACCTTGCTGACCGCCGCCCTGCATCCTGCCTCCCTGCTGCCTGTTCCCTTGCTGACCCTGGCCACCTTGTTGTCCGCCACCCTGCATCCTGCCTCCCTGCTGCCTGTTCCCCTGTTGTTGCTGTTGTTGTCTCTTCTTGCGATCAGCTTTCTCGAGGCTCCGCAAACTGATTTGTCCAACCAGTTCCACAAATTCAGGTTCAGCTTCTTTGGGTTTGGAAGAAACCACATCAACAGGTTCGAGTTCATCGGGGATGACACCTTGCTGGTTCAGTGATTTTATTTTACGTACACGCTCAATGGTCAGCGGGTATTGTTTATTGCTATCGGGCAGTGTGTACCACATCAGGTCTTTGAAAATATCTTTCTTGATGAGGAAGGCACGGCCTTTTTGTACTTCGATGACATCACAGTTATCGGGGAAATGCTGCAGGGCATCGAGGTAAGTATCGAGTTCGTAATTCAAACAGCATTTCAAACGACCGCACTGGCCGCTGAGTTTGGTCTGGTTGATGGATAAATTCTGGTAACGGGCTGCGGCGGTGTTGACTGATTTGAATTCAGTGAGCCAGGTGCTGCAGCAGAGTTCGCGGCCGCAACTGCCGATGCCGCCTACTTTGCCGGCTTCCTGTCGCGCACCGATCTGGCGCATTTCCACTTTCACTTTGAATTCGGAAGCGTATACTTTAATCAGTTCGCGGAAGTCAACGCGGCCATCGGCTATATAAAAGAATGTGGCTTTGCGTCCGTCGGCCTGCATTTCCACCTGGCTGATCTTCATATCCAGTTTCAGCTGGCGGGCGATGGCGCGGCTGCGGATGACTGCTTCCGGTTCGCGGGCTTTATTAATCTTAAGTTGTTCGATATCCCGGTCGGTGGCGCGGCGCAGCACCTTTTTCATTTCCGGGTTATCTTCTTTCACGTTCCTTTTGCGCATCTGGAGGCGGACGATTTCCCCGGTGAGGGATACTTCGCCGACGTCAAAACCGCTCACGCCTTCAACGGCGATGAGGTCTCCTTTTTCGTAAGGCTGTAAGTTGGGGTTGCGGTAAAAATCTTTGCGGGTGCCCTGGCTGAAACTCACTTCGATCACTTTGCAGGCACTGTTGAAATCACTCATTGGCAGGTTATGCAGCCAGTCGTATGCGTTCATACGGTTACACCCGCCGGAACTACATCCGCCGTTGCTCTGGCAACCATTGGGTTTACTGCCGGTGGCAGTACTGCAACCTGTACAACTCATTGTTGAATAATTTCTGAAAGGGAATTCGGGCTGGGGGTGGCTTCAGCATTCACAGCCGGCTGGTCTCCGGGCAGACTTGTAATTGCAAGTCTTTGATTGTGAAAGTTTTATATGTCGAATAAACCTTGGAAGCTACTTTAAAAACCCGGCTAAACGCTGCAAATCCTGTACACTGCCGGCACAAATTCTCCTCATTCTGTCAAAAATACAATTTTGTCCTGAATGATATGGTATAGTTTAATGGTCAGGGCCAGGAACAGGATTTTGGCGTTGGCGTTCCTTTCTATATAATAGGAGGCTTTGTCAATTTCTTCCAGGATGGCTTCCTGTTGTTCGATGCCCGCGATTTTGTTGATCCGGCTGGCGAAATCTTTTTCGGCGTCGCCGAGACCGGGTACATCGCCCATCACCCGGAGGCGGAGGGCTTGTCCGAGCAGGTGGTTAAAGTACCGCAGGAACTGTTTTTGTTTTTCGCGGCCGAGCCGGCTGACGTCGTCCACCCATTTGGTTTGTGCCAGGGGTCCGGTTTTGAGGATGGCGTTGAGCCATTCACGGAGGAGGGCCTGCCAGTCTTCATCGGCATGCTGCACCAGTTGCAGCGCCTCGTGGTAGTTGCCTTCGCTGACAAGTGCTACCTGCCGGGCCACGTTTACATCTGTTTTATTGCGCTGGATGAGGGCGGCTTCCACTTCTGCGATAGATAAAGAAGGTATTTTGATCAGCTGGCAGCGGCTGACGATGGTTTGCAAAACGTGCGACTCGTTTTCTGTAACGAGGATGAATAATGTATTGGGTGGTGGCTCTTCAATTAATTTCAGGAGTTTGTTTCCTTCGCTGCCCAGGTTTTCGGGCATCCACATCACAAGGACTTTGTATTCGCTTTCAAAGCTTTTGAGACTGAGTTTGCGGATGATGTCATTGCATTCTTCAGCGGTGATTTTTCCCTGACTGTTTTCTTTTTCCTTGATGGCTTCAATCCATTCAAACAGGTTACCGTAGGGATTCAGTTTGATGAATTCCCTCCATTCAACGATAAAATCGGTGGCGACGGGTTTCTCTCCCGGTTTTTTGGTAACGGTGGGATAGGAAAAATGGATATCCGGGTGCACGAGTTGTGCGGCTTTCAGGCAGGAGGGGCATTGGCCGCAGGCTTCTGCGGGAACAGGTGCTGGTCCGGCTGCAACCGGTTCTGCTTCTCCAAACAATGAAGGTCCGGCCTGTACCGGTTTCCGGCCCGGGCTTACTTTTTCGCAGGTAAGGTATTGTGCGAAGGCGATCGCGAGTGGCAGTGAGCCGCAGCCTTCTTTGCCGATAAAAAGCAGGGCATGGCTGAGGCGGTTATGCTGAACCAGCTCGGCGAGTTGCTGCTTGATGGCGGATTGTGCTATGATGTCTGAAAACTGCATAAAGAAGAGATGCAATTTAGGATTTTAACCACAAGGGTCACAAAGAAAACAGCCGAATACAAAGTTCACAAAGTTAAAAACATTCAATAAGCAGCTTCGTTTGCTCCTTTGTGTCCAATTCGATTTTTCGATTAAAAGAAATGTTGTGGATGAAAAATTATTCCATCAATCATGAATGAATTCTTTGTGAGCTTAGTGGTTTGCCTTTAAAATTATTGCAGTTCAAAACATCCCAGGTCCGGAAGACCGACCGGTCTCACTTTCCCATCCAGGTCAATCGTAGTTGCAGAAGCCGTTCCTTTATTTACAGCAGGCGATCCGGCTTTTAATCTGAAGTTATAATAGTTGCGTGAAGTGCTGATGCTGTCGAACAGCGGCGCCTGGTTGTTGATGATCTGCGTGGCTGTTACACCCGCCGGGTTGCTGGTTACTTTCCAGAGATTGTAGTCGAAGTTTACATTGAATGTGCCGCTGCCGGATTTGAATACGGCTACTTCGTCGGCCACTAAACCATTTTCACCCCAGAATATACAGTTGCGGAAAGTGGCGTTGAGCGGAGCGGTGACGGGGACATTGTTTACAGATATATAGTTGCTCAAAACCAGTACGGGGTCTTTGTGGTCGAGATAGCGGTTCGCATAGGTAACCACGGTGCAATGCGTAAACTGGTAATCGCCGCCCTTGAGGAGGTAGAGGTTTTTACCGCAATTGCTGATTAAACAGTTCCGGGCCCTGACACTTGAATTAATGGCCAGGATGCCGGCGTCGTAATTGTTATCAATGATCGTTTCGTTCAGCGTCACTTTCGGGTTGGCATTCACGGAAGGATCCTGGGTGGCAATGGCCTGGTAGCCGTTTTTGATCACCGCGTAATTAAAGACATTGTCTTTCGCCGTTCCCCGGAAATATATCCCGGGCCAGGATGCCGGGAAACCATTGTACGGGTCATCCAGGCGGTCGCCGGCAAAATAGACCCGGTCGGCCGTGTCCTTCAAGCCATTTACCTGGATCGTGCCATCCACCACAATCGGCGCATCGGCATGCATATAAATCCGGCAGCCTTTATTAATGGTGAGGGTTTTGTTGGTATCAATTAAAAGTGAGCCAAGAATCACATACGGCAGGTCGTTATTCCAGGTTTCATTGGCCGTGATTTTCCGGTTGCGGAAAAAATGCGCATTCTGGCCAAAAGCCTCCAGCTGCACTTTACGGGTATTGCCATTATAACTGATCTGAATACTGTCGCGCACCACATAAGGCAGGTTGGCCGCATTGGGATTGATATTCACCTGCACAAAAACATAGAGGCTGTCGTTGGCATTGATTTCCAGATTGCCGAAACTGGTACCGGAAATACCATCCACATTCATTTTGAAAACAGAACCGGCACCACCCATCAGCTTTACTTCGGATAAACGGAGTTTCTGGTTATTGTCGTTGAATATTTTGAGCGTGCGGTAGGTGGAACCGGAGGTGACAAATACGGTGTCGAATTTTAATGTATCAGTGGAGAAATTCAAACGAGCATCAACCGATGTAATGAAACTGTCTTTGCGGCAACTAATAAATACAAGCAGTAATGCAGTGAAAGCCAGATATATGCGGGAAAGTTTCATTGTACCAAAAATAACAAATAAAAGAGTGGAAATCCCAAAATCCAAAACCCAAATTCCAAACGACAAACTCATACTAACCTGCCAATTTGTTCAAATAACACAACAGGTTAGCAGTTTGGGATTTGGAATTTGTTTTTTGGAATTTCTTCTGGGAGAATTGTTTAATTTCACAGTCTCCCTGAACATTCTATTTATTTCATTGTTACAATAACCAAACAAAAACGTCATGAAAACTTTGCTCATCTCCCTTTTGCTCTCCGCCACCCTTACCGGCGGCAGCATCTACGATTTTAATGTACCTGCCCTCGATGGTACCTCCATTGATTTCTCCAAGTATAAAGGCCAGAAGATTATGATCGTCAATACCGCCTCTTTTTGCGGTAATACGCACCAGTATAAAGACCTGGAAGCTTTGTATGAAAAATACAAGGGCAAGCTGGTGATTGTAGGTTTCCCCGCTAATAATTTCGGCGCGCAGGAACCCGGCAGCAATGGCGAAATCAAGGAATTCTGCACGAAGAATTATGGTGTTACTTTTCCGATGGCGGAAAAAGTGTCTGTAAAAGGTGATGATATTGCCCCGATCTATAAATACCTCTCTGAGCAGGCGGCGGCTAAAGGTTTTGCTGATCCGGTGAAATGGAACTTCGGGAAGTTTTTGCTGGATGAGAATGGCAACCTGATTGCTACTTTTTCGCCGAAGACGGAGCCGATGAGTGATGAGGTGCTGAAATACCTGAACTAGATATTAGATATCAGAGATTAGATATTAGATGAACAGCCGGAAAGTCTTTACAACCCGCCTAGAAACACATAGAGTTTCCTATTGTGCCTATGTGGTGACGACTTTTTGTATTATTACTTACTCGTATAAGCCAGCGCCGCTATACTCACCATACAATCCCTCGCCCCCAACAACACCTGTCCACAGGATTCAAGCGTAGCCCCGGTAGTAATCACATCATCCACCAGGATGATATGCTTCCCCTCAATTTTTTCAGGTTTAGCCAGCAGGAACTTCCCCTCAATATTTTTCCATCTTTCCACCCTTCCCTTTTTCGTTTGTGTTTCCGTATGCTCCGGACGGATCACCACATCTTTCCATACAGGCAGTCCGGTGATTTCGGCAATGCCTTCACATAGAATGGTGGCCTGGTTATAACCCCTTTTCTTTTCCCTTTTTTTAAAAAGCGGCAATGGCACTAATGCATTGGCGCGAAAACGGCCGGAGGTTTTGATGGATTGTCCCATGAGGCGGCCCAGCTGCAAGCCCACTTCTTTGTTCTGGTGGTATTTTAACTGGTGCATGAGATGCTGTACCATGCCCTGCTTTCTGAAATAATATTGGGCGTAGGCATCCATGACGGGTAAACGGCCCCAGAAGATTTTTTCAACGGGGTTGTGGGGGAGGCGTTCGAAGCCGGTGACGGGTAATTGGGAGAGGCAGCGGAGGCAGAGGTGGGAGTGGGGGGAGAGGATGTCGGTGCCGCAGCATTGACAAATGTGGGGGAAGAAGAGGTGGAGGAGTTTTTTTAACCACAAAGTGCACAGAGTAATTTTCGTGATTTTGAATATTCTTGGAATAGATCTTTGCCTCACCACACTACACTAAAGCTGCTTCGTCAGAAAGGCAAGAAGGACAAAGAGAACCTTTTACTCTGAATATTTGTGTACTTGCCAGTGGTAAAATAGAACACAACCGACCTTAAATGAAATCGCTGAAAATTAAAGTAGCTGGTATTTTAACGACGGCAATATGTTTTTTTTCTCAGACCGTTTTGCTGATTGCATCAAAATTGTAAGTGATTTCCTCAATGCTGAATTTTCCATAGATAAAATTCCTGTCAGGGTAGGTGTAGATGGTTTCGGCATAACCGGGGAGACGGTGGTTGTTGATGAGGCGGTAATCGTGCAAGGGGGTGGACCAGGGCAGTTTTTTGCCTTCATCGGTGGAATAACGGTCGTTAGAGATGAAATTAGCGAGTTCGCCTGTTTTATTAAAATACAGTGTGGCGGTGATGGCGATATGGCCGTTTGTGAATTTTGCTTTTACGTTGAGACCGTCTGTTTCCAGCCATTCGATGCGCGGGTCAATCAGCGTAGCGGGAGCCATGCAGCACATGTCGTTGAAAAAAGTGACTGTTTCCGACTGGTCCATGTCGGGGCCTTTTTGGAATTGCACTTTGAATAGTGATAACAGGCGGATGTCCATGTAAGCCTTTCTGTTTTTATAACAATGGAATCCGGCTACGGGCAGTTTTTTCATCACTGCATTTAAAAAAAACAACCGGGTAGGTTCCTGCATGAAATTATACTGTACGGAAGTTAGCGGCATCCAGGTTGACTGGTCATTATTCCGCAAGGCGCCATGGAAAATAATTTTGAAACGGTTGACCCTGGGCTTGCCCACACATCCGGTATAACGGATATAATTTTTCACAGGTTCCGGCAGTGATGCCAAATCTTCTTCGGTTAACAATCCATCTTTGAAGTAAGGGGTTTGCAGTAACCCATTCCGGGCCTCTGATAAAAAACTGTTTTTAAAACCCACAACGCCTGCACCCATGATGATACCCGCCACGATGATTACATTGGCGATCGTGCCAAAACGGGCATCTTTCCAGTCCATGACAATCACCACTTGCGAGATGACCACTGCTGCAATTGCAACCACCCACCACATATCCGCTTTGCGCCACAGCAAATATGCCGCGATAATAAACAACAGGCAGGCTGCAAGCCAGAGTATAACCGCCGGCCGGCTGATGTATTGGGTGAGTTGTTTCATTTCAGCAAACCCGAAGGCTTTGGTAAAGCCCATGAGGTGAATCAGGCCGTGCAGCACGAGGAGAATCAGTAATCCTGTTTTCATTAGAAAGGTTTTAGGGCAGTACTGACAAGTTAATTCTTAAAAAACTGCGGGGGGATGACTTTGAACAGGGATTAAATACAAAACCACCCGCCTTCGCTCTGCTTCGGCGGGCAGGCACCGGGCACAAAGGGTCTCTCATTGTGGCCTTAGTTAAATCTTTGTGCACTTTGTGGTAAAATTAAAACAACAACCGGTACACCTCCTCAACCCGGCTCACCATCACCACTTCAATCCCGAATTGCTGCCCCGCCAGCCCCTTCTGGTTATACCTCGACACAATAATTTTTTCAAACCCCAGCTTTTCCGCTTCTGCAATCCGCTGGCTGATGCGGTTAACGGCGCGGATTTCACCACTGAGGCCCACTTCACCGGCAAAACAAATTTGCCCGGGGAGGGGAACATCTTCATACGAAGATAGCAGGGCGCAGAGGATGGCGAGGTCGGTGGAAGGATCTTCCACTTTGATGCCGCCTGCGATATTGAGGAATACATCTTTTAAACCAAATTGGAAGCCACCGCGTTTCTCCAGTACGGCAAGTAATAACTGCAAACGACGGAGATCAAAACCGGTCACGGTACGTTGTGGTGTACCGTATACGGATGGCGTAACCAATGCCTGCACTTCAATCAATAATGGCCGCATGCCTTCAATGGTGGCAGCGATGGCGATGCCGCTGAGGGCTTCTTCTTTTTGGGTGATTAATATTTCACTGGGATTGATTACGCCGCGCATACCGGCATCTGTCATTTCATAGATGCCCAGTTCAGCGGTGCTGCCGAAACGGTTCTTGAGCGTACGCAATATCCTGTATGCATAATGGCGGTCGCCTTCGAATTGTAATACGGTATCCACCATGTGCTCGAGGATCTTGGGTCCTGCAATGCTGCCGTCTTTCGTGATATGTCCTATGAGAAATACCGGTGTATTGGTTTCTTTCGCGAAGCGCTGGAACTCGGCGGCGCATTCACGGATTTGTGATACAGAGCCGGGTGATGAATCAATTAAAGGTGTATGCAGGGTTTGTATTGAATCAACAATTACGAGGGAAGGTTTCAGTTTTTTGATTTCCTGGAAGATGATTTGCGTGGAAGTTTCCGTGAGGAGATAGAAGTTTTCATTCTCTAATCCGAGACGATCAGCACGCATTTTTATCTGCTGTTCACTTTCTTCACCACTCACATAAAGTACTACGGTTGCATTTTTTAACCAGAGACCATTCTGCAGGAATAAAGTGGATTTACCAATGCCGGGTTCACCGGCAACCAATACCAGACTGCCCGGTACAATGCCGCCACCGAGTACCCGGTTGAGTTCCGCATCCGCAGTGGGTAATCTTTTTTCTTCTGTGTTGGTGATGGATTGTAATGCAATGGTCCGGTTGGATCTTTTCGGTTCATTATAATTCTTCCATTCATCATTCGCTGAACGCTCATTCGTCTTTTGTACTTTTTCTTCAACAAATGTGTTCCATTGTCCGCATGACGGACATTGACCAACCCATTTTACACTTTCATGTCCGCAATGCTGACAAAAAAAAGTTGACTTCACCTTACTCATGCGATAAAATTAATCCTTTGAAGGCTGATTAAAACGATTGAATGATGATGCAGTAAAAGAAAAAAAATCAATGCGTGTAAAACAGGTATGATTACACATTTTTTGAAAGAAAAAAACAGTAAAAAAAAGATGGAAAAAATGATTGAATTCTATAAATGTAAAAAGGGTCAATCTTTCGATTGACCCCCTTACTTACTAACCCATTAAATTCTATTGCTAAGTTACAATTCCGGGTTAGATTTCAAAATAAATTTTTGATGAAGAAAGGCAAAACGCGATGGTTTTGATGTGTTTAAATGTGACTGGAATGTTAAAATAAACATACTGACAGTCAGACATATAAAAATGCCAAAATGCGCCCCTTTTAGGCCGCTGAAATTTTTTCCCCAGGTGTTTTTGTTGATTTTCTTGTCAAAAAGACGTGTTTCCCGCAAGCCGTTAAAATGGTTGCAAATTTGATGAAACTGATATCAAAAAATAGTCAAATGACACCTCAAATCTGGCTTGTTTCGATGCTGTTTTTAGGCCTCAGTTTAGTGGTCTCCTGGTGCTCAAATCAAGGTTCAGCAGGTACCATAAAATACCGCTTTTGAGCGGTCTTTCAGGCCGCGAAATCGCTGAAAAAATGCTCCGTGAAAACGGAATATATGATGTAAAAATTATATCTGTTGATGGCTTCCTGAGTGACCATTATAACCCTATAAACCGGACGGTGAACCTGAGTCCTGAAGTGTATAATGGCACCTCGGTTTCGGCGGCTGCCGTAGCCGCCCACGAGTGTGGCCATGCCGTGCAGCATGCCCGGGCTTACCGGCCCTTAAAACTGCGCAGCCAGCTCGTGCCGGTGGTGCAGGTCAGCTCCATGCTGGTGAACTGGATCCTGCTGGCCGGGGTCATTATGGCATACTCCGGCAACCCGACCGTCCTCCTGATCGGGATCATCATCATGAGCCTGACCGTCCTGTTCACCCTGATCACCCTCCCGGTGGAATTCGACGCCAGCCAGCGGGCCCTGGCCTGGCTGAAATCCACCAATGTGACCAATGCCGAAGAATACCCCAAAGCCAAGGACGCGCTGAAATGGGCGGCTACCACCTATGTAGTGGCGGCACTGGCGGCAGTGGCGAGTTTGGTGCAGTATATCATGATATATATGAATGCGAGAGAGCGCAATTGATAATTTATAATTGATAATGGAGAATGGATAATTGATGATGGATACGGCTGATCCGGGATAATTGGGGAAATGTTTTTTGCAGAAGTGTCCAATTCCTGACTCTTCATTTGTTATTGTTATATACATTCAATAACAATTAAAACGTACATCATGGATCAGTATGCATTAATCATGCGTCATCAGGACGGTAACAAAGTGGCTTCACCCGAACAAATCCAGCAGTGGATGAAACAGACGATGGACTGGATCGGCGGGATTGCTGCACAGGGAAAATTTGTCAGCGGCACAGGACTGCCTTTTGCAGATGCACATGTGGTAACTACTAAAGAGGGCAAAGCACTTGTGACCAACGGACCCTTTGGTGATATTAAAGAAACGATCGGCGGAATGATTATCGTGCAAGCCGACAGCGTGGAGGAGGCCATTGAGTTTGCCAAAGGCTCACCGGTGTTGCAGGGAGAAGGGAATAGTATTGAGGTTCGCCGAATTGCAAAGAATGATGGGGCTCATTAATGCATCAGCAGGAACTGATACCACATTTGTTCAGGACAGAGTTTAGCAAAATAAGCACTGTCCTGAGCCGTTTATTCGGTATTGAAAACCTGCAGCTGGCAGAAGATATAGCCAGTGATACTTTTTAGCGGCACTTGAATCCTGGACTTACCAGGGCATTCCTGATCATCCGTTGCCTGGTTGTATGCCGTGGCAAAGAATAAAGCAAAAAATCACCTGAAGCGGGAGCAATTGTTTACCGGTACCATTGCCAGCGAACTGAAACGATCTGCCGTATCAGCAGAGGAACTGGACTGGACGGAACAGGGGATCAACGACAGCCAGCTGCAGATGATGTTTACACTTTGCCATCCTGCGATCCCGGCTGAATCACAAATTGGTTTATCGCTGCGTGTACTTTGCGGATTTGGCATTGATGAAATCGCCACTGCTTTCTTAACCAACCGGGAAACGATCAATAAGCGCCTCTACCGCGCCAGGGAGAAATTAAGGGAAGAAAAATTATCTATTGAATTCCCGCCGCCCGCGGAAATCGAACAGCGGCTGGATACGGTACTCACCACTTTATACCTGCTTTTCAATGAAGGGTATTATTCAGAATCTGATAATGCCCTGCTGCGGGAAGATCTCTGCCAGGAAGCGATGCGCCTGGTGTCATTGCTATTATTGCAGGAGAAAACCGCTTTGCCCCAGGTACACGCTTTGTATGCATTGATGAGTTTTCATGCTTCCCGTTTCCCGGCCCGTAAAAATGAAAACGGCGAAATCATTTTATATGATGACCAGGATGAAACGCTTTGGGACCAGTCGCTGATCAGCCGCGGGGCGTATCATCTTCATGTAGCTGCGGCCGGCGACAAGCTGTCCACTTACCACCTCGAAGCAAGTATTGCTTACTGGCATACTGTTAAACAGGATAGTCAAGAAAAATGGGAAAGCATCCTTCAGTTATTTAACCGCCTGTTACAGCTGCAGTATTCGCCGGTAGCTGCATTGAACAGGACGTATGCTTTATATAAAGTACATGGTGCCGGGGCTGCCATCACAGCAGCTGAAAAACTGGGGCTTGAGGGTAATGTATATTATCATTTTTTGCTGGGGGAATTATACAGCACGGTAGATGCGGAAAAATCAAAGGAACAGTTTGGGAAGGCGTTGGGGGTGGCTAAAACCCGGGGGGAGAGGGGGTTGCTAGAGAAAAGAGTTTTACCACCCGCCTACGCTTCGCTTCGTCGGGCAAAGCATAGGCACATAGGACACGTAGGTTCACATAGGAATACAGACGGAGAGTTCCTACAGAAGCAACTTTTCAAAGCAATTGAGTTGCGTATTGTATTTCTATGTGGCCCTATGTGCCTATGTTTCTATGTGGTAAAGACTTTCTATTTTCGCAACGATTTCAGAAACCCCATCGTCTACAGAAACAGTATGAAAAAGCTATTCATCTTACTGCTCACTTTTAGTCTTGCGACAGGCCTTGCCGCCCAGCGCTTTACCAAGATTGACCTCCGCCCTAACGGCGCCATCCCCTGGCGTTCCTATGAGCTTTCTGATAAATACCTGCTGGTGATGGACCGCGGCGATGATTATACCGATACACTCCTCAAAGTAGTTGGCGTGAATCCCATGTACATGCTCGACGCCAAAACTTTTACAGGTGTAAAAGACAGCCTCTCTCATCAATGCGTTGAAGAAGATAAACTGAAAAAAGGCAGAATGGTTTGTACTTTTTATGCCATCGGTAAATCGCCGCGTACGGTCATCCTCAACCAGGCATGGAGTAAGGAGATGGAGGATCTGGTGGCGTATTTGAATAAGCTGCTTGTTGCTAAACCGGAGTTTAGGATTGGTTATGAGTTTGGGAGGTTTAAGAAGCTGCTGTTAGCTTTGGCATGGCTAGTGAGCCGGCTTAGTCTTTAGTCGTTAGTCTTTAGTAAACAGCCGGAGAGAATTGCTATTAGCAGTTAGCTATTGGCTATTAGCAAACAGCCGGGAAAGCAGAGTCGCAGGTCAAAAGACGTCAGGCAGTTTTTTGTCAACAGCCAAGAAGTAGCGCCATAGCAAAAGCTAAAAGCCAATAGCCCAATCTATCAATATCTACCGAGTTTCTGGTAACTGGTAACTGGAAACTGGTAACCGGTAACCGGCAACGGTCACATCTTAATCTCTTCTTCGTGTTGATTGAAAAACCTATACTCCGTCAGGTGATAATTCGTATTCTCCTCCACTTTGATCTTCTGGCCGAATTTCTTTCTCCATTTGTGGACTTTCGTTTGCCAGAACCAGCCTTTGGTGAGGTAGGCGTATAAGATGGGATGCACAACCAGTTTGAGACTGCCGTGGTTGTGGGTATTGAGGTAAGAAAGGTTCTTTTCGATTTCGTCTTCCAGTAATAAGGTAGAGGAGATTTTGCCGGTGCCGTTGCAGCTGGGGCAAACTTCCTGGGTCTGGATGTTCATTTCGGGTTTCATGCGCTGGCGGGTGATCTGCATAAGTCCGAATTTGGAGATGGGCAGTACTGCGTGTTTGGCGCGGTCGGTTGCCATGTACTCTTCCATTTTCTCCATCAGCTTGCGCTTGTTGTCGGGGAGCTTCATGTCGATGAAGTCCACTACAATAATACCGCCGATATCACGCAGCCTGAGCTGGCGTGCAATTTCTTCTGCTGCTTCGAGGTTGGTCTCGAGGGCGTTTTGTTCCTGGTTATTGCTTACACTTTTATAACCGCTGTTCACGTCAATAACGTGGAGGGCTTCGGTGTGTTCAATGATCAGGTAAGCGCCGCTGTCGAGGTTAACGGTTTTACCAAAGCTGGATTTCACCTGTTTGGTTATACCGAATGAATCGAAGATGGGCGAACCGTTCTGGTAGAATGAAACGATCTCCGCTTTATCAGGCGCGATACGCTGGATATAGTTCTTGGTATCGTTGAAAATATTTTTATCGTTGATCACGATGCGGTTGAAGTCCGCATTCAGCAGATCACGTAAAATGCTGGTTGTTTTGGTCTGCTCACTGAGGATTTTAGCCGGGGCCACCGCACCTTTGAGGTTGGTCTGGATGGTTTTCCAGGTAGCCACGAGAGAGGATAAATCTTCGTGCAGTTCTGCCGTGTTCTTACCTTCTGCTGCGGTACGCACGATCACGCCAAAGTTTTTGGATTTGATCGCTTCCACGATTTTCTGCAGTCTTTTCCTTTCTTCGGAAGAATGGATCTTACGGGAAACGGCTACGATATCATTGAAAGGGGTGAGTACGACGAAACGTCCGGGTAATGAAATCTCGCAGCTGAGGCGGGGGCCTTTGGCGGCGATGGGTTCTTTTAAGATCTGGACGAGGATATTCGGTTTGCCGCTGAGCACTTCATTGATCTTACCGGTTTTGATGATCTCCGGTTCTACGGTAAAGCGGCTGTAGTCAAGTCCGGTCTCCGATTTATCGTTCATGCACATGTGCGTGAACTTGAGGAGCGACTTGGCGTAGGGGCTTAAATCAGTATAGTGAAGGAAAGCGTCTTTTTCGAAACCAACGTCAACAAATGCTGCATTGAGACCGGGGATCAGTTTTTTCACTTTTCCAAGGTATAGGTCTCCCACAGCGAAACGTGCATCCGTTTTTTCGTTATGCAGTTCCACCAGTTTTTTATCTTCCAGCAAGGCGATTTCCACGCCCTGGGGAGCAACATTGATGATCAGTTCTTTGTTCATTACAGCATCATAATATGAAACAGTATTCTGGCTGTAAACACCGGTCAGCAGGATCCGTAAGGAAAGCGATTAATTCAGGATTAAAGGCGAGAATAGATGGAAGCAATCTTATACGGGGACTCAACCGGACGACCGGTTAATAAAAACAAACATTCCCCGCAGCGGGTTTTCACCAGCTGCGGGGTCCGTTAATTACTTATTACGTTTTTTATGACGGTTCTTTCTCAATCTCTTTTTACGCTTGTGCGTAGCAATCTTATGACGTTTTCTTTTTTTACCGCAAGGCATGTTCTAATAATTTTTCTATTGATAAATAAGGTTATCCGTTTGTTGTCAGTTCTTTGATTCTTTTCTCCACTTCTTTGGTCAGCACTTCGTTTTTAAGCAGCGGGAGTGATGTTTTATACCATTCAATGGCTTTTTCATTTTGTCCCATCCGCTCATTCACTTCAGCCAGCAGCAGTACCACTTCCACATCACCGGGTCTGCGGCTGTTTATTGATTCGAGCCTGGCGAGTGCTTTGTCGTACTGTCCGGAAAGAACAGCACCACGCGCGAGTGTAACCTGTGCATACACATTGTTACTGTCGCGTTTAACTACTTCCATCACCTTCTGGATTCCTTCCATGGGGCTGGCGGAAATTTCGCCGAACAGGAAACAGGCACCGATGCCTATTCTGGCCGAATCATTGGCCGGGTTTATAATCAAAGAACGTTCAAATAAGTCTTTCGCCTGCAGGGCTTTCCAGCGCCTCAGCGCAGGATCCCGCTCCGCCTGCATGTTATCCAAAAACAAACGGGCTGCAAAGGTCAGGTTTTTTTCGGAATTTTCCAATCTGGCTGCTTCAGCCTCATACCAGGCATAAGGTTCGAACAAACGGGCTGAATCGTTCCAGAAATGCGCCAGCTGGTGATAAACAGAGAGTTGCTGGTTTTTAACGTCTCCGCGGGAGATGGTATTCTCCAAAGTATTGATCCGGATCACTTGTTCTGCAGTCAATCCTTTTTTTGCGAGGGCTAAAACTGTGTCAGTAGTGATCTCTTGCGGCTGTGTTTTTCCTGCCATCGGGGGCATGACAGCTTCCTTCTTCACTTTAGGGCCTTTTGTGCTGCCAAATTTGTAAAGGAGGCCCGTGGCTACAATCGCCAGGCCAATAATTATCCATTGAGGTTTCTTCACATTACCGTTTTTAATAGTCGGCAAAGTTATCCGAAACACCCCGAAAAAAAACTTTCATGATTTTGGAAGCAGGAAAATGTTAAGCCTCTTCGCCAGGACCGTTGTCTGGCTTAGGTTCTACGAGTTTTTTCACTTCAGCGACAAACTCTTTGGCAGGCTTGAATGCAGGTATATAATGTTCAGGAATATGCACTGCAATATTTTTCTTGATGTTTCTGCCAATTTTTGCAGCCCTTTTTTTCGTGATAAAGCTGCCGAATCCTCGGATGTAAATATTTTCACCACCCGCGAGCGTGTCTTTAACTTCTTTAAACATGGTTTCGAGGGTTACCAGGACATCAACTTTGGGTATCCCTGTTTTTTCGGAGATCTGGTTAACCAGGTCAGCTTTTCTCATGGTTGCAGGTTTTGAGGTTTTATGCCGGGAACTTTCAAACACTAATTTATGACAAAATAATATGATTGTCAAAGCGATAGGCATAATTTTTTTATGAACTACCCGATTTTATGCCCCCGGAAACCCTGAAATTTGCTATTTGGAGCCCTAAAATGCCCGAAAAATGCCCCCAAAACCCCGTTTTCACATCCCTCAAACCTTTGCAGAGAGCCTGCTGGCCTGGAACCGGGAGAAAAACCGGCGGGAAATGCCATGGAAGGGCGAAAAAGATCCCTATAAGATCTGGTTGAGTGAAATAATTCTCCAGCAAACCCGGGTTGAACAGGGATTGGGTTATTATCAGCGCTTTGTGAAAGCTTTTCCGACAGTAAAAAAACTCGCAGCCGCACCGGAAGAAAAAGTTTTTAAGTTATGGGAAGGCTTGGGCTACTACTCTCGATGCCGCAACCTGATCGCTGCCGCTAAATGGATCGTACATGAAAATAAAAATGTGTTTCCCGACAATTACGAAGCAATTCTTTCATTAAAAGGTGTCGGTCCGTATACTGCAGCAGCGATTGCTTCATTTGCATACAATCTTCCTTATGCAGTAGTGGATGGAAATGTTTTCCGCGTACTCGCCCGTGTAGGTGGCATTGATAAAGAGACAGATTCCACTGCAGGGAAAAAATTCTTCACTGAACTGGCGCAAAATCTGCTCGATAAAAAAGACGCCGGTGTCTACAACCAGGCGATCATGGATTTTGGCGCCACCATTTGCAAACCCACCGCTCCTTTATGCAGTGACTGTGTGTTCCGGAAAAAATGTTTTGCTTACCTCAATGACCAGGTTGCCGCTTTACCCTTGAAGAAAAAGAAGATTGGTATTAAAAAGAGATGGTTCAGTTACGTGATGCTCGAATACGGAAACCGGGTAGCCATCCGCAAACGTGCAGCAAAAGATATCTGGAACGGTTTATATGAAGGATGGTTATATGAAAGCAAATCTGATCCCGGGCAGCAAGCGTTGTTACTTCAACTACAAAAAGAAAAACTGATCGGGAAGAAGGGATATACCGTGGAATCCGTTTCTGAAGTCTATAAGCAACAGCTCACGCACCAAACGATACAGGGAAGGTTTTATGTGATCAGGATACAGGAGCAGCCGGAAGGGTGGGAGTGGATATGGGTGGAGAAGAGGAAGCTGGGGGGGTATGCATTTCCGAGGTTTATTAATCAGTTTTTTGAAAATGTAAATACAAATACATAACCACAAAGGACACAAAGAAATACAAAGGCCACAAAGGTTTACATCTTTGTGGCCTTTGTGGTAATGTATTTAGTTATTGAAGGAAGAAATATTCTGAAATTGCATCCCCGGCTTTGCCGAAACATTCACTTCAATCACCCTCCCCTGCACCTGCAAGCTTATTTTATTCTCCCCCGGCACTAAAGGTATCCTTGCATAATAAATACTCGCCGGCAGGCTCTGCCAGTTACGGGTATCTGCTTTCTCCGAAGCGAGGTTGAACAATTGCAGTCCGAGTGAAATGGCTTCCGCCGTATTTTTTTTCTTCTCGTCTTTCTTTTTTTCTTCCTCGGTTTTATTGGCGTTATCTGTTTTCTTATCCTCTTTTGGCCGCACAGCTGCTTCTGCAATTTTTTTAACGGCCATACGGGTGAGGGCGCTGGCGAGTTCTTTGCCCATGCGCTGGTCCAGACTGACTACAGCCAGTGCATTTATATTTTCAGCCATTTCCATATTCACCTGGCCATTGGGCAGGATCACTGTGGCATTCTGGAATACGCTGCGTGATTGCCTGTATCGCGGGATGGCCATGCGGAAGGATCGCACGTCAGCAGGATTGAATGAGCTGCCTGCAATAGACCGGTCCAGGGGGATGTTGTAAAAATTATTGTTATCCCTGAAATAAAACAGTCCGTCACCACCGGCGAGTAAAGAGAAAAAGAAATCCTGTTGTTCTTTGACCGGTGCGGCGCCGTTTTCCCAGAATAAAATCAGTTCCCCATTGGGATTAACCGGCTCGGGTGTATACCGGCTGCCGAATATATTTTCATACCGCGATACTTCATCCATGAAACCGGCGGCGGCTGCGGCACGGAAAAGGTCTTTTCTCAGCTGCGCGGGCAAAGGTGTTCCATAAAACACACCGCCTTTTTCCAGATAGAGATCAACGGCATTCCGGTACGCGATAAAGGCATTGTTGGCATCACCGTTGTTTTCATAAATCAGTCCCTGGAACATGTACGCAAACGGGTCGCTGCTGTATTTGTTTTCATTTTTCTGGAGGTCCTGTAACGCAAAGGTGCTGAGACTGATCCTCCGCGCTTCCACCACTGCTTCACTGTTCTGCCCGAGCTGTATATAATTAAGGGCTTTGTAATAATGCACCAGGTAGCGCTCAAAACTTTCGGGCTGGTACTGGCTCATCATCGGATTGATGAGTGTGCCGGCAATAAAATTACCGGAGCGGTTCAGTCCGTCTTCAATGATATTATCCGCCTCATTTAAAAAAGTATTGCTTTCTTCCCAATGGCCGCGCAGATGGGCCAGCTTGCCTTTTTCGAGCAGCAGCAAAAGCTTATTGCGTGATTTGGAAAGTATTTTAGTATGATCCAGGCTGGCCGATGCTTTTTCATATTCGCCGCGCTGGAGGTAATTGTAATAATCACTGGCCTGGTTACGGTAACTGGCGCATCCGCCCAGTATAAACAGGGCGAAAACGATAAGCATACGGGCACCTGTGACCGGTGAACTTGTCATGGTTGGTTGGTTGACAGTATGACGGCCCGCTTAATTCTTGATATACTTGGCAATCTTCTTCTCGCCAATCCATACCACTTCATTGGTTTGGATATTGGTGAGTTCAAGGTTTACCTGGTAGTAAGTAACTTTTTTCCTTTTGTGGGAATCAACAATAGAATTAATTGAACCCTGGAGGATATAATCAGCTCCCTGTTCCAGTCCGAATTTTTTCATGCTGCTGGCACTGGCATTGGTTTGCTGGTCGGCTTTTTCAGCACGGAGTTCTTCGCGTTTTTTACCACCCTGAACGAGTCTTACTTTTTCTGTGGTGATAAAAGAATTCTCAACGTCTTTTACAAATGTCTCCGCGTCGATATGTTCATGGCTTTTATTATCAACAAAACCTACAATCACTACGGGGCGTTTGCCGGCGTTATTAGCGAGGTGGTCACCCAGCCAGTTGGCAGACAGGATTTTTGACGTCATGTCTTCTGCAACGAGACGTGAGTCGGTATTATTCCAGCGGCCGCTGATATCCACCTGTTCGGAGGGATCAATGCGGGTTACCTGTCTTGAGCAGGATACAAGGATAACTGCTGCCAGTACAGGCAGGGCGAGGTGTACAAATTTTTTCATGGAAAAATTGTTAGGTTGATTTAATAGTGTTGGCGCTTACCACCATCTGAAGCCACGGCGACTGCGGGGTTGATTGTAATAATTATAATAATCGTTGCGGTAACGGTAGGGGTAAGAATAATAACCGTCGTTGCGGTAGTTGTATCCATCCCAGCGGGCTCTTTCGAGTCTTAACTGCTGGCGGAACTGGCGGTTTTTTTCACGCTTGGCCATCCAGTCATTGGCTTCATATGTATTCTGAAGCGTAGTACTGTGCCATTGGTTCACACTATCGGCCAACTGCATGTATTTATCACGGCTCACCGCGAAATTGGGATTCTGGTCAGGCAGTAAACCATTCTGCGCATTCCCTGCAGCAACGCTGAACAGGGCAACTACCAGGAGGAGTAGATTTTTTTTCATATAACAGCTTTTAGGGTCAGGTTTCTGATACTAAAATTAATATGAAATCGGTTAAGTGGGAGTTAAAATGCGAAGAGGGATAACAGGATGAGTCTTTATCTAGTTAGATTATTTAAGTGTTTGGGCTTTGTTACCAGTTTCTTGTTTTTAGCTATTGCAAACCAGTTGCCCGTAACAAGCTTAAGCAGCTCGGCTGTTAGCAAAAGCCAACTGGTAACAGCCAAGAGCCAACATCAGGGCAAAATGCAGTAAAATACCGTTTCCCCCCACCAATTCTTATCCGGGTAGTTTTTCCCGACATAAACCGGTTCCCCGATGCGTGGTGTGGTAACGGGCATGTTGTTTTGCTTACCGGCTGCTACTGCGCGCGCAGGCGGTTCATTCCAGTCGTGCGTGGAGAGGTCAAACTTTCCCCAATGAACGGGCATGAGGCATTTGGCCTGCAGGTCAATAGCGGCCTGCACGGTTTCTTCGGGTTTCATGTGGATGAGGGGCCACATATCATTGTATTGTCCGCATTCGAGAATGGCGAGATCAAAGGGCCCGAATCTTTTACCGATTTCAGCAAAGTGGGTATCGTAACCGGAATCGCCGCCGAGATAAATACGGTGACCGGGAGCAGATAATATAAAAGATGACCAGAGTGATTGTCCCCGTTTGATCCCCCTTCCGGAGAAATGCCTGGCGGGTGCCGCAGTGATTTTAATGTCAGCTTCCAGGTTTACTTCATCCCACCAATCTGTTTCGGTGATGATTTCAGGTGGTATTCCCCAGTAACGGAGATGGGCGCTGATGCCGAGTGAACAGATAAAGTGACGCGTTTTGTTTTTGAGACGCAGAATCGTTTTATAATCGAGGTGGTCATAATGATCGTGCGTGAGAATGATATAATCAATCTCCGGCATTTTATCAGCCGTGTAATAGTTGGAGCCTGCAAAGGCACGGATCATAAATGAAAATGGTGCTGCGCTGCCACTGAGTACAGGATCGATGAGGAAAGTCTTGCCATTTATCTTCAGGAGATAGGAAGAGTGCCCGAACCAGATGATGACCGGATCACCGGATAATGTCTCAAGATCTGTATGGACAGCCACGATTGTACCGGATGGTTTGGTGGCCGGGCTCTTTTTAAGCACACCTTTCATCATTTTCCAGTAAGAAATGCCTTCGGCTTTTACCGGTGTAGGCGAGAGGTTCTGGAAGCTGTTATTCCTGTAATTGGGTGAACGCCTGATGGTTTCTTTGAGTTTACCGGAAGGCAGTTGACCGCTTATTTTGAGTGTCATAGCTGAATTTAAACTGCAAGTTACCCAGCCCTGTTTTCCTTTCACCCAGTGAAAAAGGGCATTGGCCGGTCTAATTCGTCATTTAACATTCTGATGACTTTTTTTTAGAATAAGCTCTGGAAAAAAAATTAACTTTAAGAGGCGTTTACAGCTATCGGCGAATCTTTAATCAAAAGACTATTCATATGAGGGGCGTAAACAGAGTCATGCTGATCGGTAATCTGGGCAAGGACCCGGATGTACAAACACTGGAAGGCAATATTGCAGTCGCCAAATTTCCTTTAGCCACTACTGAAACTTTTAAGGATCGTTCCGGCAAACTGGTTTCCCAGACGGAATGGCATACCGTGGTTTTATGGAGGGGACTTGCGGAACTGGCGCAGAAATACCTGCACAAAAGCAGCCTGGTATATATTGAAGGCCGTCTGCGCACCCGCAGCTGGGAAGATAAGGATGGCAACCGCAAATTTGCCACGGAAGTGGTGGGTGATAACCTGATTATGCTTGATAAAAGGGTGGATACGCCACCTTTAGGCGGGATGGAGGGCAATACTGACAGTCCCATAGGTGATCCTTCTGAAAACCTGCCCTATTAAAATAGTATCCAAACCAATAACTTTGTTTCCGCAGGACAGCGGATGAATTGCTGTTGTTCTGTGACCAGCCGCGGCGGGTCATTGATTAACGAAAAAACCTGATTTGGACCATGTCCCCGTTCATTTTCTACAGGATATCCCCTCTGTTCTTTTAGCAGTCAATACACAGGGAGCTACTTTTATGCTCATCAGCCTCGTGCTGCTGCTTTTCCTGGCGTTTACTATTTCCGGTGCTGAAGTGGCCTTGTTTTCATTAAGCCGCAAGGACCTGAACATGCTGAAAACAAAGCAGCATGTGGCGGCGAAACGGATTGTGAAATTGCTGGAAGAACCCAAAGAACTGTTTGCGTCATTATTAATAGCAGGTACGATTGTGAGTATCTGTATTATTATCCTGGCCAATTACCTGATCATTGATTTTATTTCTTTCGGATCGTTGCCATTTTTCATGGTATTGCTGATCAAAGTTGTTTTTATAACTTTTGTGCTTGTGTTTTTCGGGAAGATCCTTCCCAAGATGTGGGCCACGCAGCAGAATCTGCGCTTTGCATACAATTTTGTTTTCCTCATTGAAGGCATTCACCTGCTGATGCGTAAGATCAGCAAGTGGGTGGTATCGCTGGCAGACCGGATTGGTAAAACGGCCGGTGCCAACCGCAGTGAGGCCACCAATATCCGCGAGCTGGATGAAGCGATTGATGTGAAATCGGATGAGGAAGCTTCTCCCGCGGAAAAAAACATGATGAAGGGAATTGTGAAATTCGGGAATATCACGGTGCGGCAGGTGATGCGGAACCAGGTGGATGTGAGCGGGGTTGACCATGAAACCCATTTCGGTGAATTGATCAGATATGCAGAGGAACAGCATTATTCCAGGCTGCCGGTGTACCGCGGAAGCATGGATGATATAGCAGGTATCATCGTGACGAAAGACCTGTTACCGCATTTGCAGGAGCCGGATGATTATGACTGGCATCCGCTGATGCGCCGTCCTTTTTTTGTACCTGAAACCAAACTGATTGAGGACCTGCTGCGCGAATTCCAGCAGAAAAAAGTGCATTTTGCCGTTGTCGTGGATGAATTTGGCGGCACGAGCGGCATTGTAACAATGGAAGATATCCTGGAAGAAGTGATTGGCGATATCCGTGATGAATTTGATGATGAAGAAAACACCAACCGCAAACTGGATGATCATAATTATATCTTTGACGGCCGCACGATGATCCATGAAATCTGCAAGACACTGAAACTGCCGGCTGATACATTCGACAGCGTACGGGGTGGCAGTGAATCCCTCGCAGGTATGGTGCTTGAACTGGCCGGTGAATTCCCTGCTGTAAATTCAGTGGTGAGTTCCGGTGATTTTGATTTTACCGTGCTGGCGGCAGACCGGAACCGGATCCAGCTGATTAAACTGACATTGAAACCGAGATCATGATTAAAAAAGGACTGATATTACTGACCACTGTTTTTATCCTCTTTGCCTGTAACCATGATTACACTTCAGGCAAACGGAAAGGTTTTTTCAAAATAGATTTCCCGCAGAAAGCCTACCAGGTTTTCGACCAGCCGGGTTATCCGTATACGTTTGAATACCCGGTGTACGCCACGGTAAACAAAGACTCCACCTTTTTTGATGTGAAGGCCGGCGACTGGTGGATCAATATTGATGTGCCCAAACTGAATGGCCGGATTTACATCAGCTACAAAACCATCGTCAACCGGAATTCATTTGATTCGCTGGTGAACGATAGTTATAAAATGGCTTACAAACAACACTCTGATATCTCCACTAAAATCGCCGACAGCCTGATGGTGACGCCCAACAATGCAGAAGGGATTTATTTTTCCCTCGGCGGGAATACGGCTACGGCCAACCAGTTTTTCCTGACGGATTCTACAAAACATTTCCTGCGCGGGGCGCTGTATTTCAATTCAACGCCGAATGAGGATTCGATAGGGATTGTGAATGATTTTGTAAAGCTGGATTTGTTGCATTTGATCAATACGTTGAAGTGGAGGTAATGTTTTTTTTACCACAAGGGACACAAAGGAATACACAAAGGCCACAAAGGATTTACCCTTCGTGGCCTTTGCGTGCCCGACGTAGCGAAGCGAAGGCGGGTGTATTTCTTAGTGCACTTTGTGGTGAAGAATTCTACTGTTGTTTGTTTTCAGCTTTCTTAGGTTCTTCTGGAACCACCAGATCTTCATCCCGTATAGGCCCGCGGCTGAAATCACTTATTCTGATCTTTTTCCGCTTATTTTTTTTGACTTTAGCCACAGCCGTTTTTTTCTCTTCACCCGTGTTGGTGTTTACCACTTTTTTCTCCGTTTCATTGGTACTGATTTCTGTGGTTACTGTTTTGTTGTCAGATACCACAGGTTCTTTGGCCACCGGTTCGGTGTACATTTTTTTGAATTCGCGGTTGCGGCTTGTTTTCTGGTAGTCAACAAACCCGTAGATGCTGGCACCAATCATAATGGTGGCGCCGATGTACAAAATTGATTTCATGGTGATGTTTTTTTGCCTTGGGAAACAGCCGGGCAACTGTTTCTTCCGGCCTTTTTTGGTTAGGCCCGGGAGTGAAGGGTATTAAGTGTTGAAAGATTGCAGGTATTGTTTGCTTTTACGGTAAATCAGGAATTCGGCGATGAGCATATTACCAATAACGCTTACCCACAGTGAGAACTGGTAGTTCTCCAGCAGCTGCCAGTCGAGCAGGTAGAGCATGATGTAATACACCCTGAATGTTACAGCTGTCATGGCCATGGCATAACTGCGCATCATCCATACTTTATGTCCGATGATGTTTTTCTTATGGATGGTTGACAAACCGTTCAGTGTGGTGATGAACCACCAGATGGCCATGAACATAAACAGGGACCTTTCCCAGAAACTGCCTTTGGCGAAAAAGGCCATGTACAGTCCGGTCGGTGCACCCAGGAATAAAACAACCGCCACATAAATTTTACCGGAGATCCGGTGGATGGCTTTTGATTTTTTCAGCAGGTAACGTGAGAACTGGATCAGGGCTGTACCGATACAAAGGGCACCGGCAGTGATATGGATATAGAAAAAGGCGTTATACAAATTGCTTTGGAAGAGAAAACTCCGTTCGCGGATGAAATCAAAATCCTTGCTGAATGAAAAATAGGGCATGGTGTTATAGATCAGCAAAAGGCTGAATCCGGCGACGGGTACCCAGAACAACATCTGGAAAAAAACCCGGCTTGTTTGCCGGAGTGTGATAACCCTTGAGTGTTGCATACAGTGTGGTTTGTGTAAGGGGATGCCCGGGCCCGGAAATCTCCATAAGTGACCTCTGTTAGAACTCTGTTAAAGGATTTTGCCCCCGTTGATACAATCTTTATTAATTTGGCCGGCAAAGCCTTTTACCATGCGCATGCTGAAGTTTGTTATGCTGTTTTGCCTGCTGGGAATCCTGTTTACTTCCGGTCATACCCAGGACCTGAAAGCTGTGGAAACGCTGAAGAAAAAGCTGGCAGCGGCCAAAACCCCGGGGGATAAGGTGTATTTTATGGATAACCTTTCGCGTGTACTGATGAATGTGGATTTACAGCAGGCGGAAGAATTAGGCAAGCAGATCATATTAGTGGCAGAAGAATCCCGTGACCGGGAACTGATGGTGAAGGCTTATATATCAAACGGGCAACGGTGCTCCTATTTCGGTGGCCGCGGGGACTACACAGAAAGATCCATTCAATATTATGAGAAAGCACTTGACATTGCCAGGCAGAACAAACTGCATGACTGGACGGGTGCGGCCCAGCTCAGGCTGGCGGGTGTTTATCTTTTGAAACTGGACAAGGACAAAGCATTGAACCTGGCGAATGAAGCAGCTTCGGTACTGGCTTTGTCGGAGAATGACAGTTTAAAAGCAGAGTCTGATAATATGCTGGGTAAGGTTTACCTGGCGAGGAATAACAAAACGCTGTCGCTCCGGAAATTTTTACAGGCGTTCACGCAGGCTGAGGATATTAATAATGATGCGCTGATCAGGGATTGCTACCTGAATCTCTCAGGCTTTTATTCCAATATCGGGGATTATGAACGGGCCATTGATTATTACACCCGTGCATTAAATAAGCTGGATGATCTGCATGAAGGGAATGAAACTTACCAGCGGGCAATCTATATGACTGCTATCGGCAACCTGTATGGGCAGCAGGGGAAGGAAGATATCGCGCTGCATTATTATGAGCAGTCCATTGCATTGGGTGATTCACTGAAGTTCCCGACGCTGAAAGTGCCGGCTTATATCGGCATATTAAACCAGTTTCTCCGGATGGATAAGCCTGCCAAGGCTTTGGAATATTTTAATTCCGCCCGTGGCGCCGGGTTAAAAGAGTATCTCAGCAAATTCGGGTTTTCAGGGGTGCTGGACCAGGCCTATGCTGTAATCTATACTGGCACGGGAAAACTGGATTCCGCACGTATCTATTTTGAGCGGGCCCGTGGCTATTTTGAACAGAACACCAATGATGGTATCCGGATTTCATTTTACGGAGGATGGGCCGGGTATTTTGAAAAAGCCGGTGACCGGAAAGAGGCGATTAATAAATACCTGATGGTAAAAGATCTCGCTGAAAAAAACGGTCTGCTGGAAATGCTGACACTGGCCGCCCAACGCCTGGATACTTTGTATGCCCAATCGGGGGATTTTAAACAGTCGAGGTATTATAACGGGATTTACTACCAGTATAAAGACAGCGTGGATAAGCTGAATAAAGAAAAAGAACTCGCCCAGGTAGAAGCCACGGATGAGCAGCAGCGCCAGGTAAAACTGGAAAAGCAGCAGGAAGAAGATGAGCGGAGGCGGCATAATATCCAGTATATGGGTATCACGATTGGTATTGCTGCGTTTTTTGTGCTCCTGGTGTTTATGGGCATTTTTAAAGTGTCGGAGTCAACCATTAAAGTGCTGGGCTTTTTTGCGTTTATCATGTTCTTTGAGTTCGTGATACTGATAGCTGATAATAAGATCCATCATTATACGCATGGTGAACCCTGGAAAGTGCTGGCGATAAAAATTGTATTGATTGCAGGTGAGTGACGAAGTGGTGGACAAGCAATTTGTCTGCGATTTGTCCAAATGCAAAGGCGGCTGCTGCGAAGAAGGTGATGCCGGTGCCCCGCTGGAGAAAGCCGAACTGGAAATCATCCTGACGGTTTTTGATACCATTAAGCCCTACCTGACTCCGGAGTCCATCCGTGAAATAGAAAAATTCGGCAAGTACCGCTACGACCGTGAATTCGGATGGGTAACACCCACGCTAGGCAGCGACCGTGAGATATGTGTGTACGGCAAAAGGGATAAAACGGGCACGATCCAGTGTGCTTTTGAACAGGCGTATAATGAAGGGAAGATTCCCTGGAAGAAACCCATCAGCTGTCATTTGTTCCCCATCATTATCCATCCTCCGAAAAGCGGCCAGTTTGAAAGATTGAATTATGAGGCCCGGGAGAAATTATGCAGTCCGGCCTGTGTGCTGGGTAAGAAACTGAAAGTACCCGTTTATGAATTCCTGAAAGAACCGCTGATCCGTAAATACGGTGAGGCTTTTTATAATGCACTGGATGCGATTGCAAAAGGTGAGACCGGGATTGCATCATCCACTCAAAAAACAGCGCCATGAAAGGAAATGCAGCTGGATTTATGGCAAAAAGCACGGTGAAGGCTGCTGATAAAGAGCATCGCCGGAAAATCAATTTCAATATTGGCAAGTATAATGCTGTGGTGCCGCAGGGCAAGCAGCAGTTTATGGATGTGAACCTGGTGCGCGAGAAAGCCAAGAACCTGAAATGGAAAGCGATTGATACGCTGGATAAACAACTGGAAAATTTTGAGGCACAGATAACCAAACGCGGCGCGAAAGTGATTTGGGCAGAAACCGCAGCGCAGGCGTTGGAAGAAATCGGTAAAATCTGCAAAGCCAAGAACTGCAAGACGCTGGTGAAGAGCAAGAGTATGGTGACGGAAGAAATCCATCTCAATCATTATCTCGAAGAAAATGGCATTGAAAGCGTGGAGACTGACCTGGGTGAATATATCCAGCAGCTCGACGGTGAGCCGCCTTATCATATTGTTACACCGGCCATGCATAAAAGCAAGGAAGATGTAGCCAAATTGTTTGCGGAGAAATTGGGAACAAGTCCTAAAGCCACCCCACAGGAACTGACCCTCGTTGCCCGTGCGGTATTGCGCAAAAAATATGTGCAGGCTGAAGTGGGTGTGACCGGCGCGAATTTTATCATTGCTGATATTGGCGGTATTGCCGTTACAGAAAATGAGGGTAATGCACGGTTGAGCTGTGCCTGGCCTAAAACCCATATTGTAATTGCAGGTATCGAAAAAGTGATACCGGCGATGACGGATCTTGGTTTGTTCTGGCCGTTGCTATCAACTTTTGGAACGGGACAAAAGATTACGGTTTATAATACAATTATTAACGGTCCACGGCAGCCGGGAGAGACGGATGGTCCTGATGAGATGTATGTGATCCTGCTGGATAATGGCCGCACCAATATCCTGGAGAATCCAAAGCAAAGGGAAAGTTTATACTGCATCCGTTGCGGGGCTTGTTTGAATGCCTGCCCGGTGTATAAAAATATCGGCGGACATGCTTATGAGGCTACGTACAGCGGACCGATTGGGTCGGTAATTACCCCGCACTTAAAAGGCATGGACGACTGGAAGCATCTCAGTTATGCCTCTTCTTTATGCGGAAACTGTACGGAGGTTTGTGCGGTGCGCATCAACCTGCATGAATTATTGCTGGAGAACAGACATGAAGCGGTACAAAGCGGATACAGCAGTTTTGGAGAAAGAATGGCCTGGAAAATGTGGCGGATGGCGATGCTGCGCCGCGGCTGGATGAATATGGCCGGAGGTTCCACCAAGAACTGGGTGGTGAACAGCATGCTCAAAGGCTGGAAAGAAACCCGTGGCAAGATGGAATTTCCCAAGAAATCATTCAACCAGATGTGGCGGGAGAAAAAAGGGAAATAGTTTTAAATAAAACTTTTTGTTTTCATGATCAGCCTTGTTTTTATAGTGGTTGGAGTGATTGCAATGGGTTTTGGTTTTGCGGTTAAGAAACAACTGATTCAAAGTAAGCCCGACCTGTTTGATAGTGAACCCGTAAAACTCAAAGGTTATCTGTATTATGTGTTGATGGGAGGCCTCCTGGTGGTTCTCGGTGTGGCTCATTTTTTGTGGCCTGATATTTAAGTGGTTCCTAACTTTCTTCACTTGATTCTTTTTGTACATACTATTACCAGCCGTCACCGGTTTATTGCCCGGTTCCTTGAACAGGAATTGACGAATGCCCCTGTTGTTATTACTGCAGATAAAGAAACCTATTTACATGAAACCGGTCCGCGTATTAATTATTCGGATGAAAGGATTACGGGGAATGAATTTTGGCTGAAGCCTGCGGGATTGTTATCTGAAAATACAATTGCTGAGCAGGTGATTACTGTTACCCGCCGCGACGGGCTTCCCTTTTTCTTTCCCACGGAAGGGGATTTTGAATTTGATATTTTTTCAGTGATATTTTATTTGCTGAGCCGGTATGAAGAATACCTGCCGCATACCAAAGACATATATGGCCGTTATGCACATGTGAATTCGCTGGCGTTTAAAGAAGGATTCCTTGACCAGCCGCTGGTGAATCAGTGGATGAAAATATTTGCCCGTGCGCTGGGAGCGAAATTCCCTGATATCAAACTCCGCAAACCATTATTCAGTTTTATCCCAACGTATGATATTGATGAAGCGTGGGCGTTCAAACATAAAACCTGGACAAGAAGTGCCGGTGGTGCCCTGCGGGATTTAATCACAGGCCATTGGAAAAGATTGGCGCGCCGCCGCAGGGTGTTGAATAATAAAGAAGCTGATCCTTATGATGCTGTTGCATGGATGGATGACCTGCACCGCCCATCGGAGCTGAAGCCGCGGTATTTTTTCCTGGTGGCCGAACAGAACGGGAAGTATGATAAAAATGAGCTGCCTTCGGAAACGGCGATGCAGACCATTATTCAGCATCATGCGGAGAAGTATGCGGTTGGACTGCATCCTTCCTGGCAGAGCGGTGATGATTCTTCGCTGCTTCCCGCAGAGAAAGCCAGGCTGGAAAAGATTTCCGGTTTAAAAATTACTGCATCACGCCAGCATTATATCCGATTCAGCATGCCTGAAACATTCAGGCGGTTGCTGGAAGCAGGAATGACTGAAGATTATTCCATGGGTTATGGCAGTATCAATGGTTTCCGGGCTTCGGTAGCCTCACCATTTTTTTGGTTTGACCTGGAAAAAAATGCAGAGACCCATTTGCAGCTTTTCCCTTTCTGTTATATGGACGCCAATTCCTATTATGAGCAGGGGCAGGATGCGGCCGGTGCTTATACGGAGATGAAAAATTATTATGAGAAAGTAAAAGCAGTTGACGGGCTTTTTATTTCCATCTGGCATAATACTTTCCTGGGAACTGAAAAAAGGTTTGAGGGATGGAAAGAAGCTTACCGCACGTTGTTTAATTCTATTTCCTGAAAATTATACGCCTTCTGCTTCGGGTTGTTCGGGTGCAGGCACAGCTTTGAAAGCCCTGTTTACCATGAATACACCCAGTAAGGTAACTAATCCGCCTACGGTAATAAAGATGGAGATCTTCTCATGGAAGAATAACCAGCCGCAGATTACGGCCACCATCGGGTTGATGTATGCATAGATGGAAGCCTGCTCGGTCGGTAAATTCTGTAACGCATAGAGATAACAGATGAAAGCAACCAGCGATCCGAAAACAATCAGGTAAGCAATGGATGCCCAGGATTGCCAGGGAATGGTTGCGATGGGAATGGCAGAACCATCCAGTTGTGTGTATGTAAGCAATGCCACGCTTGAAATCAGCATTTGCAAACCCAGACTGAAATAAGGATTGAAACGTGCCGCCTGTTGTTTGGTGTACAAAGTGGCCAGGGCCCAGGTCCAGGTGGCAACTAATGAAAGGATAATACCAAACCGGAATTTGGGATCGAGGAAATCAAGCAGGTGTTCATAGAAGATGATGCAGACGCCGCCGAATCCCAGTAATAAACCGATGATAGCTTTTCGTGGAATATTGCCTTTGGTGAGGAAGAGTCCGATGACCACAATCCACAACGGGAAGATGGCGCCCATGATAGCACCTAAACCCGCAGAGATAAATTGAACACCCCAGGTGCTGAGTCCGTTGCTGAGCATGAAGTTCAGGAAGCTGAGTACAAGCACGGGAATCCATTCTTTTCCTTTCGGTAACGGCGCTCCTTTGATGAGGAAGAATCCAACATATAATAAACCTGCGATCAGCTGCCGGATGCCGGCCATTTGCAGCGCGGGCATGTGTGAAACCCCTTTTTTGGAAGCGATCCATGTGGTGCCCCATAAAATGCAAACCAGCATGAGCGCAAACAGGGCTTTGGTTCTCGTTCCTTTTTTGTGAATAGTGAAAGGATTGAATACAGCCAGTTTTTTCAGCGACTCTGCTGAGTTTTGAATAATGGTTTTATGGAAGTCAAATATGTTCATTAATGCCTGAAGTGGCGCAGGCCTGTAATCACAAGCGCCAGGCCGTTTTCTTTACAGTAATCTATCGAATCTTTATCACGTATGGAACCCCCGGGCTGGATAAATGCGGAAATCCCTGCTGCATGTCCCATCTGCACACAATCATTGAAAGGGAAAAATGCATCACTGGCCATCACAGCCCCTGTGGTATTAAAATTAAATTGTTTGGCTTTATCCAGCGACTGCCTGAGTGAATCAATCCGGCTGGTTTGTCCGCAGCCTTTTCCGATCAGTTGTTTATCCTTCACCAGTGCAATGGCATTTGACTTCAAATGTTTGCAGATAATATTGGCAAAAGCCAGGTCATCTTTTTCTGCGGCGGTGCAGTCGCGGCCACCGGCTTCGGTCCAGGTGCTGGTGCTGCCTTCATCGGTATCCTGTACCAATACACCATTGAGTACAGATTTATATTGCTGCCTGCGGGCGGGTGCTTTCAGGAATTGCAGCAGGATGCGGTTCTTTTTTGATTTCAGGATGGCGAGTGCGTCTTCATCAAATGCAGGTGCGATCAGCACTTCAAAGAAAATTTCATTGATGGCTTCTGCTGTGGCTTTGTCAATGGTGCCATTGCAAACCAGCACACCACCGAATGCGCTTTCCGGATCACCGGCCAAGGCAGTATCCCAGGATGCTTTTACGGTATCGCGCTGTGCCACACCGCAAACATTGGTGTGTTTGATAATGGCGAATGTGGTAGTATCAAACTCACGGATCAGTTGTACAGCTGCATCCACATCCACGAGGTTATTGTAAGAAAGTTCTTTGCCGTTCAGTTGCGTGAATAATTCACTGAGGTTACCAAAGAATACGGCGGGCTGGTGCGGGTTTTCGCCATACCGCATGGGGAGCGGACTGTTGACCGACTCCAGGAAATAATTAGCGCCACCGGGATTGAAATAATGGGCAATGGCCACGTCATAATGCGCACAGATTTCAAAAGCTTTTGCGGCAAAGGCTTTGCGTTGTTCCAACGTGGTGCTGCCATCCTGTTCTTTCAGGATAGTGGCGAGTTTGGCATAATCCTGCTTGCTGGCAATCACGACCAGGTCGCGGAAGTTTTTGCCCGCACCGCGGATCATGGAAGGTCCGCCGATATCAATTTTCTCGATGATGCTTTTTTCATCGGTGGTTGAAGCGACCGTTTCTTCAAAGGGATATAAATCCACAATCACCAGGTCAATGGCGGGGATTTTGAATTTCTTCATTTCTTCCACATGCTGGGTGTCATCTCTTTTACCGAGGATGCCACCGAATACGGAAGGGTGCAGTGTTTTCACCCGGCCACCGAGGATGGAAGGATAACCGGTGAGGTCTTCCACGGGTACAACAGAATGTCCCAGCTTTTCAATAAAAGCCTGGGTACCTCCGGTCGAGTAAATGGTTACACCGTTTTTAACGAGGATGTCAATGAGTTCTTCCAGTCCGTCTTTATAAAAAACGGAAATCAGTGCGCTTTGAATTTTTTTGTTCATACTTGTAAATGTTGCAGGCAGGCATTCGTCAGGGAGCAGCAAAACTAACTTAATTCAGGTTGACCACAAAAGCACCATTTCTGCTCACGCTGTGAAAGGGTATCTGCAGGGAATCGGCCCATTTTTTCCAGTAATCCGTTGTTTTGAATGGTACGGTGGGATCGGTAATCAGCCAGGCCGGTTTTTGGGTGAAAGCCATGGGCCTGAAGCGGGTATTGCCGCTGATGATGCAGAAATCTGTTTGTGGTGGCAATGAATCCGGTACAAATCCGGCAAAATGGAAAATTTTTTTACCGGCAAAACGTATCAGTTCCTGGTTGGATAAAGAATCATGCACCTTAAATTCCCTGATCCGGTAAAAAGTATGTGCCGGCCGGAAATTAAAATTTTGCATGGCAGGATCTGTGAGTAGACTACTGTCGCCGTAATAGCTGGCCGTTCTTCCGCTGATGAACTCCATGGCTGTTTTTTTGGGGATACTATATATAAGGATTGCGTGTTGTTGTTGTTTTTCTATGAACGACAGGCAGCGCAGGATAAAAAACAGACAGGTGCTTACAAGGGCGGTCTTGATAAACCAGGCAGATCTGTTATCTGCTGCCATCCTGATCTGGAAGATGATAGCATAAAGTAATACCATTTGCGGAAGGCTGATTAAGATGCCGGTCCATAACGACAATGGCAGCGCTTCCACCTGCCGGATCCAGCCGTTCATCCATTCAATCAAATGAATGAGCATTTTGCCGGTGAATACACTGATGGTTGTGGAAAAGGAAACAATCAGTAATAATATTTCACCCAACACGATTATGCTGGAAAGCGGAACGGCCACAATATTGGTGATGAGGAACCAGACGGGGAACTGGTGGAAGATATACAGGCTCACCGGCGTGGTTAAAATCTGCGCGGCAATGGATACAGCCGCAAGCTGCCAGATATAATCAGTGATTTTATTGGGGAAATACAATGCATGATACACGCGTCGCATAAACAGAATGAGACTCAGTACGGCTGCATAGGATAACTGGAAACCCGGATCCCATAAGCAAAATGGATCGGCACAAACGAGAATGGTGGCCGAGAGCGCGAGTGAATTAAGCATGGAAGATTTTCGTCCCATCCAGTTGCCTAACACCAGACAACTGAACATGAGTGCGGAGCGGAGTACAGAAGCCTGGGCGCCGGCAACGAGACTGAAAATCCAGAGTCCGGATAAAACGATCAAGGGCGCGAGCCAGCGCGTTTTCTTTTTTTTATACAATGGCTGGCAGATGATTTGCAGCAGCCAGTAAATAAGTCCGAGGTGCAAACCCGAGATGGCGATAATATGTACGACGCCGGTGTTGGTGTAAGATTGCACCAGGTTTTTATCGAGGTCATCTTTATAACCCACGAGCAGTGCTTCGGCGAGACCGAGAGCCGGTTCGGTATTGATATATTTCCTGATTTGTTTTAATACAAAAGCCCTGGTGTTTTCAACCAGTTTTTGCAATGCCGTGAGATGCTGGCCGGAATCAGCCACAAAATTTTCAGGAGTGAGATATACCTGGTGGGTGATGCCGTGGAAGAGGCAATATCTTTTATAATCAAAACTGCCGGGGTTGCCGCTGTTGGTGATGGGTTGCGGTTGTACCGTGATGGTGATGATGGTGCCGATGGGTGGCGGCGGGAGACTGTCTTTCCGGAAGTAGATCAGCAACTGCCCATGGCTTGATTGCCAGTGGTTGTTTTGATAAACTGCCTGCACGCGGCCAACTGATTTCCGGATTTAGGTTTTTCTGAAGGCGCCTGGTTCAGTAAAACCTGCATGGCGGTGATGGATTGTGTATCACGGCCGTACCATTGCGGATTATTCCTGATATCATTTTTACAAACGAGTAAGGCCCCGGTGGAAATGAAAAGAATGGTGATGGCGATGCCATGGATCTGGGGGTATTTGAAAAGGCTGAACCAGGGGAGTACAAAACTTACCAGGATTGTACAGGAACAAGGAAGCATCAGCCACCACCATAACTTTTCATCGGGGCCGGTATACCATTGCAGCAGTACACCTGTTGCAAGAGCTGGGAAAATTCTCAGGAAGGGTGCTTTTCGCCAGCCCGGAATGCCATACGCGGCCATGGTGGAAAATTAGAAAAGGGGAGGGAGGTACGAACAGTGTTTTTCCCATTTTAAATGGGATTTTAAACATTGAAATACAGAACCACTAAGTACACAAAGGTTGAAACAAGGGACACAAGGAATACAGGGCATCCTTTGTGAACTTTGTATTAACCTTGTGCCCCTTGTGGTAAAAAATCCCACAAATCAATCTCCAACCCGCTATTTGCTTGTAATTTTAAAACCGTATGAAAAAACTCACCCTCCTCGTTGCAGCCATTCTGATCATATCTGTAACAAATGCACAATCCATTGCAGACCTCGAATCAAAAAGAGTCATGCTTCCCAATGGCTGGGCGCTTACCCCGACCGGTAAGCAATTACCTGTTGGTGACTTACCATTGAACATAGCCGTTTCCCCAAACCAGAAACTGCTGGCTATAACTAATAATGGTCAAAGTGTGCAGTCGCTGCAGCTGGTGGATGTAAAAAAGCAAACAGTATTGTCGAGCGTAGAGATTGCAAAGGCCTGGTATGGTTTGAAGTTCAGCGGCGACAGTAAATATTTATATGTATCGGGTGGGAATGATAATATCATCTGGAAATATGGCACGAAAGGGAAGCAGCTGGTGGTGGTTGACAGTTTTGTACTCGGCAAACCCTGGCCGGAAAAAATTTCACCGGCAGGAATTGAGCTGGATGAAGCGGCGGGTTTGATGTATGTGGTGACGAAGGAGAATAAATCTTTATATACTGTAAATCTGAATACGCATGCTGTAAAATCTGTCCTGAAGTTAGGCGGAGAGGCTTATGGCTGTAAACTTTCTCCCGACAACTCCAGATTATACATCAGCTGCTGGGGCTGTGATAAACTGTATGTCTATAACACCCGCACGGCGGTGATTGATGAAACGATTGCGGTGGGCGATAATCCCAATGAAGTCTGTCTGAGCCGCGATGGCAATATTTTGTTCGTAGCAAATGCGAATGATAACTCGGTTTCAGTAATTGATACCCGCAGTAATAAAATACTCGAAACATTAAATGCGGCTTTGTATCCCAATGCGCCTTCGGGTTCCACCAGTAATGGTGTGGCATTGAGTCCGGATGAAAAAACATTGTACGTAGCCAATGCAGATAATAACTGTCTGGCTGTGTTTGATGTCAGCCTGCCCGGCCAGAGCAAGAGCAAAGGATTCATCCCCACAGGCTGGTATCCCACCAATGTAAAAGCGATCGGTAAAAATATTTTTATAGCAAATGGCAAGGGGCTTTCTTCCCTGCCGAATGTGAAAGGTCCTGATCCCACCAATAAAAATGAAGTGGTGATTTACCAGGGTGCAGATTACAAAACCCATCAGCAAAAGATCCAGTACATCGGTGGTTTGTTTAAAGGTACACTGGGTATTATGCCTGCACCGGATGAAGAGTTACTGGCAGATTATTCTGCTGTGGTATACCGCAACACGCCTTATTCACACGATAAAGAACTGAATGCAGGCGGAGAAGCCGGCAATCCCATTCCTTCTAAAGTAGGCGATCCCTCACCGATTAAATATGTGTTCTACGTCATAAAAGAAAACCGCACGTACGACCAGGTGCTGAGTGATATGCCCGGTGGCAATGGTGATACCAGTCTGCTCATCTTTGGCAAACATGTTACACCCAACCAGCATAAACTCGCAGCTGAATTTGTGTTGCTGGATAATTTTTATGCAGATGGTGAAGTGAGTGCTGACGGACATAACTGGAGCATGGGTGCTTACGCCACCGATTACCTGGAAAAAACCTGGCCCACCAATTATGGCAGGCGGGGTGGTGGTTATGATGCCGAAAGGTCATCGGGCTGTTGCCAATAACAAAGGCGGGTTTATCTGGAACCAATGCAGCCGTTCCAATGTAAGCTTCCGCACCTATGGCGAGTTCACTGATAATTTCAAACCTAGTCTTGACGTACTGAAAAATAATTTCTGTCCTTATTATGTAGGATGGGATATGGACACACCGGATACAGTACGTTTTTACCAGTGGAAAAGGGAGTTTGATTCCCTGCTGGCACATAATGCTGTGCCGCGGTTTAATTCAATGCGTTTCCCGAATGACCATACCGAAGGACTGCGCAAAAACAAACCTTCACCGTATGCGTATGTGGCCGATAACGACCTGGCGGTTGGAATGTTTATTGATTACCTCAGTCATAGTTCCATCTGGAATGAATCAGCCGTATTTATTGTGGAAGACGATGCGCAAAATGGTCCCGATCACGTGGATGCCCACCGCACCACCGCTTATGTAGCCGGCGGATTTGTAAAAGCCGGATATGTGGATCACACAGCGTATTCCACTTCTTCCATGCTCCGCACAATGGAATTAATCCTCGGCATACCACCCATGACACAGTTTGATGCCGCCGCCACTCCCATGTGGCGCAGTTTCAGCAAAACCGGCGGACATGCACCGTTCACCGCAGTACCCGCGAATGTTGACCTGAACGAAAAAAACAAAGTCGCCAGCATCTGGCAGGAAAAATCAGAGCTGTTCAATTTCGCCAAAGAAGATGCCGTGCCTGATATGGAATTCAATTTTGTGTTGTGGCATGGGCTGAAAGGGGCGCATGTACCTTATCCGGCGCCGAAGCGGGCAGCGTTTTTGAAGCTTAAAGAGGGTGAGGATGATGATGACTAGGTTTTTTGGTAATTAGCTAATGTGCCAATTAGCCAATGTGCTAATTTGACAATGTAACAATGAAGCAATGTGGTAATGTGAAAATGTGGTAAATGTGGAAATGGTTACTCGTTGTTTGGGGTGGTAAACTGGTTACGAATAACTGGCAACTGGTAACAGGTAACTGGTAACCAATCGTTAGAATAGAGTCAAATTGTATTCTTCATTATCCCCTCCTTCACTTCGTTTCGGCCGGCAACGCATTATCGGCGCCATTACATCATTTCCCCAAAATCAATTTCCTTATCCTGTTATAAATGGTAACCTCGACGACATACGAGAACAAAATCATTATAACTATATACAACCCATACTCCAGCACTTTATTGCCTATTCCACTGAGGTAAGTGGCTTCTACAACGAGATAATGGTGTGATATATATATTACGTAGGAGCAGGGAGCAATATATTTAAAGATGCCAAAGGCGGCGTTGAAGCCCCACCAGTTCAGGTTTTTCCAGAGGACGGCGCCGAACATGACCATGATGGCGAAAACGAAGTGGCGGAGTTCGATGAAAGGATAGGCTACGAGCGGGTACGTATAAATCTTGGTGTAATTGTAATGGATATAGAGATTGAGCCCCAGGATGGCTGCGATGGCGAACAGCACATAGGCATAAGGCATGATGGATTTGATAGAATACGTTTCTTTCTTCAGGTACATATCTGCAAATAATACACCGATCCACCAGATGGCGAAATACATCACGAGGCGGTTGACGATGAAAGGATACACCACGTAAGTTGCAGCGGCCACAATGACCATGATGTTGACCCATTTATTCAGTTTGGCTGAAGGGATGCGGGTGGCGAGGAAAAAAAACAGCATGTAGAACCACCACTCGTACGACAATGACCATAAAACACCGTTGCCCATGTAAGCCGGTGATATGACATTGGGTTTTTGGGAGATCACATCCTGCAGCATGAACAGGTTGCCGAATAAAGAACCCCATTCCGGATCGGCCAGTTTGCCTTCGCTGTAGCATTTTAGTCCGTAGCCGAGAATGAAAATAAAAAACAACGGGATGTACAAACGGATGAAGCGCCGGATAAAATAAAAGCGGAAAGATTTATCAGCTGATTTTTCGAAAGTGTATTTGATTACGAAACCGGATAAGGCAAAGAAAACAATCACAGCTTCCGGTCCGAAGCGGAATATGGCACCTACGTTTACACCAGCCAGTAAAATTTTTTGTGGAAGGGTATGGAAGAGTACCACGTAGAGTGCGGCAAATCCGCGGATGGCTTCCAGTTTTTCCAGTCTGTTCTTTTTCATGGCGGCAGAGATGGCAGGTGTGCTCAGGGTGAAATCGTTAAAAGATGAGGGATCAGTTCGGGTACGGGTCCCAATTTACGGTGCAAAGATACCCGCCGTTTTTTCAAATGCAAGTGAGCGGCAATTTGAAAAGACTGCAATGGTTTGCAAAAGCACAAAAAGGGTCAGTAATTGAGTGAAATCAACCCTTATTATTAAGAAAAGAGTTTTGTTTAGAGCATTTTAGTCAGCATGGCAATCTGACCCAGGTGGTAAATATTGTGCTGGATCAGTCCGTTCAGCAGGAAGCGGAAATTGTATTCCCGGAAATCAACTACTACGTCAAGCAGGCTGTCGTCAGCTGTTTGCAGTTTTGCAACGATGGCAGCATTTATTTTTTTGAATTCAGCCACACCAACTGCCCAGGTGTGAATGGAAGGATCAATCTCTCTCCAGTCAAGGGCTTCTGACGTTTCGAGATCGTCTTCTGCTGAATTTTGTAATCTTTTATAAGTAAACCTGGCCCAGGTGTTCATGTGCCAGATTAATTCAATGAGTGAGTGGCCTTCTTTGCCAGGCTGGATGCCGGCTTTTGATTCTTTCACATCTTCCAGCATATCGTATACTGATCTGCCAAACCAGGGGCGGCCGCTGAGAACGTTATTGAATTCGGTGATGATAGCGGTGATTTCGGTTTTCAATGGTTAGTGTTTCGTGTAATGTACGATTTTACCACAAGGTGCACGAAGGTTTAACAAAGCGCACTAAGAGGATAGCCTTGTGCTTTTAGTTAAACCTTTGTGGGCTTAGCCTTTAGTCACTAGTAGTTAGTCTGGAGTCTGGTTTGTTAACTGCAAAAAGCTAAAAGCTAAAGCTAAAAGCTATGGCTTTAAGTAGTTCCAGCTTACTGTTTACTGTACAGGTAAATGACCGGTGTCGTTTCAGTAAAAACTGGATAAGGGTTGGGCTGCTGGAAAATACCTTCCACCAGTAGAAAGATTCATAGTGTTATTTACCTGACCTCCGAAAACGATCATTTGTGTACCTGTCCATATTCCTGTTGCGCCATATCTTTCGGAAGGCGAATTGGAATTCGTAATCAATGTCCATGTATTGGCAGTCGGATTGTATTTAGCACCTTCATTTAAATTAAGACCTGAAAAACTTCCGCCCCAAATTATCATGTCAGTTCCTGTCCATATTGAACTTGCCGCAAATCTTTTTTGTGGAGCATTTACTGCAGTCAAAGCAGTCCAGGTATTAGTAGTTGGGTTATATCGCGCGCCGTCATTTAAATATGATCCCTGGATGGTTAAGCCACCCCAGATAATCATTTCAGTACCTGTCCATACAACACAGAAATTACCTCTTCCTACCGGGGCTGATATCGTTGAAGTGCTCACCCAGGTATTCGTAAGAGGGTTATATTTTCCACCTGTTACCGGGTTCAGTGGAGAGGCGAGATCATCTGTACCACCCCAGATAATCATTTCACTTCCCGTCCAGACAGCCCTTTGATTGCCCCTGGCCGACGGTGCATTTGTTGTGGTTATACCTTGCCAGGTATTTGAGGCAGGAGTGTATTTATACCCGGTGTTTAATTTTACTGCGGATAATCCCACCATTTGTTGTCCGCCCCAGATAATCATATCAGTACCTGTCCACACACAGGAGAATCCAAATCTGCCTTGCGATGGTCCTCCTGCAGTTGGCAGGGTTGTCCAGGTATCGGTCAGTGGATTGTATCTGCCACCTGCAAGGGGTTCTCCGTTATAATTCATACCGCCCCAAATAATCATTTCTGTTCCTGTCCAGATTGCTGAATGCGAATGTCTGCCTTCGGGAGCATTTACCAATGATATAGGTGTCCAGAGATTGGTTAAAGGATTATATTTTACACCTGTATTGAATGAAGAATTTCCAGATTGCCCACCCCAGATAATCATTTCAGTACCTGTCCACACAGCAGTATGACTTGTTCTTGCTTCTGGATTTACTGTTATTTCGTTTGTAGTTGGCAACCAGGTATCTGCAGCAACACCTGTAGTGCTTTGTTGCATAAAAACATTTCTCATAACGCCCTGGAAGGTAAAACCCATGCTTACCAGTGTGGCATTGGGATAGACGGGGCTTGAAACGAGTGTTCCGGCGGGCAATTGATCAAAACTGTTCCAGTTTGTTCCGTTATTGCCTTCAAATTTTGATCCGGTAAAACGGATAGCACCTGCGCTGGCTATAGTAGTGTTACCAACTTCAATGCCACCGTTTACATCCAGTAATTGTGCAGGGGTTGTTGTGCCAATGCCCACTTTGCCGTTTTCCAGGACAGTCATTGCATTACTGCGGGTGAAATTGTTTGCCCCGTTCCCAATTTGAAAAAGCCGGTTGAGCGGATCGCTGCAACAGTTTTGGGAACCGGCAGTGCTGTCGTTCCAATGTCCCACAACCATACCAGACCAGTATTTGGAGCGGTTGCCCACGCCGAATGCGGCTGAAGAAATTCCGTCTGTAATAGCACTTGTGCCAGCGTTAAATGAGTAATCGCCATATGCTATGTTATTAAAACCAAATACAGTGGTTCCAATTCCCATAGCGGTATTGTTGAGCCCGCCGGCAAAAGTCCAGTTACCAATGAGTGCATCATCCCACTGCGTTCCGAATATTTCGCCAGCACGAAATGCTTTTTTAGTTGGGATCCACATCATTCTGGCACCAGCACCGGCAACAGGAGTTGCTCCTGTGGTGCCATCAAATAATACTGAACCGTTCGTAGTGTGTAATAAACTTAAAGGCGTTGTTGTACCGATACCAATATTGCCTGATGTGGCAACGGTAAGTTTGGGGACATCCATAATTGTTAAATGGAGCTTGCCAGAAGCATTGCCTCCATAAGTGCCAAAGTCAACATCTTCCGCATTTCCTGCATATGAGCCAATGTATCCTCTGTTATTGATGCCTTCAGCAAGGGTTATATACATCATATCTCCGCCAGAAAACGTTGCAATATTCGGACTGGTTCCAACTACATGCAATTTTGTGGTTGGTGTTATCGTGCCGATACCAACATTTTGGGCATTTGCAAAAACGAACAGATCAACAATATACCTGCGAGAATTATCTGCCTCATGACTCGGGATTTTGTCATGACAAGATCAGGAACGGAAGGGATTGCGGCAATACCAGAACTGGGGAAAGTGAAATGTTGAATTAAATAACTTAACCACTAGGATCACAAAGGCATAACAAAGTGCACAAGGCTTTCTCCTTTGTTTAACCTTTGGGACTTAGTGGTAAAAAAATCATTCTAAACAGGCCATCTTCACAAGTATCAACCTACTGATATATATTCCCGATCATAATCCTCCCGCCATCTATTTTCAGTGGTGCATCCCAATCCGGTAAACCGAAAACATATTTAGTAGCGTCATGGGAAATAGCTTTCCCCATCATCTGGCTGGCTTGCGGTACTGCATCGGTGATTTTTTTCTGGAACCTGAAGCCACCTTCCTGAAAAGGTATTTTTTTGAAAACATAGACAGCGCCTGCATCAGTAACTGTTTCATCCCGGTTGCTGGCACCAATCAGTAAATCCAATCCCTGCCAGTCCACACATGAGCCAAAATGATCTCCTGCCACTCCATCCGGTGCAGTGAATTTATCTATCTGTTTCCAGAATTTTGTGCCGGTTCCTGTGGCCGTGTCTTTAAAAAGATATACCTGACCCTGGGTGGCATTCGCGCCGTTTTCTTTATTATAGGCGCCGATAGCAATGTATCCTGTATTCATCGGATCGAAGCTCATGGAGTTGCCAAAAAAGTCTGATGCATTACCATCGCTGGCAATAGCAGTTGAGTCATAAAAATTTGGTAGAAAACTATGGTCATTAAACATAAACACCATGCCCTGGTTGGTATTGCCGCCTACATTTTTGAAGCTGGCTCCTACTGCATATAGGATTTGGTCCAATCCAGTTGTGGATTTGATGCCGGTTGCAACAGAAGAACCAAAGTAACAGTTAGCCGCATTTGACTTCATATTCAGGATATTTGTTTCTGAAAGTGTCGTGAGAAGGGAAGATGTGCAACCCAGTCCGAAAAAGCCAGATACACCTAATATATAAGCCCTGCCCTTGGCGAATGACCACTAACTGTTTTTAAGGGTGCACCAACAATAATAGTAAAGTAAGATTGTACGGCTTGTTGATTAATGGCCAGGGAATATCCATAATTGTCATTAGCTGTAGCATCACTGGCAAAGAAATTATTGACCACTGATACGAATTGGTTGGTTGCCCAGTCGTAACGGAACATATAAACCGATCCCCTGTTTGCGCTTTTGTTGGGTGCGCCGACCACCAGGTAAGTCGATTCGTACGGTCCTGCCGCACCGCAACTTCCGGCAAAAACAGTTGCGTCAAGGCTGAAACCAAATTTATCGCCTGCCGCACCGTCGGTAGCAGTCAGTGTCTGTATCAACAGGAAATTGCTTGAGTTATTGCTCTTTTGGTAAATTTTTACTGCCCCCTGGCTGAGGTTACCTCCTACTTTATAATTAGGTACACCGACAAATACAAAATCGTTCATGATTTTTACTGAGTAGCCCAGGTTGTCACTGTTATTTCCATTGGGATCATTATTGATCAGAAATTGGGGCGGGGCAGAATTATTGTTTGCGGTCAGGCTTTTCCATTGTGTGCCATCGAACCCTCAAAATCCTTGTTCGCCGGATTGAAGCGAATAGTTCCTTCGGCGGGAGTTTGGGTGGCGTCAGCAACCTTTATGGCACCTTTAATATCCAGTAGTTCAGTTGGTGTGGTGGTGCCGATACCCACTTTACCATTGGCAAGTACGGTCATCGCATTGCTGCGTGTGGCATTATTTGTTCCATTACCTATTTGAAACACACGGTTCAATGGATCACTGCAGCAGGTTGTGGCGCCCGCGGTACTGTCATTGTAATGTCCAACCACCATCCCAGACCAGTATTTGGAGCGGGTTCCCACGCCAAATGCGGCAGAAGAGCTTCCGTCTGTTACAGCGCTTGTGCCGGCATTGAAAGAAAAATCACCATAGGCGGCACTGTTAAATCCGAATACAGCAGTGCTCTGTCCAAGGGCCAGGTTATTCAAACCACCTGCAAAAGACCAGTTACCAATTACAGCATCATCCCATTGTGTTCCCATTACTTCCCCCACACGAAATGCTCTTTGGCAGGTATCCACATCAGCCTTGCACCAGCACCGGCTACAGGAGTTGCTCCTGTTGTTCCATCAAATAATACTGAACCATTCGTGGCGTGTAATAAACTTAATGGCGTTGTGGTGCCGATTCCTATATTTCCGGATGTTGCAACAGTCAGTTTAGGGACATCCTGTATGGTAAGATGAAGTTTACCAAGTGCATTGCCTCCATAAGTGCCAAAATCAACATCCTCTGCATTCCCTGCATAAGAACCAATGTAGCCACGGTTATTGATCCCTTCAGCAAGTGTGATATACATCATATCGCCACCAGAGAATGTTGCAATATTCGGGCTGGCACCAACTACATGCAATTTAGTGGTGGGTGTTGTCGTGCCTATTCCAACGTTTTGGGAACGCACACAGGAAAAGACGCATACACCTGCAAAAAACAATAGCATTTGTTTCATGGCCCGATTTTTAGGAGGAATATCACCAATCTTGAGGAGGGGGGCAATACCAAAACTGGTGAGTGTGAAATGTAAATAGTTTTTTTTACCACAAAGGCCACTAAGGAATACACAAAGCACACGAAGAGTCTAACCTTGTGAACTTTGTGTATTACTTTGTGACCCTTGTGGTAAAATTTAGTGGTTAAATCAAACAAGCTTATTCCGTATCGCCTTCGCCACCGCCTGGCTCTTGGAATTCACATGCAGCTTTTCGTAAATTTTTTTCAGGTGGGAATGCACGGTTTCGTAACTGATAAACAGTTCTTCAACGATTTTTTTATAGCTGTGGCCATTAACCAGCTGCTGGAGGATTTGTTTTTCTTTTTCTGTCAGGTCAACATACTCAGACGATTCAGGCTGCTGCTGGAAACTCATCAAAACTTTTCGTGCAATGCCGGGTGTAAAGAAAGCACCGCCTTCTGCCACTTCACGGATTGCCTGTAATACCCGCTCCGGTGGTGTGTTTTTTAAAATATATCCGGAAGCACCGGCACAGATGGAAGCAAATACTTTATCGTCTTCATCAAAAACAGTCTGCATCAGCACCCTGACTTCCGGAAAACGGGCGTGGATTTCCTTGACGGCATCTATACCTGAAATCCCGGGCATATTAATATCCATCAGCACCACATCGGGTTTGGTCTGCTCCACATTCGGGATTACCCGGCGGGCATGGGGGAATGCGCCCACCAGTTCGAAATCGGGTACCGATTCGATAATCATGGATAAACTCTCGCGGAGCTCATTGTTGTCCTCAAATATGATAATCCTTGTCCTTGCCATATTTTCTTATTGCAATGTAAGGCCGGCGGGAATTGCCTGCCTCACCAGTTCAGGTAATTTTTACAAATAAACTGACCCGGGTACCCCAGCCGGGGGCAGATTCAATATGCAGTTCGCCGTTTATTTCTGCAGCCCTTTTCCGCATATTATGCAGGCCATTACCCGCACTTTCTGTTTCTGTATTAAACCCTTTGCCATCATCAGCCACTTCCATGTTGAAATGCTGGTGCCGGATAGATACTTTTAAAGTGATATTCTTACAATCGGAATATTTCAGCGTGTTATTCAGTGCTTCCTTGAATATCATGTATATATTCCTGCGCAGGTCAAGCCTGATTTTACTTTCCGGAATATGCTCATCCACCTGCAATTCCAGATTGATATTTTTAAGGGCGCATAATTCCGCAGCATACGACTGCATCCTCGTAATGATTTTCCCGAGATCATCGTTCTTGGGATTGATGGCCCAGACTATATCACTCATACTGCCCACCATCTTCCGGCTCGATTCACCCATCTTCTGCAGGATTTTATTGACTTCAGGATTGTGCTCACCTGCTTTCTGCCTTGCGGCTTCACTGTAAAACGAAATACTGCTGAGTGTGGTGCCAATATCATCATGCAGGTCGGTGGCAATCCTGGTCCGGAGCCTTTCCATTTCAACGGCTTTCCGTAAACGGTAACGGTACAACGCATACAGGATACCTGAGATCGCTAAAACCACGAGTACCAAAAACCAGGTCTGCCTGTAAAAAGGAGGGATCACATTAAACTGAAGGATAGTCTCACCGCTTTCAGCACCTTCGGCATTGATTGTTTTTGCCTTGAATGTATAATTGCCCGGTGGTAACTGGTCGTACCTGACCAGCGAAGCTTCCGTCAGTTCTTTCCAGTTTTTATCACGCCCTTCCAGCATATATACAATCCGGGTTTCTTTTACCCCGCTGAAGTCAATCGCGGATAATTCGATTTCAATCGCTTCGTTGTACGCTGTGCGAATGGCAGATTTTTTAAGCGATACCAGGAAATGTTCTTTATCACCATACCGTACAGATGTAATAATAACAACCGGGGGTGCCGTATTCTTTTTTAATAACTGATAACGAAGCGTGGTTATCTGGCCATTCCCGTTCATGATCAGTTCGCCCGGACGGTTTGTATTTAAGGATGTAAATCCGGTATTTTCCCAGCTGGTCCCGGAAGTAATACTCAGCCATTTCCGGAAAGAAGGATCCGTTTTATAAATTCCCTCCGAACTGGTTACCCAATACACACTGTCGGGGCCAGCCGTAATATTTTCCAGTGTGAAATGACTGAGTCCGAAATACGGGTACACAATCCGGAGCGTATCCTGTTTTAATTCATAAATCAATAAACGGCTGCTGACCAGGATGCGGTTGTCTTTGGTGATTTCCAGTTTATCCGGCGCAATTTTCATCAAATCAATCTGCTCTTCATAAGCCGGCGGGCGGATGATTTGATAACTGTAATCCCGGGTATTTATTTTATACAACTTGCCAGCCACACATACATACAGGAATCCATCAGCAGCATATTTAATGTCAGTTATTGATTTGCCAAACATATTATCCGCCTGCAGACTGTCTGCAAATAAAACATCCGTTTTTTGGTTGGCCGGATTGTACACCATGATCCCGCTCCTGCGCATGGTTACCCAAACTTTGCCGGATCCGTCGCGGGTGATAAAGCCGGTATTCAGTTGCCCGGAACTTTTTAGCACCAGCGATGAGAGATCGCTGATTGTGTTTTTATAAATATCATAATACCCGAATCCCTGTACGGAGGTGAACCAATACCCATTACCATCAGGGCTCCAGCTGTTGATGAATTTCAGCAGCTGGCTTCCTTTGGCCGGTAATGTAAAGGGAGTCATTGTTCCTGTTGCTGCATTGAATGTCCACCATCCATCCAGCGTACTGAGGTAAAAAACAGATGAAGGATTCTCTATATCGGGAATGATATGGTAAATCAGCGAATGATCATTGGGCGTTGTTGCCACGAAATTGCGGAATGCAGGGTCAGGCGGACTTATTTTAAATAATCCGGAAGCACTGCTCGCCCAGATATGGCCCTGGTTGTCATGGATGATTGTTTCCAGGCTGTTTCCTCCTGGGAAATTATCACCCTTGTTAGAAGATTCAAGTCCGACAGACTCGGTAAAAAAATGCTGATTGACTTCCTTCAATGAATATAACAAACCATTGATGGCAAAAACAGTCCGCAGGCTGTCACCATCCGGGATTTCTGTTATCGCGGTTACAACCTGGTTGCCAGTTGTGTTTTCTGTTTTTAATTTCTCAAAAACATTTTTCGATTCATTGTATCTGAGTATGCCACCTCCCCAGGTCCCGGCCCAGATGGTTCCGGATTTACTTTCGAATAATGCGATAACAGCATTTTCCCGGAGTGGTTCCTTGCCTGGTTCTGAAAAATGAAACGATTTGTATGTTTTTGTTTCCCGGTCAAACAACTTCACGCCATAAGATGTAGCCAGCCAAAACCTGTTCCTGCTGTCCTCCATCATCCTGTAAATAAACTTATTGATCTTGGGATCATTGCCGTAAACCGATATGTGGAAATTGCTGAAACTGTTTTTGGCCTTGTCGTACAATGCAATCCCTTTCTCTGTACTCAGCCAGAGATTACCATCCCCATCAATATGTAAATCATTACACCATTTAAAAGGAATCGTACCAGGTCCGGTTCCTTCGTAATAATGCGAAATCGAATCAGTGAAAGGATTTATTTTATTCAACCCGTTACTCGTGCCCGCGAGGATATTCCCCTCTGCATCTTCTTCCAGACAGGTAATGTACAGATCCGTCAACCCCTTTTTTCCAAACACATTATAGTGCTTGACTTTTTTGCCATCAAAACGGTTTAATCCGTTCGTGGTTCCCACCCACAGGAATCCCCGGCTGTCCTGCAGCAATGCAGAAGTATTATTATCCGAAAGTCCGTTAGTGGTTGTGTATTTCTCGAAATGCAGTTTCTCGATTTGTGCCGGCCCGGCTACGCTTGCCAGAAGGAGAAGGAGGAGTATGGAGAGGCGGGGGGGCATGCCTGAAGTTATACAAATAAGTAATTTGACTTTGGATAATGTGGAAATGTGAGAAATGTGAAAATGTGAGGAATGGCATCGCTGCTAAATACAACTTTATATGTAGCATTCTACATGCTAATATAATTTCCACATTTTCACATTTTCATATTTCCACATTACTTACTGAGGTACATACTCCTGTCCTTGTAAAGCTGCCTGAAATAAGGATCCCGCAAATCTTTTATGAACCGGATCGCTTCGCCCGTACTTTTCATTTCCGGTCCGAGTTCTTTGCTTACGCCGGGGAATTTACTGAAACTGAATACAGGTTCTTTGATGGCGTAACCTTTCAGCTTCTTCACGAATTTGAAATCGGTGAGTTTATTTACACCTAACATTACTTTGGTGGCAACGTTCAGGTAAGGAATCTGGTAAGCCTTGGCAATAAACGGTGTGGTGCGGGAAGCGCGGGGATTGGCTTCAATCACAAATACTTTTCCGTCTTTGATGGCAAACTGGATATTGATCAGTCCGCGGATATCGAGGTTGCGGGCAATTTTTTCAGCGTATTCTTCCATTGTCTGCACGACCAGCGGGGTCAGGTTGAAGGCGGGTAATACGGCATTACTGTCGCCGCTGTGGATGCCGGCCGGTTCAATATGTTCCATCACACCCATCACATGGAAATTCTCGCCGTCAAATATGGCGTCAATTTCTGCTTCCTGGCAACGGTCGAGGAAATGGTCAATCAGGATTTTATTACCGGGTAAGTGTTTCAGCAAACTCACCACTGCTTTTTCCACTTCTTCATCATTTAACACAATGCGCATCCGCTGTCCGCCCAACACATAAGAAGGCCTTACCAGCACGGGATAACCGACTTTTTTGGCAACCACCAATGCTTCATCCACATCTTCCGCTGTTCCATAAGCAGGATAAGGAATTTCCAAATCCCGGAGGCGGTCACTGAAACGGCCACGGTCTTCCGCGATATCCATGCTGTCATAAGAAGTACCAATGATGGGAATACCCATGGCATGGAGTTTCTCTGCCAGCTTGAGCGCGGTTTGCCCGCCTAACTGTACAATCACACCAGCCGGTTTCTCTAGTTCTAATATTTCACGGAGGTGTTCCCAGTAAACGGGTTCGAAATACAGTTTATCTGCCATGTCGAAATCCGTACTAACAGTTTCGGGGTTGCAGTTCACCATGATGGCTTCAAAACCACATTCCTTTATGGCCAGCAATCCGTGCACACAGCAGTAATCAAATTCAATACCCTGGCCAATCCGGTTAGGACCGGAGCCAAGTACAATGATTTTCTTTTTATCTGAAACAATGGATTCGTTATGCAGCAGTCCTTTTTCACCAGCTGGGGAAACGGACCCTTTTTCAAAGGTTGAATAGAAATAAGGCGTTTTGGCTTCAAACTCTGCACTGCAGGTATCTACCATTTTATATACACGGGTAATGCCCAGTTCTTTTCTTCTCTTATATACATCATCTTCATCACCGTGATTGGTGATACGGCTGATCTGCTCATCACTGAATCCGTTTACCTTGGCTTCATAGAATAAGTCAGCAGGTAATGTATCCAGATCGTATTTCGCAATTTGTTTTTCAATGTTGCAGATCTTCTGGATCTCATACAGGAACCAGCGGTCAATGCCATTGGTGGCTTTGGATATTGTACCCACGGAAATACCGGCCATCAGCGCATCTTTGATACGGAAGATCCGGTCCCATTTCGGGATTTTGATATATTCCAGCAGTGCTTCCGCATGCATCATGCTCTTGCCGTAATAACCCAGGCCCACGGCATTATTCTCCAGGCTCTGGCAGGCTTTCTGTATCGCTTCCGTAAAACTGCGGCCGATCGCCATCACTTCACCCACACTTTTCATCTGCAGTCCGAGTGTATCATTGGATCCTTTGAACTTGTCAAAATTCCAGCGGGGGATTTTCACAATCACATAATCCAGCGCGGGTTCAAAATAAGCAGAGGTGTTTTTGGTGATCTGGTTTTCCAGTTCATCCAGCCTGTAACCGATAGCCAGTTTGGCCGCAATCTTGGCAATGGGATAACCCGTTGCTTTTGATGCCAGCGCTGACGAACGGCTTACGCGGGGATTGATTTCAATCGCAATGATTTCTTCATTATCGGGATTCAGTGCAAACTGCACGTTACAACCGCCGGCAAAATTGCCCAGGTCGCGCATCATGCGGATGGCCGTGTTGCGCATCAGTTGCATGGCTGTATCGCTCAGTGTCATGGCCGGTGCCACTGTGATTGAATCACCGGTGTGCACACCCATCGGGTCAAAATTCTCCACTGTACAAATGATACACACATTATCTGCTGCATCACGTAATAATTCCAGCTCAAACTCTTTCCATCCCAGCACGGCTTTTTCAACCAGCACTTCATGGATGGGAGATGCCTGCAAACCGCGGTTCAGGGCTTCATCCAGTTCATCTTTATCATGTACAAATCCGCCACCGGTGCCGCCCAATGTAAAAGAAGGGCGGATAACCAGCGGGAATCCGATTTCCTGTGCAAATTCTTTTCCTTCGAGGAATGAGTTGGCCGTTTTAGCAGTCGCCACACTAACGCCCAGTTCAATCATCCACTGGCGGAATTTCTCCCGGTCTTCTGCTTTGTCAATCGCTTTGATATCCACCCCGATCAAACGCACATTATATTGTTTCCAGATACCCAGGTCTTCGGCTTCTTTCGCCAGGTTCAGTGCGGTTTGACCGCCCATCGTAGGCAGCACGGCATCAATCTCATTTTCCTGGAGAATCTGTTCAATACTTTCCGCCGTCAGAGGCAGCAGGTAAACCCGGTCTGCCATCATCGGGTCGGTCATGATGGTGGCGGGATTGCTGTTAATCAGGATCACTTTCACGCCTTCTTCACGGAGACTGCGTGCGGCCTGGGTGCCTGAATAGTCAAATTCGCAGGCCTGGCCGATTACAATGGGTCCAGAACCAATAATGAGTACTGATTTTATCGAGGAATCTTTGGGCATGTGTCGTGTTATTTCCGGGCTGTCCGGTATGAAAAAACAAATTGCGCAAAACTACGGGAATGGAAGGGTTTTGCTGCCGTTCAACGGGGAATTTTTTCACGAATTACTCAGAATCCTTTGAGGGGCTGGGGTCTTGCCGTTTTCTTGTAGGAAAGGCTGTATAAATCATCATATATATTGCTCCTGGCGCCCAGGTCAATGATCGCCTGGCGGAGTTCATCCGGCGACCGGAAATTATGACGGTTGGGATAAAAACTATCGGTAATTGTTTTAACTGTCAGCGTATCGTGCTGGAGATTGAGGTTCGACATATAATAAACCGTATGGTTAATGACCTCTGCCGGCTTTTTTCCGTGGGTGATTACTTCCACAATAGAACCTTTGATGTTCATATACCGCTGGTCGCCGATCCGGGAAATATATCCGGTGAAATGGGCGGTATCCGGCAGAATGATATCTCCTTTGACGGCCTTCCCGTAACGGATGATATTATATACAGAGTCTGATTCCTGTGTGATATCAAGCGCTTCTATCCCGAAAAAATCACTGCCATCTTTTACAATGCCATACCAGTAACCGATCAGACTGCTGTCAACTGCTTCGGAAGGGGCAGTGGCCATCGGCACCGTCGATTCAAAGGGGCAGGCCGACAGCACAAAGCAAAGCGGCAGGATGAAGATGAGTGATAATCTTGTCATAAAAAGGGCAAAAAGATACAAACAATAATACGAACTCAGCAATACCCTTTTTACAGGCAAGCTGTTATCCTTAAATTTGGCGGATGATGCGGATTTTCTTCAGTCTGACTTTGTTCACCCTTATATCGTTGCATTCAGCGGCCCAGTACCCGAAAGATTATTTCCGGAACCCGATGGGGATTCCCATTTCACTCGCCGCCAATTTCGGTGAACTCAGGCCCAATCACTGGCATATGGGTCTCGATATCCGCACCAACCAAAAGCAAAACCTCCCGGTGTATGCTTCAGCAGCTGGTTATATTTCACATATCGGTGTACGTCCCGAAAGTTTTGGCCGGTTTATCATCATCCGCCACCCCAATGGCATGTCCACTTTATATGCCCACCTGAATGATTTCTACCCCGACCTCGAAGAATATGTAACCGCGCAGCAATATAAGCAGGAGAGATGGGCCATCGAGCTGGATTTTAGCAGCAAGGATTTCCCGGTGAGTAAAGGGCAGTTTATCGCTTACAGCGGGAATACCGGTGGTTCACAGGGCCCCCACCTGCATTTTGAAATCTTTGATACCAAATCAGAAAAAAGGCTGAACCCGCTGTTGTTTGGCCTGCCCATTCCTGACCAGGTGCCGCCGGATCTGCAAAGACTGGCGATGTACGACCGCAGCATCACTGTGTACGACCAGTCACCGGTATTTTTTTCACTGAAGAAAACAGACAGCGGTTATATCATTCCTAAAATCCCGGTGATTAAAACCGGTTTATCAGCAGTCAGTTTTGCCATCCAGGCTACCGACCGGGTAAGCGGTTCTTCCAATGCCAATGGTATTTTCTCTGCAAAAATGTATTTGGATGATGAGCCACAGTCCGGATTCATCCTCGACAGTATTGATTATGAAGAAACCGTTTATATCAATGCGCAGATTGATTATATGCAGCGGAAAAAAGGCGGTTCGTTTGTACAGCATATTTCGCCGATGCCCGGTGAACATGGTGCGGCCTATCATTTATACAAAGGAGATGGGGTCATCCGGCTCACCGATACAATGCGGCATCTCATTTCCATTGAAGTGAAAGATGCGCAGGGAAATACTTCACCTATTAATTTTTATATCCAGCATTTCGACAGCATACCGGTAAAAAGGAATCCTGTCAGCAGCCAGATCACCATTCCCCCCGGGGAGAAATGGGAGTTTAAAAAACCCGATTTCATTTTGCAGGTACAACCAGGAACCCTGTATGATACAGCGCGAGTAAATTATTACCGGCTGACATCCGGATTCAATATGGAAAGGTCAGATCTGCACCAGTTCGGAGATATCTCAATTCCCGTGCATGAAGATGTGAAAGTGAGTATCAAGCCCAACAAGTATATACCGGAAGAATGGAAAGACCGTCTGGTGTTGCGCCGTGCTGGCGGCGGAACCAGTTTGCGGCGGGTAAAACTCGAAAACGGCTGGGTGAATGCCAGTTTCGGCGACTTTGGTGTATTCTCTTTAGTGGCAGATACCACACCACCGACCCTCAGTGAACTGGGAAGAGGCGACACTGTTGATGTTAGTTCATGGATGGCGCTGGCATTTGCTCCTTCTGATAATCTGGGTGAATTAAGGAATTTCAGGGCCACGCTCGACAGCCAGTGGATCCGTTTTACCAATGATAAAAGCTGGAACTGGATATATAAGTTTGATGAACGTTGTCCGTATGGCGTACATGTGCTGACAGTGAGTGTGGAAGATTTTGTGGGGAATAAAGTTTCTAAAACCTGGTGGTTCAAACGCGGGCCGTATACACCGCCCCCGCCGAAGAAGAAAAACAAATCTGTATCGTCGAAGAAAAAGTCAACTGCTAAAAAACCAGCAGTGAAAAAGAAAGGAAAAAAATAATTTTTACCACAAGGTGCACAAAGAAAATACCACAAAGGGCACAATGGTAGACTCTTTGTGTACTTTGTGGTATTCCTTTGTGCCCTTTGTGGTTCTGTATTTAATTTTTTTAAAAAATGATCACCCTCGCCCCCGGCTCCAAAGCCCCCGCCTTCACCGCCCTCAATCAGGAAGGGAAAAAAATTTCCCTCAAAGATTACCTCGGTAAAAAAGTCGTTCTCTATTTTTATCCCGAAGACGATACCCCCACCTGCACCATACAGGCCTGCAACCTCCGCGATAATTTTTCCTTATTGAAGAAAAAAGGATTTGAAGTGCTGGGTGTCAGTCCGGATAAACCGGAGAAACACAAAAAGTTTGAAACCAAATACAAACTTCCTTTTACACTGATCGCTGATCCGGATAAAACTGTTATTGAAAAATACGGCGTATGGGGACCCAAGAAAATGTTTGGTCATGATTATTTGGGCGTGCTGCGCACCACGTTTGTGATTGATGAAAAAGGGGTCATCCGCCATATATTCACCAGACCCAAAACCAAAGCACACGCCGAAGAGATCATAGCCGCCTGGGGTTCCTAAAGAAAGCAGGGCATTAAGCAACCCAGGTTCTTTTCATACCGATTATAGCTTAAAAAATCGCATGAAAAGAATTGTACTTATACCCTTACTTATTGCTGCCATGCCTGTATTCGCGCAGGAGAAAAAGGACAAAGAGCCCGCCTCTGTTGAAATATTCAATTCACAGAAAGCCATCAATGCCAACACCACTGAACTGGTGGCGCCCGGCAAAATGGAATTTAAAATCACGCATAATTTCGGCGACTTCGCCGGGAAATTTGGTGGTGTAAAAAATTTCTTCGGTCTCGACCAGGCCACCGATGTGAGATTTGCTTTTGAATTCGGTCTCAGTAAACATATTGATGTAACCGTTGCCCGCGCCCGTGGTACCGATGCCGGCCGGCAACAACGCCAGTTTGAATTCGGTTTGAAATGGAAAATGATGGACCAGAAAGAAAATGATCCTTCACATCCCATTGCCGTCAGTTTGTTTACCAATTTCGTGATCGCGAGCAATACGGCTTCCACTACTCCCAACTTAGATAACAGTTACCAGGATTTTGGCGACCGCACCAGCGAAACTGTGCAGCTGATCATCGCGCGCAAATTTGGTAAAGTGAGTTTCCAGCTCAATCCAACGATTGTCAACCGCGGCTATGCTGTTTCTTATGACCAGGAAACATTTTTTGCCATGGGTGGTGCGCTGCGTTTGCCACTGAGCAACCGGTTCAATTTAATCGTGGATTATTTCCATCCTTTCAGCAGGCAGTCGGTGAAAGACAGTTTCGCGGTCAGACCTACGCCTGTTCATTTTTATGATCCGCTTGGTGTCGGACTTGAAATCCTCACCGGCCGTCACGTATTCCATTTGAATTTCACCAACGCCACTGAAATTTTAGAGAACCGGTTTATTCCAAGAACAACTACCAGCTGGGGAAAAGGACAATTCCGCTGGGGATTCACTGTTTCCCGCCAGTTCAATATTGCCAAACCGAAGAAATAGGAATGTTCCAAGTAGTCAGGTTTCAAAATCCCGGTGTCATAGCCGGGGTTTTTTTATGGCTGTAACTGCCATTCAACTTCACCGGAATCGAGCGATTCAGGAATAGATGTAAAAACCTGAAGCTGCCCTTCCGCCGAAACGCCATCTATCCTTGCTTCAAAAACCCGGTTCCCTTTTTTCAATTTAACCTGTTGCCCTTTTTTGTAGAGGAGCTGGTTGTATCGTTCATGCAGGTCGTCGGCGGCATCCAGGGTCTCAAACCTTGCGGTCACCAAAGCGGCCAGTTCCCGGGCCAGTTCCAGCGGGTCAAAATATTTGCCCGTAATCTGTTTCAGGGATACCGGATTGGACAGGTTTTCCGGGAATTTTACCTGATTGATATTTATGCCAATTCCTGCCAGGGTCCAATCACGGTTTTCATTCACCGGGGAAATCCCGCCTTTCACCGGTAGTGGTTGACTGACAATATTTTCTATCAGAATTCCGCCTGCCTTTCTGTCCTGCCAGTAGATATCGTTTGGCCATTTTATTTTGGTCTCATCCCCGGCATACTTGGAGAAAAAATCGGCTGTGGCGAGGGCGATGCCCGCACTCATTTTGAATGCCTGCCAAACCTGTCCGGGTAAGGGTTTCAGTATGACTGTGAGGAGGATATCCATGTTCTGCCCGGCTTCCCAGACCCGGCCTTTCTGGCCCCTGCCTGCGGTTTGTTCGTGGGCAAAAACCGCTGTTCCGTGCTGTGCCATTCCTGCATGTACCAGGCCCCGGGCATAGTTATTGGTACTGTCAACCGACAGCAATTCGATAAAAGGCGGAAAGGGCTGGTTATGAGGGGAAGGGTCTGCCAATTAATTGCTATTTTTGACAAAGTAAACTAGTTTCCGGTTTCCCCGCTGATTTTCCAGCTTTCCTTAGGGTAAGCCAGGGTCCAGACCGGCACCAACGAATTACCATTAAAAGAATTAAATTATTTGGAACAACTGGCATCACTGAACACCCGCAAAAAGAAGAGTGCAACCCGGTTAACGAAGAACTCAAAAATCATCAAAACCATTATTGCCGCTATCCAGGAAAAGAAAGGAGAACATATTGTCTCCCTGGACCTGCGTAAAATACCGGAAGCAGTGGCTGATTTTTTTATTATTTGTGAAGCAGGTAACCAGCCTCAGATCAAAGCCATAGCCGATAATATTGAGGGCCGTGTGTCTGAAATTTGCGAAGAGAATCCCTACCACCACGAAGGAAAGCAGAAGCTGCAATGGGTACTGATTGACTATGTAAACGTAGTAGTGCACGTAATGCTTTCAGAAAACAGGAAATTCTACCGCCTCGAGGAAATGTGGAGCGATGCGAGTGCGGAACATACCGATTAGGAAACTTCCGCCTTGTCAAAATGTTAAAAGAATGCAGTCGCAGCTGCTTTCACAACTTTGATGAAAGCCATCTGTTAGTTTTGAGAAAGCGGAAATCATTAAACAGGAACTGAATCCGAAGGGAAACAGTTCAGGATATAAAAAGCAGGTTAAGCGAGAACACAATTAAATTATGCCACAAGACCCCAATAACCCTCCCCGGTTTGGTAACCGTCCCGGCGGCGGAGGTGATGATCCCAACCAGGCTCCCCGCAAGGGCCCCCGTTTCAGTGTATACTGGATTTATGCCATCATATTTGCCGTGCTGATCGGATTCAATTTCCTGAATCCTTTTTCACCAAACATGAAGGAAATTGACCAGACACAGTTCACTGCTATACTCAAACAGGGTGATGTTGAAAAGTACACGGTCATCAGCAATAAAAACACCGTAAAAGTTTACCTCAAAAAAGCCAGCATTCCCAAGTACGAGGCTATGCTCAAGAAGAGCGTGAACGGAAAAATCAGCCAGGACGGCCCTCACATGTATGTGAAAATCGTTTCCGGTGATTCTTTCAAAGATGATATGCGCCAGTGGTATGCGGCCAATCCCGGTGTTCCGGATGTTGGCGGTGCCGGCACAGAAAAAGACTGGTTTGGCGGCACGATCTCTTTTATCCTCCCCATCTTGATTTTTGTTGGTCTCTGGATCCTGCTCATGCGTAAGATGGGCGGCGGCGGTGGTTCCGGTGGCGGACCCGGCGGTATTTTCAATATCGGAAAATCCAAAGCCACTTTATTCGATAAAGGAACACGCGTTTCAATTACGTTCGCAGATGTGGCTGGTCTCGATGAAGCCAAAGTGGAAGTAATGGAAATTGTGGACTTCCTCAAGAATCCCAAGAAATACACCAACCTTGGTGGTAAAATACCCAAAGGGGCGTTACTGATCGGACCTCCCGGTACCGGTAAAACCCTGCTCGCAAAAGCGGTGGCCGGAGAAGCACAAGTGCCTTTCTTCAGTCTCAGCGGATCTGATTTCGTGGAAATGTTTGTAGGTGTTGGTGCGAGCCGTGTGCGCGACCTGTTCAAACAAGCCCGTGAGAAAGCGCCCTGTATCATTTTCATTGATGAAATTGATGCCATCGGCCGTGCCCGTGGTAAGAACGTAATGATGAGCAATGATGAAAGGGAAAGCACCCTGAACCAGTTGCTCGTGGAAATGGATGGATTCGGTACGGATACCGGTATCATTGTACTGGCAGCTACTAACCGTCCCGATGTACTCGACAGTGCCCTGCTTCGCCCGGGCCGTTTCGACCGCCAGATTTCTATTGACAAACCCGACATGGTTGGCCGTGAAGCGATCTTCAAAGTGCACCTGAAACCAATTAAGATTTCTAAAACACTCGATATACATAAACTGGCTGAACAAACCCCCGGATTCGCCGGTGCGGATATCGCCAATGTATGTAATGAAGCCGCACTGATTGCAGCCCGTAAAGGCAAGGAAGCTGTTGAAATGGAAGATTTCCAGGATGCAGTTGACCGTGTGATCGGTGGTTTGGAAAAGAAAAACAAAATCATTTCTCCCGAAGAGAAAAAAATCATTGCCTACCACGAAGCAGGTCACGCGATCTGCGGCTGGTACCTGGAGCATGCTTATCCGCTGCTCAAAGTGACGATCGTTCCGAGGGGAACAGCAGCGCTGGGATATGCGCAATACACACCGAAAGAACAATACCTGTACAATACCGATCAGTTAGGCGACCAGATCTGCATGACACTGGGTGGCCGTGCTGCGGAAGATATCTTCTTCGGAAAGATTTCAACCGGCGCACAGAATGACCTGCAGCAGATCACACGGATTGCGTATGCGATGGTAACAGTGTACGGTATGAATGATAAAGTGGGTAATGTAAGCTTCTATGATCCCCAGCAGGAAACTTCATTCACCAAGCCTTATTCAGAAGAAACTTCCAAACTGATTGATGAGGAAGTGCGTAAACTGATTGACCTGGCGTATGAAAAAACGAAGAAACTGCTGACAGAGAAAAAAGGCGATGTGGAGAAACTGGCCGACGCACTGCTCGACAGGGAAGTGTTGTTCCAGAGTGATGTGGAGATACTGATCGGGAAAAGGCCTTTCCATGAAAAAAAATCACTGGACGCTGATGAAGGTGTACCGCCTTACGACAGCGACCTGACCAACAAAGTACTGTCATGAACGTATCTCCTTCCAAGGAAAATATTTTAAAGAAAATTCGCAGGGCGTTGAGTCAATCAACGCCTTTGCCATTCCCCCCCAGAGTGAGGGCAACCAGCCTATTTTCCCGCCGCTGGAGCAGGAACCGGAGATTGAATTTGCCGAACAGTTCACCAAACTCCAGGGGAAATTCATTTACTGCATCAACCGCCAGGAATTTGCATTCCAGCTGGCGAGCCTGGTCAGGAAAATGGACTGGCAAAAAGTATATTGCCTGGAAGATAAACTCATTGAACCTGTAGCTGCACAGCTGGAAGAACGATTGGTGAAAACAGACCTGGCTGATTGCGATGTATCAATCACCGGCTGCGAATACCTCGTGGCCCGTACCGGAACTATTGTGATGAGCACAGCCAGTCCCAGCGGCAGGACCACCAGTGTATATGCACCGATACATATCTGTATCGCATTTACAAACCAGCTGGTGTATGACATCAAGGATGCATTACAGGCGGCTAAAGAAAAATACGGCGACCAGCTCCCGTCGCTGATCAGTTTTGCTACAGGTCCCAGCCGGACTGCTGATATTGAGAAAACATTGGTTGTAGGTGTTCATGGTCCCAAAGAAGTGTATTTATTCCTGCTTGAATCCTGATCTGCGCTACCTTTTGTAATTTTAAGATATGACTAACATTGCCCAACACCAGATTTTCGTGTACGGTTCCCTGCGCCAGGGATTCCGCAGCCCTGTGTATGAATACATCAGCCGTTATTTCAGTTTTGCAGGCATGGCGAAGGTGAGGGGATGTTTGGTGGATATGGGCAGCTACCCTGCCGGTGTTCCGGTTGAAGATGATCATTATATTATCGGTGAATTATACCAGGTGAAAGATCCCGCAGAATTTTCCTGGGCCATCGGACAGCTGGATGATTATGAGGGCGTGAATGTGGAAGCAGATGAAGAACAAATGTACCACCGCGAACTGGCAGAGGTTTTACGGATAAAGGAACAACCACTGCCTGGATTTACTGGTTCAGCGGAGACTCAGAAGGCAAACCCCGCCTGGCTTCCGGCGATATTATGGACTACCTGCAGCAACATAAATGATAAAACAGGTTGCCAGCTCCCTCAATAAAAAAATATATTTTCTCTCCGATTTCCACCTCGGGGCACCTGATCATGCACGCAGCCTTCAGCGGGAAAAAATCATCATACAATTCCTAGACCAGGTAAAAGGCGATGCCGCAGAGATTTTCTTATTGGGTGATATGTTTGATTTCTGGTATGAATACCGGAAAGTGGTTCCCAAAGGCTTTGTGCGTTTACTGGGTAAACTGGCTGAGCTGAGCGACAGTGGCATCCGGTTGCATTTCTTCCCCGGAAACCATGATATGTGGGTGAAGGATTATTTCAAAGATGAATTGAACATGAGCATGTACACCGCGCCCACGGCTTTTGAGCGGAATGGAAAAAAATTCTGGGTGGCGCATGGCGACGGACTGGGTCCCGGTGATCATGGATATAAAAGACTGAAAAAGTTATTCCGTAATCCCGTGGCGAAATGGCTCTTTGGTATTTTCCCGCCGATGATGGGAATGGGGCTGGCTAATTTCCTCAGCCGCCGGAGCCGTGCAAAAACCGGAACATCCGAGGAGAAATTCCTGGGTGCAGACAAAGAATGGCTGATGATTTATTGCCGCGAAATTCTGGCGAAAGAACATTTTGATTACCTGGTTTTCGGTCACCGCCACCTGGCTATTGATTTTAACCTGGGGCAGGGCAGCCGGTATATTAACCTCGGCGACTGGATCAATTATTATACGTATGCGGAGTTTGATGGTGAACAGATGCAGCTCAGGTCATTCCAGGGTCAGGAAGAAAAAATAATCAGGCATTCATGAAAAAGCTTTCGCTTATATGCTGTTTGATGATTGGCACTTTGTGGCTGAACGCACAAAGTGATTCTGCTTTCAGCCTGCTGCGCACGATGCGGGGTGATATTGTAGCTTTTTCGGTGGATAATCTCGATAACATTTATGTACTCAACAGCCGCAACCAGGTGAAAAAATACAATGCGGCAGGTGATTCCATGGGTGTATTCAATGATGTAAAGAAATTCGGGAATGCCAGCCTGATTGATGTTTCTAACCCGCTCCGTTTGTTGTTGTATTATAAAGATTACACCACGGTAGTGATGCTTGACCGTTTCCTGAACCTGGTAAATACGATTGACCTGCGCAGGCAGAATATTTTCCAGGCAAGGGCAATTGCCCAGAGTTATGATAACAAGATCTGGGTATATGATGAAGCGGAGAATAAACTGAAAAAAGTGGATGAGAACGGGAAACTGCTGCTGGAAACCCCGGATTTCCGTTTATTAATGGGCCAGGCACCCCAGCCTCAAAAAATATTCGACCAGGATAAGCTGGTGTATCTCTACGATCCGGCACTGGGTGTGTTTGTATTTGATTATTTCGGTGCGCAGCGGAATAATATCCTCATCCGCGGCTGGGATAATTTCAAAGTGGCCGGGCAGTATATTTTTGGCTCCCGCGCTGATACGCTGTACCGCTACGAGATCAAAAGCTTTATGTACGATGAATGGAAAATGCCGGCCGCTATTTCACAAAGCCGCTCCTTTACCTTCAGCGCCTCCCGGCTCTATGCGTTAAAAAATGATGGTATCGATATTTATACGATACGCTGACCGCTCCAATGATTATTTTTGCCATTATTAAAAAATATTGCTGACGCATGAACGACTTCCTCGACAAAATCTGGCTTGATAATACGCTGCGTGATTACGCCTGGGTGCTGGGTGTGATCCTGTTTGTCATCATCCTTAAAAAATTCATTTCGCGTTATCTCGCCGGACTGATGTTCCGGGGCGTTCAGCGAATCTGGAAGGAAGTGGATAAGCAGTCATTCACTACGCTGCTGACACAACCGCTTGGTTTTTTCCTGCTGATCCTGACCACGATCATTGCCGTTTACCGGTTAAAGTTCCCCGCCGTGCTGAATGTGGAAGTGTACGAGTATAACCTGTTGCAGATCCTGCATTGTATTTCCACAATCGTCCTTATTGTTTCCTTTACCTGGCTTATGCTCCGGATCATTGATTTTATTACAGGGATCCTGGAGAAAAAAGCAGACCTCACACCGGGACAGGGAGATAACCAGCTGATCGTTTTCTTCCGTGACTTTTTCAAAGTGGTGATTGCTATTGTCGGGATCATGATGATCCTGAATTATGCATTCGGGCTGAATGTGGGAAGCCTCATCACAGGACTGAGTATTGTTGGTGCAGCCATTGCCCTTGCTTTGCGGGAAAGCCTGGAAAACCTGATCGCTTCTTTTATTATTTTCTTCGATAAACCTTTTACCACGGGCGACCTGGTGAAAGTGCATAATATCACAGGCATCGTGGAAAAAATCGGATTGAGAAGCACACGTATCCGCTCGGATCAAAAAACATTTGTGAGCGTGCCCAATAAGCAAATGGTGGACAGTGTGCTTGATAATTTATCACTACGTACACACCGCCGCGGTGATCTGAAACTGGAATTATCCCTGCAAACCCCGGCAGATACAGTAGAAGCTGTTGTAAACGGCGTTAAAAAAATACTTGAGCGGCCTGATATTGAGGAATCAAATGTGCATCTGTCAGAAATCACTTCCACCTCCTTTGTGGTGTTGTCTGATTATTACACGACGCCGGTAACCATTTCTGCTTTCAATGAAATCAAACAGGGTGTTAACCTGCAATCCCTGCAATTGCTGGCTTCATTAAAAGTGGAGCTGGCCGGAGCCAGCTTTGATATTATCTTGAAAGGGAATGCGAAAATCTGAAACGGCCCGGATTACTGAATGCCTTTGAGGATTTCCCCCAGGTCCATGTCAAACAAACCAAACTTGCCGTACTCAACCACCCGGCCCAATTCCTTGCCATTTTTCAATATGATTATTGTGGGTACATTGGTAATGCCCAGCGCAGCAGATAATTGCCCGACTGATTCTTTCTGCCTGTTCACGCCAAATAAGGTAATATGATTGAGTGGCACCTGTGCCTCATCCATCAGTGTAAAGAATTTGGGAATGACTGAATGTGAATCCTCGCACCAGGTACCCATAAAAACCAGCACCTGCACCGAATCTTTATGTTTCTTAAATCCTTCCAGTGCCGCCGCATTGGCTTTATAACCCGTCAGGTTTTCAGCATACCATTTAAAGGCAGTATCCTGCGTGAGCAGGTCGCGGGAAATCAACCCTTTCAGGATTTTCTCGCCGTTTTTGGGGTCGCGGCTGATTTCATACTGGGTTTGGGAAAAGGCAGTCAGCGTGGCGCAGGCTGCAAATACGGTGAGGAGTATAAGTTTTCTCATAAAAGCATTATCAGTTTACAAAATTAGAGGTTAAGACGAGGTAAAACCGATAATAGTTGTAATAGTAGAACTTGGGCTTTCCAACAAAATCCCAAACTCAGGTGTGCAGTGTAACAGTTTGGAATTTGGATTTTGGGTTTTGGAATTTGTGATTTGTCAGGGTGATGCTTTTAATTCCAACAAGAATGCTTTCATTCCTTCCAAAGACCGGATCATTTCCATTTTCTCATCCGCTTTTTTATTCTTTTTCAGGAAATCCCTTGCACCATCAATGGTGAATTTGCGGCGGCGGAGCAGGTCGTAAATCAGTACCAGGTTTTTTATATCAACCGGCCTGAAATAACGGTCGCCTTTGCGGTTTTTGCGGGGTTGTAAAATATCAAATTCAGACTCCCAGTAACGGATTAGTGATTGGTTCTCGCGGAACATCTTTGCCACTTCACCGATGGGATAATATTGTTTGGAGAATAATACTTCGTCTTCCGGAATCTGGATCAGGTCAGCACGGGCAGCAATATCTTTTAATGAACGGCGGCCACGCAGGCTTTTGACCTTCGCAGGTGGCGGTGCTTCCACCGTTTTCTTTTTCGCCGGTTTTTTGGCAGCGGCTTTTGGCTTCTTCGGCTCAGCCGGAGGAAGGTCAAAAGCGAAAGCGATTTGCGATAGCTGTTTTGTCATTCGTGGTAAAATTACAATTCCTGACCATGGGTCATTACCCAAGTTTTCCACCGGAAGCGGTTTTAACAGAAATGCTGCAAATCAGTCAAGACTCTGGTTGGATGCGGCGGCTTTCTTCAGCAACAGGTCGTACTGCTCAGCCGTGAGATCATTATAGAAGAAGTAAATGGGATCAATTTTCTCGCCGTATTTATGTACTTCATAATGGCAGTGCGGGCCGGTGGATTTACCGGTGCTGCCCACCCAGCCAATCACCTGGCCGCGTTTAACGGCTTCGCCGTTGCGGACTTTCACCCTTACCATATGTCCGAATAAGGTTTCATATCCGTATCCATGGCTGATGATAACATGGTTCCCGTAACCATTGCCGGTGTTGCCTGCTGTGGTTACTGTACCTTCTGCAGTAGCGTAAATCGGGGTTCCCTGCGGGGCGGAGAAATCAAGGCCTGCGTGGAATTTGGTGGTTTTGTACACCGGGTCAATCCGGTAGCCAAATCCGGAAGCGACCCGGTTCAGGTCTTTATTACTCACAGGCTGGATAGCGGGCGTGTGGGCCAGTAATTGTTCTTTATTCTTTACCAGACCCTGCAGTTCGTCAAACGATTTTTTCTGGGAGGTGATCCTGCTTTCCAGGTTTTCCAAAATGCTGGTAATGGAACTCACCAGCTGGTTATCCTTCATTTTCTCCACGGAAGCGATCTCGAGTTCCAATTCCATGGCTTTGGCGCGGGCACTGTCGGGAACCGGGTTCGACTCAAAAATTGACCGGTACACGTTGTTATCCCGGTTCTCAATTTCTTTCATCTCCAGCTGCATCGCTTTTACCTGGGCCAGGATAACTTTGTATTTTTCCCGGATTCGGGCGTTTTCGTTGCGCAGGATTTTCTCATTGGGAGAACCTACAAACTGGAAAGCCAGGTAGGAGATCAAACCCACCGTTACGAAAGCGGCGGCCACAAACCCGAATACACGCAGCAGCCTGACCCGGAGGGGGGTCACCAGCTTCTCATACCGCAGGGTATTCGTGTTATAGTAATATTTGATCTTCTTCATACCGGGATTGAATCAGGGCCAAGTTGGCGGGCGAATTCGTACTTTTGCCAACCGTTACAAGGGTAACAAATATAGGCTGTTAATCAGCAAAAATCAACCCAAGAAATATTGCCATTTATGATGACCAGTGCAGCTATCCGGGAAGCTTTTTTAGCATATTTTAAGTCAAAAGGACATGAAATCGTGCCTTCCGCCCCCATTGTTGTGAAAAACGACCCCACCCTGATGTTCACCAACGCAGGGATGAACCAGTTTAAAGATTATTTCCTGGGCAACCGCGTTCCGCCCTGCAAAAGGGTGGCAGATACACAGAAATGCCTTCGCGTGAGCGGCAAGCATAATGACCTCGAGGAAGTGGGCGTGGATACTTATCACCACACCATGTTTGAAATGCTGGGTAACTGGAGTTTTGGCGATTATTTTAAAAGCGAAGCAATTACCTGGAGTTGGGAATTACTGACAGAGATTTACAAACTTCCCAAAGACCGCTTATATGCCACCGTTTTTGAAGGTGATGCAAAAGAAAAAATACCAGCCTCCACAGTAGCATTGGCCAAGTGGAAAGAAATCCTGCCTGATGAACATATCATCTTCGGTAATAAGAAGGATAATTTCTGGGAAATGGGTGAAACAGGTCCCTGCGGTCCCTGCAGTGAAATCCATGTTGACATGCGCCCTGATGAGGAAAGGAAAAAAATACCCGGACACCTGCTGGTTAATAAGGACCATCCGCAAGTGATTGAAATCTGGAATAATGTATTCATCCAGTTCAACCGTTTAAAAGACGGCAGTCTGGAACCCTTACCAGCCACCCACGTGGATACCGGGATGGGGTTGGAAAGGCTGGTACGTGTGATACAGGGGAAGACTTCAAACTACGATACTGATATTTTCACGGGCACGATCCATGCCACGGAGAAAATAACCGGTGAGACCTACGATTTCGGCGACAGCCGCAAAGCCATTGCTTTCCGTGTGATTGCAGATCATATCCGGGCTATTGCGTTTACAATTGCTGACGGACAACTGCCTTCCAATACAGGTGCCGGTTATGTGATCCGCAGGATCCTCCGCCGTGCCGTTCGTTATTATTATTCTTACCTCGATTATAAACAACCGCTGCTGCACCAGTTAATGCCGGTGCTGGCAGAACAGTTCAGAACTGTTTTCCCTGAGTTGTTCAACCAGCTCGACTTCGTAACAAGAGTGGTGAAAGAAGAGGAAGAAGCTTTCCTGCGCACACTGGAAAAAGGTTTGAAACGGATTGAGGATACGATTGCCACCGGGAAGATTACGGGTAAAGCTGCTTTTGAATTATTCGATACCTATGGTTTCCCGATTGACCTGACCAGGCTGATTGCACTGGAGAATAATATCCCCGTGGATGAAGCAGGTTTTGAACAGGAAATGAAACAGCAGAAAGAAAGGTCACGTGCAGCAACCGCTGTTGATACCGAAGACTGGGTGGTGCTGGATGATGCCGGCCGCAACAGTTTTGTCGGATACACGCAGTTGGAAACAGAAACCCGCGTGCTGAAATACCGTAAGGTTAAAGCAAAAGGCAAAGAAGGTTTCCAGTTAGTGCTGGAGCAGACACCTTTTTATGCAGAAAGCGGCGGACAGGTTGGTGATCGTGGTGAACTGATTCTCGGAAATGAAAAGATCGCCATTACTGATACCCGCAAGGATAATGACCTGATCATTCACTTTGCACCGGCTATTCCTGCGGATATTTCCGGGAAGCTGAAAGCCATTGTGAATGCAGAAACCAGGAAACATACAGCGCTTCACCACTCTGCTACCCATTTGCTCCATGCTGCTTTACGCAAAGTATTGGGAACGCACGTGGCACAGAAAGGTTCATTGGTGAATGAAGAGCACCTGCGCTTCGACTTTTCGCATTTCGCCAAAGTAACAGATGAAGAACTGGCACAAGTGGAAGCCATCGTAAATGAAAAGATCAGGGAGAATATCCCGGTTGTTATAAAAGAAATGCCGAAAGAAGAAGCCCTGAAACTGGGTGCGATGGCATTGTTTGGTGAGAAATATGGTGATGTGGTGCGTGTGGTGGTCATTGATCCCAACTATTCAGTGGAATTATGCGGCGGCACACACGTCGGGTCCACGGGTGAACTTGGTCTCTTTAAAATCACCGCTGAATCCGCTGTGGCTGCGGGGGTACGCCGGGTGGAAGCTATTTGTGGTAAGGGCGCTGAAGATTGGGTGAATGAACAGACAGCCGTCCTGAATCAGTTAAAAGAAACATTAAAGAACCCCAAAGACCTGCTCAAGGCAGTAAACAGCCTGCAGGCAGAAAATACAGATTTAAAAAAGCATCTCGAATCCCTCGAGGCACGCCAGCTAGTTGCGATCCGCAATGAACTGCTGCAAAAAGATGAAATCATCAATGGGGTAAACTTCATCGGTGATATCGTGGAAGTGTCAAGCGCAGATGCGTTGAAAAAATTATGCTTTGACCTCAAGAACCACCTGCGTGATCATGTAGCTGTACTCTGTGTAAACCTCGACGGCAAACCTTATGTGGCTGTTGGTATTGCAGAAACTGTTGCCAAAGCGCGTAACCTGGATGCAGGTAAAATCATCAAACAAAATGTGGCGCCCTTAATTAAAGGCGGCGGCGGCGGACAGCCTACGCTGGCTACAGCTGGTGGACAGGATGTGTCGAAGCTGGAAGAGGTAATTGCAGTGGTTAAAAATTTGTTGTCTTAGAAATTTTACCACAAAGTGCACAAAGGATTTTTTCGTGATGTATTGAAGAGTATTTAAGGTTTGTACTTCTCTTTCAATCCTGCTCTCAAAAAGGGCACAAGGGAGCAGCTAAAGCTGCTTTTTCCGAAAGATCCATTTGATTGAATGGAGTGAACTCTCTTTTGTTTTCAACCTTTGTGACCTTTGTTTTTTCCTTTGTGATCCTTGTGGTAAAATCCCGGCTATCAGTAAAGGATTCTTTTACAGGAAGTTATTAATTCCACAGCTTTAACATTTCCGAAACATTTCGTATTTCCCATTTTCTCCCTATATTTGACCTACGAAGGTTAACGTAGATGTGGTTGACCCATAATTTTAAACGAACTAAATTAATGGTGATGAAACAGACAATCCGCAACATCCTGCCGCTGCTGGCAGTTATCCTGCTCCCCGTTGGCCTGCTGGCCCAGAATGAGGAAAAGGACAAAGAAAAGGTGAAAGAGAAAAGCGCCAAAGACGTACAGAATATTATTATCACCCGTTCCAGTGATAATAAAGATGAGAAAGTGGTGGTAGAAATTAAAGGTGATAAAATAACCATCAATGGTAAGCCCATCGAAGAGTTTAAAGATGGTGAAGGGGATGTGAAAGTAAGGGTTCAGAAATTCAAGGAAATGGAAGGCCTGGCCTGGTCGCCACGCACACCGAATGCATTTTCAGGTGCAGACCAGTTCAGGGTTTTTTCTGAAAGCTCCAATTCAGCCATGCTGGGTGTGAGTACTGAAAAAGCAGATGGTGGTGTGGTGGTGAATGATGTAACGGATGAAAGCGCTGCAGAAAAAATCGGATTGAAAGAAGGCGATATTATCACCAAAATTGATGATGCGAAAATTGAAGATCCGGATGACCTGTCCGCTGCCGTTAAAAAACACAAACCCGGAGATAAAGTAACTGTATACTGGCTGCGTGATAAAAAAGAGCAGAAAGCCATAGCTGAGCTTACCAAATGGAAAGGCGCCAGTCTTTTCATGAATGGCCAGAACCTGAATATGGACCTGGGCAATCTGGATATGCTCCGCAACATTCCACGTGTCAATATCAGTCCGAATATGAACCGTTCATTCGGTCAGAACTGGAACTGGTCAGGCAATGGTCCCAAACTGGGTCTTTCTGTGCAGGATACTGACGACGGCAAAGGCGTGAAAGTGATCGAAGTGGATGAAGAAAGCAATGCTGCCAAAGCAGGTATCAAGGAAGATGATGTGATCCAGGAAGTAGACGGCAAAGCCGTAAACAGTACCGATGATATGGTTAAAATGATCCGCGAAAGCAAAGAGAAGATTTCTGTGATGATGAAAGTGGTGCAGGGCGGTAAATCAAAAAATATTGAAGTAAAGATGCCGCGGAGGATTAAGACGGCGGATCTTTAGTAGAACGATAGTTTTCTTTGTGTGAAAGGAGAGGCTGGCCGGAAGGCTGGCTTCTCTTTTTTTTGTTGGAGGTTGGAAGTTGATGTTGAAGGTTGGAACCCGAAAGGACGAAGAGTTATGAAAGAGGTTAAAGTCAAAATTAAAAAGTCAAAAACAGCACTAAATCTGTAAAGACTTTTCGATTATGAATTTTTGATTTTTTAATTTTTAATTTTGAACTCTTTAGGGGTTCACAATTTCAGGGTCCAACCTCCAACCAACTTTTCTCCCCCTTTTAAACTATTTTTGCCGGCTACATGCCCTCCGCCGACACCCCATACGAAATTGTCGTAGGCCTGGAAGTCCACTCCCGGCTGCTCACAAAAAGCAAGCTTTTTTGTGGCGACAGCACATTGTTTGGCGGGGATCCCAATACCCATATCAGTCCGATCACACTGGCTCATCCGGGTACATTGCCGAAAATGAACCGTAAGGCGGTGGAATTTGCCGTGAAAATGGGGTTGGCCTGTGGGTGCAACATTGCGAAAGAGAATTATTTCGCCCGTAAAAATTACTTCTACCCGGATTTGCCCAAAGGCTACCAGGTATCACAGCATACCACACCTATTTGTGAAGGCGGGTTTATCCATGTTACCACTTCTACCGGTGAAAAACACATCCGCCTCAACCGGATTCACATGGAAGAAGATGCCGGCCGCAGCCAGCATGATTCCGATGACCCCTGGACGATGGTGGATTATAACCGGGCAGGCACCGCACTCATTGAAATTGTTACCGAACCGGATATACGCAGTGCAGAAGAAGCATTTGCCTGTTTAACTGAAATCCGCAAGCGCGTCCGTTACCTCGGTATCGGCGATGGTAATATGGAAGAAGGCAGTCTCCGTTGTGATGCAAACATATCAGTGCGTAAAAAAGGCGATCCCAAACTCGGGACAAAAGTGGAAATCAAAAACCTCAATTCGATCCGGAAATGTAAAAAGGGCAGTGGAGACAGAATCCGCGCGGGCTGATTGAAATGCTGGAAAAGGTCAAACTATCAGGCAGGAAACCCGGAGTTTTGATGCCAGCACCGGTACCAGCTTCCCCACCCGCGAAAAAGAGGATGCTGATGACTATCGTTATTTCGCGGAACCGGACCTCACACCTTTTCACCTGACAGAAAAATTTATTGAAGAAATCAGGACAACATTACCCGCATTGCCGGAGCACCGCATTAAAATATACCAGGAAAAATTCATGCTGCCTGCTTATGATGCAGCTGTATTGAGTGAAGAGATTGAACAGGCAGACTATTTTGAAGCCATCGCAGCGATCAGTCCGTATTATAAATCTGCCGCTAACTGGATCATGGGACCTGTTCGTTCCTGGTTAAATGATGGCGGGCACGATTTCAGCGAATTTCCCCTGACACCGGAAACCATGGCCTCCCTGATAAAGATGGTGGAAGAAAAAGCCATCAGTTTTACCACTGCATCCGGCAAATTATTTCCCGCGCTGCTGGAAAACCCGGCTGCTGATCCTGCTGCACTTGCCAAAGCCAGCAACTGGCTGCAGGAAAGTGATGCCGGTTTACTGGAAACCCTGGTAGACCAGGTGCTGAAAAAATTCCCTGATAAAGTAAAAGAATACCAGAAAGGAAAGAAAGGCCTTTTGTCACTGTTTACTGGTGAAGTAATGAAATTATCCAAGGGCAAAGCAGACCCCGTGAAAACAAATGAAATCCTGCTTGAAAAATTAAAATCATGATCATGCGTAAATCCTGTTCGTTGTGCTGAGTGTACTATTGCTGGCTTCCTGCGGTAAAAAGGTGGTGCTTATTATACGCTCTCCGGAAAAATACTGAACAACCCGGAGGGTAAACTGCTTATTTACGAAGCCCCTGCAGGTTCACCGATACCTGTATTGAAAGATTCAATTACATTAAAAAAGGATGGCTCCTTTACCTGGACAACCGGTGTAACAGAAGAAACATTATTATATCTCTCAGGTGGCACAGGCCGTGGTTCATTCTGTGCTGTTATTACCGATAGTAAGGAAATTGGTATAACCGCAGATTTGTCCAAACAGTCTGATGTGCATTTCACCAATTCAAAAGCCAGTGAAGCCGGTGCTGTGTTTATGAAAAAAATATTCACTGAGCTTCAGACTTTATACGACTGGGATAAAAAGAATGAAGAAGCGCTGAACGGAGCGGATGAAGCTGAACGTAACCGCCTGGAAGAAGAGCGTCATACACGTACAAACGATTTGAAAAATTATGTAGTGGATTATGCCAAAAAAGCAGAGAGCCCGATGCTGAAAGTATTTGTGATCAGCAATTACCAGAGCCTGGTAACAAATCCGGACCTGAGTGGTTTTTCCCTGCAGGGGATGGATGCCGCTGAACTGATGCCGGTACTGGATGAGGCGATAAAAAAATACCCGACACACCAGGGCTTACTGTCATACCAGAAAATGGTTGAAACTGACGCGAACCGCAAAGCACCTGATTTTACTATGAATGATGTGAATGGCAATCCGGTCAGCCTTCGCGACTTCAGGGGCAAATTTGTTTTGGTGGATTTCTGGGCCAGTTGGTGCGGACCCTGCCGCCAGGAAAATCCAAACGTAGTTAAAGCGTATAACCGGTTTAAAGATAAAAATTTCACCATCCTTGGTGTTTCCATGGATAAACCCGGAGATAAGGATAAATGGCTGGCAGCTATCAAAGCCGACGGTCTCACCTGGACCCACGTGAGCGAATTAAAATACTGGGAAACCTCTGTTGTACCGCTTTATGGAATCAGTGGTATTCCTTACAATGTATTAATTGATACAAGTGGTAAGATTATCGGTGAAGGACTGAGAGGTCCTGCACTGGAAGCCAAACTGGCTGCTGTACTGAAATAATTTTTCAGGGCAGCGAGTTATAATAGCGGATAAGGTCCAGCAGGTCCTGTGTTTTTTTGAAAGATATAATGTGCTGGTCAAGCCATGTATTTATTTCCTGCTTGTGATCACTCATCAGCCCGTTAAAAAACTCCCTGGTTTTTTCCATTTTCACCAGGCTGCCATCCGGTTTGCGGATGTAGTCAATTTCGGTTCTCACAAACTGCCGGGTAATGGTGGCTTCGCTGTACCGTTGTATATCCCGGTATGTCACAATTAGCTTTCTCATCCAGGATATCCTTCCTGAATCCAGCACCTGGTACACGTCTGCCTTTTATCATTCAGCAAACCATTCACCGCTTCAAGTGTAACGTTTTCAAACACGCCATCCGCCAGCACCATCGGGCCGAAGTAAATTTTTTTAATGGCTGACAGCGACATCATTTCTTTTCCATCTTCTGTCTGGTACTGCACCCAGTGTTCCTGGATATTATACTTGACTTTTACTTCTGAGTATTTTTCTCCGTTGGCTAATAAAATGACAGCGAAATTATACTGATCAAGAAAGAAAGGGCTGCCTTCTGAAACATAGCTTGCTCCCCAGTACAGAGGCCTTCCGTTTGCATCATTCAGGAATGGATTGCTCTGGTCGCGTTGGGCAACCGCACCAAGGGTGAGGCAGAGGAGGAGTATGGTGATGAGGGAGCGCATCGTTGTTACTAAAGTTAATACAAAAGTTGGATGTTGGAGGTTGGATGTTGGAGGTTTTCTAAACGCGAAAGTGTACTAAAGGTCAGATGCAGGATGAAAATCGCTGTTGGATCGTTGGAATGTTGGAGAGTTGGAATGTTGGATTGTTCTTTTCATTGAAAATTCCCGATTTGTCTGAAAATCAAATTATTTGAGGGCGCAATTTAAGAAGCGACCTGCAATTTTCAGATCATTCCAACAATTTGAGAGTCTTCGACCTTTCGGGTTCAACCTCCAACCTCCAACTTCCAACCTCCAACATTTCTTTCAGAACAATCCAACACTCCAACTCCCGATAGCTATCGGGACCAACATTCCAACAAAATGAGAGTCTTCGTCCTTTCGGGTTCAACCTCCAACTTCCAACTTCCAACCTCCAACTATCGCTAAACAAAAAAGAGGCTGACAAAACTGCCAGCCTCTTTCAAATAAACATTTTACAACCCTTGTCTAGTTATCAGTACAAAGCGGATTCAGGATCAGTTCGCTTGCAGAGATTGGCCAGATATAGTTAGGAGCTGAAGGAGGAATAGCAACAACAGTTCCTGATGTAGCTGTTTTGGCAGGAATGGTCATGCCAAGGCGCAGCAGGTCGGGGCTTCTTAAGCCTTCACCGAGAAACTCAATCCTTCTTTCTTTCAGGATGGCGTTGATCAGATCAGTTGCAGTGGCAAAGCTTCCTACCGTGTAGGTTACCGTTGCGTCTGAACGGTTTCTTACTGCGTTCAGCAGGGCAACGGCTTGTGCATCTACCGCATTTGTTGTACGAACGCGGGCTTCAGCCAGGTTCAGTAATACTTCTGAATAACGGATAACAGGTACCCAGTCAGTATAGGGGCTACCGGCACCATATTTAGTATTCAGGTAGAGTTTGCCACCAACAGTTCCGTTGAATGTTCTTCTCTTATCGTTTACAGTCCAGCCAGCATCAGCTACAATTCCTGCGGGGTTCAGTGAATATTCACCGTTGCCGAAAGATTTGGAGAAATAATAACCAAGCTGGTTCTGTGTGCCGGGTGTTTCGTTAGCGTTGAAAGGCATAGAGAATACAGACTCAGTTGTAGTATAAGGCGCTTTGAAAACGTTTGTGATATCAGCCTGTAAAGTGTGAGCAACACCGGTTGCAGCAGCAAAAGGTGCAGTAGCATTTACAATTTTGTTGGCTTCAGTGATCACATTCGCATACTGCTGCATGGTCAGGTACACCCTTGTTTTCAGCGCAATTACAGAATTGCGGTGAGCGCGTGATGTAGTACTGATTGCATCAGTATAAGTAAGCGGAACATTGGTTTCTGCAAAATTCAGGTCAGCCAGGATCTGCGTGTAAATTTCATTTACCGTGCTGCGGGCCAGGTTGTAATCACCTGCACCGCTGTTACCGGTTAAACGAAGGGGCAGACCGGGACGTGAACCGCTTCCATCATAATAAGGACGGGCATATAATTGCAGGAGGCTGTAATAACACAGCGCCCTTACAAAACGTGCTTCACCATTATAGTTGGCAGCCAATGTGCTTCCCACTACCGTGTTTCCTGTATTGCTCATACCCTGCAGGAATACGTTGCAGAGATTGATTACATAATAAGCCTGGGCCCATAAGGCGGTAACCTGGTTGTTATTATTGTTCAATGTACCGTTCCATACTTCAAGACCGGTAACACCGTTGGTGAGTTCATTGATGAACTCTTCGCAACGGATATCATTGTAGATAACATAACGGCCGCCATAAAACTGTCCGTTACGCATGTTTGAGTAAAGGCTTCTTACCTGGTTCAATACACGGTCAGGTGTACTGAAGGCGGATAAGTCAGAAATGGCTGTTGTCGGTGACGGTGAGATCCTGGATTTCTGGCATGAACCGAGGACTAAACCGCTTGCGACTAACAGGTATAATAATTTATTCTTCATTGTCTCTTAGTTTAGCGTTTAAATAATTAGAAACCGATATTAAGTCCTACAGTAATCTGGCGGCCATTAGCTACTGTGTTCCTGTCAACACCCTGGTTGATCGCACCATTACCATTGGATGATACTTCAGGATCAGGTCCGGGGTATTTTGTTTTAATAGCCAGGTTGTTACCGCTGATATAGAAACGGATACTGTTGAAACGTGCTTTGTCTACCAGTGCTTTAGGCACATTGTAGGCAAGTGTTACAGTACGGAGTTTGACGAAATCACCTTTGAATACATTCACATCCAGTGGGAAGGAAGATCCGTTAGAGATGTTATCACCAAATACAGGACGGGGCATATCAGTTACATCACCGGGTTTAGTCCACCTGCGGAGTACGTCTGTTGAGTTATTCCAGTAACGCTGGTCGCGTAAACCGGCATAAGAACCATAGTAAACCCAGAAATCAGCCTGGAATGTAATCAATGCATTCAGCTCAAATCCTTTGTAGCGGAATGTGTTATCAAAACCACCATAGATATGGGGATCTGTGTTCTTATAGATCACTGCATCCTGAGAACCTACTGAAGGAGCGATAGAGCCATCAGCATATTTATAACGCTGGGCAGCAGTTGGTGCAGATAAATCAAAGAATACCTGACGGCCGGCAGCATTAATGAAAATACGGCGACCTGTTGCAGGATCAACACCAGCTGTACGTGTTACAAACAGCATACCTAAAGCATAGCCGGGTAATGTGATACTGGGAGATTCCAGGCCAGATGTAGAAGCGATAATTCTTGTAACACCAGGGGCCAGAGATGTAACCCTGTTTTCGTTATGAGATACATTGAAAGAACTGGTCCAGGTGAAATTTTTGCCCTGAACAACATTTGCATTTAATGTCAGCTCATAACCCTGGTTGTACATGCTACCCACGTTGGTGTTGATTGAGTTGGGTAAACCAGCAGAAGGAGGCTGGGGAACCGCGATGATCAGACCATCAATATTATTTTTGTACCAGGTGAATTCAACAGTGAAACGGTCTTTCAGTACACCAATGTTCAGACCGATATCTGTTTTTTTGCTGGTTTCCCAGGTAAGGCTGGGGTTACCGGCGTTGGTAAATGCCAGTGTGGCGAAACCACCATACAGACCAGCAGAGTAAGTTGACAGGGTACCATAGTTACCCAGGCCAGAGATATTACCCACTTTACCATAAGAAGCCCTCAGCTTGAATGAGCTGAATGCTTTGTCGAGTTTCCATTTTTCCCAGAAACCTTCACGGGTCAGTTCCCATCCCAGTGAAGCGCCGTAGAAATTACCGTATTTGTTGTTGGCACCGAGTTGAGATGCACCATCACGACGGTAGTTACCACTCAGGAAATATTTGTTCTTGTAATTGTATTTCATGGAAGCGAAACCAGAGAGCAGGTAGTTCTCGCCGATACCGAGACCAGCAGCTAAAGGTGCTTGTACAAATCCACCCTGCAGGTTGGTATAGAAGGGGTCAGAAACCTGTGTGCGGCTCAGACCAAAGCCAACGTTGTCAGAACGCTGCTGCTCATTACCAACAAGCACAGAAACCGTATGCTTACCCCAGGATTTATCAAGGGTCAGTGTATTTGTCCAGACAAAACGCTTGTTTTTAGAATAAGAACTGGCTGCAGATCCGCCAAATGTATTGGCGATAAAACCTTCACCAGTACGTCCGTCAGACCAAATCTCATTATCGGTCAGCAGGTAATCAATACCATACACTGTTCTCAGTGTCATCCAGTTTGTGGGTTTCAGCTGGATGTAAACATTACCCTGGAGGTGATTGTTTTCACTGTTAGAACGATTCAGGTCGAGAGAAGCAGCTGGGTTGTATAAGCCAACCTGTCCTTGTTTGTTGGCGCCAATACCCAACAAACCAGAGCTGTTGATGTTATATGCGCCATTGGGCAGGTAAGGGGATACGTTGGGCGCGTTGAGGAAAGCCAGACGGCCTAAACCTGCAGTATTAAATGCTTCACCATTTAATGAACCGGAAGAAGCAGCAGCCAGGTTTAATTCATTAGAGAATGAAATTTTACCTCCGAAACTCAGGTATTTGTTGATCTTCTGATCCACATTACCGAGTACATTGATACGGCGGAAATCATTCCTCTTGATAATACCCTGCTGTGAGGTATATCCCATAGAAAAATAGTAATTAGTGGCATCAGTAGCACCGGCCACACTTACGTTATTGCTGTGGGAGAAACCAGTGCGGTATACATAATCATACCAGCGGGTGTCAATCGGACTGCCATCAGTATTCAGGCTGGTGTAGAAAGCGTTGGATGCAGCATTGTATGTTCCTGCATTTACCAGCGCTAAGTTTTTATGGTCTGTGTATTGCTGCGCATTCAGCACTTCAGGCAGGCGCTGTACAGTTGTCCAGCCAGCCCAGCCATCATACGTTACCCTGGCTTTACCCAGTTTACCTTTTTTGGTAGTGATAAACAGTACACCATTCGCAGCGCGGCTTCCGTAAATCGCGGAAGAAGCGGCGTCTTTAGCGATATCAATACTCTCGATATCGTTAGGGTTGATACTGGCCAGTGCATTACCGGCAGCATTTGAACCACTGGCATCACCAGTGAAAGTGGGAACACCGTCAACCACAATCAAAGGATAAGAACTCAGTGATAAAGAGTTTGTACCACGAATACGGATTACAGGAGGATTGTTCAGCACACCATTCGGAATGGTGATCTGCACACCAGCGGCACGTCCGCCTAAAGCCTGTTCAAAACTCTGGATGGGTTTGTTGCTGACAGCAGCACCCTTCACAGTGGCAACAGTTCCTGTCACATCTTTCTTCCTTTGTGTTCCATAACCTACCACAACTACTTCAGACAAAGATTTGTCTTCAGCTTTCAAACTTGAATTGATCATAACCTGTGAACCAATTGTCACCTCTTCAGGGGTCATGTCTGCGTAGGAAAACACCAGTGTGCGTGCACTGGCAGGAACAGCTAATGAATAAGTACCATCAGCCTTTGTAGCCGTACCAGTTGTGGTTCCTTTAACCATAACCGAAACGTTGGCAATGGGATTGCCCTTTTCATCAGTCACTTTCCCTGTGATTGTCTTTTGTGCCTGAGCCTGTACGGCTAAAAACACAAAACCACATAGGAGTAAAAACAGTTTTCTCATGTGTGTTTAGTTTTAGTATGTAAAATCAAAGCCCGCTATGGGGAGTGAAAATAAAAAACCTTGTTAAAAATATCAAAGAAAATAACACCTGTCTGATAAAAAAACAGGGATTGGAAAGCAATCTGTTACGTCTGGTTTTTCGAGGAAAATGTCGGATGGAAATAAGTCGGTTTCTACTCAGTAAGACAGATAACCATATTTATTGCTGCTTTTGATTAACATTTACTTGTGATTGGGAAGAGCCAAAATGGCATAGTCTTCACAAAAATTAAGTAAGCTAATGGAAACCAACTAAATAAACATTAAAAATAATTATTTTTTCATTTTTACAAATGAAATCAAAATGGCCGGCAAAAGCACCAGGTTAGTAAGGGTGGCAGTCACCAGGGTCAGCGATGTAAGCCAGCCGAGCGCCTTAGTGCCATCAAATCCGCTGAAACAGAAAATGATAAAACCGGCAATCAGCACCAGCGAAGTATAAATAATACTGATACCCGTGCTGTGAATGGTTTCAATCACCGTTTGTTTCATATCGTAATTCGTACGGGGTAACTCCTGTTTGTAGTTAACAAGGAACCGGATAGTTACATCGATCGCAATCCCGAGCGCTACACTAAATACCAGAACGGTGGATGGCTTCAGCAGGATGCCTGTCCAACCCATAATCCCGGCAGTAATCAGCAGGGGGATGATATTGGGGATGAGGGAACAAATGAGGATCCGGGCAGACCGGAACAGATACAGCATACACAAAGCAATCAGCACAAAAGCCCACATGATGCTGTCTTTCAGCCCATTAATTATATACCGGCTGCCCTCCAGGAAGGTCACGCTGGTACCCGTAAGCTGCACATTATATTTCGCAGTATCAAAAAGCTGGTTCACCCGGCCCCGGATCGTATCCAGGATTTCAGGCAGTCTTTTACTGCCCACATCTTTCATACTGACACTGATTCTCGCTTTCTGGCGGTCACTGTCCATGAATGTGGTGGCCAGTTTTGCCAGCGAATTCTTGCTGCTGCTGGTATCCCCTTTGAAATTGAGGTACTGAATCAATGCGGGTAAATCAAATTCAGAAGGCATGGAATAACTGCTGCTGTCGCCATCAAAAAATGCCTGTCGGGCGAATTTTAATCCGTCTGTAATAGAAAGCGGACGCGCAATGTCGGGCAAGGTGTTCAGGAACTGGCTCAGCGAATCAATTCGCTCCAGATTATTCAATATCCGGGTTACGCCGGTTTTTTTCTTTGTATCAACTACAATCTCCAGCGGCATGACGCCTTTGAAATTGCTTTCAAAAAAACGGAGATCGGTATAAATGCGGTCTGATTTCGGAAGATCATCCACAATAAAGCCCAGCGTTTTCAACCGCGCCGCGCCCGCAATGGAAACAGCAACCACAGCCACAGTAACAATGTAAATCAGTTTGCGGTGATTGAGCGACCAGCGTTCCAGCCTGTCGAGCACCCGGTTCAGTCCCGGGCTTTCCAGGTATTTTGTATGTCTTGATTTGGGCGCTGGCAGGAAACTCAGCACACCCGGGATAAATATCAGCGAGATAAAAAACAGCGCGAAAATATTGAGACCAGCTACGATACCGAATTCTTTCAGGATCTGGCTCTGTGTAAATGCGAATACACCAAAACCAATTGCCGCTGCGAGATTACAGAATAACGTAACCACACCCATCCGGTCAACCATCGTAACCAGGCTTTCTTTCTTATTGCCGGTTTCATTGTAGGCCGTATGGAATTTATTGAGGAAGTAAATACAATTGGGAATACCGATTACAATAATCAGCGGGGGAATCAGCGCATTCAGGATACTGATTTTATATCCCATCATTTCAATCGTGGCAAAACTCCACACCACACCCATCGCCACAACCGTGAGTGAAAGCAACATCGTACTGAAACTCCGGAAGAATACCAGCAAAATGAATGCAGAAAGAATAACAGAAGCAATGATAAACCCGCGCATTTCCTTCACACTGCGCTCGGTCAGTTCGGTCCTGATCTGCGGCAAACCGCTTTTATGAACAACCAGGTTATATTTGGCGCCAAATTTATCAGCGATTTTATCGATGGAATGTACAATGCCAATCCTGGCTTTGGAAGCCATCAGGTCCTTGCGTATGCGAACACCCATCATCCATACACTGGAATCAGGATTGTATAAAAGATATTTGTAAAAAGGGAGGTTCAGGAATACAGCTTTGCCGGTATTGATTTCTTCCTGGGTCAGTTCCCGGTTCGGGAAAATCGTGTCGGCTTTTAATTTTTCAGAAACAGAATCCTTTGCCAGGTTCATGGATCCGGGAACACCGATCACGTCTTCAACGCCGTATTGTTTTTTCAGGTCATTCTGCAAGCGGGCATAATCGTTGAACAAACCGGCATCAAATAACTTGTCCGTTTTAATACCCAGCACGAGCAGGTTTCCGTCTTCCCCGAATTTCTTTTTAAACTCCTGGTATTCTTTGTATTTGGGGTTGTCAATCGGGATGGCGCGGGAAAAATCATAACTGAGCTGTACATGGCTGGCATGATAGGCCATAAAACCGGTCATCGCCGCAAGAACTACTAATAAAATCACCCGGTATTGTAATATGAACCGGCCCAGTCTTTGCCACATAAGCTGTTGGAATCAGTTGAGCCGCAAAGAAAGGCAAAAAAGCCCAATGGGAGGCTGTTTTGGGCTACTTTTGGCAAGTGAGAATTTCCGGTCTGACCATATCTCTTTTGTTCTGCCTGAACCTCTTAGCGCAACAACCAATAGGTAACTGGCGTGAGGAATTGCCCTACAACAGTGCCATTGACTGTGCGGCTGCTCCCGGACTTGTTTTTTGTGCCACCCCATACAGTCTTTTTTCAGTCTCCGTGCCCGGAAATGCCATTGAACGGTACAGCAGGATTTCCGCTCTCAGTGAAACCGGCATCAGCGCCATCCGCTACGATGCAGCCAGCGAAAAACTTTTTATCGCCTACAGCAACAGCAACGTCGATATCATGTACCGGAATGATATCTATAATATCCCCGACATCAAACGGTCAGGCATCAGCGGCGATAAAACGATTTACAATATTTACCCGCTCGGCAATAAATATTACTGCGCTACCGGGATAGGTGTCGTGGTTCTTGATGGCACTCGTTATGAAACCAGTGATTCCTGGTTTATCGGTAACAGCGGCGGTCATGTAAAAGTGAATGATTTTACCAGCGACGCCGGATTCTATTATGCCGCTACCGAAGAAGGGTTGAAGAAAACGGCGGTCAATACTCCCAATCCATCCAACTATACACAATGGACTTTGGTCAGCGGCACAAATGGTTTACCTGCTGCCCCGGCAAAGAATGTATTTCGTATACAGAATAAAGTTTTCGTCACCCAGCATGATACCATTTTTGTACAAAACGGCAGCACCTGGTCTTTTTTGTATACAGACAACTGGCCCTGGGTGAATGTTTCTGAAAGTGAAGGGAAAATCATGGTATGTGCCCGCCAGGCGAATGGTGTATCCAGGGTGGTTATATTGAATGATGACGGAACAACAAACCGGATACTGAACAGTTCTGCAGCAGTTTCTTTTCCCCGCAAGGCCATACTGGTGAATAATGATCCCTGGGTGGCCGACCAGTTTGGTTGTTTATCGCATTTCGGGGCAGGGAATGATTTCCAGCAACTCATTCCTTCATCGCCGCAGGGAACGGCCAGCGGTGAGATGCTGGTGTACCGGGATGTGTTTTATGCTTCATCGGGTTCGGTGAATGATGCCTGGAATTACCAGTACAACGGGGATGGTTTGTATGTATATAAAGAAGGCGACTGGAATAATATCAATCGTTATAAATATGCCCGGCTTGATACCCTGCTTGATTTTGTAAGCCTGGCCATTGATCCCCGCGATGAAACCATCTGGGCCGGATCTTATGGAGGGGGATTATTGCATGTGAAACCGGGACCTGTGTTTGAAATCTTCAAACAAAATACACTTGGTGAAACCACCGGTGATCCGGGCAGTTACCGTGTGGCCGGACTTGCATTCGATACAGAAAATAATCTCTGGGTTTCCAATTTCGGTTCAGTTCAGCCGTTGCGGGTCAGGAAAGCAGATGGCACCTGGAAAAATTTTACGCCACCGTTTTTCCTCAACCAGAATTCCATGGCACAGATCGTGGTGGATGAAAACAATTACAAATGGATTGTATCCCCACTGGGAAATGGGTTGATCTGTTTTGATCACGGTTCTTCCATTGATAACACCGGCGATGACCGCTGGAAAAGATATTACACCGGCACCGGCACCGGTAACCTGCCCTCCGCAGAAGTGATGTCGGTGGCCGTTGATAAAGACGGTTATATCTGGGTCGGTACTACTGACGGCATTGGCGTGATTCAATGTCCCGGTGATATTTTCACCGGCGGCGGTTGTGATGCCACCTGGCCCATTGTACCGAACGGGAATTTTGCGGGTTATCTTTTCAAAGGACAATCCGTTCGCAGTATTGCAGTGGATGGCGCCAACCGGAAATGGATAGCCACTAAAAACGGTGTGTTTTTAGTCAGTGCTTCCGGCGAAAAAGTGATTTACCAGTTTACAGAAGATAACAGTCCGCTGCTGAATAATGATGTCCGCAAAATTGCCATTGATGGTAAAACGGGTGAAGTTTATTTTGCCACACTGAAAGGGATATGTTCGTTCAGGAGTACCGCCACAGAAGGCGGTGTGAAAAACGAAAATGTACTGGTGTTCCCGAATCCTGTTCCGCCGGGTTATACAGGAACAATTGCCATCCGCGGTCTAGTGGAGAATGCCATTGTAAAAATTACGGAACCGGATGGACGGCTTATTTACCAGACCCGTGCATTGGGCGGACAAGCCGTGTGGGACGGAAAAGATTACCGCGGGAATAAAATTTCCAGCGGTGTTTATCTCGTACTGATTAACGACGGCAACAAACTGGAAACTGCTGCTACTAAAATTGTATTTATCCAACGCTGATCCATTGTCCGGTAAACTCCATAAAACAAAAGGAATTGTGCTGCGCGCAGTCAAGTATGGCGAAACCAGCCTGGTGGTAACCATCTTCACTGAATTATTCGGTGTTCAATCTTATATGGTGAATGGAGTGCGTACCACCGGCAAGAATGCACCCGGGAAAGCTTCCCTATTCCAACCGATGATGCAGCTGGAGCTGGTGGTATATCATCACGAATTAAAAAACCTCAACCGGATCCGGGAATTCAAATGGGGTTATCTCTATAAAAACCTCATGTCGGATGTAAAACGGAATGCAGTTGGGCTTTACATGACTGAGTTGCTCACCAAATGCCTCAAGCAGCCGGAAGCCAATCCGGATTTGTATCATTTCATGGAAGACATCCTGACCCATCTCGATGAAGCGGATGATACTGTGTTCGCCAACCTGCCATTATTTTTTGCACTCCACCTCACTTATTTCTTCGGATTCCGGATACAGGATAATTATTCGGCTGAAACCAGTTGTCTCGATATGATCGAAGGAAATTTTGTGGAAGCCATTCCGCATCATCCGCATTTCCTGGCCGATAAACAGGCAGAAATAACCGCGCGGTTTCTGAAATGCATGCAGCCGGAAGACCTGCGGGAGATAAAACTGAATCATGATTTCCGGCGGAATTTATTGTATGCCTGTGAGACATATTATGCGTTGCATATACAGGATTTCGGGACGATGAAGACCTTGCCAGTACTGAGGGCGATATTGAGTTGAGTTTTTTTTACCACCCTCCTACGCTTCGCTTCGGCGGGCAAAGCATAGGCACATAGTGCACTAAGGAATACACAAAGGACACAATGTTCGCAACCCTTGTGAACTTTGTGTCTTCCTTAGTGCACTTTGTGGTTTTGTATTTAAATATCCGAAAGACTCATTAGATTTATAAGATGAAAATCCCAATCATATTTTTGCTCACTATTATTATTGCCTCCTGCTCCGGCAATGATAAACCCGCCGTCAAAAAAAGAACGCGCCTATCATGAATGGGATAAAGGCGACTCCATATTTTATTTCAAAGACTTCGACTGGTACCATTTCCGCGGTATTGAACCGCTGACACCACCCGATCTCTCCCGGCCATTTGTAAAAGTGATTTACAACGGTGACCAGCTGCTGCTCAAAGTACGCTACCAGAATGATAAAGAGCATGCCATCCATTTCAGGAAAATTCAGGGGCACTGGTGCAAACAGGATAAGCATTTTATTGACGGTGACGATCTGTACAGTTTTGTTTTCAATATAGATACGGCCATGCTGGAGCTCGGAATTTGCAGGCAACCCGTATGATTCACTGAAGGGAAACGATGCCACCCTGCGTATGTTCAGGCTGGAATATCCTGACGGGGATACGGTACGGGAGATTATCAGTAAGTCGTTTTATAAAGAAGCGCTGAAAGGGATGCCGGATATTGCCAGCATCAAACCGGCCTTTTATAACAGCAAGGCCAATGATTTTTTTGATGCAAAAAGATATGTGAAAGGCGACAGCCTGAAGAGTGGTTACAGGTCTTATACAGACAGGGGTTCGGGGAAAGAATTAGATAATGACTGGAGATGGAATGCGGAGAAAATTTATTTCAACTCGGTGTTCCTGACGAAATTTTTGCGGGAGCGGGATATGGAGTCTTCAGCGTCTGTCAGGAGCCGGGCTGACCTGATATTGGAGGAGTTGAAGAAGCGGATAAAATAATTGAAGAGTTTTTTTAACCACTAAGTGCACAAAGGAATACACAAAGGACACAATGGTCGTAATCCTCGTGAACTTAGTGTATTCCTTTGTGCACTTTGTGGTTAATGTATTTGAATTTCCCCTTTATTCATTTGCACCACCCCCGGCCTCTTCCCTTTTCAAAACTCCCCAGCACCGCATCCATCTGCAAAGCCCTCGCTCCATTGCTGGTAGCCCATCGAAGCATTGTTTCCAAAGAAATATCCGGATACTGTTTACTGATTGTTTCTATTTCTGATATGATACTCAATTGGTGATTCGACGCCAGGCTGTCAGTGCCCAGTACAATGTCACAGGCATGGTCAATCAGCAATTGGATATCCGGTAAACGGTTACTGATGTAATTATTTGCATTCGGGCAGAGACACCAGAATAAATTGTTTTTGCCGGACTGTGATTTGGCATACGCCAGATCTTCGGCAGCAGTAAATACATTATGAACAAGGATGAGCTGCTGGTTGGGTAATAAATAGGGCAGACAGGATTGCAGGCTGCTTTTGCCGCTTGGGTTGAAAAAGCCCGTGTCGATTTTCATGGTTTGATATAATCTTTCAAACCCGCCGGATTTATTGAGGAACCACTGGTCTTCATCCGCTGTTTCCTGGTTATGGATACTTAATAACTGGTTGCCGGGAAAATGGATGATCAGGTCCCAGAGTTCAGCTGCTACCGAGTAGGGTGCATGTGGCACAATGGAGCTGGATAAATTGCGGTTGTAAGTGTTGCCGGCAAACTGCCTGTAAATAGCTTCACTTCTTTCGAAACGCATTTTAGCGATGGCGGGATTGAAGCCACTGGCTTCAATAAAATTATGATAGCGGAGCCGGCCTTTTCTTTTTTGCGACAGCGTAAGCACATTATTGCAGATATCACCAACAGCTACAATACCACCGGCGAGCATTTCATCTTCTGCTTTTTCAATCGCTGCCAGTATTTCATCTTCCGGGAAATGTCTTTGGTCCACCACATTCAGTACAAAATCAACCAGGCCGGTATGTTCGGGCAGGTGACCACGCATGTGGCTGAGTTCAAGGTGGCAATGGCAATTAATGAAACCAGGACTGAGTATTCCGGGTAAATCCCGGATATCATCACTGGCATCCGTTGAATTGGAAAGGCCTTCCACGACCCCTTTCTCATCAGTAATCAGTACGGTGCCGGGCTCGCAGAAACGGTATCCATCGAAAATTTTTTCAGCCCTGTATTTCAGGTAAGACATGCCCAAAATTCAAATTTCAAACCTCAAAAACCAAATCGCTAAATTTGCCGCCCTGATTCACCATTATGCAAGACCGATTAGACGCGATAAAAGCAAGATTTGAGCAACTGGGTGTGGCGCTGACCAACCCCGAGATTGTGGCCAATAACAGAAAGTTTGCCGAAACCAGCAAGGAATACCGGAGCCTGGAGAAAATCGTGCAGGCTTATGACCAATACCGTAAGATCCTGGACGATATTGATTTTTATAAAGAGGCCATAGAGGGGGATGATGAGGAAATGCGCGAACTGGCCAAGACAGAAGCACCCGGACTGGATGTCAGGAAGACGGAAATTGAAGCCCATATCCGCCAATTACTGATTCCCAAAGATCCCCAGGACGAAAAGAACGCCATCCTGGAAATCCGTGCCGGTACCGGTGGCGACGAAGCCAGTTTATTTGCCGGCAACCTCCTGCGGATGTATATGCGTTATTGCGAAAGGCGCGGCTGGAAAACAGCTTTGCTCAGTGAGAATGAAGGAACGGTAGGCGGGTATAAAGAAGTCCAGCTGGAAGTAACGGGTGATGATGTATATGGGACCCTGAAATTCGAAAGTGGGGTACACCGCGTACAGCGCGTTCCCGATACGGAAGCCAGTGGCAGGGTACATACCTCTGCGGCAACAGTTGCCGTTATGCCGGAAGCAGAAGAAGTGGACTTTGAACTCAACCCGGCTGATGTGAAAATGGAAACAGCGCGAAGCGGGGGGTGCAGGCGGACAGAATGTAAACAAAGTAGAAACCAAGGTAATGCTCACGCATATTCCGACAGGTACAGTGGTGGTTTGCCAGACAGAGCGTTCCCAGCTCGGCAACCGGGAGAAAGCCATGCAGATGATGCGTACCAAACTGTATGAAGAACAAGTGAGAAAACAGGAAGATGAGATTTCCCGTCACCGGAAAAGCCTGGTAAGTACAGGTGACCGGAGTGCAAAAATCAGGACATACAATTTCCCGCAGGGAAGGGTGACCGATCACCGGATTGGTTTAACACTCTATAACCTCGATGATATCTTAAACGGCAATATCCAGGAAATACTGGAAGCGCTGCAGTTTGCTGAAAACTCAGAAAAACTGGCCCGTCAGGAATAATTTCATGTTGCTTATTTGTTGTTTCACTTAACTTGCTGGTAAAATATATCTAATATGTTAGACCAGTTATTTAATATCGTGAAGCAGTTTGGTCAGGATACTGTTGTGAACAATCCTGAAGTCCCCAATGAGTATAACCAGGAGGTAATGGCGGATGCCACCCACACGATTGCCGGTGGTTTCCAGAATGTACTGGCGGGTGGTGGTTTCCAGAATATCCTTGACCTGTTCAAGGGCGGCGGTGGAGGTGGCGGACTTGCCGGACTGGTAAAGAATCCGATGGTGAGTATGATGATTGGCCACTTTATCAGCAAGCTGGTTGGTAAGTATAACATGAGTCCATCTTCAGCCAGTTCAATAGCCAACAACCTGATTCCTAATTCAATTAACCAGCTGGTAGAGCAAACAAATGACCCCGGTAATGAAAAAGCCACCATGGACGGATTTATCGGTTCGCTGGTGGGAAAAGCAGGGGCTGCTGTTTCGGAAGACAATTCACAGAACACCGGTTCTTCCCCGCTTCAGGATTTGCTGGACCAGTTTACGGGTGGCAATTCAGGCAACAAAGGTTCGGGCGGCTTTGATTTACAAAACATTATCAGCAATCTGACCAATAAAGCCCAGGATAGTTTTCAAAAACCCGGTGGCGGAGAAGCCGGAAACGGCCTGATGGATTTGATCAAAGGGTTTATCTCCTGATCAGATAGTCTTCAATTTGTAAAAAGGACCACCGGAAAATATTTTTTGGTGGTTTTTTTTATGGCCGGGACTAACCCGATAGTTTTTGGCATGAAATTTCGATAGTAGTAAGCAGGAATGAATGTTGAAGAGAAAAAGATCTTTGTCAGTTGATTGTCAGATAAGAAGATGTTGGAATCCCTTTTAGATTTCTGTTATGCTGTGATCAGAAACAACTGTTTGCAGCGGTGAAGCCCGGAGAATAAATACGAACAGTCATCAGGGAGAAATACTAAATAAATCCTTTTATACTTTCATTAACAGCAATATTCATACTAGCGGCAATAAATTTGCGTTATACATGTACGATTAATATTTGAACTCATTATAAAAGCAGTCAATTTTCTCATAAGCAGTTAGTTTTGGTTGCGACCCCTGTTTCTACAGGGGTCTATTTTTTTATATACCTGCCTGAGCAATAGAAGAATGCCAGTAAACAACCGACTGCATCTGCAATAATATCCCCGGTATCAAACGAGCGGTGAGGAATCCAGTACCGCTGTACAAACTCCATGATCACTCCGTAGCAAATCCCGGTAATCGTGATATAGATAAAAATCTTTTTCAGTGAAGAAGCTGAGGCGGTACTGTTTGCATATAAACACCAGAGCCAAACCCAGATGGCAAACAATCCGATGTGCACCCATTTATCAAACCAGATTTTATCGAGCCAGTCGTTTTTGGGTAAATCAGAACCTGGAATGGTTAACAGGATGATGGTTATTATAAAATAGATGATCGCAGCGGCGAGGATCAGTTTTTTGTTTTTCAAACGAAATAATTTGTGGCGCAATATACTGTAAAAGAATAGCGGCTAAAAAATGAATACAATAACCGCAAAGACGCAAAGACGCAAAGCGAATACTCTGCGATCACTGCGTCTCCGCGTCTCCGCGGTTATTGTATTTTAAGAAACTGCAAACAATTTGAGTCTTTTCTTTGCGTCTTTGCGTCTTTGCGTTTTTTGTATTTAATACATTTACCGCAAAGGCAAAGCGAATACGCTGCGATCTCTGCGTCTCCGCGGTTATTGTATTCATTTTAACCAGATATGTCAGAGCATTTTTCCCGAAGCGCTGAGTGTGCCTTTGGGTCCGCCGGTATTTCCTCTCTTCTCAATGGTTATTGCGAAGGCATCTGCTTTCTGTGTGTTTTTCATTTTCAGGATGATCCGGTTCCCGGCATCGAACAAACCAAGGTCAACGGGTTGTTTATTAATGAGCGCCCATAACTGGTATTGTTTTTCCGTAGGCAGTTCGGGGAGATTCCTTACAACGAGGTATACATCGGTGGATGTGCTGTCCCAGTATACATTGGCAGCTGGTTTTGCTGTGGTTTCAGTACTTACCAGGCTTACAACCGCTGTGTTGGGATTACTGATCATCGATTGTTGCCTGGCCAGTTCTTCCATTTGCAAACGGGTGGAGTCAAGCTGGGCCTGGAGAGCAACAGTGGATTTTTCCAGTTTTTTATTTTTCTGGTAGAAGGTAACGGCCAGTGCTGACACTGCAATCAATGCAATAACAGAAGCGGCAGCCAGCCAGCTGAATTTTTTTACAGGTTTTGTTGCGGCCATAGTAACAACTGGAGTGGCCGGTACAGATTCTTCAGCGATCGCTGCAAGCAATGATTCACGTATTGCAGGATCGGGTGTAGCGGACTGTTCAAAAGCATGATTCTCGAGTTGCAGTTCAAACTCATTGCGTGCTGCAGCCAGTTCCGGGTACAGACGGCACATTTCTTCAAATGTAGCTGCCTCTTCCGGGGATGCAATTCCCAGGCAATAGCTTTCAATGATTCCACTCGATATGTATTCCTGCAGGTTCAACGTTTATCCAGTATTTTTCTGAGTTGTATTAATGCGCTGCGGATACGTGTTTTGACTGTACCGAGCGGTATGTTCAGCATCTTCGATAGTTCTTCATGTGTATAGCCCTGAAAATAAGAAAGCTCAACCAGTGTGTTATAATCATCTTTTAGCTGGCTGACCATTTTCCTTAATCCGGTATCATCCGGGTCGGGCTGGAAAACCGGTTTTCCGAGGTTATATACGTCTTCCGGAATGGGCTGGTTTTGCTGGTTTTCCCTCCATGATTTGGAGCGAACCATATCAATGGCTGCATTCCTGGCGATATTGAGCATCCAGGTAAACAGGCGGCCTTTGCCCGCATCATAGGAGCCAATCTTTCTCCAAATGTTCAGGAATACCTGTTGCAGTACATCTGCTGCAGTTTCTGTATCAGGGATGATTTGCTGGATGATGCCTGTAAGTGCAGGCGCATAATGATCATAGAGGTAAGTGAAAGCCTCTTGTTCCCGCAGGATCAGCTTTTCAATTAATTCGCTTTCGCTGTATGTGATTTCTTGTTTCAATATAATCAGGCATACTCAGAGCCTGTAACAAACGGAAAACGGATCGGGAGTGATTTGTTAACCGGAAACGGATCAGGAAAGCATCGCGCCATAAGCAGCAGCATCAAGTAATGCATCCACTTCAGCGGGATTGGTAACTGTCATTTTGATCATCCAGCCTTCACCATAAGGATCTGTGTTTACAGACTCGGGTGAACCAGCTAATCCGGCATTCAATTCAGTAATAGTTCCGGCTACCGGCAGGAAAAGATCAGACACAGTTTTAACCGCTTCAACGGTACCGAAAACGACTCCGGCTTCCAGGGTTTTACCAACTGTGTCAACATCCACATAAACAATATCCCCCAGCTCATGCTGGGCGTATTCTGTGATACCAATAGTGGCCACGTTTCCTTCAAGCCTGATCCATTCATGATCTTTAGTGTAGCGAAGTGTTTCTGGGAAATTCATGTGCAGGTTTTAATGCTGCAAACCTAAGATAAATTGATGATAAAGCCACCAGTATCAAGGCTTTTGCTCCCGGTGAACGGGGATACCAATAATTTTCACCGCTTTGGGCCTGCCGTTCATGCCTGTATTTCCGCCATTGGTCGGACAATGATTTACAATTTTATGACACGTTGGTATCTTCGCCATCCATAATCAAAAACCAAAAATGAAAAAGTTAGTATCGTTATGTTGTGCGTTAGGTTTTTACTCATTAGTAGCTCAGGCTCAGCACGTAACAGGTGTTGTGAAGGATGAAAACGGGAAGGGCCTCGACAAAACAACCATTTCCCTGCTCAGGGCTAAAGACTCCTCCGTTGTAAAACTGGCGGTAACCGGTGCAACCGGAGAATTTTCCATCCAAACAGATCATGGCAGTTACCTGCTTAAGGTTAGCCATATCGGGTATGCCAATTATTTTTCCGCTGTATTTGAGGGTACGGCCAACAAGGCCTTTCCCCCGATTGCGATGTCAAAAGCTGCATCAAACCTGGCCGGTGTAACCGTAACTGCCCAAAAGCCGATCATTGAAGTGAAGGCGGATAAAATGATCCTGAACGTGGAAGGCACAATCAATGCCATCGGAAATGATGCGCTTGAACTGCTGCGCAAAAGCCCGGGTGTAATGGTAGACAAAGATGATAACCTCAGTCTCGCCGGTAAAAACGGTGTGCAGGTGTACATTGATGGCAAACCCACTCCCTTATCAGGTACGGATTTATCCAATTACCTGAAAACACTGCAGTCAGCGCAAATTGAAGCCATTGAAATTATCACCAACCCTTCTGCCAAATATGAAGCTGCCGGTAATGCAGGCATCATCAATATCAGGCTGAAGAAAAACAAATCATTTGGTGCCAATGGTTCTGTAAGCCTCGGGTATGCCCAGGGTGTTTATGCCAAATACAATACCGGACTGAACCTGAACTACCGTAACAAGTCGATCAACGTGTTCGGTAACTACAATTACAACAATAGCAAAAATCAGATGTCAATGAACTCTTACAAAGAGCAGTTCGACACGATTTTTGACCAGAAAAACTCCATGAAATTTGAAAACAAAGCACATGGATTTAAAACCGGACTGGATTATTTCATCAATGCCAAGAATACTATCGGTATCGTGGTGAGCGGTAACCTGGCTGATGTGAATTTCAACACAGCAGGCCCAATGATATTCACTTACAAACCCACCAACACAGTGTCAAGGGTGCTGAAAGCAACCAACAAAAACTTGATGGACAGGGATAATGTGAACACCAACCTGAACTACCGCTTTGCTGTTCCGAATGGCAAAGAACTGAATATTGATGCCGACTACGGTTTCTACCATCTCCGTTCAAACCAGTACCAGCCTAACTATTATTACCAGGCTGACGGTGTAACAGAAATTAACCGCGTGGTATACCGGATGCTGTCGCCCACCGATATCAATATCTGGTCACTGAAAACAGATTACGAACAGGATTACAAAGGTGGTAAACTGGGCGTGGGTGGAAAATTCAGTCTTGTGAATACCGACAATGATTTTCGCCGTTACAATGTATTCGGTGCCGGGGATTTTTATGATACAGCCAAAAGCAACCGTTTCCTGTATGATGAAAATATCAATGCCCTGTATGTGAATTACAACAAGCAGCTGAAAAAAGGCGTGATGTTCCAGTTCGGCCTGCGTGCAGAGAATACGCATTCCAAAGGAACTTCAAAAGGTTTCAAAGATGTATCCGGTAACTGGGTAACGTATGATTCATTATTCAAAAGGGATTATACCAACCTCTTCCCGAGTGCGTCTGTTACATTCAATAAAAACCCGATGAACCAGTGGACGTTCTCTTACAGCCGCCGGATTGACAGGCCTGCTTACCAGGACCTGAATCCGTTTGAATTCAAGCTGAATGAGTACACGTATATGAAAGGAAATACGCAACTGCGTCCCCAGTATACCAACAGTTTCGGCGTAACCAATATTTTCAAATACAGGCTGACCACCGTGCTGAACTACAGCCATGTAAAAGATATTTTCGCGCAGATACCTGATACCATTGACAAAACAAAAGGTTTCCTCACCAAGAAAAACCTGGCTAACCAGGATGTAGTGAGCCTGAACGTGAGCTATCCTTTCCAGAAAAAATGGTACAGCTTCTTCGTAACTATGAATGCCAACTACTCTCATTACAAAGCTGATTTTGGCGGCGGCACCCGTAAAGTAGATCAGACTGTTTTTGCATTCACCTATTATATGCAGAACAGCGCCAAACTGGGCAAAGGGTTCACGTTTGAACTCAGCGGATTATTTATCTCGCCTTCTGTATGGCAGGGTGTGATAAAATCCAAAGCCATGGGCATGGTGGATGCTGGTCTTTCAAAGACATTGTTTAACAACAAAGCCACGCTCAAGGCATCGGTCGGTGATATTTTCCAGACCATGAAGTGGTCGGGTTCTTCCAACTTCGCCGGTGTGAACAGTACGTTCAACGGACAAGGGGAAATGCCCCAGTTCAAGCTGAATTTCAACTACCGCTTTGGTAACAGCCAGGTGAAAGGTGCGCGTCAGCGTAAATCCGGTGTGGATGAAGAAACGAAACGTGCTGAGCAGGGTGGTGGACAAGGTGGAATGGGTAACCAGAAGTAGTCGTTAGTCACTAGTCGATAGTCTTTAGTCAGAAACTAGTAGCTTAAAAGATTTAATTAAATTAAATTCCAAAAAACAAAATCCAAATCCCAAACGCGTCAACTAGTATGCGGTTTGGAATTTGGATTTTGTGATTTGAATTTCTTTTAGAACAAAGGCCACAAAGGAGTAATTCCTTGTGACCTTTGTGGTTTTGTATTTATTTCTAATGCTTTTTCTCTTGATTAGCGTTGCTTTCAGGATAATCACATCTTTCAGTGGTCTGTCCTTGTCAACCCCTTTGCTTGTTGCCACATCTGCAATCGCATCCACAACTTCAATACCCTTCACTACTTCCCCGAATACAGTATAATTCTGGTCGAGGTGCGGAACGCCGCCCAGGGTTTTATACACTTCACGCTGGTCGGCCGGAATCGGGCGGTGGGTTCTTAAATTAACGACTGAATCAAGCCCGGCATCGGTAAATACTTTTCCCTGTGTGATATAAAACTGGCAGGCGCTGCTGGCTTTTTCGGGATTATTATCACGGGCGGCTGCAATCATTCCTTTTTTATGGAAGAGAGAAGGCCTGAATTCTGCCGGTATACGGTATTCGGGTCCGCCGTTGCCTAAGGGTTGTCCGGGCTGTGCATGCTTGCTTTCGGGGTCACCGCCCTGGATCATGAATTTTGAAATCACCCGGTGAAACAACAGGCTGTCGTAAAAATGGGATTTAACCAGTTTCAGGAAATTATCGCGGTGCAGGGGTGTTGAATCTGAAAGCCGGATGATGATATCACCGTAATTGGTTTGCATCAGCACATCTTTCTTAAAGTCTTTCTTTTTTAAAACAACAGAATCCTGGGAATAAACCCCGGCGGCAATAAGCAGGCAGGCTGCCAGTAATAATTTTTTCATAGCTGTTTAAAATTCCTGTTCTGAAAAATATAAAAGAATATGGTCTTTCAGGAAATTCTCCTGTTCAACCGGGTTCATGTCGGGCATGGGTTTTAGCTGGATAAAATGCGGCCAGTTTTCGGGGTCCCGGCCGGTCATCTCATAATACCCGCTTTTCGACAGGAGGGTGCATACGGCAATATGCATCAGGTCCTGTTTTTGTTCCTTGGTGAATTTTTCCGCTGAGGTGCCCAGTTCCTGGATACCGATCAGGAACAGGATGGCTTCCATATCCGGTTTTTTGCCGAATTTTTCTGCCAGTTTAGCCTCCAGGTTCCACCAGCGTTGCTGCAGATCATCTTGCACAAACATGCGGCAAAGATAGCGGAACCCGACCTTGTCCCTTGCCCCCTGAACCTTTACCTTTGCAGCAAAATTATAAGGCCATGTTACAGGTACAGGTATTAAGGCAGCAAACAGAAGAAGTCAAAGCCCGGCTGGCAGTCAAGCATTTCGCGGCTTTGGAACTGGTGGATGAAATCGTCGCACTGGATGATGAACGTAAAAAACTGCAGCAGGAATCAGATACAATCCAGTCAGGTATCAACAGCGCTTCCAAAGAAATCGGGCAGCTGATGGCGAAAGGCAATAAAGAAGAAGCCGAAGCCCGCAAACAGCAGGTGGCTGACCTGAAAGCATCCCAGAAGCCAGTGGCTGATAAAATGGCTGAGACCGAAAAAACACTCCAGGAAAAACTGGTGTTGCTTCCCAACCTGCCTGCTGCGATTGTGCCGGTTGGTAAAACACCTGCTGAAAACCTGGTGGTGCGTGAAGGTGGTGCCAAACCGGTATTGCCGGAAGGTTCAGTGCCCCATTGGGACCTGATCAAAAAATATGATATCGTGGATTTTGAAACCGGGGTGAAGCTGACAGGCAGCGGTTTTCCTTTATATAAAGGCCAGGGTGCTAAGCTGCAGCGTGCGATGATCCAGTATTTCCTGGATTATAATACGGCTGCCGGTTATACAGAATACCTGCCGCCGCTGATGGTGAATGAAGCTTCGGCTTATGGTACAGGGCAATTGCCAGATAAAGAAGGGCAGATGTATTATATGCCGGCGGATAATTTTTACATGATTCCTACGGCTGAAGTGCCAGTGACAAATATTTACAGGGATGAAATCCTGAAAGAAGAAAACCTTCCGGTGAAAATGACTGCTTATTCAGCCTGTTTCCGCCGTGAAGCCGGCAGTTTCGGCAAGGATGTGCGTGGATTGAACCGGGTTCACCAGTTTGATAAAGTAGAGATCGTGCAGTTGGTTCTTCCTTCCACGAGCTATGAAACACTGGATGGAATGGTGGCGCATGTGGAAGGATTGCTGCAATCACTTGAACTGCCTTACCGGATTCTCCGTTTATGCGGCGGTGATATGAGTTTTGCTTCTGCACTTACATACGATTTTGAAGTGTACAGTGCCGCACAGGAAAAATGGCTGGAAGTAAGTTCTGTTTCCAATTTTGAATCTTTCCAGACCAACCGGATGAAAATCCGTTATAAAGATGGTAATGGCAAAACGCAATTGCTGCATTCATTGAATGGCAGTTCACTCGCCTTGCCGCGGATCATGGCGAGCTTGCTGGAGAATAACCAGTTTGCCGAAGGCATCCGGATCCCGGCTGCATTGCAGCCTTATTTCGGGAAAGCGGTGATTTCCTGAAAATTGAATATTTTACAAAAAAATCAACGATGATGAAATCAAAAATCACTTTAGTATTTGCAGTTATAATCCTGGCAACAGCCTGCAGTAAAAAAATTACGAGCCCGGCTGCAACACCCGGAACGAATTTACCTGCCGACAATAAAACGGCATCTACCCCTGCTGATGCGAAAGAGGAAAAAACCACATTGTCAGCTACTGTAACCCCATCCACCCAGAATTTACCCACTACCAGCAAAGAAGGCCAGAAAACAGATCCGCTCCCGGAAGGCGAAGCGGGTAAAAGCCTGTATGCATCCAAATGCAGCAAATGCCATGCACTCAAAAATGTAGGAGATTATTCTTATGGACAGTGGGAGCCTATCCTGAAAAAAATGATTCCCCGCGCGAACCTGTCAGAAGATGAAAAGACGCAAATCCAGGAATTCATTAAGGGCAATGCAAAATAAAATAAAATCATTCGGCAATAAAAAGAGGCTGTCTCCAAAAAGGCAGCCTCTTTTATTTCTTATGGTTTTATCCTATTCAGATTGTGTTCCCCGTTAAGCGATTAAGCTCCCGGGACTTTAGTCCCTTCCATGCTGTTGCTACAGAGGTGATGTTTGTTGTATTCAGTATAAGGATAGTAAATCTTTTTTCAGGAAGTATGCCGCCATTATTTGCCCCAGGTTTAAACCCGGGGCAACAAAGAATTTTGCAGCATTCTTTTTTTATAATAGAATAGTTTGCGGCGAATTCTGGCCAATTTATAATTCTTGTTTTGCTGATTCAGTAAAGGGACTAAAGTCCCGGCATTTGTTTTCATTAAATGGAAAAGTGAGACGTGTTTGTGCGGGGGTTACCAATTTGGTTTATTTTAAAAATATACGAGTACAAAAAAAGGCCGCCTCTTGTTTGAGGCAGCCTTTTTGTATTATAACAAGGATGTTATTAAGGTTGGGCGTAGCTGACGCGGGGGCCGCCTGAAGCGAATACCGCCAGCATCCTGGAACGTTGTCCAAGTGAGAACATATACATACAGGCATCATCTGAATAATCCATATAGTTCATGGTCATTTCAACCGGTGTGCCTGTGCAGGTGCTCAGGTGACCAGCTGCCGGACAACCATAATTTGCTGTATTGTGGAGCGGAGTATCACCAACCTGGTCGTTACCACATGTGGCATCACCCCAGATATGACGGAGGTTTAACCAATGTCCCACTTCGTGAGTGGCTGTTCTTCCTTTATGGAAAGGAGCTGTTGCTGTGCCAGTACGGCCAGTGGCATTATCGTCCAGCACCACACCATCTGTAGCAGAAGCGCCACCGGGGAACTGGGCATAACCCAGGATGCCACCGCCCATATTGCAAACCCAGATATTGAGTTTGGTTGTGGGGCTGGTAGGTGCAATACCACCGCTGGCTTTTTTCATGGCATTATTAGTAGTCCAACTTGTTTTAGTGGTTGATTTGCGGACCACCTGGTCTAAAACAAAGCGAACACCGATATTGCCTGCTTTTACAGTATTATATGTAGTGGTGAGGTTATGATCAGCATTGGTGCCGGCATAATCTTCATTCAGTACATCAATCTGGCTTTGCAGCTGAGCGAGCGAAACATTCTGTGCGGCTGTGCGGTACAGAACATTGAATACAACAGGAATTTCAATTGTACCATCGGGGAGCAGCCTGTAAGCAGAAGGGTCATTCACAATACGGCTGGTGAATGATTCAATGGCATTCATCCTGTCGGCCAGACCGGGGTCTGCTTTCAGTTGTTCCTGCAGTACTTCATAAGAAGCACACTGGCGTTGGGTGGGAGCGGGTTCATCAGCCATAGCTGATTTTTCGTTGTTGGCAGACTTGTTACAGCCCATCATCAAAAGAAATCCTCCGGCGAGGAGGGCAAGCGATTTCTTCATAAATTACATGGTTTGGTTATGTGTAAAAAATTTGGTTCTTAAATGTATCATTTTTATTTACACCACCATAAATTTTCCATGTATTTTAATAGTCATATCATTTTATCGTGTGTGTACTTCGGACATTTACCGGGGATAAACATATAATTACTGTGCATAAACTGTTCATGGTTGCGTTTGCAACTTTTTCCATCACGTGGGGCTGTACACCAAAGGCGGTACCGGTGATCCATGACCGTGTTGTACCGGTTGCGGCAAATACGGGAGCGGCACCTGTAACCATCAGGCCTGATATTGAAAAAGGGAAGATACTTTTCAATAACCGCTGTGGTCGTTGCCATGCATTGCCAGACCCTGCGGCGTATTCAGAAACCCGGTGGAATTTTATCCTGGAAAGAATGATACCCCGTGCCCGCATGGATACTGCAGAAGGCGTGCATGTAAAGGCTTTTATTCTGAAGGGGATTCAGCAGTAACTGCTGATTGCATTTTCCTGATTTTACGGTTCATTACATAAAACCAGGCCGGCGGGAACATGGATAAGAGCATCATGCCCGGGTAACCGGTTGGCATTTGGGGAGAATCATCATAATGCCTTAATACCTGGTATTTGCGGCTGGCGAGATAATGGTGATCACTGTGACGGCTCAGTTCAAACAACATCAGCCGGCCAATGATATGATCACTGTTCCAGCTGTGCCGGGGCATGGCCCTTTCGTATTGTCCGCCTGCCCCTGCTTTACGCTGCAATCCGTAATGTTCAATATAGTTAACCGTTTCCAGCAGCAGGATACCAATGGTGGCAGCACAGAAAATATACAGCAGTCAGCCATCCAAAATATAATACGATACCGGCTATCAATGCGGCCTGAATCAGCTGGAAAATAATCATGGGATTAAACAGGGAGAAGGCTGCATGTCCGGCTTTGCGTGTATCCTTATTGGCAATTTCCCAGGCACTGAGGTAGCTGAAAAAAATCGTGCGGAAATAAAAAGGGTAAACCGCTTCACCAAACCTGGCGCTGCTTGGATCTTCGGGAGTGGCTACTCTTTTGTGATGCCCTTTGTTGTGTTCAATAAAGAAATGCATGTAGAGGGAAGTCAGTAATAATGCCTGCGCCAGGGTTTGTTCAAAACGGTTTACCCGGTGGCCGAGTTCATGGCCTACGTTGATACCAAAAACCCCGCAGAGCAAACCCATGACAGATATCCTGCCTGCAATATCTGCGGTACTGAGATGGTCATAGGTAAGACCCCGCAGAAACATATATAATGCGAGATATTGTAATACAACCACGGCATATAACAATACGTCATAATACGGGTTCTTCCGGGCCAGTTCTTCTTCAGCAGCACTGAGATTTGAGGCATCAGGTTTCAGGAGCAGCTCAATCAGCGGGATGACAGCAAAGGCATAAATCAATGGCAGCCAAACTTCAAAGCCGGTAACGTTCAGGGCCCGGAAAGAGCCGGCATAAATGATAAAAGGGGAAAGGTATTTGAAGGCGCGTAAGGTCATATTTCCGGGATTGGTGTTTCAAATGTAATAAAGAGACAGGAAATGTTATTTTTTACCGTCTTAAAATCTGTAAGCGGTTAAACTTCATAACTTCATAAGAGTCAGAATTTAAAATAAGCCCACATGTCACTATCCAATCAGATCAAAAACCAGCACCTGTTATGGCGTGCCGGTTTCGGTCCTGCTGTGGAACAGCTGAACGATCTTTCGAAATATTCCCCCAAGCAAATGTATAAAGCCCTGGTAAAGGCCTCTGAAAGGAAGCCTGAATATATCAATGTGGCTGATAATTATTTGCAGGGATTGTATGATGGTATCCAGGAAGCAGGCCGTATGCAGCGGCTTGAAATGAGCGCCGATGAGCGTAAGATGGTGCAGCAAAAAAACAGGGATGGGATCAGGAACCTGAATTTATACTGGATGCATGAAATGATCAACAGTGCTTCACAGTTGCGTGAAAAAATTGCCTTATTCTGGCATGGGCATTTTGCCTGCCGCAACCTGAATTTGTTTTTCCAGCAGGGAATACTCGATGTGGTCCGCCGCAATGCGCTGGGCAATTTCGGTACCATGCTGAAAGAAGTATCCCGCACGGCAGCGATGATTAATTTCCTCAATAACCAGCAGAACCGTAAGGATCATCCCAATGAAAATTTTGCCCGGGAAGTGATGGAATTATTTACACTCGGACGTGGCCATTATACCGAAAATGATATTAAAGAAGCTGCCCGGGCTTTTACCGGCTGGAGCACAAACGTGAAAGGGGATTTTATTTTCAGGAAAGGCCAGCATGATTTCGGCAGCAAAACCGTGCTGGGAAAAACCGGTGACCTGACCGGTGATGATATACTCGATATCCTGCTGAAGGAAAAACAAACGGCAAGGTATATTACCGGCAAGCTGTATAAATTCCTGGTGAATGAAACCATCGATACAGAAAAAGTGGAATGGCTGGCCGACCGGTTTTTTAAAAACGATTATGATATTTCAAAACTCCTGGAAGATATATTAACGGCCGACTGGTTTTATGATGAAAAAAATATCGGGGTTAAAATCAAATCACCCATTGAACTGATTGCCGGTATCCAGCGCCTGTTACCCATGAAGGTGGAAAAGGAGGAAGCGGTTTTATTATTACAACGTGCGTTGGGACAGATATTATTTTATCCGCCAAACGTGGCCGGATGGCCCGGTGGCAAAAGCTGGATAGATTCATCCACGCTGATGCTCCGTATGCGGTTGCCCAGGATGTTTAATGAGGATGATGAGTTCAATGTAAAGCCCAAAGATGATGATGACCAGATGATGGGCCGTAAAAATAATGGTGAAGAAGATCCCAAGGCCAAAGCGGCCAATGGCATGAAACGGATTGGACGTCCGATCAATGTAAAAATCGACTGGAGCCTGTATACAAAAGCCTACGAATCTGTTCCGAAAGAATCATTACTGGCAAACATCACTTCCATCCTGCTTCAAACCAAAAGCCGCGTGAACCCGGAAGTAATTAAATCATTTTCAGATAACAGCGGCAGGGAAAACTTTATCAAATCTGCTACTATGCAGGTGATGAGTATTCCGGAGTACCAGTTGTGTTAAGCAGGAGGCAGGTAGCAGGTAGCAGGTAGCAGGGAGCAGCAGGAAGCAGGAGGCAGGAGGCAGGCTTGCCCCGAATAGTGAAACTTATTCGGGGGAGCAGGAGGCAGGAGGCAGGGAGCAGGAGGCAGGCTTGCCCCGAATAGTGAAACTTATTCGGGGGAGCAGGAGGCAGGAGGCAGGGGCAGGGAGGGAGCAGGAGGCAGGTAGCAGGGAGCAGAGGGTAGGTAGCTGGTAGCTGGTAACTGGTAACTGGTAACTGGCAACTGGCAACAGATAACAATTAACAAGTAACATCTCTATATGCATTTCAAACGCAAAGAATTCATCCAGATCGGCACTTTAGCCACGGCATCCATGTTGTTGCCTAAGTTCCTGAAAGCATTTGAAGGAAGGGCGATGGTGCCGGCGGGTAATAAGGTGGTGGTCATCCTGCAACTTAGCGGGGGTAATGACGGATTGAATACCGTGATTCCCATCCGGAATGATATTTATTATAAGGCAAGGCCGAAGCTGGGTATTTTGAAAGACAAGGCGCTCGGTTTAACCGATGAGGTTGGATTGCATCCGGCGCTGACCGCGTTCGCAGATTTTTACCATGATGGTAACCTGGGGATCATGAACAGTGTGGGTTATCCGAATCCTGACCGGTCGCATTTCAGGAGTATGGATATCTGGCAAACAGCGAGTCTGAGTACAGAGTATAAAACAACGGGCTGGCTGGGCCGATACCTGGATGCGCAATGTAAAAACTGCGACAAGCCTACGCAGGCGATTGAGATTGATGATATCCTCAGCCTGGCCATGAAAGGGGAGAATGTAAACGGTCTGGCGTTGAAAGACCCGCAGCGTTTATACGGTACGGCCAATGAGAAATTCTTTAAGGAAGTGATGAAGAATTCAACTGATCCTTCCGGGGAGCAGCCGGCTGATTATCTCTACAAAACAATGGCCGAGACATTATCATCAGCTGATTATATTTTCAAGCAGAGCAGGCTGCATCCCAGCCAGACGGAATACCCGAAAACAGATTTAGGCAATAGCCTCAAAACAATTGCTTCACTGATTTTCTCAGAGATCAATACGAAAGTATATTATGTATCGCTGGGCAGTTTTGATACACACTTCAACCAGGATGCCCAGCAGCAGCGCTTATTTACAGAGATGAACGGTGCGGTGCAGGCGTTTGTGAAAGACCTGAAGCTGAATAACCGCTTTGATGATGTGTTGCTGTTTACTTTTTCTGAATTTGGCCGCCGGGTGGAACAAAATGCCAGCCAGGGTACGGATCACGGCACAGCGAATAATATGTTCCTGGTGGGAGGTGGTTTGAAGCAGAAAGGAATGATCAATGGGTTACCGGATCTGGCAGACCTGGATGAAGGTGACCTGAAATATAAGGTGGATTTCAAAAATGTATATGCAACGGTGCTGAATAAGTGGCTGGGTACGGATGATCAGGCAATACTGGGGGCGAAATATAAGTATATGGATTTTGTTTAACCACGAAGTTCACAAAGCAAATACACAAAGGCCACAAAGAATCTCTTCCTTGTGGCCTTTGTTTGTATGGTTGAGTATAAATTCTTGTTGCGAAACGCTGTAAAAAATTTGAGCTATCCGTTTTTTAGTTTACTCCTTTTTCTTTCATGACTTTATTGAGCCATTTCAGTAAAACAAAAAGGAAAACTGCAGCAGAACCCAGGAGGATAAAATTCAGCCAGAAGTAGCTGCTCTTGTCATCGTATTGATCCCACTTGCTCGCCAGGATACCGCTTAATTTATTGCCGATGGAAGTTGATAAGAACCAGCCTCCCATCATGAGAGAAGTAATTCGTACCGGACTTAATTTAGAAACAAGTGATAGTCCCATCGGACTGAGGAATAATTCGCCAATAGTAACAATGCCATAGCTGCCGATCAGCCACCATACGCTGACTTTTTCAGCACCATTGTGGCCTGCTTTTACAGCAGCCACCATTACTAATACAGATAATGCTGATACGAGTAATCCGAATGCAATTTTGGTTGGTGTGGATGGTTCTTTTCCTTTCCGTCGCAGCCAGGTGAAAAATGCCACTACCAATGGAGTCAGCGCAATTACCCAGAAAGGGTTGATTGACTGGCTGAGGTTGGGGGCCCATACATGGATACTGGCTCCTTCTGCCGGTAAAGTTCCGGGGGCCATGTTTTTAAAATAATCAGGGTAGGCCCATTCTTTAATTTCTTTTCCGTCTTTTTTTATTTTCCGGAACAGGGCATCGGTTTTAATGATGCTGTCTGGTTTGTACGTAACCGTTTTTGATTGCTTTAATGTGCTGAATACATCTGCGGTGGTACCACTGATATGCCTTTCTGTGTATTTATTGGCCCAGGTATTCAAGGCAGAGCCATTTTGTTTAAAAATGGCCCAAAAGAGAATTACAACGGCAAAAATGGAAAGCATGGCACCCATGGCTGGCCGTTCATCTTTATTACTGCGGATCAGCAACACGGTATAAAATGCCAGTACCGGCAGGCAGGCGAAAATGAATGCATCGGTTGAGTTAGAGTCAAAGATGTATCCGTCGCCGTTTATTTTCCAGCCGATGAATCCAAATACCAAACAGGGCAGGATAACCAATGCCAGGATTTTCCATAGTGGCAGGTCGCCGGGTTGAAGTGGTTTGCGGGTGTCATAGGCTTTATAGTGTTTTGTGCCCACCATGAAAGTGATGACCCCGATAAACATACCAACACCTGCCAGTGCAAACGCACCGGCCCAGCCAAAAATATTCTGCATAGCAGCACCGAAAAAATTACAAATAAACGCACCTACGTTTATACCCATGTAAAAGATGTTATACCCTTCATCTTTCTGGTGTTTATGCTGGTCGGTAGAGTATACATTTCCCAGTAAGGTTGAAATATTGGGTTTAAAAAATCCGTTACCGAGAATGACCAGCGTCATGGCTATATACAACGTATTCAGGTCGTGGATGCCCATGATGCAATAACCTGCACCCATCAAGAGGCCTCCGAGGATAATTGATTTACGATAGCCGAGGTAGCGGTCGGCAATTAACCCACCGAGAAAGGGTGTAAAAAAAACCAAAGCTATAAAAGTGCCGTAGAGGCTGGCAGAATCTTTGGTGTTCAGGTTAAAGCCATCCACACTGTCTTCCAGGTACAATGTAAAAATGCCGATCATCAGGTAATAGCCAAAACGTTCCCACATTTCTGAAAAGAAAAGGAATGGCAGGGCTTTGGGGTGTTTCTTCCACATGGCTGGTCAATTTAGGATGGAAGTTAATATAATTGGCGGAAGACAATTAAAACGAAGGCTGATAAGACACTATTTGTTGATGTTTGTTTTACGCCTGGTTAATTTGACGGCAAAAAAAAAGGCCACAAGGAATTTACTCTTTGTGGCCTTTGTGTATTTTACTTTGTGCCTTTAGTAGTTAAATCATTTATGTCGTTTTCTTCTTACTCATCGCCACTCTGTAAAGCATAAATGCCATTAACGCAAAGAAGGCGACTCCCAGCCATTTATATCCTTCGGCACCGAGAAGTCCGGGGTCGGAAAGTTTTTCTTCCGCGCTCATTTTCGCAAGACTGCCGCTGACGCTTGGCATAGATGATAAAATGGCCACAACCACTCCGGCGAGTGCTCCACCTGCCACGAGCCCGGTGGCAAAAAGATTTCCTTTGCCCAGGTCTTCATCCTCCGGATTGATGTGTATTTTTTTCTTTTTCTGACGCCATTCAACGAATCCCCTTACGGCACCACCAATAAAGATGGGGAAGGTTGTTGAAAGCGGAAGATAAATTCCGATAGCAAAACTGAGTGCCTTTATGCCGCATAATTCCATTACTACTGCAATGAAAACGCCAACCAATACAAACTGCCAGTCAAGGTTGAAAGAAAGTATTCCTTTAATTAATGTCGCCATTAAAGTTCCCTGGGGGGCAGGATATTTATCGGTTCCAATGGCATGGTTGATTCCCTGGGAAACCATATCCGCTGTTGGTGTATCGAGGATTTTAATGGTTGCGCCAATCGCGAGTGATGAAACAATGGCGCCTACAAACAGTGCAATCTGTTGGTATTTGGGTGTTGCGCCCACAATGTATCCTGTTTTTAAATCCTGTGAAGTGGCACCGGCATTTGCAGCCGCAATACAAATCATGCCTCCCACAACAAGTGCCATGGGTTCATAAAAATGTCCTGTCCATTTTACTGCTATAAAAATCAGGCAGGTGCCCATTAAAGTGGCAATGGTCATACCAGAGATGGGATTGTTTGAAGAACCAATTAATCCTACTATTCTTGATGAAACTGTTACAAAGAATGCACCGAAGATGATCACCAGTAATCCCAGGAGGAGTTTGCTGCCGATATTACTTCCGGGGATCAGTGTGCCGGGCATTAAAGCGATCACCAGTAAAAGCACCAGGCTGCCAATTCCTACGATCTTGATAGATAAATCCCTTTCTGTGCGGGGAACAATTGTTTTTGTCCCATCTGCATTTTTCTTAAGTGAACCAATACTTCCGCGGAAAGATGATATAATGGTTGGGATTGTTTTGATCAGTGTAATAAAACCACCGGCGGCCACAGCGCCTGCGCCGATTTGGCGGATATATGCCCTGTAAATGGCGGAAGTCCAGTCTCCGAAATTATGCGTAACAGGATCCCAGCTGCCTGCATTACCTGGTCCGGGTTTCGCCAGATCCTGGATGTAACCAAGCTTATGTAACTGTGCTGCGATAACATCTGCGCTGATCAGGGAAGAGAGGAGTGGTATGAGCACGAACCAGCTAAGGATACCACCTGCTACCAATACACCTGCAATACGGGGTCCGATAATGTAACCGACACCCATATATTCCGGTGTGATTTCGCCGCTGATTTTTGCTGATGGGAATATTTTATTTGTCTGTTTTGTGAAAAATGCAGGAGCTTCTGAAATGACGTGGAATATTTTCTGAAGAATGGCGTATCCAAAAGCAAAGAGCACACCCCATATAGCGGTTAGTGCCAGCTCGCCTCCCTTTACCCCGGCTTTTAGAACTGATGCACAGGCTGTCCCTTCCGGATAAGGCAATGTGGCATGTTCTTTTACGATCAGGGATCGCCGGAGCGGGATCATCATGAGTGTTCCAAGAATACCTCCGAAAATGGCGAGGGTCAGGATCGTGAAATAATTAAAAAAACTGGCACTGGATGGCTCACTGAGGAATAAAAATCCCGGGAGTGTAAATACAACACCTGCCGCGATACTTTCACCGGCAGACCCCGTTGTCTGGATAATGTTATTCTCCAGGATGGTAGTCCGTAAAAATAATTTACCCAATAGAATCGACATTACTGCTATGGGGATGGACGCAGATACGGTAAGACCTGCTTTTAATGCGAGATATACTGTAGAAGCGCCGAAGATGATCCCGAAAATAGCACCGGTAACAATTGACTTGACGGTCAGTTCCGCCATATTGGTTTCCGGGGCCACGAAGGGTTTAAACAGAGGTTGCTGATCAGCCATGGCAGTTAATTTGAATGGAAGATAAAGAAAAAAAAAGGAGCTGAACTTATGCTCAACTCCTTTTTTTACAGGTGGTTTAGATGTTAATCAAACCCCGTTTTATCTTTTACGACCTTATTCAGTGATTTAATTCTGGAATAAATAAGTATACCGCCTATGAAAGCAGCGACTACCAGAATCAGGAAGAACATTTTTTTATCTGTGAAATCATCCCAGAAACTGGTCATTACACCCGCAATTTTTCCGCCTATCGATGTCGAAAGGAACCATCCTCCCATCATCAGGGCAGTTAAACGGGCAGGTGCCAGTTTGGAAACGAGTGAAAGGCCCATCGGGCTGAGGAAGATTTCACTGATAGTGAATACAAAATATGTCAGCCAGAGCCAAACGGGAGATGCTTTATGTGTATAGATTGAAGTCACAGACATAATTGCAAAAACCATGACCAGTGCAGACAGGCCGGAAATAAACAAGGCCATTCCGAACTTGGACATCGTAGTTGGTTCCTTTCCTCTTTTCCTGAGCCAGCTGAAGAACGGAACAAAAATGAGGGTCAGCACAACAATAAAGAGCGGATTGATTGACTGGAACAATTCAGTATTGGCCAGTTTCACTTCTTTGCCTTGCGGCCACTGGTCCTTTGGTACGTTGTTATAATAAGGGTCAGGGCCCATTACCAGTACGGATTTACTGGCCGTGTCAACCCAGTTGCCATTTGCAGTAACCCCATAATGTGTAACGCTGGTATCAGCTTTGCCTTCTTTCTCAGTAATTGTAACAACACTGTCGTTCCTGGTTACTGCAGATGTATCGCTTACGCCAACGAGATACTCATTTAATTTATTAACGGGCCTTGGTTTGTCGCTTACTTTTTCCAGGAAGCCCAGCGCACCGGCAATCTTTTCAGTTGGGGGAGAAACAGTTCTGTCTGTGTGCTTTTGTGCCCAGAGGGTAAGACCTGTTGAGTTCTGGTTGTAAATCGTCCAGAATACAATAGAAATAGCGAAGATGAACAGTAGCGCACCAATTCCTCTTTTATCCTGCCCTTTGGCGCGAACCCATAAAGAGATATAGAAAGCAATAATGGGTAAACAGGCAAAAATAAATGCATCATTGGCCTGAGATCCCATGAAAGGTGATCCAAGCATTTTTGTTGGAAGGAACCAGCCAATCACAGCCGCGATAATTGCAGGCAGGAATACGTTTGAAAAAATCTTTGAAAGTGGCATGTCTTCAGCCTGTACGGGTTTCCTGACATCAGCTTCTTTAATGTCTTTATTTTTCATGGAAATTGCCAGTGTAATCAATCCGATTATAAGACCTACGCCGGCTGCAGCAAATGCATAACCCCAGCCATAAGCGTTCCTGAGATATGCGGCAGCAAAGTTGCAGACGAAAGCGCCGATATTAATACCCATATAGAAGATATTATAGGCATTATCTTTCAGCGGTTTTAATTCATCCTTATTATAAATGTTACCAAGTAAGGTGCTGATGTTTGGTTTGAAAAAGCCATTTCCCACAATGATCAATGCAAGGGAAACAAACATGGCTGTATTGCCGGGGAGGGAGAGTCCCAGGTAACCAGCCGCCATCAGGCTGCCTCCCAGGAAAATAGATTTGATATATCCGAGATACCGATCTGCAATCAAACCACCGATAAAAGGCGTGAGGTAAACAAGCGCAATGAAACTTCCTACAACATCTGCTCCTATTTTACTGGAAAACCCTTTGGCGCCGGATGACGCAGGGTCTGTCATATAGATCAACAATATGCCTACCATTAAATAATAAGCAAATCGCTCCCACATTTCTGTAAAGAATAAAATGTAAAGAGCTTTTGGGTGGCTGCCGGAACGTACGGGTTGACTCATAGCATCGTTTTTGTGTTACAGTTCAGATTTTTAACCAACTAAGCACCCAAAATACAGAAATTTGCCCATCAAAAATTATTTTCTGTTTATCTTTAACAGACGCTCCGGATATCCGGAAAAACCAATATCAATCTAAGAATCAACATACAATGAGAATCCTCCTGTTGGGCTCTGGAGGCAGGGAACATGCCCTTGCCTGGAAGATTAAAAAAAGTGCCTGGGCTAATCCCCTCTTCATCGCGCCGGGTAACCCCGGTACCGCTTCCTGCGGAACAAATGTTCCGCTCGATATCAGCGATTTTGATAAAATCGGTTCCTTCTGCCGGGAGGAAAAAATAGAAATGATCATCGTGGGTCCGGAAGAATTACTGGTTAATGGGCTCTATGATTATTTTAAATCAAACACAGATCTCGAACACATCCGTTTTATCGGTCCTTCAAAATTCGGTGCACAGCTCGAAGGCAGTAAAGCCTTTGCCAAGGAATTCATGCGCCGCCATAATATTCCCACTGCAGATTACCGGGAATTCAACGCCGACAATTACGCGGAAGGCATTGAATATATCAAAAACCATCCGCTGCCCATTGTAATAAAAGCCGACGGACTCGCAGCCGGCAAAGGGGTATTGGTTTGCCAAAACCACCTCGAAGCACTGGCTGAATTTGAACTGATGATCCAGGATTCCAAATTCGGTGAAGCCAGCCGGACTGTGGTGGTTGAGCAATTCCTCACCGGCATAGAATGCAGTGTTTTCGTGATCACAGATGGTAAAAGCTACCGGATCCTGCCCGAAGCCAAAGACTATAAAAGAATCGGGGAAGGGGATACTGGTCTCAACACCGGCGGTATGGGCGCCATCAGCCCTGTACCATTCGCCACACCGGCGTTTATGCATAAAGTAGAAGAGACTATTATTAAACCAACGGTGAACGGACTCGATAAAGAAGGCATTAACTATACCGGGTTTATATTCTTCGGTTTGATTAATGTGGAAGGAAATCCATTCGTCATTGAATACAATTGCCGCATGGGCGATCCGGAAACGGAAGTGGTTATGGCCAGGCTCGAATCCGACCTGATCAGCCTTTGTATTGCTGCCACCATGAAAGAACTGGATAAAGCCGACATAAAATTTGACCCCCGCGCAGCCGCCACCATCATGGCCGTAAGCAAAGGTTATCCGCTGGGTTACAATAAAGGTTATCCCATCCACGGGCTTGACCAGCCACTGGGAAAAAATTCCATGCTCTTCCACGCCGGCACAAAAGAAAAAGACGGTGAGATAGTAACCAACGGAGGCCGTGTTCTCTGTGTTACATCATCTGCCGCTACTTTGAAAGAAGCTGTTGGCGCATCGCTGAAAGCACTGTCAAAAATTGAATTCGAAGGGATTTATTACCGGAGGGATATAGGGTATGAATTCCCCGAATAAGACGCAATAGCGAAGTATAAGTCTGCGAAATTACGATTGCGTCTATTCAGGGTCCCCCCGAATAAGACACATTGCCGGAGTACAAGCCTTCCAAACCAGGTTGCAGAAAACAAAAATGCGGTATAAATTCCTCTGACTAAATTTGTCAAAACGATCGCATGCCTTCTAATGTGCATTACCACGAATACCTGCAGCTGGACAAAATCCTGAATGCCCAATTGCCTGAATCTGATAAGCGCGGAACACCGGCGCATGATGAAATGTTATTCATCATCATTCACCAGGCGTATGAACTCTGGTTTAAACAACTGCATGCGGAAGCGGATTCTGTCTGTGCCATCCTGCAACAGCCGGCACTCAATGATAATTCACCTGAGCTGCAAACGGTAGTTCACCGGCTCGAACGAATGGGAACCATACTTCGTGTACTGGTTCACCAGATTGATATCATGGAAACCATGACACCCATGGATTTCCTCGACTTCCGGGATATGCTCCGTCCTGCATCCGGATTCCAGAGCTGGCAATTCAAAGAACTCGAAGCCAAACTGGGACTGAAATTTGAACAACGCCACGGAAAGGAATATTATACTTCCCAGTTAAAACAGGAACACGTTGACCTGATTAAAAAAGCAGAAACATCACAGTCGTTACTGGAATTACTCAACAGCTGGCTTGAACGCATGCCTTTTTTTGATGCATCAGAAAGCTGGAATGATATGAAGTCACCTGCTGAACCTGCAAAGCTTCATCCTTTCTGGCGGGAATACAGGGACCAGTACAAACAAAGCCTGGCAGATGCTGAATCCGGTAACCTGCAGGCATTCGACGCCATCTTTGCCAGTGAAGGGAAATATGAAGATGCCACACTGACTGCCAAAGCCAGCCGTGCGGCTTTATTTATCATGCTGTACCGCGGATATCCCATCCTGCAATTGCCTTTCCGTTTGCTGAATGCATTACTTGATATTGACGAACAACTCAGCTCCTGGCGCTACCGCCACATGAATATGGTACATCGCATGATCGGTACGCGTATTGGCACCGGCGGCAGTACAGGTAAAGATTACCTGAAAGCGGCGGCCGACAAACATTATATATTTAAAGACATTGCAAGGCTCAACAGTTTTCTTATTGAAAGAAGGAAACTGCCTGCCCTCCCTTCATCGGTAGAACAGAAACTGGGTTTTGTGCATCATTAATTAAACCGCTGTTCCGGACTGAATGATTTGTAAGCATTCCTGAAGAAACGGTCCACTGTGCGGTTAAAATCATCAGCAAAAATGATGGGTGTGGAATGTCCCGACCCGGGCAATATCCATAAGTAAGCACGGGGGATATTTTTATAGATCAGCATCGTATGTTCTTCTTTGATCACATCATGGTCGCCACCGATTACCAGTGTGGGGCATTTAACCAGTTGCAGGGATGCGGGGGCAATATTGGGCTGCTCCATCAGTAACCGCAGCAATTTATAACCCACATTTTCCTGTGCCGTCCTGTTCTTTTTGGCTTTCATCATCAGGTATGATGGCCTGACTAATTTCCAGATACTTTCCGGAACCGCGTTGCTGTCAGCCGCCAGGTTAGCACCCGTTACCGCCAGTTTTTTAACTTTCTCCGGATGACGCATAGCCAGTAATAAGCCATCAATACCACCATCACTCCAGCCGATCACATTGGCCGAATCCACATGCAGCTGGGTGAGCAGCTCCGCATAATCGTCGGCCATCATTTCATACGAGAGGCTATCGCCACTATCCGCCGACTTGCCCTGGTTGCGGCTGTCGGCTATAATCACTTTATAATGTTCTTTGAAATAAGGGATCTGGTAAATGAAATTATTAATAGACCCGCCGTTGCCATGGATAATCAACAACGGCTCACCCTGTCCGTATACTTCACAATACATCTGAAGCCGCGGATGTTATAATATTTACCTGCGGCTGCATTATGGCCGTAAGGGTATTTTACGGAGTCCTGTATGTCTTTTCTGCCTGGGCGAAGATGGCATTAACATCCTGGGCTTTTGAAATTGAAATAATAAATAAGAAGCAGAGGAGGGTGGTAAAACGTTTCATGGTGTTTGTTTGAATCAAGGTATAAGATTTTTTACCACAAAGTGCACAAAGTTTTTACAAAGGACACAAAGGAGGAAAGCCTTGTGTCCTTTGTGTATTTCCTTGTGTTCTTTGTGGTAAAATGTATTACTTGAAAGTATACCTGATCCCCAATCCACCCCAACTCCCATAAAAACCCCTGTTCGTCCCGAATTCAAAACTCGGTTGCCAGTCCAGCGAAATATTAAGTGGCGCATTGCTGAATTTATAATCCAGTCCAAGCACACCATCAATACCTGCAAAACTTCCATCACCGTATTTGGTATTGTAAAAACCAATGTGGGCTCCCGGTCCGATATACCACTGCAGGTTACCGGCACCGCTGATCGGGGCATGGATTTCATATAAACCGGTAATGCGGGTTCCCTGGTTCCAGAAGTAACCGATCAGTTCGATCGCTTTATTGCTGCCGCCGGTAAAATGTTTGAAGCTGATTCCGCCGCCATCCCAGACTTTCACACCCAGTGCAGTAGTGTAGCCGCTGCCGTTTTGGGCTTTGGAGACAAGGCTTACTGATACAACAAAGAAGGCTGACAGGAAAAGGCTTTTGCATATCTTTTTCATGAGATAAAAATTGGTTTTGTAAACAGCATAGTGCCATTTCCATGCCAGTTTTGGCGATGCGGACAGCGGGTAACCAGCGGGTTACGCCTTATTCCTGATATATATAAAAAAGTAAATAGCCGTAAAGGCTGCAACCAGCGAGGGAATGAGAAATGTATATAAGCTGCCGGCACTGGTCCACAGTAAACCGGCGATGACGCTGGCTGCCAGTGTACAGATACTTTCACAGGAAGTATAAAAACCTACCGCGGTGGCCGTGTCTTTTTCATGCGCAAAATTGGTAATCCAGGCTTTGACTACACCTTCTGTGGCAGCTGCATATAATCCGTAGAAAAAATACAGGAGAAAGATCATCCCAATGGAAGGCTGGAAGGCAAAACCGGCGTAAACGCCTGCAAATACAACCAGTCCGCCAGCAAAAACGGTTTTAAAGCCAAAACGATCAGCCATTGCGCCGAGCGGGTAAGAAGCCAGTGCATACACCAGGTTGTAAAAAACATAAGCAGCCACGGTGATGGTTTCGCTGCTCAGTGTTTTGCCAAGGAAAGGATATGAAAAACCTGCCGTAGCCTCCCGGGTTTTGAGCAACAGGAAAATATCTGAACTGTTGAAGAAGGCAAAGACGAGTAAACCGGCCACCAGTTTTTTGAATCCGGGGCTCGCAATCCGCCAGTATTTGAAAAAGGAAAAGAAATTGCCTTTGCCCAAAGTAGAGACCGGCTGTTTTTTTTCTTTCAGCAAAAAAATCAGGGCAACGGAGAGCAGTCCGGGGATAAAAGCGAGCATGAAAATGGTCTTATACTGACCCGGATGCCAGAGCAAAATAAGCAGGGCTATGGCTGGTCCGATTGTAGCACCTAAAGTGTCCATACCGCGGTGAAAACCAAAGACTCGCGCCTTTGTTTCCTTCGTGGATTGGGAGGATAAAATGGCATCCCTGGCGGCCGTTCTGACTCCTTTTCCGAGCCGGTCCAATGACCTCGCAAAGAAGATCCAGATCGGGTACACAAAAAAACCGATTAATGGCTTTGAAACAGCACTCATCAGGTATCCCAGCTTCACAAAAGGGAGCCTTAAACCTGTCCGGTCACTCCATTTCCCGAAATAACCCTTGCTGATACCGGCGGTGAAATTGGCAACGCCTTCCAGGACGCCAATCCACAAAGCGGAAAATCCGATACTGTCGAGATAAACCGGAATCACCGGGTAAAGCAGTTCACTGGCAATGTCTGCCAGCAGGCTGATCAGTGAAAGAAGGAGTATGGTGCGGGTGATGATTCGCATATTGGAAAGATAAATGAAAAACCGTTTACTGATTTGCGGAAATGCGTTGGAGCGTTTTTACAGTCAGTTACAAACTTCTTTGATTTTCCGAGGGAAATGACTCCGGTAAATTCTTGCAAAAAAGCTGTCCGTGTTGGGGTTTGGCTTTGTTATTTCGGATTATTTCCTCCACCTTTGCTCTCAATAAATTCAAGAACAATTAATGGGACTTTTTAACTGGTTTACACAAGAAATAGCCATCGACCTGGGTACAGCCAATACCCTTATCATACATAATGACGAAGTAGTGGTGAACGAACCGAGTATTGTAGCATTGAACCGCAACAATCCGAAGGAAGTACTTGCTGTGGGAAAGAAAGCGCTGATGATGCATGAGAAAACACATGAAAGCATCCGCACTGTCCGCCCGCTGAAAGACGGAGTGATTGCAGACTTCAACGCAGCGGAACTGATGATCCGTGAACTGATCAAACTCGTTTACCCCAAGAAGCCTTTGTTTCCACCAAGCTGGAGAATGATGATCTGCATTCCTTCTTCTATAACTGAAGTTGAGAAACGTGCAGTACGTGACAGTGCTGAACAGGCTGGTGCAAAAGAAGTTTACCTGATTCATGAACCCATGGCTGCTGCACTCGGTATCGGTATCGATGTGGAAGAACCCGTTGGTAACATGATCATTGATATTGGTGGTGGTACAACAGGTATCACTGTTATCGCACTGGCAGGTATTGTATGCGACCAGAGTATCCGTATCGCCGGTGATGAATTCACGGCTGATATTATGGAAGCACTGCGCCGTTACCACAGTTTACTGATTGGTGAACGTACTGCAGAACAAATCAAAATCCAGGTAGGTGCGGCGATGAAGGATATTGATAATCCCCCGGATGATTTCCCGGTAAACGGACGTGACCTGGTAACAGGTATTCCCAAACAGATCATGGTAAGCTACCAGGAAATTGCTGAAGCACTTGATAAAAGCATTTTCAAAATTGAAGAAGCTATACTCAAAGCCCTCGAGCAAACACCTCCTGAACTGGCTGCGGATATTTACCGCCGCGGTTTATATATCACAGGTGGTGGTGCGTTGCTGCGCGGACTTGACAAAAGGCTCAGCAATAAAATCAAATTGCCGGTACATGTTGCTGACGATCCCCTGAAGAGTGTAGTTCGCGGAACAGGAATTGCTTTGAAAAATTATAACAGGTATCCCTTTGTCATGAGATAAGGTTATCTAAATCATTCCCACAAAGAACAAAGGCTGAAATTCCGAATTAGTGAGAAACATATTTCTCTTCATACGGCGGTACGCTGCATTTATCACCTTCTTTTTCCTGCAGGTGCTTTCGTTATGGTTTCTCTTCAGCTATAACCGGTTTCACCGCGCCAAATTTCTCGGTATTGCCAATGAGCTGACCGGCCGGGTCAATACCCAGTTCAACAAAGTAGAAGACTTTTTTTACCTGCGTGAAGAAAACCGCCGCCTCAACCGCGTTAATGATTCATTGATGAATCTGCAACCCGTGAATTTTCTCTCCCGTGATACTACCAGTCAACTCAGCCACGATTCGTTGCCATACGATACTGTAGGCCATTACCGTCGTTTCGTTATGCGGCCCGGTACGGTGGTTTATAATACGGTGAATGCCCAAAAGAATTATATACAGATCAACCGTGGATCTAACCAGGGTATCCGGGATAAAATGGGAGTGGTCAGTTCCGACGGCAAAGTAGTAGGTGTAGTGGTGAATGTGAGTCCCAACTTTGCCGAAGCGATGAGTTTATTGCATATCCAGAATACGATCAGTGCTTCTTTGAAAAAAAGTGGTGAGTTTGGTACCATTGAGTGGGATGGTAAAAACCCGGGTTATGTGATACTTAAAAAAATCCCCAAAAGTGTTGATGTAAAAGTGGGTGATTCGGTGATCACCAGCACTGTATCGTTCACATTCCCACCGGGATTCCTCGTTGGCACTATTGCGGAGGTGAAATCCGACCAATCTTCCGGTATGTACCTCCTGAGAGTGAAAACAGCGATCAATTTTAATAATATCCAGCAGGTACATATTATAGAAAACCTGGAACGCGATGAGCAGATGAAGCTGATGGATGAAACGCGTAAAAAAATTGAAGAGGCGAAAAAACCCGGACAATGAGTGATGTGCTGAGAAATATCGTGCGGCTGGCCGCTTTTATACTGATCCAGGTATACGTACTGAATAAAGTACCACACCTGCACCGGTTTATCACTCCATATATATATTTCCTTTTTATTATCTGGCTGCCCTTTTCTGTAACCCGGATCGGGTTACTGTTTGTTGGGTTCTTTACCGGGCTGATACTGGATTATTTCATGATGACGCCCGGACTGCATGCCGCAGCCTGTGTATTGATTGCATTCGTAAGGCCTTTTATCATCGGTATACTCACACCAAAAGACAGTTCAGAATTCAATTACCGGGAACCATCTCCCCGGGCGATGCAGTGGACACCTTATGCCGTGTATGTACTGGTGCTCACCCTGCTTCATCACGGGTATATGCTCTTCCTTGAATTCCTGGATGCGGGTACCTTTCTCGATTTTATCATCCGTGTCATTACAACAACCGGTATCAGCCTGCTCCTGATATTTACAGTCGAACTGGTATTTCCACGACAGTTAAAATTCAGGACGAATACGGCGTAATCAATTTGTATGAATGAAAATTTTCACAAAATGAAAATTCCGTACAAATAGATTTGGAAACCGCCTTTCGGAATTCGTACATTGTAACCGCATTAAAATATTTTTTTTACGGGTGGCGTTCGCCGCTTTTTCTCCCCTTCATGTCTGTTTTCAATCAATCAAGAAGCCGTATCATCCGCCTGATCTTCGGGATCGCTATCCTGGTAATCACCGGGCAGCTGTTTTACCTGCAGGTGATTTCCAAAAATACGGACAGCTGGCAGGAATAATGCCATTCTTGAAAGAACCGTTTACCCGCCACGGGGTCTGGTGTTCGACCGCAAGAACCAGGCGTATGTAAACAACACACTTACACATGACCTGATGGTAACCCCGGCGCAGATCCGTTCGCTGGACACTACATTCTTCTGCAGCCTGATGGAGATTGACACAGCAGAATTCCGGGAGCGGATCATAACAGCCATCATCAAAAATTCTTCACAGAAACCTTCTGTGTTTGAAGCGTCACTCCCACCGGCCAAATACGCCAGGATTGAAGAAAACCTCTGGCGGTTCCAGAATGGGTTTTATATACAGGACCGTCCTATCCGTTCATATCCCTTTAAATCAGGTGCCAATATTGTCGGTTTTCTCGGGGAAGTGGATTCCAATTACCTGAAACGCCATACCGGTGAAGGGTATGTGAGCGGCGACTATGCTGGTCTGGCCGGTTTGGAATCGAGTTATGAAAAAGCCCTCATGGGTGAACGGGGTTCAGAAGTGCTGATCCGTGATAAATTCGGCCGTATACAGGGTCCGTATGAAAATGGGGAGCTGGACAAGAAAGCAGTCGCCGGTAAGAATTTATATACGAGTATTGATATAGACCTGCAGATGGAAGGCGAGAAGCTGATGCATAACAAAGTCGGTTCTATTGTTGCCATTGACCCGAAAACGGGTGGCATCCTCTGTATGGTAAGCAGCCCAACCTACGATCCCAACTATCTCACCGGTGCCGACCGGAGCCGTCACGTGAATGAACTGATGTATAATGACCCGCGCCTGCCAACGTTTAACCGGGCAGTGAGCGCGACCTATTCACCCGGTTCCACATTCAAAACCCTGCAGGCTCTTGTTGGTTTGCATGAAGGCGTGATTACACCCACAACCACTTTTGGCTGTTCAGGTGCATTCTATGGTTGCGGTGGCGGCAAGCCGATGAAATGCCTTGACCCAGGTACTTATTACCTGAAGACAGCCATCACTTTCTCCTGCAATACCTATTTCGCCAATGTGATGCAACGGGTGATCATGAATCCGAAATTCCCGGATGCAGATTCAGCCCTGCGTTCCTGGGATAATTATATGTATGGTTTCGGGCTGGGGCATAAACTGGGAGTGGATATCCCTTCAGAACAAAAAGGCAACATCCCGGTTCCGGCTGCCTTCAATAAAATTTACGGGGCAGGTCACTGGAATTTCTGTACTTATCGTTCCGTAAGTATCGGACAGGGTGAGGTGAATGTGACCCCGCTGCAGGTAGCCAATGAAATGGCCTATATCGCGAACAAAGGGTTTTATTATATACCGCATATTGTAGATTCTATTGAAGGCGGTGACGAGTTTGGACTGCTGGAAAGATTTAAAAGAAGAACAGCGTTTTCGAAATCCCCGACAGTGTGTTTGAATACGTGCATGAAGGGATGCGAGGTGTAATGGAAGTGGGAACAGGCCGTGGTGCCAAAGTGCCGGGTATTAATGTCTGTGGTAAAACCGGGACAGTGGAGAATTATTTCCGCGGGGTAAAACAGCCTAACCACTCATTCTTTGCCGCATTTGCGCCGAGAGAGAATCCCCGGATCGCCATTATGTGCGTAGTGGAAAATAGTGGAAGATATGGAGGTACCTATGCAGCTCCCATCACCAGCCTGATGATTGAGAAATACCTGAACGACACGATTTCCACTGCAAGAAAAGCATTGGAAACAAGAATGTCGGAGATTGACCTGATTCCGCCACTGATGATGCAGAAAATCAGGGCCCGCGATTCGCTGCAGCGCGCCCGTGAACAGGCCCGTGCGGAAAAAGAAGCAGCAAAGGAAGCCGCGAAGAAAAATATTAATGGATCACAGGATGCTAAACTTTCCCCTGCCGGTGACCAGCCTGCCCCGCAAAAACCCGGCAAGGATTCAGCTACGAAACCCCCGGTTAAGCCTGCAATAAATGTTCCCGTTGATCCTAAAAAAATGCCGGCACCCCGGAAGGATATTACCCGATGAATAACCGCAATCCTGAAATATCAAAAGGTATTGACTGGAGCCTGATCGGTATCTACCTGTTACTGGTATCTATTGGACTGATGGCCATTTTCGCGGCCACTTACCAGGAAGGTGATCCGGTGATGCAAAGTTTCCTGCGTTTTAAAACCGATTACAGCAAGCAGTTTTATTTTTTTGTGGTAGGTACGGTTATAGCGTTGTTCATATTACTGACCGACAGTAAATTTTTCTCCGCCACGGCCAACCTGGGCTATGCCATGGGGATATTCTTCCTCATTCTTGTTTTCCCTTTCCATTCACCCATCAAAGGGACAGAGTCAATTATCAAACTCGGGGCATTTAACTTCCAGCCTGCAGAGTTCTGTAAAATATTCGTGGCACTCGCACTGGCCAAATATCTCTCGCGGCCGGAAACAGATTTTACCAAAACCCGGTCACAGCTGATCGCAACAGCTATCGCCCTTTTTCCTGCTGCATTAACTATCATGCAAAAAGAAACGGGGCTGGCACTCGTGTACTTTGCATTCTTTATTGTGATGTTCCGCGAAGGGTTGCCTTCCGTTATCCTCGTAATTGGTTTTGCGCTGGCAGCCCTGGTAGTGGCAACTTTATTATTTGAGAAAATCACGCTCGCGCTTATACTGGTTTGCCTGACGCTTATGGTCATCCTGCTGATGCGCCGTTTGATCCGCCGCAGGAGAGGTTTGCTGATGGGCATTATCCTGACCGGTGCTGTTTGTATCGGTATCCAGTATATGGCAGTGCCATTTGCATTCAAGCACCTGCTGAAATATTACCAGGTAGAAAGGATTTACAATACAGTAGGCCGCGATGTGCCTGAAGAATATGTGATGGCTCATGCTGATGAATTGAAAAAATCAGGCGGCAAGAAAAAAGACCCGAACTATAATGTAAAACAGTCCAAGATTGCCATCGGCAGCGGTGGATTATTTGGCAAAGGCCTGCTGAAAAGCACCCAAACCCGCTATGGCTTCGTGCCTGAGCAAAGAACGGACTTCATCTTTGATACCATTGCCGAAGGTTTTGGCTTTGCCGGATCTTTCGTGCTGATGGCTGTTTATTTATTACTGCTATTCCGCATTGTAACCATCGCAGAGAGGCAACGAAGTGTTTTCAGCCGCTGCTATGCGTATGGGGTGGCGGGGGTGTTCTTCTTCCATATTGCCATCAACATTGCTATGACGGCCGGGCTGGCGCCGGTGATTGGTATTCCATTGCCATTCATAAGTTATGGTGGGACCTCCTTACTTACATTTACTATTATGTTGTTTATCCTGATACGTCTGGATGCGGACAGGCAGATGGTTTTGAGGTGAGTTTTTTTTAATCTCAATGTGCTCAAAGTATTCTCCCCTTAGTGATCCTTGTTGTATTTCTTAGTGTCCTTTGTGGTTAAGCCCTATTTTTGTCTTCCATGAAAATCATCCCCCTCTCCGAAGGCCGTTTCACTGTTGACCAAACCAAGCAGTTCGTTCCTTTTTCCGAAGGAGACCAGCTGCAGGAAAAACCGGTTGGCAGTTTGCTTGTGGAGATACAGCCTTTTGCAGTAGTTACGGGGTATGATATTATTTTATTTGATTCCGGGTTAGGCTTTTCAAAAAACGGCCGCCTCCAGCTGCACCAGAACCTGATGGATGCAGGGATCAATCCTTCAGAGATTACCAAAGTGTGTATGTCGCACCTGCATAAAGACCATGCAGGTGGTTTGGTTATTCAAAAAGAAGGAGAACCTGATCAGTTAGCATTTCCATCTGCCCGATATTATATCAACCGCAAGGAAATGGCCTTTGCTTTCGAAAAAGGACTGCCTTCATATGAAACAAACCGTTTCCAGTTCCTGCAAAACCATCCGCAGGTTGAATTGCTGGATGATGAGGGCAGGATAGACGGATACATTTCGCATCATCTCACTGGAGCCCATTCACGCTTTCACCAGGTATTTGAAATCAAAGAAGATGGCAAAACTGTTTTCTTTGGCGGTGATGATGCGCCCCAGTTACAGCAAATGCGGCATCGTTTTGTGGCCAAGTATGATTTTGATGGCAGGAAGACGATGGAATTGCGGCAGCAATGGTGGAAGCAGGGGAAGCGGAGAAGTGGACTTTTCTTTTTATCATGATGTAAAGAATCCGGTGTGGTCGTTTTGATTCCGAGTTCAACGAGGAATCGCGGCCCTCGCAGCGGGGCAGCGATTTTTCGAAGCTGTTAATAGACACGATTACTCTGTAATTCGAATATTTGTGTGCCGTGGTGGGCGTCCTCACCCACCACGGCAGTTAGTCCAACAAAAAAAGCTGCCTCATTTGAGACAGCCTTTTTAGTAGCTGATATTCGTTGCTGTTACGTTAATCTAACATGGATCTGTTTCTGCGGAGTCCGCCTCTTCGCTGTATTTCGCGCTGTTGTAATTCCCGGACTACAATCTTTTTGAATTCACCTTCTGCTTCAAAAACGCGGTCGCCTCTTCTTTCATCCAGCACCTGGCGGAATTCGGTACGGAAGCGTACGCGGAGTTCAGCAATTTTAAGCTGGAGCATCGGGCGGTCTGTTTTGAAATCGCGGTGGGTTCTTTTCAGTTCAAATAAGTAACGGATAAAAACGGGACTAAATCTTTCTGCCTCGGCCCTGTTCATATTTAACCTCCGCTGGATATACTCCTGCATCCGTTGCTGGATGCGTGAGCCCTGGTCTTCCTGTACAGCCGGATCTTCATCCTGGGCATGCAGGCTGATCCCTGTGCAGAAAAATAAGGTTAATATGAGGAGAAACTTTTTCATTATTCGCAGATGCGCTCTTTAATTATTAATTATTTCGTTATCGCCGGTTTCATCCAGGAAATCTTTCAGTTCACTGGCGGGAATATCTTTCAGCAAATCAGGCGTCACCGTATTCGGGTCAACCGTATTGGAAGCCATGCTTTGACCATCATCCATCAGCTCGGCAAACTCAGCCAGTTCACTGTCAGAAGATTTCTGGAGTTCCTTGCTGATTTTTTTCTCGATATAGGCAACAGAATTCTTTTTCTCCTGGATGCTGTTGTATACAAATCCTGCTGTAACCATCAAGCCTGCAAATACAGCAGCAGCAGCCATCCTGAACCAGCGGCGGTGTGTGATCGAAACCACTTTCGCCATTTTTACGGGTTCTGTTGTGTGGCGGTTGATATCAGATGACAGGTTCTCAAAATATCCTTCCGGTAAACTGTAAGGGTTTGATTTATTCAATCCACCCAGCAGCGGGGAAATCTCTGATAACTCTTCTCCGGCAGATTGCTGGTCATCTTTAACGGCAAAAAGCAGTGACTCTTCCAGGGTTTCAAAATACCCGGCCGGAACGGTGTATGGCATTTTTTTGGAAGCGCCAGCCAGAAAGAGAGATGACCCAGTTCCTCTGCAGCTGTTCCGGCTTCTTCAGCCCGGATCCTGCGGAGAACCTGTTCAGCCAAACCTTCAAAGTAACCGGCCGGAACAGTATACGGATTTACCGTTTCCTGTGTGGCCAGCCAGCTTTTCAGCTCGCCCAGTTCCTGTAATATGTTTGCACTCTTTGTCATTTTACCAAGTATGTGACGATTTTCTGCTCACAAAGTTTAATGATTCAACATGTAATCCTCAACTTTTTTCACTGCGTGGTGATAACTGGCTTTCAAAGCTCCTTCACTGGTTTCCAGCACTTTACTCATCTGCTCGTAAGGCATTTCCTCATAGTACCGGAGACTGAACACAACTCTTTGTTTTTCAGGCAATTGCTGGATGGCTAACTGGAGCTTCCACTCAATCTTGCTGGCATCAAAGTGTTTGTCGGCCCGGATCTGGTTACTCAACCCGCTTTCAACGTCGCTCAGGCTCACGGAACTCCTTTTTTTCTGCTGCTCCAGGTAAGTCAGGCATTCATTGGTGGCAATCCGGTAAAGCCAGGTGTATAACTGGCTGTCTTCCCGGAAGTTCTCCAATCCGTTCCATACCCGGATCAGCACATTTTGCAAAACGTCGTTGGCATCATCGTGCTCCACAACCATCCTCCGGATATGCCAGTAGAGTTTCTCCTGGTATTTACGGATGAGGCTGGTGTATGCTTTTTCTTTCGTAACAGGGTTACGGAATTGCAGCAAAAGTTCACTATCGCTGGCAGTGGTCAGGGACATTGATGTCGGGCTTTGACTGGGTTAGAATATTGGAAAGTCATATTGTTTAATCCTAAAAATAAAAAAGCAGACCCATATTTGAAAGGGTCTGCCCATAATATCCTGAAATTAGTATTTATCCGTTCTTTTTGCGCTGCATCACTTTTTCGGCGGCTGCAACGATATCGGGTACATCCAGTCCGTATTTCTTCAGTAACTGGTTAGGTGTACCGCTTTCTCCAAATGTGTCTTTTGTGCCTACATATTCGATGGGAACGGGACAATGTTTTGCTGCAACCTGTGCAATGGCATCACCTAATCCGCCGATTACATTATGTTCTTCTGCAGTAACAGCGCATTTGGTTTTGCTGATGGATTCGATAACGGAGGCTTCATCCAGCGGTTTGATCGTATGGATATTGATTACTTCCACGCTGATCCCTTTTTCCTGCAGGATAGCACCGGCCTGGATAGCATTCCAAACCAGGTGGCCACAGGCAAAAATGCTCACATCTGTTCCTTCAGAAAAATACTGGGCCTTTCCAATCACGAAATCTGATTCTTTGGTAAAGATGGGCCAGGATGGACGGCCGAAACGGAGGTAAACCGGTCCCTGGTATTCTGCAATAGCCTGGGTGGCTGCTTTCGTTTGGTTATAATCACAGGGAACGATTACAGTCATGCCCGGAAGCATTTTCATCAGTCCGATATCTTCGAGAATCTGGTGGGTGGCACCGTCTTCACCCAGAGTAAGACCGGCATGTGAAGCGCAGATCTTTACATTTTTCCCGCTGTATGCAACAGACTGGCGGATCTGGTCATAAACACGACCGGTAGAGAAGTTGGCGAATGTTGTGGTATATGGAATTTTACCGCCGATTGTCAGACCCGCACCAATGCCGATCATATTGGCTTCCGCGATTCCGCACTGTATAAAGCGGTCGGGGAATTCCTTCATGAATTGGTTCAGTTTAAGCGAGCCGGCGAGGTCAGCCGTCAGTGCAACCACATTTGGGTTTTTCCGGGCGGCTTCCACGATTCCATCTCCAAAACCACTGCGGGTGTCTTTATTTCCGGTTGATTGAATGTCTTTCAGCATGCAGTTGAATTAATGGGGCAAAAGTAAGGGGAGGGATGCAATAAGCAATCATGAAAAAGACCGGGAAATCAGTTCAGTTCCCCGGGTATTGTTCCAAATACAGTTTCATCCGCTTTGAGCATTTTTTCCCATTTCCAGGCAGTATCCATGATGTCTTCAATAGTATATTCTGTTTTCCATCCCAGTTTCTGAACAGCCAGGTCGTTATTGGCATACACAGATACTACATCTCCGGGACGGCGTGGTCCTTTTTCGTAATTCAGTTTCTCGCCGCTTACTTTTTCAAAAGCCTGGATCACTTCGAGTACGGTTACGCCGTTACCGGTACCTAAATTAAACACTTCGACTGCCTCTGTATTTTTTCTTTCTTCCAGGTATTGTATAGCCAGTGTATGTGCATGTGCGAGGTCGCAGATATGGATATAGTCCCGAACGCATGATCCGTCGCGGGTGGGATAATCATAACCATGCACCATCATTTTGGGCAGGCGGCCGATAGCGGTTTGCGTGATAGCGGGCACCAGGTTCTGCGGGCGGCCTAAAGGCATTTCGCCGATGATAATAGAAGGGTGGGCGCCGGCCGGATTGAAATAGCGAAGCAGGATGCTTTTGGCAAAACTGTTTTTGGCAAAAGCAGTCACTATATCTTCACCCATTTGTTTGGTATTGCCGTAAGGTGATTCTGCTTTTTGCAGCACAGTATTCTCTGTAACGGGTACTTCTTCCGGGTTGCCGTAAACGGCACAGGAAGAAGAGAAAACAAAATCAGGGATTTTGAATTCCTGGATACAGCGCAGGATATTGATGAGAGAGAACAGGTTGTTTTCGTAATACATCAGCGGTTTTTCAACTGATTCGCCAACTGCTTTGTAGGCTGCAAAATGGATCACGCCGGTGATATCTTCATTTTCCTGGAAGATGGCATGGGTGTCATCAAAATTACAGAGATCAACCTTGTAGTTCTTGATTTTTTTGCCGGTGATTTGTTCAACCCCTTTCAGGATATTGGGGTTGGAGCGTGAATTATTATCCACGGAAATCACGGAATAGCCGTTGGTTACGAGATCCACAATCGTATGTGAACCGATATAACCGCAACCGCCTGTAACGAGGATTTTTGCCATAATTGATGGCAAAATTGAGCAATTTTTACGGGATTCTCATGATTAAACTCAGCTGATCGCATGAACGATAAAGTACACAATAGCAGCGAGTACACCGCTCACCGGAATAGTCAGAATCCAGGCCCAGAGGAGGTTGAAGGTCACACCCCATCTTACCGCAGATAAACGCTTGGTGGCGCCTACTCCCATGATAGCACCCGTAATGGTATGGGTGGTACTCACAGGGATTTTCATTGATTCGGTAAGGAATAAGGTAACCGCACCGGCTGTTTCCGCTGCCACCCCTTCAAACGGGGTTACTTTGGTGATCCGGGTTCCCATGGTTTTTACAATCTTCCAGCCGCCGCTCATGGTACCTATCGCAATGGCAGAATAACAGGCAATGGGTACCCACCAAACCATGTGGTCCAAACTGTATTTGGTAGGATCGCTGGCAATCAGGGCCACCATGATAATACCCATTACTTTCTGGGCATCGTTACCACCGTGACCGATACTGAAGGCGGCAGATGAAACCAGCTGTAAACGTTTAAACCATTTGTTGGCCCTGTGGGCATTGAGTGAACTGAGGTATAGTGAGAATACGGCCATGATCGTCATGATAAAGGCCAGGAGTATCCATTTAAAGTTCTTTCCGTAAAAAATAACCTGGGTGATATAATTATCGTAATGCGTTTTTTTAGCCAGGACTTCCCTGTTAAACTCCAGGTTTTTGTAAAGGAAAAGCGCGACCAGAATCAGTACACCCACCGATATGAGTTTTGGCCCGATTCCCTTTCGGAAAGAGTTGATGAACCAAAGGGAAAATATGAGAGCCATGATCATACCGATCAACGGTGCAAAGAAAATGAATGCAGCCGTTTTAAGGATGTTAGGATCCGATGCCATATTAATTGCATTGAACCCGCCGGCATGTGCAATGGCCGCACCGGCAAATCCACCGATCAATGTGTGAGAAGAAGAAGAAGGTATACCTGACCACCAGGTGAACAGATTCCAGATAATGGCAGCGAGTAATCCGGAAAAGATCACTTCCATCGTGATGAAATCAATCTTAACTGTTTTGGCAACAGTATTAGCAACTCCGTGATCCTTGAAAATAAAAAAGGCTACGAAGTTGAATACGGCAGCCCAGATTACAGCCTGCACGGGAGTCAGCACTTTGGTGGAAACCACCGTGGCGATGGAGTTTGCTGCATCATGAAAGCCGTTGATATAGTCAAATATCAGGGCGAGCGCTATGATGATAATCAGGTAGGTTGTCATAAAAACAGTCGGTTGGTAAGGGTTATGCGTACTTGATGATAATGGATTCAATCACATTACTTGCATCCTCGCATTTGTCTGTTACAATCTCCATCACCTGGTAGATTTCCCTTTTCTTAATAACCTCTTTGGCATCTTCTTCAGTTGCAAACAGTCTTTCGATGCTGAAATCGAAAATATCGTCAGCCTGGTTTTCAATACTGTTTATTTTAACCAGGGATTCTGTCATAGTCCTGAGGTTTTTCATATCCCTCAGTTCAAGTACTGCAATTCTGATCTGCTGTCCGCCCTGCTCAATAAGCTCCGCGAATTTCTGCATCCCGATATCATTCGGGTTTACACGGTAGAAATTGATTTTTTTACCGGCTGCATAAATATAATCGGCAATATCATCCAGTGAAGTGGCCAGGTAGTGGATATCCTCCCTGTCGAAAGGAGTGATGAAATTCCGGCCAAGTTCCGTAAAGATGTTATGGGTTAATTCGTCGTTGGCATGCTCCAGGTCTTCCAGTTGTGCAATCAGTGTGGCTCTTTTATCAAAATCGGATTCTGCCACTACAGATTTTAAAATAGTACCCATCTTGGATACGTTATCAGCTACTTTTTCAAAAAGCTCATAAAATACCCTGTTTTTAGGCATGAAAATCTTGAGAAATGAATTAAGTCCCATATGCTGTGTTTTAGATCCGTTGTTCAGCCAACGGAAGGTTAGCGAAAATACCGGGTTAACGGGTGGTGGCTTTCCGGAGGAGGAGAATTAATGATTTATTAATATAGAAATAAACTTGCGGTCACATTTCAATAACCTAAATACTATATTGCGCAATATTTCCTGAAAATAATGGGATTTTTCAAACAAACCATCTTCCGGAAGGCTTTCAGCCTTTTTTTTCTGCTTTTTCTGGCCTCACATGCAGGCGCCCAGCGCTATCTGGCAGATATTGACACAGCATTTATTAAGGATACCGTCAGGCCGTTCCTTAAAAAATTCGAGAATATCCGGATTACAGGATACATGCAGCCCCAGTTCCAGATAGTTTCTGCAGACGGGGCTTCCACATACGGAGGCGGGAATTTCTCCGCTTTCTCCAAAAGCAGGTTCATGCTCAGAAGGGCCAGGCTGAAAGTGGATTACCTGCTGCAATCTGCTCATCATTTCCCGCAGGGTTTATTCACCTTCCAGGTGGATGCCACCGAAAGAGGGGTGATCGTAAGGGATATGTTCATCCGGATTTTTGAAACAAAGAATAATAATTTATCACTGACCACCGGATTCTTTGCCCGGCCGTTTGGGTTTGAGGTAAATCTCGGCTCCTCTTACCGGGAATCACCGGAAAGAGGAAGGATGTCGCAGATACTGATGCCCGGGGAAAGGGATTTAGGCGCCATGGTTTCTTTTGAGCCACAGGATAAGAACAACAAATATTTTCACCTTAAACTGGATGCAGGTTTTTTCAACGGACAAGGCGCTTCAGGTACTACGGATTTCGACAGCCATAAAGATTTTATTACCCGTTTTTCAGTTAAACCATACTCAATCGGAAAGGCAGAACTCAGTGTGGGATTGTCTTTGTTACTTGGTGGCTGGAAAAACGGAACTAAATATGTTTACAGCAGTGGCGTTTCTTCGGGAGGTGAACAGGTTTTTATTGTTGACTCTGCCGCGGCCAATCTGGGAAAATCATCACCCCGGCATTATTATGGAAGTGATTTCCAGATCCGGTTTAAGCACCGGAAAGGGGAAACGGAATTACGTGCGGAACATTGGTTCGGTACGCAGCCAGGTACGGCCAATTCAACAACGAATCCCGGGAGCCTGCCCAATTCAAACGGCACACCTTTGCCTACGTATGTCAGGCATTTTAACGGCGGATTCTTTTATATCCTCCAGCATATCGGCAGCACCCGTCACCAGCTGATCCTGAAATACGACTGGTATGATCCCAATATCCGTGTAAAAGGAACCCAGATTGGCAAAGCAGGTACCAATCTCAATGCATCTGATATCAGCTATTCCACATTCGGTTTTGGATATACCTATTACATGAACTCCCAGACTAAACTGATACTTTATTACGACCTGGTGAGCAATGAAAACACATTAATAACTGGCGCAACGAATGATCAAAAAGACAATTTGTTTACCGCCAGATTGCAGTTCAGATTCTGATAACCAGACAATTACAAGTCACATAATATTCCGGTAACATGCAGTTGACTTTTCCTTAACATGCCCGTAACATGCCGGTAATGCCTTAAAGGCAGTTTTGCGCCAAATATAACGGCTATGGTTTCCCGGATGCGTTTGGTGTTTTTAACTGTTTTTTCCCTGTTGACTTTTATGGCTTCAGCACAAAACCTGAAACTGGTTGGTAAAGTGCTGAACGAAAAAAATGAACCCCTGGCAGGTGTAACGGTAAAAGTTACAGGTGATGGTGGTGCCATGACGGATATTGAAGGCCGCTTCAGTCTCAGCCTGGCTCCCGGCAAAAAATATGAAATTGAATTTTCTGCAGTGGGTTATGAACCCAAATCTGTCAATGAAATTGAAGTGTTGGCCGGACAGGTGAACGAACTGAATATAACACTCGTTATAAAAACAAAGACTGAAGGGAATGTGGTTGTAACGGCGAAGTCAAACAGTGCGCGGAAAGAAACGGTGAATTCAGTCATTGCTTTCCAGAAAAATACCAACACAGTGGCTTCTGTGATTTCAGCAGAAACCATTCGCCGGTCTCCTGATAAAAATACCGGTGAGGTGCTGAAACGTACTCCCGGTGCCAGTATACAGGACGGGAAGTTTATTATTGTTCGTGGTTTGGCTGACCGTTATAACCAGGCTATGCTGAATGGTATTCTGCTCACCAGCACGGAGCCTGACCGCAAAACATTCTCTTTCGACCTGATTCCGGCTTCCATGATTGATAATATCGTTATCAATAAAGCTTTTGTTCCGGAGTATCCGGGGGAGTGGGCTGGTGGCCTGATCCAGGTGAATACAAAAGATATCCCTGCAAAAGGGTTTTTCAATGTGCAGATTGGTTCCGGGTTTAATACACAAACAACAGGCAAAACTTTTTATAAGGACAACCAGGGTGGTAAACTCGACTGGCTGGGAACCGATGATGGTACAAGGGCTTTACCCGAAACATATACCCGCAAAGCTGAATTTGATTTGCTGACACCTGCTGATAAAACGGCCATTGGCAAGCAACTCCGTAACAGCTGGGCTCCTGGTTCAGGCAATGCGTCGCCGAATCTTTCATTCCAGGCGAATGCAGGTTTTGCCACTACGTTATTCGGGAAGCAGGCTGGTGGTAATATCGCCATCCAGTACAATCGCGGATTCCGTCACCTGAAATTACTGAACCGCGCCAATGTGGTGGATGACCAGACTAATGTCATCAGTGTGATTTCTTCTTATGATGATGAAAAATATTTAGAAGACATCAATGCCGGTGCACTGGCGAGTTTTTCGATCAGGCTGAGTCCGCTGCATAAAGTAACGCTGAAGTCGATCATCAATATTAATTCAACAGATGGCGTTACGAAAAGGGCCGGTACAGATAATTCCCGTGGTGAAGATTTAACAGGATCTGAATTTACTTTTAAGCAGAATACATTCTTTACCTCCCAGATCAATGGAGAAGACCAGCTTGCAAAATCACTGAAGCTGAAATGGTACGGTGCTTTCAGTATCCTGGATGGATATACACCTGACCAGCGCAGGATATTGTATGCAAAGAATGCAGGAACCAGTGATCCATATCGTTTACTCGTGTCCAATTCACTGTCGCAGCAAAGCGGCAGCCGTATTTACCAGTCGCTCAGCGATTACATTTATACCGGCGGCGGCGATGTCAATTATTCATTTAAATGGATGAAGCAACAGCAGAGTCTGAAGGCCGGGTATATGTTCCAGGTGAAAGACAGGCTGTATGATGCGCAGTTATTTGCCAATTACCTGCCGGTTGATAATGCAGCGCTTCGCCTGCTTCCGGCTGACCAGGTTTTTGCTGCTTCCAGTTTTGGAAATGGTACTGATAACAAAATTGCTTTTGATGCGATCAAGGGAAATACATTCCGTTATCTCGCCAATACAATATTAAATGCAGGCTTTATACAGATGGATAACCAGTTCACACCGAATTTCCGTGTGGTATGGGGTGTACGCGTGGAAAATTATGACCAGCTGGTGGGCAGTGTAAAGGCCTGGGATCCCCGCCATACACATACAGAAGTAACAGACATCCTGCCCGGCGTGAACGCTACACTGAAACTGAATACACGCACTAACCTGCGTTTATCAGGTTCACAAACCGTGATTCGTCCTGAGCTTCGTGAGCTTTCATTCCTGAACCTGTATGATTTTGAACTGAACGCTTCTGTACAGGGAAATCCATTGCTGAAAAGAACGCGCGTAACAAATACAGATTTACGTTACGAGATATATCCCCGTGCCGGTGAGGTGTTTACTGCGGGTTTATTTTATAAGAATTTCAATAACGCGATTGAACAATTGTTCAATGGTGTAGGCGGTGGCAGCACATTTACTTACCAGAATGCCAAAAAGGCCACAACGGTAGGGCTTGAACTGGAGATCCGCAAAAAACTGGACTTCAGCCCTGCGTTGAAAAACTTCACCTTCCAGGCGAATGGTTCTGCTATCTACAGCAGTGTAAAAGACCGGGCACTCGGGGTTGATCGTACCCTGCAGGGGCAATCGCCTTATGTGATCAATGCAGGACTGCTGTATGACGCAGAAAAATATGGTATCAACGCCACCTTGCTTTTTAACCAGATTGGCCAGCGTATTTACCTCGTGGGTGATGTGGTAGCCGGTGCGCCTGATATTTATGAAGCGCCCCGTTCACTGGTGGATTTCCAGTTCGCCAAGAAACTCGCCCATAATAAAGCAGAACTGCGTTTAACTGTTTCAGACCTGCTGAATTCAAAACAATATTTCTACCAGAATGCCAACAGCCAGAAAACATTCCAGAAAAGTGTGGATGCTTACCGTTTCACCAGGCAGTCGGGTACTGGTATAAACCTGTCATTTAATTATTCCCTTTAAAACAATACAAATAAATAAACAATGAAAAATTTTGTTCTCGGTATCCTTGCTATTGCTGCACTGGCGAATACAGGTTGCCGTAAAATTGAAATGGATGGTGAAAAAGAGATTATCATCGTGAATGGCGGTGGCGGAACCACTACCGGTACCACTATCACTTTACAGGGAAGGATTAATGCAGATACAATCCTCAGGAAGAATAACACGTATATCCTGAAAGGGATTGTGTATATAGTAGGTAACCATACTATGACTATTGAACCCGGTACCTTAATTAAAGGTTCTTTTGCCGGTGCTGATGTAGCATCACTCGTTATTACAAGAGGTTCTAAAATCAATGCCGTTGGTTCAGAAACTGAACCGATTGTGTTTACTTCAGCGTCTCCCAATCCCCAATCCGGTGACTGGGGTGGTATTGTCATCTGCGGTAAAGCAGGTTATAACCTGAGCTACAATGGTATAACCGGTTTATACCAGGTGGAAGGTGGTATTGACAACGCCAATGGTGATGGCCTGGCAGGTTCTGGCGACGCAAAGGTGCCAACTGTAGTGGATAATGATAATTCAGGTACACTCAGCTATGTGCGTATCGAATATGCCGGTTATGCATTCCAGCCTGATAAGGAAATCAACAGCCTGACGCTGGCTTGCGTGGGCAGCGGAACAACCATTAACCACGTAGAAGTGGCTTATGCAAAGGATGATGCCTATGAGTGGTTTGGCGGCAGTGTGAACTGCAAATACCTGATTGCCTATAAAACACAGGATGATGATTTTGATACTGACAACGGGTATAGCGGAAAAGTGCAGTTTGGTCTCATTATCCGTGATTCGGTAATTGCGGATATCCCAACTTCAGAAGCTTTTGAAAGTGATAATAATGCAAATGGTTCAACTGCTTCACCTAAAACAAAAGCTATTTTCAGCAACATTACAGCGATTGGTCCCCGTGCCACACTGAATAATTTTGGAAGCACATTGTTCCGTGCCGGTGCACAGATCCGCAGGAACTCCGGGATTTCAATCTGCAACTCCATCATCATGGGCTGGCCCCAGGGAATCCTGATTGATGCAACCACAGGAACTTCAACAGCGCTGAATATTGAAGACAGTACCCTTCGTTTAAGGAACGTAACACTGGCTGGAAATACGATCAACCTGAAATTTTCAGGAACAGCTGGCGCCACAATCAACAGCGACGCTACCCTGACATCCTGGTTTACAAATTCTTTTTATAATAATGATTTGCTGGTAAATACTTCAGATGCCAAACTGATCCAGCCCTTCAACTATGCGGCTCCCGATCCCACACCATTCGCCGGTTCAAATGGTAACCAGAAAATCCTGACTGGTGGTGGATTTACAGATCCGATTTTCTCCAGCGATACATTCTTTGATAAAACCGTTACCTACCGTGGTGCTATTGCGCCTGCTGGTCCCGGTGCTACATGGTGGAAAGGTTGGACGAAATTCAACTACAACTAATCATCTGTTATTTTTTGAATATCAGAAAGGCTGCCTGAGAGGGTGGCCTTTTTTTTAATTGATAATTGATAATTGATAATTGTGAATTAAAAATGGAGAATTGAGAATCGAGTAGTACCTGGGTCAAATGATTTTCCAGTAGGGGAGTGTTTTTACAGTAAGAATGACATCGGGAATCATTCTCCATTATCAATTATCCATTTTCCACTCTTACATGTTCCGGCGGAACATTCTCCATTGAATTCTTAACGCCAAAGTAATACTCCCATAACACTAATTTTCATTTTGCCATTTAGTTTTACACCAGTTCTTTCTACCTACCATCAGCGTTTGCACTAAACGTTAGTAAGTATCATGGTGCAGATTTTTCCAGCAGTAACCACTCCGGCAGGACAGGCCAGGGGTGGTTTTTTTTTGATTGCGATCATAAGAAGTGTGCAGTGTTAATAATTTGGTAATCGTTTTTAGGATGTTTGAATTCTCTGCAAGTACACCTTTGCAAAAAATTTGATTATGAGGAAGTTTACCCTATTCGCATTTTGTTTTTTGATGTTTTCAGTTTCTGTTTTCTCGCAGGAAACCACTTCGCAGATTGTGGGCACTGTGAGTAACGGAAAAGAAACGGTAGCTGGTGCAACAGTTATTGCAACGCACCAGCCTACAGGAACTGTTTATAAGACCAGTTCCAGGAAAGATGGACGTTATACACTCGCTAACCTGAGAGTAGGCGGCCCTTATTTAATTACTGTTAGTATGGTTGGCCTTAAGGCTAACCCATTTGAAAATGTAACGCTGGTACTTGGCCAGGAATTCCAGGCTGATTTTGAATTAACAGCGGATTCAAAAACCATGGAGAATGTAACGCTGACAACAGCCAGGCGTGACCGGGTTTTTAATTCTTCCAGAACCGGCAGCCAGGAAATTATCAGCCGTTCACAAATTGAAAGATTGCCCACTATTAACCGTTCACTGCAGGATTTTACCAAACTGACACCCAGCTCAAATGGACTGAGTTTTGGTGGCCGTAATGGTGCGTATAATAATATTACGGTGGATGGTGCCAATTTCAACAATGCATTTGGTTTATCTGGTGTGTTGGGTGGACAGACTGCTTCACAGCCAGTAAGTATTGATGCAATTGAGCAGATCCAGGTTAGTATAGCGCCTTATGATGTTCGCCAGGGCGGTTTCTCAGGTGCCGGTGTGAATTCTGTAACAAGAAGTGGTACAAACCAGATAAAAGGAACTGTTTACACGTATCTGCGGAATCCGGATTTACAGGGATATAATGTAAAGACTAATAAAATCCTGAAGCCCGTATTTGACTATAACCTCCGTGGGGTAGCAGTAGGCGGGCCTATCATCCAAAACAAGCTTTTCTTTTTCATCAGTGCTGAACAGGAACGTATCACACAACCGGCTACCAGCCTTGTTGCGGCCAAAGCAGGCCAGACACCTGTTCCGGGTGTAATATCACAGGCGGTGGCTGATACGCTGAATAAGCTGAAAGATTTCCTGGCTCAGAAATTCGGCTATGATCCCGGCCAGTATGAAGGGTACAATTACCGTACCCAGAGTGATAAAGTGACGCTCCGGTTTGACTGGAATATCAATGCGGCAAACAAGCTCACGCTTAAATACAATTACCTGAAGTCGTTTAAAGATATTGCTGCCAGTAACAGCGGAGCTCCCAATGGTAACCGCCAGCCTTCCAACGTGGGTCTGCCTTTCAGCGGCAGCGGGTATACGATTAACAATAACTTTAATATTTTCATTGCTGAGCTGAACACACGTCTCAGCAATAAGGCATCGAACAAACTACAGGTGGGTTATACTGCACTGCGTGATTTCAGGGCATCTCTTGCCGGTGGCGACTTTCCGCTGGTGGATATCCTGAACCCCCAGGGCCAGACGTATACTTCTTTCGGTTATGAGCCATTTACCTACAACAATGTGCTGAACACAAATATCTTCCAGGTGTCAGACATATTTACGTATTCAACGGGTAAGCATGAGCTGACTTTGGGAACTCAGATCTACAAAAAAGATTTTGAAAACGGCTTTGCCCCTAACTATGAGGGTGCATATATCTTTAACAGCTTTACAGATTTCTATAACAGCGTTAACAACGGTGCTGCGAATGCAAAAAGTTATGCCCTGCAGTATGCGTTGACGAAAGACGGTTCATTCCCCTTTGCGCGTATCGGTGTAACTGAATATGGCTTTTTTGCACAGGACAAATGGCGCTTGAAACCCAACCTGAATATCACGTATGGTTTCAGGATTGACATGCCTTCTTTCCAAAATAAATTTGATGCAAACCCGAATGTGATCAGCCTTACATTCCGTGACGGAAAGCATTATGATGTCGGAGCCAAGCCTGGCACAAACACATTGTTCTCGCCCCGTCTCGGTTTTAACTGGGATGTGTTTAACAACCAGAAAACCCAGGTGAGGGGTGGTATAGGATCATTTTCTGGTCCTCCTCCCTTTGTATGGATCAGTAACCAGGCCAGCAACAATGGTGTGCAATTTGGTTCGTTCAACAATACCATTAACCCGGCCACCGGCCAGCCTTATGTGTTCAGTGCTAACATTGATCAGTACAGGCCTGCTAATGGTGTTTCGCCAACAACGTATGGCCTTGTATTCACAGATAAAGATTTCAAGTATCCCCAGGTGCTGAAATCAAGCCTTGCGGTTGACCAGAAGCTGCCAAAGAATTTTGTAATCACCGCTGAATTCGGTTATTCAAAGGATATTAATGCAGTGAATTTTGAGAATGTAAACTTACCCCTTACCGGTACAGCACTGGCCGGACCTGATGGTAGGATCCGCTACTCTTCCACTAAAATTTACAGTGGTGCTGGTGGTGCCAGTGCTTCTAATCCCAATATCACTAACGCAATCCTGATGAAGAATTACAACAAAGGATATTCTTACTTCTTCACAGTACAATTGCAGAAAACCTGGAAGAACCTGTACGCCAGTGTGGCTTATACAAACAGCAAATCAAAGAGCCTGAATGACGGTGGTTCTATTGCTGCCAGTATGTGGCGCGACCGGCAGGTAACCGGCGATCCGAATGCTGCACAATTGGGTTATTCCAACTACTACCAGCCAAACCGCGTTATTGCACAGGCTTCTTACCGCCTCGAATATGCCAAACATTTTGCCACTTCCATTGGCCTTGTGTTTGAAGCAGCTCCCAATGGAGTTGGTTCTTATACTTACAGCGGTGATGTAAATAATGATGGCACCGGAGGTAATAATGATCTTATTTATATACCGAAAAATGTAACTAACGGTACAGGGGAGATCGTTCTTGTTCCTGTAAACACCGGTGGCGGTACCATCACCGATACGCGATCATCTGCCGTGATCTGGAACCAGCTGAATGCTTTCATCAACCAGGATCCGTATATGAGCAGACACCGTGGCGAATATGCCCAGCGAAACGGAGCAGTACTTCCTTACTTTAAGCATCTTGACCTGAACATCACGCAGGATATCTATTTCAAATCAGGTAAAGACAAACACACACTCCGTATTTCTTTTGATGTGATCAACCTGGGTAATATGCTGAACCGTAACTGGGGTGTTGCCCGTAGTTTCAGCTCCACTTCATTCCTGAAATACGAAGGATTAGTAACAAATGTGGCTGATCCAAATCTTGGTAAACCCCGTTATTCATTCCTTTACCAGGATGCCGCCAACCAGGTTCCTTTTGTGAACAGTTTCCAGGATAACACGTCTATTTTCTCACGCTGGCAGGGACAGCTTGGTATCCGTTACCTGTTCAATTAAATATCTCTCATGTAAACAAACAGCAGTGTTTAGGGCCACCCGCAAGGGTGGCTTTTTTGCGTAGTATAATAAATCGGTAACAGGGTATTAACAGTACGGATATATTCAATGTGTTGCTTTGCAAAACCGTTTACCAATGAAAAGCACATTAGTCAGTGCGTTCATTTTTGCACTCATACCCTTCAATTTTCACCCTTTTACTAAACCTGTACCTGTTACCAAACCCTTAACTGGCAATGTGTTTATCATAACCATTGACGGCTTCCGGTGGCAGGAAATATTCAGCGGGGCGGATTCAATCCTCATAAATATGGAAAGCGCCACCCCTGACACCTCCACACTGAAAGCCATGTATTGGGATGACAGTCCTGAAGAAAGAAGGAAAAAACTCATGCCGTTCTTCTGGAATGTGATTTCCCGCAAGGGATGTATTTATGGAAACAGGAAATTCGATAGCAGGGTCGATGTAATGAACCCGTTTCAAAAATCTTACCCGGGCTATCATGAAATGTTTACCGGCAACATTGACAGGGCGATTCATTCCAACGATCCCATTCCGGATCCCGATGAGAATATTTTGGAATTCCTCAACAAACAGAAATCGTTTGAAGGGAAAGTAGCTGCATTTACTTCCTGGGATGTGTTCCCCTATATTTTAAACGAAAAAAGAAGCAGCCTTGTTATTAACAGCGGCTATGATAACCAACAGGGTGATAAATTGTCATCAGAACAAAAAATGATCAACCGGGTACAGGATGAAATAGTCCGGGAGAAGAAGTCAACCCGGTATGATGAATTGACTTTTCTCTCGGCCAAAGAATATATTGTTGCCAGTCAGCCAAAAGTTTTATTGCTGGGTTTAGGTGAAACTGACGAATTTGCTCATGAAGGGCGTTATGATTTATACCTCCAGCAGGCCAATTCTGTTGACCAGATGATTGCTGCATTATGGCATATGGTACAAACAATGCCCGGATATAAAGACAATACAACCTTTATAATCACTACAGACCATGGCCGTGGATCCAGAACGGGTAAATGGGATTCACACGGTGAATGGATACGTGGTTCTTCCAATACCTGGATGGCTTTGATAGGCCCGGGTATAAAAGCCCGCGGTGAAATCCATGGCGGGGAGCAAATGTACCAGGCTCAGGTGGCTCAAACAATTGCCATGTTGCTGGGAAATTATTTTCCGGGTGAGGATGCAGCTCCTGCAATCAGTTTACGGTAAAATCACTCACCAGCTTAGGTGGCAAAAGCAATGAGGGCCCTGGCTGGTTTACTATGTCAGTTTTTTTCAGCTGAAGGCTCAGGATATATTCAATGCAATCCTGAATTACACAGGGGAAATTGGCCGGTGAAGGTGCCGGGCTGTTCAGCCAGTCTTCCAGGGAAACCGTTAATCCCGTGTTCCGGAGTGAAGCAACAGGTATGCCCCAGTCGCGCATGGCTGCCGCATTACAGGCTTGTTCATATTGCCCCGGTATAGGTACTGTCATTATTTTTTTACCCATATGCAGGGCTTCTGCAGGCGTTTCAAAGCCTCCGCCTGTTATTATACCATGGCAGGTTGTAAAACTTTTATTAAACACATCTGATTGAATCGGGAAAATCGTGATATGCCCAAAGTGTTTTACCATCCTTGCTTCACGGCTGAATATCTGGAATGGTACATGTTTGATCGCTCTGAAGACAAGTAACAAAAGCCACTCTGGCCAGGCTGGCAGGTAAACAGTAATATGCCCAAGGTTTTGCGGCTCTGCTTCTCTGATTTGTTGTTTAATTACCGGGGTGAAAATGAAATCATCATATTTTTTGAAATGCAATCCAACGTAGGAAGTAGCACGGGCAAAATTTTTCAAAACATATTCACCAATCCAATGCTTTCCGGAGGCTCTGGGCGTAAGCTGTGATTGGAAACTGGCCTGGTGACTCCAGCCAACTGAAGTTATTTTTTTCTTTGCACAGGCTGCTGCGGTGATATAATCAAAATCATTAATTACCAGGTCATATTTTTCAACCGGAAGATCCCTGATTTCCTTTTTTATTCTCAGTGGCTGGAAAGCCTTTGCTATTCTTAGATAATCCAGTCCGCCACTATTGTTATAATATAAACTCAACCCTTTACTCCTGAATTTGACCGGGATACCGGGATCGAGATTCCAGTTATCGCCGCTCAGGAAAAAATCAACTTCACCATATTTTGATAACCAGGGCAACAGCTGCCGTGCGCGGCTTATATGGCCGTTACCGGTTGCCTGTATGGCATAAAATATCTTCATTTGATCACATTATTTGACCTGTTGGGAATTTGGTTATCCGCCTGGATAGAAGAAACGGAAGGGACAGGCTGTTCAGCAGGTTTATCAGTATCCGACCTGATAATATATTGATTGGATTGGAGAAACAGGTCCGCAGTATCCTCTTCCGCATTTAAACTGCGATTAGTATTCCTCCTGTATGAAGTCGTAAAAAAATCCCTGAAGCCGAACATATTTTTTTCTTAAAGTTCAGCCCATAAAATGACGCAGGGGATATCCGGAGTTTAATTTATTATCACCTTAATGTAACGGGAATGTTAGCAGGCATCAGGGAAAGCTTAGCTTTCCTTTTTACTGTCAAGCGTAAAACCAATTGTAGTGCCGATGGCTTCCTTGCTTCGAACGTGTATAGTCTGCCGGTGTGCTTCAATAATATGCTTACAGATAGCAAGGCCAAGTCCGCTGCCGGAATTGTCAATATTCCTCCCCTCGTCTGTACGGTAAAACCTTTCAAACACCCTTGGAAGGTGTTTTTCCGTAATGCCAATGCCATCATCACTAATCTCTACTAAAATATGACGGCCATCTGTTTTATACACACTGGCAGTAACAGAGCCATTGGTTTTCCCGTATTTCAGGGAATTGCTGACGAGATTGGTAAGTACCTGCCTGATCTTTTCCTTATCCGCAAATACAGTCAGGGGAGATTCACAGCCTTTTTTAATCAGGCAACGGATACTTTTTTCTTCAGCCCTCACATGGAGACTTTCAAAAACTTCACGGATCAGGTCCTGGATAACAAATGATTTTTTCGACAATACCAGTTCACCCCTCTCCAGCCTGGAGATTTCATCCAGATCGTCCAGCAGGTTAGTCAGCCTGGTTACATTACGTGCCGTTTTCTCCAGGAATTTCCGGTTAACCTCCGGATTCGCCAATGCGCCGCTTAATAAAGTATCCACATAACCCTGTATGGCAAACACCGGTGTTTTAAATTCATGCGAAAGGTTTTGCAGGAATTCTTTCCTGAACTGCTCATTCTGCCGCAACAATTCAATTTCCTCTTTTTTCTCAGCAGCCCAGGCTTCCACTTCTTCCCTTACATCATCAATGCTTTTCTGCGGAAGTACATATTTATAGAAAGTTTCTTCTTTGGGTGTTGCTTTCGTCTGGTGAATGAATTTATAAATCAGCTTCAGCTTGCGGTAAATAAATCTTTCCAGCACAAACGAAATCAGCAGGTAAGTGCCACCCAGTATTACAGCAAAAGCACTTGCAGCCCATAACCAGTTATGTTCAACAAAATAAACCAGCCCGCTCAGCGGAATAGCAATCAATACCGCAGTTAAAAGGGAAAGTTGTCGGGGGGAGATGTTTTTGGCTGAAACCACACGCTAAAATAGTATAAACTTAAATTCCAAATCACAAAATCCAAATTCCAAACGCGGACGCTTCAAGAGAAAATTCAAAATTAAAAATTCAAAAAAATCCAGCTTACCCGTAGCAGCCAAAAGCTAATAGCCAATAGCCAAAAGCCAAATAGCCAAATTCCAAATCCCAAACGAGAGCATCCATTGGTAACGGTTTGAGATTTGGGATTTGTTTTTTGGAATTTATCTTATCAGAGTTCAAACTTATAACCAACCCCCTTTACTGTAGTAATACAATCAATCCCCAGCTTCTGCCTGATCTTGCGGATATGCACATCAATGGTGCGGTCGCCTACGATCACCTCGTTGCCCCATACCTGGTTGAGGATTTCATTTCTTAAGAATACACGTCCGGGTTTCTGCGCGAGGAGATATAACAGTTCAAATTCTTTTTTAGCGAGGATGATTTCCTGTTCATCCACCAGCACCACAAAACGGATGGGGTCAATAGTCAGGTTACCGGCCTGGAGCACCCTGGCTTCTGTTTTATTCATCCGGCGGAACAAAGCGTTCACGCGGGTGAGGAAAATTTTGGGACTTACTGGTTTGCTCACATAATCATCAGCGCCGGTTTCCAGGCCTTTCACCTGTGTGGCTTCATCATTCAATGCCGTCAGGAACATGATCAGCGTTTCGCGGAAAGCAGGCTGGGTGCGCAGGATCTGACAGACTTCAACACCCGTTTTACGGGGCATCATCACATCCAGCACAATCAATTCGGGTAAATGTCGCCGGGCTTTGTCAATGGCCTCATCACCATCACGGGCAGTAAATACTTCGTATCCTTCGTTGATGAGGTTGTACTTGAGAATTTCAAGAATGTCCGGTTCATCATCTGCGATCAGCACTTTACGGGGCCTGGTGTACATCCTTGTAAAATTTTGGCAAACCTAAACCGATTTAACAGCACTTGGAAATTTTGGAATACTGGTTTACAGAGAGTTAATAATTAATTAATCTGATACAAATACCGGTTTTTTCTCAAAAGCCATACAGCGTTATACCTTGTAAATGCGTCTTAATCAATACAAATACCCGGTTTTCCGGCCTTTCTCGGCAATGGGTATTAAATTTGTGTTTTGGTATGAGGATGTCCACCGGTAAATTATTCATATTATTCTTTTTGCTGATCGTTTTGCCCCAGGCAGCCCCGGCCCAGCCGGCCTTTGCCTCGGAAACAACACGCACGAACCCGCTTTGCACCCCGCCAAAGAACAGGGAACTGTTCCATGATATCATTGACCAGCAGCAGAAACTGATCCTGAAAGCTGACGGAAAAGATGATAACCGCTTCAGCCCGTCAGCCAATGATGAAGTTAATTTCATGGTCACCCGCTCATTGGTTACCCGTGTTGATGAACTCCAGTGTAAAATTGAAAATGATACGCTGCTGAAAGACCAGCAGAAAGTGCTTTACCTCCGCGGTATTGAAAACCTCCTGAAATTCTTCTATACGAACTATACATCCCGGAAAGTAAACCCGGTGATGCTTCCCGATATAATCACCCTGTATGAACAATGCATGCAGAAAGATGAAAGGAAAGAATCCTTCGAGTCGCTGATCCTGCCTGTTGCTTATGATGTGGGCTACAGCGTGCTCAAAGCCGACCGGCTTACTTTCCAGCAAAATTCAGGTCTCAGCCGCTCACTGAACCACCTGATACTGAAATACTGCCAGCTTCATCCCGATAAAATCTTCCAGACCCTGTTCCAGAACCCGGAAGTGCCATTTGCTGATAGCCTTGTTCGTGTTGCCGGCCCGATGTTCCCGCGACAGTTATATGATTTTGCACAGTCGAACAGCAAACTTGCCAATATCATCCACAACATCCGGGATGATTATTATATCAGCTCGGTTTCACAAATGGCCCGGAGTAAAAGCGGACAGCAATATTTCCCCTTCCTCGATAATATTATCCATGGTAAAACGTCTATCGCGCAGATAGATTCTGTAAAAGAAGATTCCGTACTCTATTACCGCCTGCTGGTGAAAACCCACCTCGATTATGTGGACCGCGCCATGAACGGTGATACGGCCATTGAATACAATGCGCTGACAGAAAAACTGGAGAAAAGGGCCCGCGAGGTATTTGTGAATGTTATCAACGGACTGCATACCGAATCTGCTGAAGTGCGTTTCCGCATCATCCAGCCATTATCACCACAGGAACTGTATTATCTCGCTGTTGCATCAGACGGATCCATTTATACATCCAGTTTTGTGAAAGGGGTGTATCCGCTGATGATGAAGAAATGCAACAACCGCGGCGATTCATTGCTCGAACTGCTCCGTTTTGATAAATACAGGAAGTTTATCAAAATGTCAGCCGGTTATAACACACTCAGCAATTTCCTGAGTTCTTTCCCGCCTGCTGCCACACCCGGTGGTGAAAGTGATGCGGAGAAACTGATGAAAGCTTTTGTGGGCAGGCTCGAACTCGGTAAAGGACTGGAAGACGGTGTTGACGTGGCCGATTCTTACGCCTCCATTGCCGAAACCCTGAGTCCGATTGCAAAGCAGATGCTGAAAAACGTGCAGTTGAACTACCAGCGTAATTTATCTGCAGGGAATAAACGTGGCATGGCCATGTATAAAATCCTGAACGATCTTTTCCTTTCTGCAGACTCCACAAAAAATATTGACCTCACGAAAGAACTGGGTATTCCGCCTGTTTATAAAGTGCCTTACAGTACGCTGCTGAACGACAGCGGGAGAGTGGTAATGCAGGTATTTTTCTATGGTGACAAAGACGGACAGGGGATTTTCAAAGGATTTATCGGCATGTTCAGTAATGCCAACTGGAAAATCACCGGCACCGATAAATGGGTTTGCATCAGTTCCGTGAAAGGCAAGCCCGTGTCAATTTACGCCAACCGCGCACTGCCGGAAGAAACCGGTGAAGATGATAAAGCCCAGAAAGATCTTTGCGCTTACCTGGCGAAAAACAACCTGAAACCTTCAGTTACTATCCACCGCGGACATAGCTATTACGCCGGATCCACCATTGAACAAATGGCATCCTCTTCCAAAATTGTATTCCTTGGTTCCTGCGGTGGCTACCACTTGGTACATGATGTACTGGAGATTTCACCCGATGCACACATCATTGCCACCAAAGCAAATCGGTGCCACTGAAGTTAACCGGCCTTTCTTCCAGCTGCTGACTGATAAAGCCAGGAATGGTGCTGATATTGACTGGATCCCGTTCTGGAAAGAACTCGACCGGATGATCCTGGCGAAAGAATTTGAAGATTATATCCCTCCGTATAAAAACCTGGGCGCGCTTTTTATCAAAGCGTATAAAATTGCCATGGAAGAATAATCCTGTATGGCTTCCCGGGTTTCCGGTTATTTTTGCTGTTCCTGAAAATTCACTCCCATTGGCCGATCAGAAAAAAAAGGCTTTCAATATTGCCGTGCTGCGCCGGGTATTCCGCTATGCCCGGCCTTACCGCAAAAGATTTTACTGGAGCGTGGTGATGGCTATCGTGCTGGCATTAATCACACCCATCAGGCCCTGGCTGATCCAGGTTACCGTTAATAAATACATCGCCGGGGATCCGACAAAAGACCATACCATGTTCGGCCAGCATTTTGACCTGGCTGGTATGCTGGTGATGATTACCCTGGTGCAGATCGGGATGATTATCCTGGAAACCGCGATCCGTTTCCTGTTCAGTTTCACTACGGCGTTGTTGGGACAGTCAGTCGTGCGTGATCTCCGGGTTGCTACCTATAAAAAAATCATGGGACTGAACCTGTCCCAGTTTGATAAAACACCCATCGGTACACTGACCACCCGCACTATCAATGATATCGAATCAATCAATGATATTTTTTCAGACGGACTGGTACCCATCCTTGCAGATTTGTTATCTATTGTTTGTGTGCTGGGGATGATGTTCTGGATGGACTGGCGCCTGACACTGATCGCGCTGATCCCATTCCCGATTATCATTGTCGCTACTTATTATTTTAAAGAGAGCATCAATAAATCCTTTTTCCGGGTGCGGAATGCGGTGGCTGCCCTGAATGCATTTGTACAGGAACACCTCACCGGCATGCAGGTGGTACAGGCTTTTTCGGCAGAAGAAAGGGAATATGAGAAATTCAAAAAGATCAATAAAGAACATCGCAATGCCAATATCCGGGCCATTTTAGCCTACTCGGTATTCTTTCCCCTCGTGGAAATTGTACTGGCACTGGCCATTGGTTTAGTGGTTTGGTGGACTGCCGGTGAAGCGATCCAGCTGCGGCAGGACCAGCAAGGCACCGTTGTTTCCTTTATCCTTTTCCTCAACCTCCTGTTCAGGCCACTGCGGGTACTGGCTGATAAATTCAATGTGCTGCAGATGGGAGTGATTGCCAGTGAACGGGTTTTCAAAGTGCTGGATAATGAAGATTTCATTACAGAGAAAAAAGAGAATGTGTATCGTCCCGAAGGGGCTTTACAGGGCAAAATTGAATTTGAAAAAGTGTTCTTTAGTTATACCGGCGACAAAGATGTGCTGAAAGATGTGTCGTTTACCGTGAATCCGGGGGAAACTGTGGCTATTGTGGGACATACCGGCAGCGGTAAAACCAGTATTATCAGTCTGCTGAACCGGTTGTATCATATCCGGTCGGGACAGATCCGGATTGACGATCATGATATCGAGGATTATGACCTTGACCTGCTCCGCAAGAACATCGGTGTGGTGTTACAGGATGTTTTCCTGTTTTCAGGGTCGGTGATAGATAATATTACCCTGCGGAATGAAGATATCCCCCGCGAAAAAGTGATTGAGGCTGCCAAACTGATCGGGATGCACGATTTTATCATGCGCCTGCCGGGTGATTATGACTATAATGTAATGGAGCGTGGCGCGACCCTTTCCCTGGGTCAGAGGCAGCTGCTTTCCTTCATCCGGGCGTTGTTGTATAACCCATCAATTCTGATCCTGGATGAGGCTACTTCCTCGGTTGATACCCAGAGTGAGCGGATGATCCAGGATGCAATTGATAAATTGATCAAAGGCAGGACTTCTATCGTGATCGCCCACAGGCTATCAACCATCCGCAAAGCACACAAAATCATTGTTCTGGACAAGGGTGAAATCCGTGAAACAGGTACTCATGAAGAGCTGATGGCGAGGCAGGGAGACTATTACCGGCTTTACCGTCTCCAGTTCGATAAAAAGGCCGTTTCTACCTGAGAAAATAGCCTGCCGATTTTCCGGAATTTTGAGGGATTTTAACCCCCCGCCCTTATCTTTGCGCCAAATTTCAGGATGGGTATGATGAACAGTTTTACGAAATCCTTTACTGTAGCGGTTTTCAGCGTTTTTTCTCTTTTGATTTTCACCCCGGTTTCGGCCCAGCATGGTGAAGGGGAAACTCCTGCAGGCGCTGAGCCAAAGAAAGAGGGCTTTAATGCCAAAGAAGTCATCTTCGGACACGTCCTGAACTCCCATGATTTCCATTTCCTCGACATCAAGCAGAAAGATGGCAGCGTTCACCCGATTGCCCTCCCCCTGCCGGTGATTTTATATTCTCCCCAGCGCGGACTGACGACTTGTATGTCATCTGCTTTTGAACATGGCCATAAAGTATATAATGGTTATGCCCTGCTGACCGATGAGATTATTGCTGAAAAAGGACTGGATCCCAAAAAATATTCAAACCAGCAGATTGTTCCTGTAAAAGGCGAGGGCCATGAGTGGGAAATTGATGAGGCTGTAAAAGTGTACGATATCTCCCTGACCCGTAACGTGGTTCAGATGCTGATCGGACTGATCATCTTTGTATGGATCATGCTCCGTATCGCAGCCAAGTATAAAAAAGGCGAAGGAGTTGTTACTGCCCCCAAAGGCGCACAGGGCTTTTTTGAACCCATCATCACTTTTGTGCGTGATGAGGTGGCCAAACCCAACCTGGGCACTAAATATGAAAGCTACCTGCCTTACCTGCTGACTGTTTTCTTTTTCATCCTGATTAATAACGTATTTGGACTGATCCCCGGATCAGCCAACGTAACCGGTAATATTGCTTTCACGGTGGTGCTGGGTCTGATCTCCTTTGTGGTGATCCTGGCCAGTTCAAACAAGCATTACTGGGGTCATATCTTCAATCCCCCGGGCATTCCTTTTGGTGTGAAGCTGATTCTGGTGCCGGTGGAGTTCCTCGGTGTGTTTATCAAGCCGATGGCCCTGATCATTCGTCTTTTTGCCAACATGGTGGCAGGTCACATCATTATCATTTGTTTAGTATCCCTGATATTCATTTTCGGCAAGCTCAGTCCGGCTATTGGCTGGGGTGTATCGCCTGTGTCAATCGGGTTTACCATATTTATTTATTTCATTGAAGTACTGGTGGCGTTTATCCAGGCCTTCATTTTCGCCATGCTTACAGCAGTGTTTATCGGCCAGGCGCGCGAAGGCAGCCATGACGATCACCACGGGGATGTGGCAGCGGCGCATTAATCGTTTTTTTTTTTAACCAATATAAAAGTTGAATTATGATGGACGTACTGAATGTTTTATTAGCAGCCCCTCTGGCCAGCGCAGGTGGTGCCATTGGTGCAGGTCTTGCAGCTATCGGTGCCGGTGTTGGAATCGGTCAGATTGGTAAAGGTGCTGTAGAATCTATCGCACGTCAGCCTGAAGCACTGAATGATATCCGTGCTAACATGATCCTGACAGCGGCCCTCGTTGAAGGTGCTGCCCTGTTCGGAATTATCGTAGGCTTCCTCGCGATGGTTCTCTAAAAAAATTACTGCATCAGAAGCACAGGGCGGATGATGCAGTATTTTAAAAAATTCCAAAAAACAAATTCCAAATCCCAAACCGTTAGGGTTTGGCTGTTAGTTTGGATTTTGGGTTTTGGGTTTTGGATTTTTTCTTTTGAGATTAAGTAATAAGAAAATTTAAGCTAGTAATATGAATTTGTTAACTCCGGAATTTGGACTATTAATTTGGACCCTGCTGGCGTTCCTGGTGGTGTTTTTTATCCTGGGAAAATTTGCATGGCCTGCCATCGTAAAAGGATTGAAGCAGCGTGAGCAATCAATTGCTGATTCACTGGCTACTGCTGAGCAGGTGAAGGCTGAAATGGCGCAGATGAAAAGTGAGAATGAGGCCCTGCTGGCCAAAGCCCGTGAGGAAAGAGCCCAGATGCTGAAAGAAGCCCGTGAAACCAAGGATCGCATCATTGGTGAAGCGAAAGAGCAGGCAAAAGTAGAAGCGAATAAAATTATCACAGAAGCACAGGCTGCCATCAACACACAGAAAATGGCTGCACTGACTGAAGTGAAAAACCAGGTAGGTAAACTGGTACTGGAAACAACGGAGAAAGTACTTCGCCGTGAATTTGCTGACAAGAAAGTACAGGAGCAGCATATCCAGTCAATGATCAACGACATCAAACTTAACTAATCAATTTACGAGCATGCAGAATCCGAGATTAGCCGGGAGATATGCGAAATCGCTGCTTGACCTGGCGATTGAGCGTGGCGAACTGGAAACAGTGCTGGCCGATATTCAGTGGCTGCAGGCCCTTTGCCTGGCCAGTCCTGAATTTGTGAATATCATGAAGAGCCCGGTGATCAGCAACGACAAGAAGCGGAATGTACTGGAAGCGGTAACGAAGGATAAAATCAGCGCCATGACTGCAGGGTTCAACCGCCTGCTGGTGACAAAGAACCGGGAGAGCAACCTGCCTGAGATTCTGGATGCATTTGTAAAACAATATAAAGTTTACAAAAACATCCACGTGGTAAAACTGACCACGGCCACTGCGGTTACAGAAGCACAGAAGGAAGCAATTGTTTCTAAAGTGAAATCTGTAAGCGACATGGTGCATATCGAACTGGAAACGGCGGTAAACGAAGACCTGATCGGCGGATTTGTATTACAAACCGGCGACCAGCTGATTGATGCAAGTATTGCTTACGACCTGAAGAACATTGCGCGTCAGTTTGAGAACAATGATTTTATTTATAAAATAAGATAACAAAGGATCTGCCCCGGGCAGGTCACAGTATTTAGTATTCAAATTAACATTCAAAGAATATGGCAGAGATTAAACCAGATGAAATTTCAGCGATACTGCGCCAGCAGCTGAGTAATTTTAATACCGCCGCCGACCTGGAAGAAATCGGTACCGTGCTTCAGGTGGGTGATGGTATTGCCCGTGTTTACGGACTGGGCAATGTACGTTACGGTGAACTCGTGGAATTTGAAAACGGTGTTCGCGCAATCGCACTGAACCTGGAAGAAGACAATGTGGGTGTGGTATTGATGGGTGAAACCGGAAACATCGAAGAAGGTGCGAAAGTGCGCCGTACCGGTCAGATCGCTTCTATTAAAGTAGGTGAAGGAATGGTTGGCCGTGTGGTGAATACCCTTGGTGAACCGATTGATGGCCGTGGTCCTATTACCGGTGAGCGTTATGAAATGCCCCTGGAAAGGAAAGCACCCGGTGTAATCTTCCGTGAGCCTGTAAAAGAACCGCTGCAAACTGGTATCAAAGCGATTGACGCGATGATTCCGATCGGCCGTGGTCAGCGTGAGCTCGTGATTGGTGACCGCCAGACTGGTAAGACTGCCATCTGTGTGGATACCATCATCAACCAGAAAGAATTCTTTGCTGCCGGCAAACCGGTATATTGTATTTATGTAGCCATCGGACAAAAAGCCTCCACCATTGCAGGTGTGATGAAAACCCTGCAGGATGCCGGTGCGATGGATTACACGGTGATCGTTGCGGCTTCCGCTTCTGATCCCGCTCCTTTACAGTTCTATGCTCCCTTCGCCGGTGCGGCGATTGGTGAGTTCTTCCGTGATACCGGACGTCCTGCGCTGATCATTTATGATGATCTGTCAAAACAGGCTGTGGCTTACCGCGAGGTATCCCTGCTGCTCCGCCGCCCCCCGGGCCGTGAAGCTTATCCCGGTGACGTATTCTATCTCCACAGCCGTCTGCTTGAAAGAGCTGCAAAAGTTATCGGCGACGATGCGGTTGCAAAGAATATGAATGATGTACCTGAGTCAATCAGGCATATGGTAAAAGGTGGTGGTTCACTGACTGCCTTACCGATCATCGAAACACAGGCAGGTGACGTATCCGCTTATATCCCGACCAACGTAATCTCTATTACTGACGGTCAGATCTTCCTGGAAACAAACCTTTTCAACTCAGGTATCCGTCCTGCGATCAACGTAGGTATCTCGGTTAGCCGTGTGGGTGGTAATGCCCAGATCAAATCCATGAAAAAAGTGGCTGGTACACTGAAACTTGACCAGGCGCTGTATCGTGAGATGGAAGCGTTCTCTAAATTCGGTGGTGACCTCGATGCTTCTACCAAGAACGTACTGGATAAAGGTGCCCGTAACGTGGAAATCCTGAAACAGCCCCAGTTCTCTCCCTTCTCTGTGGAGAAACAGGTTGCCATCATTTACCTCGGTACAAATGGTTTGATTAAAGATGTGGCTGTACGCCGTGTGAAGGAATTTGAAGAGCATTTCCTGATGGAGATGGAATCTAAAATGCCTGACCTCCTGGCTGAATTCAAAAAAGGAAATCTTCCTGAAGATGGCCTGAAGAAAATGGTGGAAATGGCAAAAGGCCTGATTCCCCAGTACACAAAATAATAACCATCCGGTTAATAATAGTAAAGCTGCCCATTGGGCAGCTTTGGTTTTAAACCCGGGGCAACCGCCAGTATTACCACCCCCCCCCCCCCAACACCCCCCCCCCCCCGGACCCCGGCGGCTGATCCTTTCACAAAAAAAATTGGGAAAAACTCCGGCGGGGCTCCCCCCCCCCGACTTCCAACACAAGCGGCAAAAAAAAAATTACAAAAACGCAACCCCTTGCCCCGGGTTTAAACACGGGGCAACCGTGAAGCCTGAAAGCTTACTTTACGAATGAACAGTATGAGAAAATACATGCTAAGTATTATCAATAACAGCTCTATAGCAACAGCATCGTGGGGACTAAAGTCCCGGGAGATTTATCCTTTAATAAAAAAATTGATGAATACTGCTGCGGGGCTTTAGCCCCAGGCTTTATTTTCAACAGAAGCGGAAATGAAAAATTACAAATTGAAACAGCGTTAACTCTTGCCCCGGGTTTAAACCCGGGGCAACCGAAGCCTGAAAGTTTACTTTACGAATGAACAGTATGAGAAAATACATGCTAAGTATTATCAATAACAGCCCCCAAGCCTGAAAGTTTACTATACAAAAGAACAGTATGACAAAGTGCATACTGAATATTATCAATAACAGCTCTATAGCAACAGCATCGTAGGGACTAAAGTCCCGGGAGATTTATCCTTTAATAAAAAAATTGATGAATACTGCTGCGGGGCTTTAGCCCGGGGCTTTATTTTCAACAAAAACGGAAACAAAAAATCTCCAATCGAAACAACGTTTACTTAACCTTCAAATTCAGCCACCACATCATGCAGTGGCTTCAGCGAGATTTCGGTTCCTGATTCCCCGTGGATGGAATAGTCAAAAGGATTGTCAAGGTCTTTGATCAGCATAAACATATAGGCGATCAGGAAAGTGACGAGTAAAGTAAAGAAAAGGGAAGCGTAAAAAGGTTCGATCTTGATCAATAGCAGGCCTGCCACTACCAGGAAGCCCATCGCTTCCACAATGGCATAAGCAGAGCCGACAAATTCAGTATCGCGGATGGTATGGATCCGGATAACGGTTCTGCGCAGGAAATTCTGTTCGTTTTTCAGTTTGATAATATAATTGGGCTGCACGCCTTCCAGTTCAAGGGCTGCCAGGTATTCATTCATCTCTGTAATTTTCTCCAGCAGTGCTTTCGTTTTGATTTTTTTATAGAACCAGCCCATCATGTCATTAACAAAGGTCTTTTGGAAGGCAGAAAATTTTTTGGCGGCTGCGGAGTTCCTGCTTTTATCAATGGTCCAGGTATCGTCCTTCAGGGTTATCAGCGATGTTGCCAGTTCGCCGGGTATCTTTTCACTTTCTTTATAGTCAGTAAGAACACCGCTGATTAAAAAGCCTATGAGGAATATGGTTCCCGCCACCAGGCTGGTGAAGAGGGCATTGAGCTCCATCGCTTCCAGGTTGTACCTGTGGAAAAGGTATTTCAGCAGAGCAACAACCAGTATGACAGGAATAATTTTTACTGCCAGCGACCATTTGCGCCATATTTTTTTCCGTGACACCGTAAATGATATGTGTGGATGCATGATGTAAAGTATGAGGTTTGTAAAAAGCAGGGTTTCCTCTTAGTGAAGTACCGGCCCTGGTTATGATTGCGAATCTGCAATAAAAAACACACTCATAAAATGATTTGTGTTGTATTCCCGGAACAACTCTGATTTTTTTATCATTGATTAAGGTGAATGGCGTTATTTATTATTACTGCATGAATTACCTGTCGCTTAACTACAACTTGTTTCGTGGATTTATGCAATAGCAAAATTCGAATTGGGTGAAATCACGGTTTTTTTCGGACGTCACTTTTTATTTTTTGATGGAAAAACCCGGTGGTGATCGGGACAATTACATTCAGGGTACAGGTAAAAATACGATTTCATGATTTTTTTGCGCTGCGTATGTAATTGACATTCAACGTCACCGTAATTATACTACAGAAAATACGTAAAATATTACGAAAAAACGCGCGAAAAACTTGCATAGTCAAAATACGCATATTATGTTTGTCTCCGAATCGAACAATCCCTAAGAAAACAACGTAATCCGACCGTGAAACAAACTAATCCTGTAAGGGTTTATACCAAACCCTGTCTTCTCTCTCTGCGTCGGTTTTCATTGCACTCTGTGGTTTTGTTTTGATTGATAATAATCAACAGTACCGTCCCTAATCCCGAAAACAATGAAAACGTTTACCCAAACAAAAGCTATTTTAAACCTGCTCTTCGCCGTTTTACTCATTTCTGTATCATTTACGGCTGCATCACAGAGTAGCTCTGAACTGGTGTTCAGGAATGGTTCACTTTTATCAGGCAATGCACTTCATACGGGTGCAAAGTATGTATTCAGCAATGTTACGCCTGGTGTGGATGCTGTTCTGACCATTGCCGGCCGTTCAGATTCAAATGTTGTGATCAGCAATATTGATATGTCGAATACCGGTTTTGATAAAGCTTTCCAGCCCCAGATCGGCCGCAGCGGCAACACGGGTAATAATGCAAACTGGTGGGCTGAATTTAATATCGCTTTTTTCCAGTCGGGCCATACTACTGAAGCTTACCAGGTAACACTTCCAACAGTAAATGCAACAGGTTTGGATATTGATGGTGACGGGAATGCTTTACGTGAATATCTCCAGATGAATGAAGTGACTTCATGTTCTACTGCACTGGGTTCACTGCTGCAGACGAATCTGCTGGCTACCCTTTCCCTTCCTAATTTGGGTGGTTTGCTGGAGTACAATTATAAGTTTGTAGGTTCAAAGCAGAATTTCAACAATATTGATACGAATGCGGTTTCAATCATGGCAACCAATGTTTTTAAGAATAAAAACAACATTACTTTCCGTTTTGGCGGACAAACAGGCAACTCAAATTCAAATTCACCTTCCAGGATGTATTCAATCTGGTTCAAACAGTTTTCACTGGCCAACATCCCCACACTGCCTGTACAATTAATTTCTTTTAACGCTTCCCTGAATACTAACAATAAAGTGGATCTGCGCTGGACAACTGCTGCAGAAGTAAACTTCAGTCATTTTGTTGTAGAGAAAAGCACCGATGGAAAAAATTTCAACGATGCTGGTCTTGTATTTGCCACTGGTGGGGTCGCAACCAATTCTAACTATATGCTTTCCGACAACCTCGGCACTAACCCTGCCACGGTTATTTATTACCGTCTTCGCTCAGTGGATCTTGATGGCGAAAGCGATTATTCTGAAACAAGGATCATCCGGATTTCAAAAGCAGGCGCTCCTGCAGCAGACATCCTGGCTTATCCCAATCCTGCCAGCTCTACGATCCGTGTAACTATTCCTGCCAACTGGCAGAATAAAAAAGTAGTATACGAAGTGTATGCTGCTAACGGACAAGTGATGAACCGTTTCCAGACCGCCAGCAGCAGCCAAACTGAAACACTCGACATCAGCAAACTGGCTACAGGGTATTACTTTGTGAAAGTGAGCTGTAACGGGGAAACTGCACAACAAAGGATTGTAAAAAACTAATTATTCGTTTCTAGGGTTCCGGCCGTTCCGCATACGCGGAACGGTTTTTTTTATGTGTTATTTGTCACCTGAATGACAATCTCTTAAATATTTATTGCGGTATTTTGCGGATTGTAACAGAACTGTATACCCTTAAAGTGGTATGCCATTTCAAAAAAATTTTGCATCTCGGCTTCTTTATCCAAAAAAGAAAACTATACCTTACGCATCTATTTTAAACCAATAAACATTTATTTATGAAAAAAATTTTTCTGGGATTAGCGGTGCTCGCATTCTTAAGCACCGGTTTTGTAGCCTGTAAAGGAAAAAAAGCTGAGGGCGACAAAAAAGAACAAACAAATGATGGTAAAATGGACGGAACCACCGATGGTAAAATGGACGGCAATACCGATGGTAAAATGGAAGGTACTGCTGACGGACTTTCTGTTCCCAACTTTACAGATCCCACAGTTACACAATGGTGCCAGGATTATAAAAACTTCCTGGATTCTTATGTAGCCGCAATCAATGGAAAAGATTATTCTAAAATCACCGCTTTAAGTCAGGAGTTCAGCACCCAGTGGGCCTCTAAAGCAATGGAAGTAGGAATGAAACTGTCTGCAAATCCTGAGGAAGCTAAAAAATTCTCCGATTTTACAACAGCCGTTTCCAACCAGTTTACAGAAGCAATGAAAAAGAGTATGCCTAACGCGCAATAAGTGAATACAGCAGGCCGGAACCGCTCCGGCTTGTTTTTTATAAATTTGGTTTATATTATAAACTACTTTACATTTGTTCCGTAAATGCAAAAAACGATAAATATGAGAAAAGGATTATTGTTGGTTTGGGTACTGCTTTTTTTGCAGGCAGCACAGGCTCAAACCTCTGTAAAAGGTGTGGTGAAAGACAATAAAAACAATCCTGTTCCGGGAGCCAGCATAGCGATTAAGGATTCTTATGATGGTGGCACTTCGGATTCAAGTGGTAAATTCTCTTTCCGGTCAACCGAAAAAGGGGAGCAGCTGCTGGTCGTGACATCAATCGGTTTTAAGCCATTTGAGCAAAAAATCAAACTGGAAGGAACGCCGGTTGTGCTGGATGTGCAATTGAAACAGGAGATCAGTGAAATGACTGCAGTGGTGATTTCTGCAGGAACATTTGAAGCCAGTGACCGCAAACGTGCCGCGGCGGTACTGGATCCGATAGATATTGTAACTACCGCCAGCGGCAACGGGGATATTACGGGGGCTTTAAAAACTTTACCCGGTGCACAGCAGGTGGGAGAGAGTGAAGGATTATATGTACGAGGTGGTACTGCTGCTGAAACAAAAACTTTTATTGATGGAACACTCGTCAATAATTTTTTCTACAGCAGCGTTCCCAATGTGGCCCAGTTTGGCAGGTTCTCGCCATTTATTTTTAAAGGAACAGTGTTCAGTACGGGCGGTTATTCCGCTTTATACGGGCAAGCCCTTTCTTCTGCCCTCATACTTGAGTCTATTGATTTGCCGGACCGCAGTTCTGCAAACCTGGGCATTACTATATTAAGTGCGAATGCAGGCATGCAGCATCTGGCCAAAGACAAAAAATCATCCTGGGGTTTTGATTATGGCTATACTGACCTGGCACCGGCTTTCTCCATCATCAAACAAAAACAGGAATATTCCAAAGCGCCCACTTACCATAACCTGGATGCCAATTTCAGAGTCAAGACTTCCAAAACCGGCATGTTGAAATATTATGGCTATTACAGCAATAATAAACTGGCTTTTACAACACCCAGCCTTGATTCACTGGGCTACCTTGATAAATTCGGGATCGGTACAACCAATATTTACCACAACCTGTCATGGAAAGACAATATCGGCAAACGCTGGAAGATGAGTGCCGGGATATCTTACACCTATAATGAAGATAATCTCCACAGCACGAACCAGACAGCAGATAAACAGGATGTGATTTTGTATAACGGACTTGAGTTGAAAAAATTTGACCTGAACAGCAAAGGAAATTATTTTAATGCCAAGCTGGTTTTTGACCATAAATGGAGGGGGCTCAGTGCCATCCGTTTTGGGACAGAATTCAACACCGCAAAGGAGAAGGCATTATTTACAGATTATGCAGGAACGCTGTTGCATTATAACCTGGATGAACATATCAACGCCCTTTTTGCAGAAGCGGACATTTATGCCACCAACGACCTGGCGGTGAAAGCCGGCTTGCGGGCGGAGTATGCTTCATTGATTGATAAAGTAAATGTTGCACCGAGACTGTCTGTTGCTTATAAACTGGGTAAGGGTACACAGGCCTCCCTGGCTTATGGTGTATTTTACCAGAACCCGGAGAGAAAGTATTTCCCAACCGGTGCCGGCAATCCGATTGGCTTTATGAGTGCCTCCCATTTCATTGCCCAGTTCCAGCGGGTATTAAACCAGCGTTCATTCCGGGCTGAGGTGTTTTACAAAAAATACCATCACCTGTTAAAAACAGGTATCCATAATTACCGTGAGTCGGCACTGAACACAACCGGATATGGAGATGCAAGCGGCTTTGAATTTTTCTGGCGCGACAGGAAAACGATTAAAAATTTCGATTACTGGATTTCCTATTCATTCCTTGACACAAAAAGAGATTTCCTGAACTTCCCCTTTGCCATAACGCCCAATTTTGCAGCAAAGCATACCCTTTCAGTGGTTACCAAAAAATTTGTACAGAAAATAAAAACGAATGTGAATGTGGCTTATAACTACAGCAGTGGCAGGCCTTATTACAATATCCAGTATGACGGATTCAATTATAAGTTTAACGACCGCGGTACGATCCCTGATTACCATAACGTGAGCTTTTCACTGAACTACCTGCCTTTCATCGGCAAGAAAAACCCGAAAATGTACGGTGTATATGTGCTGCAGGTGAGCAATATTTTCAATATCAAACAGACTTACGGGTACAACTATTCCTTCAACGGCAGCCGGAAAGAAGCCATTGTGCCTCCATCCAGGATGTTTATATTCATCGGTGCGTTTTTGAGCTTTGGGGTTGACAGAAGTGATGAGGTGATTAATAATGGACTTTGATAGATATTAGATAATAGATATCAGATATCAGATATTAGTTAATACAGGTGAACGATTATTATTAAAATAAAAATAAAACACAATGAAAAAAATGCTCTTTTCCCTGCTCGCCATTTGCGTAACTGCCGGTGGATTTGCGCAAAATGAAAAATATGTAAAAGCCATGGAACAGCTGGTGCCTGCCGTGGATACCACCCGCAGTGTTGACGGGTTGACTGACCTGGCCAATTCATTTGAGAGAATTGCCAATGCAGAAAAAACCCAGTGGTTACCTTATTATTATGCAGCGGTTTGCCTGATTAACAAAGCCAACACGCTTTATTCGATGCAGCAAATGGACCAGATTGATGCGGTGATGGATAAAGCGGAACCCCTGCTGAAAAAAGCACAGGAACTGGAACCGGAGAACAGTGAAATTTACTGCGCATTTAAAATGCTGAATACCGGTAAAATGATGGCTGATCCGATGAACCGGTATATGACTTATGGTCCCGCTGCCGCAGAAGCCCTGGAAAAAGCAAAAGCACTGAATCCCGAAAACCCCCGCGTGTACCTGCTGGAAGGCACCGATAAATATTATACTCCCGAACAGTTTGGTGGAAGCAAAGAAGAAGCGAAAAAACTTTTCCTGCTGAGTAAAGAGAAATTCCTGGTGGCAAAACCAGCCAGTTCCATTACACCTTCCTGGGGTTTACCGCAGGTGATGTATTTCCTGTCGCTGCAATAAAGTTTAAAATTTTAAATACTCCCGCATGAATAAGTCAGAAGTACCAATGACCGAAAAAGAAAGCCTGGAGCTGATTGCTTCCATGATCCGCAGGGCCAAAGAGGCCTGTCACGATACAGGTGTCAGTGCGATCATGTGGGGTGCGCTCATCGCTTTCTGTTCACTGGAAAAACTGGCTGAACTCCAGTTTGGTTTCCATCTGCCCTTTGATATTTACCTGCTCACTATTGTGGCGGTGATTCCGCAAATTATTATCCAGCGCAGAGAAAACAAACTGAAAAAAGCAAAGTCATGGGAAGATGATTTCCAGCAGGCGCTCTGGCTGTCTTTTGGTATCTGTATTTTCATTTTGATTTTCCTGTTGAATGTAATGTTACCGGTTTGGTTTAAGTCAGCAGAAGAATATACAGCGGTTACCGGTAAATCTTTCCCCTTTCAATTGCATGAATACACGGCATCGTTATTCCTGATGCTCTATGGTATACCTACTTTTATCACAGGCTTAACCATGAAATTCAGGCCGATGTTCTGGGGCGGGATTATTTGCTGGTGTGCATCTGTTGCTTCAATGTTTACACCCATAAAAGCGGATCTGGCGTTGCTGGCTTTATCCGCCATCGTTGCCTGGTTGATTCCGGGCATCATTCTGGAGAAAGAGTACCGTAAAGCAAAAAAACAATTATCTGAGCAGGATGTTTAAGGACCTGGATCCCATATTACACTCTCAATTGCGGCTGGCAGTGATGTCAATCCTGATCAGTGTGAAGGAAGCGGAATTCACTTTCCTGCGGGAAAAAACGAAATCCACCGCCGGAAACCTGAGTGTGCAGATACAGAAACTGAAGGATGCCGGGTATATTGATGTGCTGAAACAGTTCAAGGATAATTATCCGCAAACAATCTGTAAAGTCACGAAGGAGGGTGTAACAGCGTTTGAAAAATATGTGGAAAGCCTGCAAACTTATCTCGGAAAGTAGATACAATGAAAAAGCCCTGTTGCCAGGGCTTTTTCTCTTTTGATACTCCTCGTGTATGAAACTCTTAGGCCTTGCGTGGCGGCATTTTACGGTCGCTTTGGGGCGCCCAGTAAACAGAAGGTACAGGTTCAGGACGCTGGCGGCCGGCAAGCCGGTCGAGTATGTCGCGTAACTTATCCAGTCCCTTCTTTAATGTTTTGTTTTTATCCGACATGTGGATTGATTTCGATAACGGAAGAATAAACAGGTGCTCCTTTTTTGTTGATCAGCTTGATGCGGTAGAGCATTTTTTTACCGCTTGCTTTTTCGTAAAACTGGTACCTTGCTTTGTCTGAAGCTTCTGAGCTGAAAACAAGGGCTGCCAGTTTGAAATGAACACCATCTTCACTTTTTTCCACTTCGAACTGGTCGGCAGTTTCATTCTCACTGACGATCCAGTCCAGCCAGACTTTCTGCTGGTTGATTTTGCCTTCAAAGCTCAGCAGGTCGGCTGGCAATTTGAAAGCGTGGTGGTTGGTTTGAACAGGGCTTGCAAAAGGGGCATTATGAGCATCTGCGTTGGCAGGATGAATCAGAATGCGGAGGGCCAGCAGGGTAAAAAGCGAAAAGTACTTCATGTGATCTAAGGGTCTTGATTAACGGATTATTCAATGGCCCATAGAATGATTGGATAGTTGTCGTCCGGAATGCAAACCGGGTCACCTTAAAATTACTGGAGGAAGTGTTACTGAAGCAGCAGTTTTGTTTGAAACGAAACAAAACAGAGGATCGTAGTTTTCCGAGGGTAATTCTTCGTCCGGATTGCGCAACAAACCTAATCACACTTATCGGATTATGCAAGTCTTTCTACGAAAAAATTTTTGTTAAGATCGTAGAAACACGAATCGGCAACAAAGCTTTAATACATTTGTAATACAATTATGGATACTATCATAAGGGTAACCGGTTTGGTGAAACAATTCAGTGATGTTCGTGCAGTTGACAATCTTTCGTTCACTGTACCGAAAGGTCAGGTTTATGGCTTTTTAGGCCAGAATGGGGCAGGTAAATCTACGACGATACGCATGCTCTTGACTTTGATCACACCTGACGAGGGCGATATTGAAATTTTCGGAATGAACCTTCGCCGTCACCGGCGCGAAATCCTGCGGCAAACCGGTGCAGTGATTGAAAGACCGGATATGTATAAGTATCTCACCGCACTTGAAAACCTGCGTTTGTTTGCTACTATGAGCGGGATGAAAGCATCCGAACAAAAACTGATGGAGCAACTTGACCAGGTGGGACTTGCTTCACGTGCACATTCCAAAGTGAAAACATATTCCCAGGGTATGAAACAAAGACTGGGTATTGCTACAGCCCTGGTGCATGACCCCGGACTGATCATCCTGGATGAACCGATTAACGGACTGGATCCGCAGGGAATTGCTGAAATCAGGAACCTGATTTTATCACTGAGCCGCGACAGGGGGAAAACGATTTTTATTTCATCACACCTGCTCAGTGAAATGGAACTGATTGCAGATAGTATGCTGATTATAGACAAAGGCAAAAAACTGGTGGAAGGCCGCGTAAGAGAATTGTTTGATCCGGCTGAAACATTGGTTATGGTGAAAACAACCGATGATGAACGTGCCTGCAAATTGCTTTCTCAATCATCGCTGCATGCTTCTGTAAAAGAGGCAGGACCTGCAGGTATCAGTATCACCATTCACCGTGATGAAATCCCTTTATTGGTGAACAAACTGGTGGAACTGGGTGTTGGGGTACTTTCGCTGGAATCAAAACATTCGCTGGAAAATTATTTCTTATCATTAACCGGGGGACAATCGTATGTGGAAGCTGCTGCAAATTGAGTTATTCAAGATTTTTAAAAGACCCCGGACATATATTGCTTTCGGTGCTGTCGCGGCCATTGTATTTTTATTCCAGGCAGGCATGAAGTTCGACGGGAAATCCTACCTCGACCTGATCCTGAACAGCGTGTCAGATTCATTTGAAGTATCCGATGATTTTAAAGGCCGTATACTCAACGGATATTTTATCTGCTTTGCTATATTAAATATACTGCTGATCCAGATGCCGCTGCTCGTGGCGTTGATTGCAGGGGATTCCATAGCTGGTGAAGCCAATATGGGCACGCTGCGCCTTTCGTTATCGCGTCCGGTCAGCCGGACAGAATACATGCTGGTAAAATTCACCGCGTCGGTCATATATACAGTGATCCTGCTGATCTGGCTGGCGCTGATTGCCCTGTTTGGCAGTATGATCATTTTTGGTACGAATACGCTGGTTGTATTCCGGGCCGGAACTATTGAAATGATGGAAGCGGGAGATGTGATGTGGCGGTATTTCGCGGCATTCGGTTATGCCGCTGTTGCACTGACCACCGTTGCAGCACTGGCATTCCTGCTAAGCGTATTCGCTGAAAACTCCATTGGCCCTATTATTGCCACAATGAGTATCGTGATTGTACTCACCATTCTTTCTGAAATGAATATTCCTTTATATGATAAAACCATCAAGCCCTACCTGTTTACCTCACACATGGTGGCCTGGAAAGGATTTTTTTATGTAAAGGCTGACCCGGAGGGCACCACGATCAGGGGCAGTATCCATAACCTGCCCGCTATCCTGAAAAGTATGGGCATACTGGTTGCCTATATCATGTTGTTTGTCGGATCTGCTGTTTGGGTGTTCCGCAAAAAGATATTTTAACCTGAAATTATTTGTATGAAAATAGTGACATTGATAAGCCTGCTTTTATTCCCTGCGCTGTATGCTGAATCGCAAACGGCAGAGGAGCTGGTAAAACAGGTAAAAGCCAAACTGGACCTGGTAAATGATTATGAAGCCAGCGGCACCATCAAAACCAATGTGGTATTTATAAAAGCACCGGTGGCGAAAGTAAAGGTGTATTATAAAAAGCCAAACAAGATCCGGATTAATAATGAAAGCGGGATCTCCTTCATCCCGAAGGGCTCTGTGAATATTAACCTGAGCAATCTCTTTATGAACAACGGGAATTATGACCTGATTGATGGCGGCAAAGATGCCACTACCGGTTACAGGATCGTAAAACTGCTGCCCAAGGAAGAGAACTCGGAGATTGCACTGTCTGTATTATATATAGATGAGAAAACAGCCCTGATCCGCAAAGCCCGTACTACCACACGGGAGAACGGAACGTACGAGCTGGACATGACTTACGGGAAGTATGCCAGTTATGGCCTGGCTGATAAAGTGATTTTTTCGTTCAGTACCAAAGATTATAAATTACCCAAGGGTGTAACATTTGATTATGACGATGGTTCTAAAAACGAACAGGAAACAGCACGAATGAAAAACAAGACCGGCCGGGTTGAGATTGTGTACAGTTCATACAAAATCAACGCAGGGGTTCCCGACAGTGTGTTTAAAGAATAATTGCTGGCTGTTTAGCGGCCGCCTTCCTCAATCCTTTCGTCTTCCGCATTGGCCATAAGGGAATTCGTGATTTTCTTCAGCGGATTGCTGCGGTTATTATCGTATTCATAACGGCGGTTGATAATATCAATACATTCATAGATAGCCGTAATGAAAGAAGAGATATCCGCTTTGTCTTTACCGGCAATATCAAAAGCCACTCCATGATCGGGTGAAGTACGTACGGCAGGCAGCCCGGCTGTGTAATTCACGCCATCGCCTATGGCCAGGGTTTTGAATGGGATCAGTCCCTGGTCGTGGTACATAGCCAGTACTGCATCAAATTTTTCAAAACTGCGGCGGGCGAAAAAGGCATCGGCGCTGTAAGGGCCAACGACCAGCATATTCGCATTCTTTGCTTCGCGGATAGCAGGTTTTATGATGGATTCTTCTTCTTTGCCAATGAGGCCTTCATCCCCGGCATGTGGGTTCAGGCCCAGTACGGCAATCCTGGGTTTGTCGATACCAAAATCCCTTTGCAGGCTTCTGTGGAGCAATTGCAGTTTGCTCATGATTTTTTCCTTAGTGATATGCGCGGCTACTTCAGATACAGGTACATGTTCAGTTACAAGTGCCACCCTGAAATTCCCGGCACAGAGCATCATCAGTACATCGTTCACGCCAAAGATGCTTTTGAGATAAGGGGTATGCCCGGTGAAACTGAATTCGGGAGATTGAATATTCTTCTTATGAACCGGTGCTGTAACCAGACCGTCAATTTGTTTTTGTTTGAGAGCGGCAACAGCAGATTGCAGTGAAATAACAGCATACTTGCCGCCTTCGGGTGAAAGTTGTCCGGGGTTGATAGCAACATCTTCTTCCCAGCAGTTGAACAGGTTCACCTGTTTGGGGTTTACCCGGTTAAATTCTTTGGTGCTTTGGAAGTTGAAATTGATCCCGGGCAATACTTTGCGGTAGTAATTCATCACTTTATTAGAAGCAAAGATCAGGGGCGTGCAGTGTTCGAGTATCCGGCTGTCTGAAAAAGTCTTGATAATCAACTCAGGGCCGATACCATTCAGGTCGCCGCAACTGATACCGATAGTAGGTTTTAACTGGTTCATAGTGTGAAGTAAGGGGTAAAATTAACGATTTCCGGGCTAAGGCCTGAAAGCCATTTTTGTGGCAAGCCCTACGTAAAATCCCTAGTACCTTGAAAAAGTTCAGGGTATTTGTACCTGATTTGAACATGAAACTTTACTTAATGATTGCCTTTCTAAGTAAAAACTCTCAATTTAGCACTTGTAAAAACATCTAAATCCAGTCGAAAAACCACTACCTATGACCCAAATCAATTATTTGCAATGCGAACCTGCGTCAGGATGAGTTTCTAATTGCCTCTGTCCTGCAAATTCTCCCCAATAATAAAAAGGTTAAGTGTGCTGATTGTCGCAGCGGAGACTTCGCGGATGCAAGGCTGTGTGTTTGTGTTTAATCTGAATCCGTACCTGTTGAAGAAATAAATCCAATCCAATGTTGAAAAGAAATTTAACCCTGGTTCTTACGCTGATGATGGTTTCCCTTGTACCATCATCCAAAATCCATGCCCAATGTGGTATTGGATATACACAAGCCCAGGCAAACTGGGATTATCTCGACTACTATTATAATAGTGGCCCGAATGTGGCGCCTTATGGTTATAGAGTTGGAATGTCGAATTTCAATTTTGTTTCCAATGGGATGGAACAGTCGCAGAATTTTGCGCTGGGTCCGAATAAGTTCACCATAGCCACATCAGCTGCGGGTATGGTAAAAGGAGATAATGCCATGCACACGGGAGACATTGCAGGGTATACCGGTAATGATGCGCAGTTTTTGCCTTCAGGTGCCGGACAAACCATCACTATCACATTCAACGCAGTTGTGATGAATGCGAATTTCACGCTGTATGATGTTGACAGGGGTGCTGTGTTTACCGTTTCAGCTGCTGATGCAGCTGCTGCACCGCTGGCCGTGACTGCGGTTCCCCAGGGACCAACCATTCTTACTATTGCCGGTGCTCCGTTTAAAACTATTTCTGATCTTACCAATACTAATCTTGCGAATACAGATAACAGAGGAACAGTTACAATTAATGTGGCTGGTCCTGTAAAAACAATTGTTATCGCAGCTACTACACTGGGTGCAGATGCCAATTTCTGGCTTTCTGATATCAATGCCTGTGTTACGGGTACGTTTCCTACAAACTGGCACCAGACTTTAAATAACCAGCCGTTTACAGGGCCTACGCAGAACCAACCCGATTATTTCCTGATAACGCCGGATAATAACTCCACCTACATGATGGATCCTGCTACCGGTAATGTGTATTTCCTGTTTACCGATGCGGCAAAAACATACGTAAATTCTTTTGCTTACGATGCGACAAATAAATTCCTGTATTATATTTCTGAAAACGTGTCGCTAGACCGTACCAATAAGCAGCTGAAGAAATATGATTTCAATACAAACACAATTTCTGTCGTGCTCGCAGATGTGAGTGCAACTTTGGGATTCCCGACTTTCAATGCAGGGGTTGAGTCAGCGTCCGCTGCATTCTATAATGATAATTTATACCTTGGTATTGAAGGTGGCCAGTTTGATGCTACTAATTCGCGGGAATCAATAGTATTCAGGGTTGAGTTTGATGCCTCACATAACCCGATAGCCGCCTGCCAGGTTTTTGCAACTCCGTCTTACAATGGATCTACCATTGTGCATGACTGGGCTGATATCCTGGTAAAAGACGGAGCACTGATTAATTATAACTCTGCGAAGAATACGAACTACGTACAAAGTAATTACACGCATTTTAATTTGATGACTGGTGCAGCTACTGTGTATAGTAATCCTATTCCAGGTTCCAAATTCTCAGGACAGGCAGGTTTGAATTATAGCGGCAACATGTTTATGATTTATGATTCAGTATGGGATTATAATGCCGGTGTGATCAGCAACCGCAAGAAAATCACTAAAATTAATATTGTGGGTGATCCTGCATCACCAGCCTGGGTTGGAAACGCGGGTGATGGATCAGATCCTTTCCGGCCCAAATGTGATTTTGGGGATGCGCCTGCCACTTTTGATCCTAACCCGGTTAGCCCTGCTGTACATGAAAGGTCAGAACTGGTGCGCATTGGAGCCACCTGGGATAGAGAATGGCTGAAACGTGGTGTATCCGGAACTGATGATGTAGATGATGGTATTTTCTTTATGCCTTTCCTGGCTCCGGGTATCGTGAGCTACACTGTGCAAGTGGCTGTTTTAATAATAATGGCACGCCGGCCACACTTTGTGCCTGGCTGGATTATAACAATAACCACATTTTTGACGCCAGTGAGGGTATAACACCTATCGCAGTGCCCAGTTCCGGTGTGAGTCAGAACTTTTACCTGTACTGGCCGCTCGCAACCAATTCATTTGCTGTTGGTGATTCAACCTGGATGCGCGTCCGTATTACTTCCGCATCTGCGGGGATGACGGCGTCGCACCCAACCGGATATTTCATGAATGGTGAGGTGGAGGATTATAAATTATATGTTGATAATTATCCCCTGGCTGCATCTAACCTGCAGTTTAATGCTGCACTGATCAGTAACAGTTATGCTAAACTGAACTGGACGGTAACAGAAGATCATGGTTCAGGTGGTTATGAAATAGAAAAGAGCAATGATAGTCGCAACTGGACAATGCTCGGCCTGTCAACCAGCGATGGTACAACCGGCAATAAAAAATATGAATACACAGATCCGGCGCCATTTGCAGGGATAACTTATTACAGGCTGAAACTGCTCGGCGTATCTGGTAACAATAAATACAGTGAAGTCCGGTCAGTGAAGAAGTTAATACTGTCAGACATGGTCAGTATCCGTCCGAATCCGGCAACAACAGTTGCAACAATTGGGATTGAATCGACAGAAAGAACCGACGCTGTGATCAGCATTATTGGTTCCAACGGGAAGCAATTATATGAGAAAAAGGTGTTAACGAACATCGGACAGACACTTACGGAGATACCGGTAAGGCCGGATTGGGCAACTGGTGTATATGTGGTGAGAGTACAGATGTACAATGAAACCGTAAACAAGAAATTAATTATCCAGAAAAAATAGTATCACAAACTGAAATTTAAAACCAAGCCCGATTACCAACGGGTCAAATCCAAAAATCCAAGCTACCATGAAGAAACCAATCATCCTGCTCACAGCGGCAATTATCGCTGTTGCTGGTTACTTCTGCACCCAGCCTCATCAATTGGGTAAAGAAGAAAACGAAGAAAGAGAAGAATACCGTGAAAACGGTGAAGAAGAAGAAGAAAACGAAGCCGGTATAGATAAACAACTGGGCATGTGGTTCTATTCCCGTGCTTATCCGGAACCCAATAACCTGGATGCCAAATATGCGGCAGCCTGGCAACAGTATCTCCAGATCAGGAATGACAATGAACAGGTGTACAACCGTGTTGAGTCATTCTCCAACTGGGCATCACTCGGGCCATCTGTTGACGGCAGCGGAAACGTAATTGCAGGCCGTGTGCTTTGCGTAGCCATTGACAAAACAAATCCGAATAATCTCTGGGCAGGTTCCGCAAGTGGCGGTATCTGGAAATCCACCAATGCCGGCTCCAGCTGGACTTCTGTTAATACAGGATTCCATGTGCTGGGTGTATCTGCGATGCTGGTGGATCCCACCAATTCAAATATTATTTATGCAGGAACCGGTGAAGTATGCCGGGTGGATACTTCCAACATTGGATTCAATGTATGGAAAACACGCGGTACGTATGGCGTTGGTATCTTAAGGAGTACCGATGGTGGTACAACCTGGTCACAAATCCTGATGAAGAATACCAACCAGATGTTTGCCATCCAGGCTTTGGAATTTGACCCAACAACTCCGAATACTGTATATGCCTGTGCTACGGATGGTTTATACCGCAGTACAAATGCTTCAGGAGTATCACCTGTATGGTCACAGATCCTCAATAAAATTTATGTAAAAGATGTGGCCATTAACCCCACTAATACAAACCAGATTGTAGCCACTGTTGGTAATATGGTGAATGCTGATAAAGGTGTTTACCGTACTACAAACGGAAATAATGCAAGTCCCACATGGGCAAAAATCACCACAGGTTTACCAGCGGCTTTCGAAGGTTATATTAATTTAGATAATGCAGGTGCCACAGAGTTGTTTGCCAGTATCGGTATCAGCTCAAGCACAGCTGCCACAAACAGGGAAATTTACAGGTCAACCGACTTCGGTGCTACCTGGGCTGTAGTGGGTGGTACTACTGCGACTACAACCACCAATCACTGTTCTTACCAGTTTTGGGTAGCGCATACGGTGGCTATAAATCCTTTTGCTACTGACTCCATCTTCTTTGGTGGTGTAAGCCTGTACAGGTACAGGGTATCAACACAGGCAAAAGCGACTATGGGCACTGTGCATGCCGATATACATGATATTAAATATGACCCTGTAAACCGGGGCAGGATATATGTTTGCTGTGATGGTGGTATTTATAAAAGTACCAATGGCGGTTCAACTTTCTCAGTCATAAATACAGGCCTGAATGCCACCCAGTTTTATGCATCATTGGGTGTATCTAAAAACACTGCCACGCCAAAGCGTATGATCGGCGGATTACAGGATAATGGACAGGTATTATTTAACGGAACACAGTGGAACCAGGTAAGCTGGGGTGGTGGAGATGGAACATCCTGTGCCATTCACCCGACCAAGGATGATACGATGCTCGCCAGCCGTGATGCCAAACAGGTTTTCCGTTCAGCAAATGGAGGAGCCGGTGGTACTACATCAACCAATTACTGGGGCTTTACTGCGGATTCAAGAACAGCTTTTGTGGCACCCATAGCATTTGCTCCTTCAAAAGGCGACTCTGTATACCTGGGATCTGATAATATACACATCAGTACCAACGGCGGATCATCATTCACGAACGATCCCGTTGCAGGAAGTGCAGGTACTGCCACAGCATATATTGATGCCAAGAATAAAACAGCCATTACCATTGCGGTATCACCTTATAACTCTCAGAAAGTGTATGTGTCCACATCCAATTTTGCACAAAGCGATAATGATGTGAATGGAATCATTGTAACGGGTACGCCTAATTTACTCCGTACAACCACCGGCAACCGTCCTTTCTCCAGCATCATGGGTATTGTAGGTTCACAACTGCCTAACCGTTTTGTGAATGATATCGCTATCAGTCCCACCAATGATGACAGCGTGTTTGTGGCGCTCGGTGGTTTTGGTACAGCTCATATTTACGTAACGGGTGACGGTGGTTCACACTGGGCTCCGTTGGGTGGTATTGGCAGCAGCGGAAGGATTAATGCAGTTCTGCCTGATGTTCCTTTCAATGCACTTGTGTTTGATCCTAATAATTCAAATATTATCTATGCAGGCTGTGATTTCGGTGTGTATGTAAGTGCTGACCGTGGTAACTCATGGGTTGACTTTAATACCGGTTTCCCGATCGCCGCTATGCTGGTTATGGATCTCCAGATCAGCTCAGATAAAAAACTGATTGCCGCCACACATGGCCGTGGCGTATACAGAACCGATTTATTCACCGGTACAACCCTGCCTGCCACTTTGATTGATTTTGGCGGCGTGAACAGGACAACAACGAATGATCTTCATTGGACAGTGTCACAGGAATCAGGTATTGCAAAATATGAACTGGAAAGAAGTGCTGACGCCCGCAATTACAATGTTATTAAATCAGTAACACTCCGTAACAGCCAGGTGCAGACAAATTACCAGTTCAGTGATCTTGTTAATCCTGCCCAGTCAGAATACTATTACAGGCTTAAGATTATAGAAGATGATGGCACATACAGTTATTCTGTCGTTGTGTTTATCAGGATACCAGGGAAGACGAATTTCTCTGTAACCGGAAACCTGGTACATGATTATGTATTGCTGAACTATAACCTGTCGAATAACCAGCAAATGGTCATCCGCCTGTTTAACAGCAGCGGTGCCCTGCTCCGTAAAAATGAATATGCGGGCCAGGCAGGATCAGGAGTATATACCATCTATGGTTTACAAAATTATCCTCCCGGTGTTTACCTGATGACAGTGGAATCAGGTGCCGTTAAAAAGACATTCAAATTAGTCAGGAACTGATTATAAAAATGATTTAAACGAGGTAGCTGGTTATTATTTGCAGGGTGATGCCTGCAAAACCCTCCCCCTAGCGGGAGGGTTTTTTTATGCCCCAAAGTGTGTGCATTTTATACCTGTATGGCCGGATTATTGTATATGAATAAGGCTACGAAGCCCTGTCCGGGAAACCGGATTCTTTAAAATTTCCAGAAGGTTGTATATCAGTACGTTTCAGAAATACTAGTATATACTCCTTGTTTTCAGTTAAGAGTAAATAATTATTTTTTAAAATCAGGTCAGTTGTAAAATCACTAAAACACTACAGTAATAGTTCTTATTAAGTGTTTATTCATGACCCTTTTAATTGGAGATCATGAAAAACGTGGTAATAAAGTTGAAATTTTATATCCGACTGGCTGACCCAAAATCCAAATTGTATGAAAAAAATTTTACCGGACCCGAATCCTGTACTTATTCTTCCTGCCTTTCATACTGGCTGGCGTTGTTAATGCGCAGACAACCCTCATTGCATACGGCAGTAACTGGAAATACCTGGACAACAATACCCGTCCTGCTAACTGGGAAACCAGTGCTTTTGATGATGCAGCCTGGACAACCGATTATGCACAATTTGGTTATGGAGATGGTGATGAAAATACCATTGTGAATTATGGTGGTTGTACACCCATAGCATCCTGCGGCCCCAAATACATTACAACCTATTTCCGTAAAACAATCACTATTACAGATCCCTCCGTTTATTCAGGAATTACAATGAATATAAAAAGGGATGATGGTGTGGTGGTGTATATCAATGGAACAGAACGATACAGCAACAATATGCCGGCAGGGCGTTTGCATTCAACGCTGGCCAGTGCAGCTGCTTCAGATGATGGTAACACGGCCCAGACAACAACATTGCTGACATCCTATTTCAGTGCAGGCACTAACGTTATTGCTGTAGAAATCCACCAGAATATTGCCACTTCAGGCGATATGAGTTTTGATATGGAGCTGGTTGGCAACGATGCATTTTCAGGAACACTGCTCCGTGGTCCATACCTGCAGGTAGGCGGCCAAACAGCAATTACCATCCGCTGGCGCACATCCACCAGCCAGAATTCAAAAGTGGAAATGGGAACTGTTTTGGGAAGTTATCCTATCGTTGTAACAGATCCCACAAGCACAACAGAACATATTGTCAGGGTTACCGGGCTTTCTCCCGATACAAAATATTATTACATCATCGGTAACAGCTCTATTAAATGCCCGCCCGATCCTGATAAGTTTTTCACTACCGCACCACCAGCCAGTACCACACGTGTAATACGGGTTGCAGCATTTGGGGATTGTGGCCGGGGCAATATTGCTTACCAGGACCAGAACCTGGCCAATTACCGGAATTATCTTGCCACCAACAGTATAGATGCAGCTGATGCATGGATACTGCTGGGTGATAATGCCTACAACAGCGGAACAGATGCTGAGTTTACCAGCAATTTCTTCGGTATCTATGGAAGCAGCCTGTTAAAGAACCATAAACTTTATCCTGCTCCCGGAAACCATGACTATGGAAACGCAGCCGGTAATAAAACATCCCGTATGATGCCTTATTACAACAGTTTTTCTGTGCCCCAGCTGGGAGAATGCGGCGGTGTGGCATCAAACCGGCCTAATTATTACTCTTTCGACATTGGTAATATCCATTTCCTTTCATTGGATTCCTGGGGAATAGAAACGGATGATAGCAACAAGGACATGGGATCAGCCGGAAATTCAATCCTGAAAACATGGATCGATAATGATCTTGCCGCCAATACCGGAAAATGGATTATTGCATACTGGCATCACCCTCCTTATACAAAAGGCAGCCATGATTCAGACAATGGCGGTGGCGCAGACCCTGAACTGCCGCTGATCAGAACGAATTTTATCCCTTATCTCGAAGCACGCGGTGTTGACATGATTGTATGCGGCCACTCACATTGCTATGAAAGAAGTTACCTGATACATAATTATACCGGAAACTGGGCTTCCTTTAATCCGGCTACCCATGCAGTAAGCAGTTCAACAGCAACGTATACCAGCAATACCACTTGTCCTTATGTATATAATGCAGGCCCGACCAGCCATGGAACAGTGTATGTGGTTTCTGGTACTGCCGGTGCCAGCGGAGGAACACAAGCAGGATTCGGCACCAAAGCAATGCCATGGGCGCTGAGTGATGCAGGCATATTCTATTTTGAAGTACAGGGTAACCGGCTTGACGCCAAAATGCTGAGGGGTAACGGAACTATTTTTGACAGGTTCACGATTATGCGGGATGTGAATAAAACATCCAATATCACTATACATAACGGGGATACAAGGCAACTCACTGCTTCATGGCCTGGTACTTATACCTGGAGCACACTGGAAACAACAGCTTCTATCAATGTAACCCCTCCTTCAAATGCCACAACTGTGTATACTGTAACAGATGCGTTGGGTTGTGTGGCCGACCAGTTTAGTATCACAACTTCTATTTTCCTGCCCGTGCAGTTGGTGGAATATTCAGCATCACTGGTTCGCCATACAGTGGCACTTAAATGGACAGTTGGTGCTGAAACGGATGCACAGTATTTCCGGGTTGAACGGTCTGTGAATGGCAGGGATTATACCGGAATCGGAACTGTGGATGGTACTGGCAATCACCAGCAACCGCAGGTGTATGCATTTACCGATGCAACACCTCCTGCCGGTTCTGTGTATTACAGGCTGGTAATGGCCGACAGGGATGGACATACCAGTTACCTGGGCATTAAAAAAATTGAAAACAACTATCCTTTTGCTGAAGTGAAATCGCTTTCAGGTTTCAGTGGAAGGCTGGTGCTTGATATAAAAACTTCCTTCCCGGGACAATACAGGCTTCGTGTTTATGATGTGGCCGGAAGGTTATTTAAAGATGATCAGTTTGCTTTAACAGGTTCCGTGCAGCTTTCCTGGAAACTGCCCCCTGGATTTTATGTATGGGAACTGAAAGATTCAAAAGGCGAAGTGCTGACCCAGAAATCATATGTGCAGTGATGTGAAAACATGATTGTGCATTTTTAAAATGCAGTTATGAAAAAAGTATTCCTGGTTGGATTAATCCTGACCGTACTGGTGCAAACCGGTACCTCACAGGTGATCCGTGCGTTTACGCCCAGGTATACGAACGCTTCCGTGAGAGGGAATATCGTTTACGTTTCAAACAGCATCGTTTCCACTTCAGGTGTTGGCTCAGGTAATCCGGGTACAGGCGAAGTGCCGCCAAACGGTACAACCAAGGATAATGTTGGTCAGGGTATTAATATTGATGTGGATGGTGCCGGTACTGCAGCAGTCACATTGGTAGCTTATGGCTCTCAATGGCGTTTTCATGATACAGTTACAACAGCAGTGGTTGGTACCGGCAGATTGACAAACTGGAACCAGACTTCTTATACTGATACCTGGTGGAGGCAGGGGAATGCGGTGATTTATTACAATGATGCAGGAACCACCGCCGCTTACAACCCGGGCAACGCCAATTATCCCACAACGTATTTCAGGAAAACGGTGAACATCCCGAATGTAAACCTGTATTCAGATTTTACCATTAACCTGAGAAGGGATGATGGTGCCATTGTTTATATTAATGGTGTACAGGTTTTTGCAGATGTATTTTTTACGCCGCCCATTACTTACCAGACACATGCCACTCCGTCAACCAATATTGAAGGGGCTAATGAATATGTGAAGATCCAGATCCCGGCTTCCAAATTTGTATCCGGGAATAATACAATTGCAGTGGAAGTGCATAACCAGTCAAATACATCTACTTCGAATATCAGGGATATGTTGTTTGATATGGAATTGCTGGCCAATTCCCTCAACACAACTTTTAATTCCTCTACGTCAGACCTGAGCCTGCCTTCCTGTTCACAGGTTTTATGGGCCGGTTTATACTGGGGTGCTGACCAGGGTACTTATGGAACAGACAGTTCCTGGATTACCGGAGAAGCTGAAAAGACTATCAAATTAAAAATCCCCGGCGGCAGTTACCAGATTGTAAATTCACAACAGACGAACTATCACAGCCTGGCCTGGTCAACCGTCGGATTTAATCACACCGGTTATTTGTGTTATGCGGATATCACCTCACTGGTTAACACTACTAATCCAAACGGAACATACGCAGCTGCCAATGTACTGGCTCCAATTGGGATCACGAATGCCTGTGGCGGCTGGACCATTGTGGTAGCCTATGCAAATGCATCCTTGCAGCTGAGGAACCTGACTGTATTTGACGGATCCGTAATTATTAACCTCGGCGACCCGGCTGTGGATGTGCCCATATCCGGATTCCTGACCCCGCCTTCCGGCGTTGTAAGCTGTGAACTGGGCTCAGTGGTGTATGATGGTGACCGCAGTTCCACCGACTCGTTTGCATTTAAGCAAAGCGGAGCCGGCGCATTTTATAATCTTGCCACAACCACAATCCCGCTGAACGGAAACAATGATGCCTGGAACAGTAAAATATCTTATAAAGGCACAGTAGTGGCTGCCCGTAACCCGGCCTTCCAGAATACCCTGGGTTATGATGCATCTATTTTTGATTTACCGAATGCCGGCAATGTACAACTGAGCAATAACCAGACCGGTGCCACTATCCGTTTTGCTTCGCCCAGTGAAAACTATTTTGTCCATGTGCTCACTACGTCAATTTCACAATACACCCCATCTTTTGAATTTTATAAATCCTCCACGGACCTGAATGGTGGTACGCTGCAGCCGGGTGACAGTTTGCGTTACCTGATTGATTACAGAAACGTGGGTGATGATCCCAGTACATCCAGTGTAATCCTGGATAATATACCGGCCGGTACAGTTTACAAACCCGGCAGTTTAAAAATCAGTGCTGTTACCAAAACAGATCCGGCTGCCGATGACCAGGCAGAGTATGACCTTGCCAATAACCGGGTTGTATTCAGAGTCGGAACCGGCGCCAATGCAGTATCAGGCGGTACAGTAGCTATCGGTGCAAGCGGTACTGTTCAGTTTGATGTGGTGGTCTCTTCTTCCTGCAACATTCTTTCCTGCGTGGGTTCAATCAGCAACAGTGCCCGTATTAATTATATAGGCCAGACATCCGGATTCACTTTATATGATTCCAGCGGAGTCAATAATGCAGGTTGTATTACCATCGGACCTGTTGTTAATCCGGTAACCGGAAGCTGCCTGACTCCCGGGGATACCATCCTGACCAACACCTGCCCCGGCACCAGCGTCACCCTTCCCTGGATGAGATATGCAGGGTATACATTCTATTCAGCCATGCCTTTTATCCCGGCTAATGTGGTGAACCCTTACACGCCGGTAACGCTTACACATACTTACTGGGCTTACTTTGATAACGGAGTTGGTTGCTCAGATACCATCCGCATTAATGTATTTATCATGGCCTGCCCTGATATAGATGATGACAACGACGGTATCCCTGATTATGTTGAATTGAATAACCCTGTTTCGCTGCAGGATGCCGACAGTGACGGAATCCCCAACTGGAATGATGCAACCTATGCCGGTTTTACGGATAATAATATTGACGGATTCAACGATAATTTCGACCCCAGTGCGGATTCTGATAACGATGGCACACCTAATTTCTATGATCCGGATTTCGCAGGTTATGTGGATTCAAACGGGGATGGTGTGAATGATAATATGGATAAAGACCTGGATGGTATTCCCAATCACCTGGATCTTGACAGCGACAATGATGGTATTCCTGATACCGTGGAAAGTTTTGGTGTAGATGAAAATGGTGACGGAAGGATTGATAATTACACTGACACCGACAATGACGGATTCTCGCAAAACGTGGATGCGAACAGCACCGGTGTGGCAGGTTCTTCAACCGGACTCGGGGCGCTTGACACAGACAGTGATAGTTATCCCAATTATCTTGAACTTGACAGTGACAATGATGGTATTCCTGATATTACAGAAGCCTACGGAACAGATGCAGGGAACAGTGGTATGGTAAGCGTATATGCAGATACAGACGGAGATGGATATGCGGATGCCCTGGATGCCGACGTTGGTAATGATAATGTAACTGAAAACAGTGCAGCATCACTGCTGAAGACCGGACCAGATGGAGATAATAATGGCCGTTGCGACAGCTGGCCATATAATAATATGGATACTGACAGTAAGCCCAATCCGTATGATCTTGACAGCGACGGTGATGGCATTACCGACGTAAAGGAAGCACTGTTTACAGATGCAAACTGGGATGGCCAGGTGGATGGTGCAGTTGATAATAACGGACGGAACCAGGTGCTTGCTGCTCTCGGATCACTCAGTATTCCCGATACTGACCATGCAGGCCGGATCAACCCTTATGATATTGATGCGGATGATGATGGTATACCCGATAATGTGGAAGGTCTCACAACACTTGGTTATATTTTACCGGGTGCAACAGATACAGATAATGATGGTATTATCGATACGTACGACAGCTTTAACGGATTTGGCGGTGATGGAATCCACCCCGTTGATTCAGAAAGTGATGGCACACCGGATTACCTTGACTCAGATACTGATGGCGATGGCATCGTGGATATTATCGAAGGAAACGACCTGAACCTGAACGGACTTCCTGATGATGATGTAACACTGTTAGGGGTTGATGGTGATGATGACGGGCTTGATGACCATTTTGACAATGACAAGAACAGCTGCAAAGGAACATCTGCCAGGATGGGAACAGGCGGTACCATACTGGGCGATGTGGCCCCGGGATCTATTACTACCGTGCAGCATACCAATGTACCTTATGGTTGCCCTACCGAAAGAGACTGGCGCTGCCTGCCATATTTACTGAGCTGCGACCAGGTAACATTTACCGGTCAGTATGTTTCTGCAAAAGCACAATTGACATGGACCGTTTACTGCAGCCAGCGCATGAATTATTTTATGGTGGAAAGGAGCCTGGATGGTATTCATTTTAATGACCTCATGAAAGTGCAGGCACACAGTATCGTCCGTGAAACGGATCAGTATATGTTTACAGATGACCTGCAGTCTGTACATTCAGAAAAAATTTATTACCGGCTGAGGATGATGGATGCCACCGGTAAAACCAAATACAGTTCCATACTCATGCTGAAAACGGGAATCGCGGTTATGAATGACTGGCAGGTATTCCCCAACCCGGTGAAAGACCAGATGCAAATCAGTGTCACTGTATCCCGTGCTATTACAGGTCAGTTTATCCTTACTGATGCACAGGGCAGGGATATCATCCGGTTTACAGAAAACCTCCCGGCGGGCACACATGTATTCATGTATCAGCCTGCCAAACCCATTGCCCCGGGTATCTACCTGTTGCGTTTATATGCAGGTGAATGGACCAGCACCAGACGTATTGTTGTGCAGCGGTAAACCTTTTTCCTTTTTTTAATGTGGCGGGCTTATCAACTACATTTGCAGGGATGTACACACTCAAAAAATCACTGGGTCAGCATTTCCTGAAAGATGAGAATATCTGCCGGAAAATTGTGCAGGCTTTGCAGGTTCATCCTTTCAAACAGCTTGTGGAAGTAGGTCCCGGTGCAGGTGCACTTACCAAATACCTGCTGGAAATACCTGGTGTGGATTATAAGGCCATTGAAGTGGACAGGGAGAAGGTGGAGTATTTGCTGCAACAGTATCCGGCTATCAACGGCAAACTCATTCACCAGGATTTTTTACAGGCAGAAGCTCCGTTCGCCGGATCATTTACTGTGATTGGCAATTTCCCCTATAATATTTCTTCACAGATTTTATTTAAGATACTTGAATGGAGGCCGGCAGTGGAAGCCGTTATTGGCATGTTCCAGAAAGAAATGGCACAGCGTGTAGCGGCGCCTCCCGGCAGTAAAGTATATGGTGTGATCAGTATCCTGATCCAGGCTTTTTACAAAGTGGAATATTTGTTTGATGTGCATGAGAATTCTTTTAACCCGCCGCCTAAAGTAAAAAGTGGTGTAATCCGTTTGTTGCCGGTACCCGGTGTATTTCCCATGAAATCAGAAGCTGCTTTTTTCAATCTGGTGAAAACAGCTTTCCAGCAAAGACGGAAAACTTTACGCAATGCGGTAAAATCCCTGTTTGATGCAACAGTTTTGCAGGATGAATTGTTTAATAAAAGAGCCGAGCAACTGAGCGTTGAGCAGTTTGCGGAACTTACATTCAGGATGTCATGAAAAAAGTAATAATTACAGGCAAAGCCCATCCCATTTTAGCGGAAAAGCTGACGGCAGCAGGTTATGCAGCCGATTACCGGCCTGCTATTACCCGTGAAGAGCTGGTTCATGAGTTGCCTGGTACAGAAGGCATCGTGCTTACCACCCGGATAAGTATTGACGCCGATATCATCAACCAGGCACCTGATCTCAAATGGATCGGCAGGCTGGGAAGCGGCATGGAGCTGATTGATACAGCATACGCAGCCACAAAAAATATTTTATGTGTAAGCAGTCCGGAAGGAAACCGTAATGCAGTGGCAGAACATGCACTGGGATTACTGCTGAACCTGATGAATAATATGACAACAGCGCAGCAGGAGGTGAAATCGGGAATTTGGAAAAGGGATGAAAACCGGGGTACTGAACTTTCCGGCAAAACAGTCGGGCTGGTTGGTTTCGGTAATACCGGCAGCAGTTTCGCGGCTTTGCTCAAACCATTTGGGGTTACCGTGCTGGCCTATGATAAATATAAATTCGGATTTGGCGGTGAGTATATAAAGGAAGCATCGCTGGAACAGATCTGCCGCTATGCACAGGTGATCAGTTTCCATGTGCCGTTGACTGAAGAAACATTTCACATGGGAGATTACCCCTTTTTCCGGTCGCTGGAACAGAAACCCTGGGTGTTGAATACCTCCCGGGGAACGGTTATCCACCAGGCTGATTTACTCAGGGCATTGGAAGAAAAACTGATTGCCGGGGCAGGACTTGATGTGCTGGAAAATGAAGATCCTGCTTCGCTTACCGGCACAGAAGCCGTCATTTTCAAGGGACTGCTAACCAAACCTAACGTGATGATTACCCCGCACATAGCAGGCTACAGCCACGAGGCGTTTTATAAAATGGCCATTGTGCTGCTCGAAAAATTAGGCTTGTATTAAGGCTTGGAAAGCCGGAAATATTTTATATTTGCTATTCGTTCTGCAACGCTTCAGATTCCCTGGGGCGTTGTGTTTTTTTTATTTAAGGCAAACCGGAATAAGGTCCGGATTTTGCAACAAGGAGGTGATTATGAGTGATATTCAATATGTAACACAGGATACGCTGGACCAGATGCGTGCAGAGCTCCAGCGGATGAAAGGAGTAGACCGCCCGGCTGCCAGCCGTGCTATCGCAGAAGCCCGCGAGAAAGGTGACCTGAAAGAAAATGCTGAATACGATGCAGCCAAAGAGGCCCAGGGATTACTGGAAGCCAAGATTGCTGCTATGGAAGGATACTCAAAGCAGGAAAAATTTCTGTGACTTCACCAATCGGGAAAAGCATTCTCGGTAAAAAAGTAGGCGACCAGACAGAAGTTCAGGCACCTGCGGGCATCCTGAAATTCAGGATTGATTTAATCACAGCAGGATAACTTGTTCAGGAATAAAAATTCCGGTTATGACCATTTTTTCAAGAATCATTGCAGGGGAAATTCCATCTTATAAAATTGCAGAGAATGAACATTTCTTTGCTTTCCTGGATATTTTCCCGCTGCGTGAAGGCCATATACTGGTGGTTCCCAAAACAGAAACCGATAAATTCTTTGACCTGTCTGATAATTATTTATCAGAGATGCTGCTGTTTGCCAAACCGATTGCACATGCCATTGAAAAAGCATTCCGCTGCGATCGTTGCGGTATTAGTGTAATCGGGCTTGAAGTGCCGCATGCACACATGCATCTCATTCCTATTAATAATGCGAACGACCTGAACTTTAACCAGTCAAAGCCTGCGGCTACCAAAGAAAGCCTGGCGCAGGCACAGCAGAAGATCCTCGCGGCACTCGGATAATTATTTTTGGATAACCCTGCCCGGATACTGGCGCAGGAATTCTTCCCAGCCTTTCATTTTTTTCCCTTTTGTAATACCGGGATGTCCGGATTGGTAATGATGGCATAATGCCACAGCCAGCGCATCGGTGGCATCAAAATATTCCGGGCTTCTTTGATCAGGAGTATTTGCTGCAGCATTTTCCAGACCTGCTGCTTATCGGCGTTGCCATTACCGGTGATGGATTGTTTTACTTTTTTGGGTGAGTATTCTGTTACAGGTAATCCGGCCTGCATGGCTGCGGCAATGGCCACACCCTGAGCACGGCCGAGTTTGAGCATACTCTGCACATTCTTGCCAAAGAAAGGCGCTTCAATGGCAAATTCATGGGGTTTGTATTTTTTGATCAGCTCGGTGATTTTCTGGTGGATCAGCTGCAGCCTCATGTAATGGTCTTTACAGGAAGAAAGTTTGAGTACCTGCATCTCGCGGAGCTTTACCTGCTGCACATTGATTTCAATGATCCCATAACCCATCACGATGGTGCCAGGGTCAATGCCCAGTATTATTTTAGGAGGCTTTTGCAAACAGGAATGTATTTTTACAAGATTAATGAAGTGGAACCGAAATAGCAAAATCTTCGTCCATTACTTCCTGGGTCCGCTCTTGTTTTGCTGGTTAACCTGGTCTATCTACAGGCAAATCAGCAAACAGCCCGATCTGGAGCAGGCCTGGTTTGGAATCCGCGCATCACTTGGCAGTTCAAAAATCTGGTATCTCGTTGCAGTTGTCCTGCTGATGGTGGTGAACTGGGCCATCGAAGCCAGGAAATGGCAGCTGGCTGTTAAGCCTGTGCAGCAAATCCCTTTTCTAAAATCTTTCAAAGCTGTTTTATCAGGTGTTTCGTTTTCCATCAGCATGCCTAACCGGGTGGGTGAGTATTTCGGCCGTGTATTATATATGGATGAAGGAAACAGGTTAAAGACAATATCCCTGACGATTGTAACCAGCATCAGCCAACTGATCATCACATTGATCATGGGCTGTGCGGGACTGATCTTTATGCGCGGACCGGTGCAGGATGCCAAACTCATTGCGCCGATGTGGATGGATGTAATCTTATACGGTGTAATTGCGGTACTGGTGGTGATGCTGTTATTTTATTTCAGGCTTTCATGGCTGGTAAAATTGCTGGGTCGTATACCGGGCAGTAAAAAATATTTATATCTGGTTGAAGCGCTCGGACAATTTGATTATTCATTATTGCTGCGGTTACTGTCTCTGTCTTTTATACGCTTCTGTGTTTTCCTGCTGCAGTATTACCTGCTGTTCAGTTTATTCGGGGTGCACCTGGCTTTGGCCCCGCTCACCTGGGGATTGAGTGTGTCATTCCTCATCCTGGCGATTATTCCTTCACTGGCCATACTGGAACTGGTGCAAAGAGGAGAGATCCTCACGAGGATTTTTTCTTTATACAGCGCAAATACACTGGGTATTGGTTTCACCAGTGCAGGAATCTGGTTTATTAACCTGGTAGTGCCGGCCATTATCGGAAGCCTGCTGATACTGGGTATCCGCAAATTCAACCAGCGAAGTAATCCTTAAATATCTTTCATTGACAAATACTGCCCGGGGCGGATTCCTTTTTCTGTCCGTGTGAGCGAGCAGAGTTCATATACCGGATCATGTTCAAAAAAGAGCAGGTAATTACCGTCAGCAGCTTCATTCAGGAAAGATTTTTTTTCCTGTAATGTGGTAAGGGGAAACATATCATACGCCATTACATAGGGCAGGGGAATATGGCCCTGGGATGGAAGCAGGTCGGCCATATATACAATGGTCTTGTCTTTATACCTGATCTGGGGCAGCATCATTTTTTCTGTGTGACCGTTTACAAAACGGATGCTGATGTTATCCGCAAAAGGAACTTCACCGAGCCGCTCATCTTTCATATCGGCAGTTTCAATCAGTTTCAACTGCCCGCTGGATTCAATAGGAAGTATATTTTCTTTCAGGAATGAAGCTTTTTCCCGGTCGTTGGGTTTAACGGCCCAGTCCCAATGCGATTGGTTGCTCCAGTACACCGCTTTTTTAAAAGCAGGCACCAGTGAGTCACCTTCCCGGTTGATACTGCCGCCGCAATGGTCAAAATGCAGGTGGGTCAGGAAAACATCGGTGATATCATCCCTGTGGAAACCGAGTTGTTTCAGGGACCCGTCTAAACTGTCATTGCCATGCAGGAAATAGTGCCCGAAAAATTTAGCATCCTGTTTATTTCCCATGCCATTGTCAACCAATATCAGCCGGTTGCCGTCTTCAATCAGCAAACAACGGAGTGCCCAGCTGCACATATTGTTATCGTCGGCCGGATTGAGTTTTTGCCAGATGGATTTAGGTACAACGCCAAACATGGCACCGCCATCCAATTTGAAATAGCCGGTATTAACAGTATATAATTTCATAACGCCAGATAAGAATGCAAAGTAATAACTAATTTGCCCAAAAAATTACCGGATTGAAAGCACGTTTTCTTACCCTGTTCCTTTTCCTGGCTGTATGCACACAGGCCCAGCAGCATGAAAAAATGGTGAAACCTTTTTATGTGCGCTGGAATACCTATTTCAATGACACGCTGGAAGAGCAGGAAAGGTATTTCTCGGTCAGGCTGCCCAACACATTTACATACGACACCACCACTACCTGGGCTTCAGACCTGAATGCACAATTGTTTGCGGTGGATTTTAAGATTGATACAGATCCTTTACATGCATGGAAAAGCGGGGATTACAGCAAACCCCTGGATTTATTGAAGTATGCACAGGGATTGACTAAAAATGACCTGGTTATTACTGATTCATCTTCAGTCACAGACTGGACAATAGACAAAGTGGTTAAAAATATCAATGGATTTCCAATGATCGGTATGCAGTATCACCTCGTGGAGTCTTTTAACGGATTAAAAACTGACCAGGATTGTTATCTCTACCTGATTTCGGTTTTCCCGGATGCGCCGCATGCTTTTAAAAAATCCCCGCATGTGGTTTACCTCCGCTTTTCTGCCAAAACAGGCAAGCGGAATGTTTTCCCGGATCATAACCCGGAAGACATCATAAAAACAATTAAAAAATATTAGCCATGTTTTTTCTCTGCTGCCCTTGCATAAAAAAGCAGCACCAGTCCGATAATAAAGAATGACATCAATGCCAGCACCGATGCTCTTTGTGAGCCGGTGAATTCTGTAAAGAATCCAAAGCTGAACATGCCAATTACAATGGCAATTTTTTCAGACACATCAAAGAAACTGAAGAAGGAAGCGGTGTCTTTTGTCTCGGGCATTAGTTTGGCATATGTAGAACGGCTGAGTGATTGTATGCCACCCATCACAAATCCCACAACTACTGCCAGTGTATAGAAAGGGATAACCCCGCCCCGGGGTATAAAATAGGCACCGATACAAATCACTATCCACAGGAATATACAGGCCATCAGGGCTTTGAAGTTGCCAATCTGTCTCGATAACCAGGAAATGGCAAAGGCACCGGGAATGGCAATCAGTTGAATAATCAGGATGGCGATGATCAGGCTCTCAGTAGGGATGGATAATTCACCTTTTCCGTATAATGTTGCCGATAACATGACTGTTTGCACGCCCATGTTGAAAAAGAAGAAAGAAAATAAAAAGCGTTTGAGGATTGGCGTTTGCAGTACCTGTTTCCAAACCTTGCGTAATTCGCTGTAACCATTTGTAAGGATATTTTTCTGGTTCCGCTCCCCGGCAGGTTGTGAGCGGGGGAGGCGCCTGAGTGAAAACTGTCCGAAGCCCCACCACCAGATACCAACAAGCAGGAAGCAAAGCCGGTATTGCATGCTGCCTTCTTTGGTAAAACCAAATAACTCAGGTTTCATGACGAATACAAAACAGATGATCTGTAAAATCACGCTGCCGATATAACCGTAAGCAAAACCACGTGCACTCACCCGGTCACGGTCCTCAGGAGCAGCAATTTCAGGAAGGAAAGAATTATAATATACCAGGCTGCTCCAATATCCGATACAGGCAATGATCATACAAATAATACCGGTAAGCAGGTTGTTACTGGTAAAAAAGAACATCCCCGCACAGGCCAGGCTGCCCATGGTAAGGAAAAAGTTCATGAATTTTTTCTTGTTACCCTTGTAATCTGCAATGGATGAAAGGATAGGTGAAATCACGGCGACCACAAAGAAGGCAATGGCCAGGGCATAATTATATAAAGATGTATTTACAAATTCCCTTCCAAGGAAAACGACTTTGTCATTGGAAGTGGATTGATTCCCGTCACCGGTAACGGCTTCGAAATACGCGGGGAATATGGTAGAGGTGATGACGAGGTTATATACGCTGTTGGCCCAGTCATACATGGCCCAGCCATTCACTACTTTTTTCGGAGCTGTTTGCATACAATGCTTTGGGTAAAAATAGGGATTTCATCCAGTACATGAAAAAACCCGCCGAAGCGGGTTTTCCTGAGTAAGCAATTAGTCAGTGATTGGTATTATTGATCAACAGTGGTTTCACCCTGGTCGTTGGGGTCATAGCCTACGGATTTGAAACCCGTGAAGTCTTTATCGGCGAGTTCAAAATTCAGCGCCGCTCCTTCAAGTACATTGACAGAAATACGGGTAGCCATCAGTTTGAGATCATGTTCAGTCAGGTCTTCGGCCTTCACACGGTCTGACACCATCTGCACTAAATAAATGCCGTCTGTATTTTTTCCGAACGAAAAGCTGACAATATGATCAGGCGTTCCAATTTCCTTATTCAGGAAATCTGCAAGCTGGTCACACTGCTCTTTAGATACACCTTCTTTGAGATATACTTCAACGTTACCTGCGGTGGATTTTTCACCCAGATCCGGGTTTGATTCCATCTTGGCGTAATAGATCGTTTTGAAAGTTTCGAATTTATCATCGGTTAATTCAACATTAACAGGCATGTCCTGGAAAACCATAGAGGAAAGTGCATTGCCCATCCGGTTAAACACCACGTCTTTCACCAGTTTGAGTTTTTCTTTGTTTACTACCATGCGGTAAATGATGGTGTCTTTCATACCGCGGGTCAGCTGGCCGCTTTTTTTATCTGTCAGGTCTCCGCCACTTGCTTTCAGGCCTTCGTATAACAGGTCAGCCGTTTGTTTTGCTTCTTTTTCACTGATGCCGTCTTTGTAATACACTTCCACATTCCCGGAGGTTACTTTTTTGCCATAGTTGGTACATGACATCAGGGAGGTGGCGAGAATCAGTGAAAAAACAAGTTTTTTCATGCGGTTAAAATTTTAGCATAGTTACACAAATCAGCCGGAAATCAGATACCCTTGATGTGGTATTTGGATCAGCCTATGGTTTTGGTCAGCAGCAGGGCCAGCAGTAACAGTCCTGCCAGGATACGGTAAACCCCGAAAATTTTAAATCCGTACACCTTGAGGAAATTGATAAAGAAGCGGATAGCCAGCATGGCAACCACAAAAGCAATCAGGTTGCCCAGGATAAAAGCAATGGTATTGTCGCGGGACGACATGATCACTTCATAGCCTTTACGCGTGATGCCTTCATGTGCCCATTTTTTTACAAATAATGAATAAGCGGTGGCGGCAAACATGGTTGGTACGGCCAGGAAGAAAGAAAATTCGGCGGCCAGGTGGCGGCTGAATTTCCGGCTCATACCGCCAATGATGGTGGCCGCACTGCGGCTCACACCCGGAATCATAGCAATAGTTTGCCAGAGACCCACGATGAATGAATTACCATAACTCACCTGGTCTTCCGATTCAAACTTTGGACGTTTGAAATATTTATCAATAAACATCAGCACAATACCACCGGCAAACAAACTAATGGCCACCGTTTCCGGACTTTCAAGCAGTGCATCAATTTTATCAGAGAAAAGATAACCCAGCGCCAGTGCGGGCATCACACCAATTATCAGTTTGACATAAAATTGCCAGCGTTTAAATTCAAAAAATTTCCGCCAGTATAAAACTACCACTGCCATGATCGCACCAAACTGGATGGATACTTCAAACAGTTTTGTGAATTCATCTTTTTCAATACCCAGCAATGAACTGGTAATTACCATGTGACCAGTTGAGGATACGGGCAGGAACTCTGTCAGGCCTTCCACTACAGAGAGGATGATAGCTTCGACGATGGTCATGGGGGAGGGGTTTAAAGTGGGCGTAAAGGTAAACGGATTATGGGAAATAATGTTGGAGGTTGGATGTTTGAAGTTGGAGGTTGGAGGTTGGAAGTTGGAGGTTTCCTAAACTCGGGAATGTCCTACAGGAATGTTAGCGTATGAACGCAGCTGTTGGAATGTTGGATTGTTGGAATGTTCTTCAAGTAGGAAATTTTCGATCTTTCGGGTTCAACCTCCAACCTCCAACCTCCAACTTCCAACTACCAAATGACTTTCCGATCTTTCGGGTTCAACCTCCAACACTGTAACACTGTAAGAAAAAAGGCCCTCCATTGGAAGACCTTTCAAAATAATTTATTCTAACCTCCTCCTACTTCGCCTCCTTAGGTTTTTTAAAAATCGCGAAGATTTCCACGACCAGACCTGCGAGGATCAGGAGGGGGGCTATGGTAATACGGGTGGTGCTGTAAACTTCTTTGGGATTAAAATCAGCGGGACTGCTTTTACCGCCAGCCATCAGGAACATACCCAGGGCAATTAATACTGCTCCGGCCAGCATCCAGATAAAATTATCCTTGCTGAAAATGGAAGGGGTGGCTTTGGTATCGCTCATGTTACATGCTTTTAGGGGCTGCAATATAGCAAAAACAGCCGGAAACGGTTATCAATAGAGATCGTCCAGTTTCATCCGCAGGTATTTAATTACACTCCGGTGTGTGCTGAACAGGGTTATACAAATACCGAGTAAAATCAGGCCGAAAAAGAGGAGGGCCAGGGCCCCGTTATCGTGAACGGCTTTGATTTCAGGAACAATGCCTTCTGCCAGCACCAGTATCAGCCATACAACCAGGGCGGCAATGCCCCCGCTGATGGAACCGTTGATAATAGCCCGGATATTCATTGGCCTGGCGATAAACCAGCGGGTGGCACCCACCATTTGCATGGTTTTAATCAGGAAACGGTTGCTGAACATGGCGAGTTTAATGGTGTTGTCAATTAAAACAATAGCCACAAGTGCCAGGATCAGCGCGATGCCCAGGAAAATGGCACTCGCTTTCCTTATATTATTGGTGAGTTTACTCACCAGCGCCTGCTGGTAGGTTACTTCATCCACAAAAGTCTGTTGTTCCAGGTTGGCTTTGATACTGTTCAGTGTATCAGTATTGAGATAATCTTTTTTAACCTTGAAATAGATGGCATTAGGCAGGGGGTTGTAATCCAGTACTTTGTTCCAGTCTTCATTGCCATCGCCGAGATAAATCTTACGGGCCCTGTCCTTATTTACATAGTCAACCGACCGCACATAGGGTTTGGCTGCGATATACTGCATCAGGGCCACGCTGTCCTTGGGATTCAGGTCACCACGCAGGATCACCTTCACCTCTACATTTTCTTTCAGGTGGGATCCCATTTTGTTGGCAATGATCACCAGCGTGCCAATAACCCCCAAAATCAGCAATACCAGGGTGACCCCGAGAATTGACATGAAATAAGAAGGTTTACCACGTTTGATCGATGCTTTTGCTGATTGAGCCATGTTGCTGATATTGAATAGTAAGTGACGGGCAAAAATAACAGATTTCGCTGTCCAATCCGTATTTTTGTCAGGTATCTTGCCTGTTTTTCAAAGGCAGGCAGGCTTCTAACGATTGAATGGCGCTGTTAGTATCAGGCGCCCGGTTTGGTAAGGATCAGGACGGTTTTTTAAGTCTTCTTTCACAACCCGCGGCTGCCACGCAGCACGCACATTCACCAACAATAATTAAATCTCCTAGCGGTATACTGATGGAATATCAATTCAGGGATATTGAGAAAAAATGGCAGGCACACTGGAAACAATCCGGCGTGTATCATGTATCGAATGAAAGCGATAAGCCGAAGTATTATGTGCTGGACATGTTCCCTTATCCGAGCGGCGCCGGCCTGCATGTTGGCCATCCCCTGGGTTATATTGCTTCTGATATTTACAGCCGTTTCAAAAGGCTGAAAGGATTTAATGTATTGCATCCGATGGGTTATGATGCTTTTGGCTTACCCGCGGAGCAATATGCTATTGATCATGGCATCCATCCTGCGGTGTCCACCGAAAATAATATCACGAATTTCAGGAGACAGCTTGATAATATCGGTTTCTGTTACGACTGGAACCGGGAAGTGCGTACCTGCGAGCCTTCTTACTATAAATGGACCCAGTGGATTTTCCTTCAATTATTCGGCAGCTATTACAACAGGCAGACCCGCAAAGCTGAACCGATCACTGAGTTGGTGAAAGTATTTGAACAAAACGGTAATGCTGGTCATCCCTGTCCGGGTGATGCATCCACTGTATTTGATGCCGCTGCCTGGAAAGGATACGATTTCAAACAGCAGCAGGAAATCCTGATGCATTACCGCCTTTCTTATTGCGGTTTTGGAGAAGTAAACTGGTGTGAAGCCCTCGGTACTGTACTGGCCAATGATGAAGTGGTGAATGGCGTGAGTGAAAGAGGCGGCCATCCCGTAGTGAAAAAGAAATTAAGACAATGGTATCTCCGGATTACTGAATATGCCGACCGTTTACTGGAAGGGCTGCAGACTGTTGATTTCAGTGATGCGATGAAAGAGATGCAGACGAACTGGATTGGGAAATCGGAGGGAGCGGAGATTTCCTTTAAAATTGAAAGTGGAAAGTTGAAAGTGGAAAGTGGGTTACGCGTGTATACCACAAGGCCCGATACCATTTTCGGTGTCGACTTCATGGTCATCGCCCCAGAGCACGCACTGGTTGAAACCATTACTACCGCAGAACATAAAGAAACCGTTGAGCAATACATTGCCTGGGTGAAAAGCCGCAGTGAGCGTGAGCGGATGGCTGAGAAAAAAATAAGCGGAGTATTTACCGGGGCTTATGCAGTAAATCCCTTTGATGGCAGGCAGATTCCTATCTGGATTTCTGAATATGTTTTAGCCGGATATGGTACCGGTGCCATCATGGCTGTGCCCTGCGGGGATGAACGCGATCATAAATTCGCGAAGTATTTTAATATTCCTGTTACCAATATTATCGGATCTTTTTATAACGGTGAGGAAGCCAATCCCACCAAGGAAGCTGTGCTGGAAAATTCCGGTTTCCTCAATGGTATGCTGATGAAAGATGCTATCGGTGCTGCCATTAATGCGATCGAAGAAAAAGAAATCGGCACCCGCAAAGTGAATTTTAAAATGCGCGATGCCGCCTTCAGCCGCCAGCGTTACTGGGGAGAACCCTTCCCGGTTCAATGGAAAGATGGCGTGGCTTATCCGCTCAGTTCCGATGCACTGCCGCTGGAACTGCCGCATGTGGATTCTTATAAACCCGGTCCCGAAGGCGAAGGGCCGCTGGCTAATATTGATTCATGGACTGCCAGTCATTATGAAACCAACACGATGCCCGGTTATGCCGGATCATCCTGGTATTTCCTGCGCTACATGGATCCTGCCAATGATAAAACCTTCTGCGACCGTAAAGTGAGTGATTACTGGGGACAGGTGGATTTATACATCGGCGGTACCGAACATGCTGTTGGCCATTTACTGTACAGTCGCATGTGGACCAAATGCCTGTATGACCTCGGCTATATTGGTTTTGATGAACCGTTCCGTAAGCTGGTGAACCGGGGAATGATCCAGGTAGCAGCCGTTTTGTTTACCGGGTGCATGGTAAAAACCTATTTGTTTCTGCGGGTTTAAAAGACCAATACAGCACAGATGCCCTGCATGTGGATGTAAATATTGTCGATGGCTACAGAACTGAATACAGAAGAGTTTGTAAAATGGCGAAACGCAGAATTTGCCGGCGCTGAATTTATACTGGAGGATGGGTCGTTGTTCGTCCCCAAAGGAGGCCGGTGGGGCCCTTTTATATCTGAGGGTCTGATTGTGGAGAAAATGTCGAAGTCGAAAGTTAACACGGTTAACCCTGATGATCTTGTTATTAAATATGGTGCCGATACTTTCCGTATGTACGAAATGTTCCTCGGCCCTGTTGAGATGAGCAAACCCTGGGACACCAAAGGGATTGAAGGCGTACACCGCTTCCTGAAAAAATGCTGGCGGCTTTTTGCTGATGAAACTAAAGGCTGGATTGTTACAGATGAAGCGCCAACACCTGCAGAACTGAAAGTACTGCATCAGACTATTAAGAAAACAGAACAGGATACCGAGCGTTTCAGTTTCAATACCGGTGTCAGCGGATTCATGATTGCCGTGAATGAACTGAACGACCTCAACTGCCATAAGCGCGCGATCCTCGAGCCGCTTTGTATATTACTTACTCCTTATGCCCCGCATATTTGTGAAGAAATCTGGCACCGCCTCGGAAACAGCGGCTCTGTGCTTGATGCTTCCTTCCCGGTTTTCAATCCTGCTTATGTGGCAGAAACTTCCAAAGCCTATCCGGTTGCTATAAATGGCAAGACCAGGACTGAGCTGACTATCGCACTCACGGCTACCCAGGCAGAAGTTGAACAACTGGTGCTGGCCGATACTACTGTGCAGAAATGGCTGGAGGGGAAGTCGCCTAAAAAAATAATATACGTAAAGAATAAGATGATCAACGTAGTGATCTGATCAGGCCGCTTTTTGTCGAATTAATTCGATTAGTTCCCTGATCCCAAAATATTCGCCTGCACCCCCTTATTTTTTGGCGGGCAGAGCCTATTTTTACCGGATATTATTTCCCCTAAACAGACATCATGCAAAAATTTTTACTCTCTATTTTACTGGTCATTTCCTGTCTGGCTGTGAAAGCACAGGTATCCCAGGCTGATGACCAGCTTGCCCGTCAGCTTGTAAGTAAGAACCTCAGCCAGATTGGAATCAGTCAGCAGGACTTACAAGAGTCGCTGGTTTCTTCCACCTACCTGGCTTCATCAGGTTTCAGGATGGTCTACCTGCAGCAGAGTTATAAAGGAATCCCGGTTTACAACAAAATGCATGTGCTGGCTTTCAGGGGAGAGCACGTGGTTTCTGTTGCCGGCGACCGTATACCCGGATTAAGCAAATCAGTGAATATTCCTTCAGGAGAGTCTGTAATCACTGTTGAAGCAGCGGTTGTTTCTGCGCTTAAGAAACATAAACTGGATGCAAAAGGAATCACGGCTGCCAAAGAACTGATGATAGGTGTGTATGATAATAAATTCAATTTCGGCAAACTGGGTGTGGCCACAGAAAACATTACTGCAGAGCTGATCTGGATGCCTGTTGAAAAAGGCGGTGTACGCCTGGCCTGGCAGATATTACTGGTACCTGCCCGCAGTGATGACTACCTGCTGGTGAGGATTGATGCAGAAAACAGCCAGTTTATCAATGAAGATAACCTGACAGTCTATGATTCATGGGATCATGCAAAAGCGGATAACCAAATGTTCAATAACCGCAATTTTGTTACCGCCCGTGTTGAGAAAACTGAAAACAATTTAAAATATAATCCCCCGCTGATTAACAGTGCCAGTTACCTGGTAGTGAATTACCCGGCTGAAAGCCCCATTCACCCCGGTGGTACAGCGGCGCTGGATACTGATCCCTGGAACCGTGCACCCGGTAATGCCACTTCCCTGAAATGGCACAGCAACGGAACTACGGATTATAATATTACCCGGGGTAATAACGTATGGGCAACAGAAGACAGGGCTGCTTCCAATACTAATTCCGGATTGCCGGCTACTTCCAGCACTCCGGATCCGCTGACTTTTAATTTCACACCTGATTATACAGCTGCCCCCACTACTGCAACTTTCCAGCAGTATGCTATCACGAATCTTTTTTACTGGAATAATATCATGCATGACCTGAACTATGTTTATGGTTTTGATGAAGTGGGGGGAAATTTCCAGGCGAATAACCAGGGCCGTGGCGGTGCAGGTAATGATGATGTGATTGCACTTGCCCAAAGCGGTGCTGGCACCAACAATGCCAATTTCGCAACACCCAACGATGGTTCAAGACCCCGCATGAGAATGTATTTGTTTACTGCACCCAATCCTGACCGCGATGGTGACCTGGATAATGGCGTAGTAACACATGAATACGGACATGGTATCAGCAACCGTTTAACCGGTGGTCCTGCCAACAGCTCTTGCCTCGGTAACGCAGAGCAGGGCGGTGAAGGCTGGAGCGATTATTTCGCACTGATGCTGACCACCAACTGGGCTACTGCCCAGGTAACCGATGGCGCTGTTCCCCGTGCAATGGGTACTTATGTTTTAAACCAGGCCGTTTCCGGCAGTGGTATCCGCACATACCGCTACTCAACAAATATGGCGGTTAACCCGCTCACGTATGCTAACCTGGGAGTAGCCCCGATTGGTACAGAAGTGCATAACATTGGTGAAGTGTGGTGTATGGCTCTCTGGGAAATGACCGGGAGATCATCAAACAAACCAATACAGTTAACCCGGATTTATTCAATGCTTCTGGTGCCGGTGGTAATTCCGTTGCCATGAAACTGGTGATTGAAGGTATGCGCCTGCAAGTTTGTAATCCCGGTTTCCTGGATGCAAGAAATGCAATACTTAAAGCAGATACGCTGTTCTTCGGTGCACAATACAGCTGTTCTATCTGGAAAGCATTTGCTAAAAGAGGTATGGGCCGCAATGCGATCCAGGGTTCTTCCGGCAGTGCTACAGACCAGGTGGCGGGTTATATTGTAGATAACGGCACTTTCCGTGTAACTGAAAGTGTACCTACTGTTCCCCAGGGACAGAATGTAACCTATACCAATTTTGTACAGGCCGGTGTATGCAGCCCGATGACAAATTTCTATATCACAGATACGCTGCCAACCAATGTTACTTATGTAAGTGGTGGTACATATAATGCAGGTAACCGCACCATTACATTTGGTCCGGTTAACCTCTCCAATAATGCCAACGCAACTTATCCTTTCACAGTTACTGTAAATAACGGTACTTATTTTGCACCGCTGCAGCCATTGAATGAACCTGTAGCCGGTTCTACAGTTCCTGCCAGCTGGTTTGCAAGTCCTGCAACAGGAAATGCATGGACTGTGGTAAATACAGCCAGCCAGAGTGCGCCGAATGCATTCTTTGCACCCAATCCGACTGTACAGGCTGAAGAAATCCTCAGCTCAATTACATATACACTGAATCCTGCTTCTGTTTCCAATTATACCACGCTCAGTTTCTGGCACAGCTTTAATACTGAGCCCGGATGGGATGGAGGTGTGGTGGAGATCAGCACAGATGGCGGAAGTGTATGGACTGACCTTGGCTCGAAAATGATTTCCGGAAAATACAATGGCGGACTTGGAACAGGAAGTGCCCTCGCCAATCGCCAGGCCTTTACCGGATTCATCTCCGGATTCATGCAAACGGTGGTCAACCTTTCTGCTTATGCTGGTCAAACGGTACAGATCAGGTTCCGTTTTGCTTCAGATAATAATACGGCACCTGCAGGTGGTGGCTGGTGGGTGGATGATGTTGTTATAAACAGTGAGCCGGCAGTTGTGATTAAATCTAATCTCTTTGATGCTGGCAATATCCTGCAGAACACATCAGATACACTTACACGGATTACCTCTGTGATTATTTGTATCCCTGCAGACGTTGCCACGCAACCCGCGAGTGTAAACGCCTGTTCCGGTGCAAATGCCAGTTTCTCAGTTACTGCATCTGGCACAGCACCCGTTTACCAGTGGCAGGTAAATACCGGAAGCGGATTTGCCGATCTCACCAACTCAGCCCCTTATTCTGGTGTAACGACTGCTACGCTGAATATTACTGGAGTAACAGTGGGCATGAATGCATATCAGTACCGCTGTGTGGTCAGCAATACCTGTAACCCGGGCACTAATTCCAATGCTGCCGGATTGACGGTAGGTGCTACCGCCACGCTGAATTCCTCACCGTCGAACAGTACAGTTTGTGCCAATGGTTCGGCCACTTTTACAGTGAGTGCCACCAGCGCCACCAGTTACCAGTGGCAGGTGAATACCGGCAGTGGGTTTACTGATATTCCTGCAGCTGCGCCTTACACAGGTGTAACAACCGCTACACTGACTATTAACCCGGTTTCAGCAGCGATGAACAATTACCAGTACCGTTGTGTACTGGGAAGCTGCCCGACCAATATCAATTCCAATGCAGCCACGCTGACTGTAAATGTGGCGCCGGCCATTACAGTACAGCCAGCCCATGTTTCTGTTTGTTCCGGAGTAAATCCAAACTTCAGTATTACTGCTACAGGAAATATCACTGGCTACCAATGGCAGCTCAGTACTGATGGAGGAGGTACGTATTCTAATATCAGTGGAGCAAATTCAAATGCTTATTCAATTTCTAACGTATCCGCTTCCCAGAACAGTAATCGTTACCGTTGTGTGGTTACCGGTCCTTGCGGAACAGCTACATCTAATGCTGCTGTACTTACTGTTAATCCGACTACCGATTTCACCTTCGGTAATCTTCCCGCAGTATTATGTCTTTCAGATCCCGCGCTCACTTTACAGGTTTCTGTAGCAGGTGGTGTATGGACTGGAAATGGCATTACATCAGGGGTGTTCAATCCCGTTGCTGCCGCAGTTGGTACAACAGCTATAACATATACTTACACCAATTCATTTGGTTGCGTAAGCACACATAACAGCACAGCTCAGGTTAATGAATGTCCCGAAAGGCATCGTTTACTGAATGCGCAGGGTGCACTTATCGTTTACCCGGTGCCAAATGATGGTCATTTCAATATCAGGATGAACTCAGATCTCTATAAGAAACTCGGCATCAAAGTATTTGGATCCGATGGCAGGCTGGTTCATTCCCAGGAAGCTACCGGCATCACTTACGGATCTTTGATCAAAGTAAATATTTCACGTTACCCCAGCGGCACGTATCGTTTATACCTCTATAATAACGAGGGTAAGCTGATAACGCGGAAAGCTTCGGTGATAACGCTTATTCAATAGAAGGGAAGATGTTTTTTTAAAAGAGAGGGGCTTCCAACGAAGTCCCTCTCTCTTTTTTTGTTGGATGTTGGAAGTTGGAGGTTGGATGTTATACCCGAAAGATCGAAGAGTCCCTTTTTATACGAACTGGTGGAACATTTGGACAGTTCTGATCTGCAGGAAAGTTTCCATTGTAGGGTTCAACCTCCAACTTCCAACCTCCAACCTCCAACCAAATTGCAGCACTACTCAGGTTTTACTGCTTTCTTCAACCTAATCATCGCACTACTCCCCTCCGTACTCGCCAGATAAGCATCATACCTTTTTTCGCCCATCAACGCCACCATATAAGAAGTATTTGGGGGTATTGAACCCAGGTTTTCGGCAACCATGGTCAGTTCGGAGACGGCAGACAATGAATCAACCGGGATTTTGATGATATATGCAGCACCGGTCAGGCGGATATGCTGGAATATGAGTTTATTATCAAGGAAAAGGGCAATGGAGTCGCCGTCAACTTCCGCATTATCATAAAAACGGAGTTCAAGGGTGTCGCCCTGCACAGGAATTTCCATGGTGAATTTCTTTTCACGCTGTTTGAATTTTTCTACAATCGCGGGTGGCGCCTGTATGGTAACCGGCGGTGGTGGTGGTTTTGAAACAACGATTACCGGATTTTCCTTAACAGGTACCGTTTCAATAACCACTGGTGGCGGGGGAGGAGGCTTTGGCTTTTCAACGACAACCACCGGTTCTTCGGGAATAGATTGTAACTGGACCTGCGGATTGCCGGCAACCATGCTTACACTGTCAATCAGGTAGGGGTCATTGGCACCAACGGTATAGTTGTCAATTATAAAATCCCATTCATCTTCAAATACCGGATCGGGTACTTTATCCAAATGAAGATCGCCGCCGGATTCTTCATTTTCCCTTTTGACGGCTTTGCCATCGAGCATCATCCGGCCACTGCCCGGACAATTGAAATCAGCTCTTGACAAAAGGGGTATTTTACCGGGTGAACTGATACTGAAACGGCTTGATTTTTCGTCCAGCAGCTGGTCGTCCCACCAAACGGCACTGTTGGTTTCCGGATCAAAATATCCTTTGATACTGTAACGGCGGTAGTTGCCGGCCGACTCATAATAGTAGGCTGTGCCTTTCAAACTATCGCCCGACTGGATGATTTTAACCTCCGCTTTCTGGCGGTTGATTTTACCATGCCAGGTGCCGGTGATCATCTGGGCGGAAGCGGACAAACAGGCGAAAAAAATTGCGGGAAAACAGGCAAAAAAGGGCAGGGACAGTTTTTTGATCATCCGGTTTTTTTAGACTGTTTAAACGGCCTGAAACCGGAAATATTTCACAGGAATCAGGGTCTTCTTCAAGGTTAGCTTCAATTTAACCCCTGAATGAGGGAAAAATACGGATTTGCAGGCTTTTACGGCAAAAAATACGGTCCGGAAACTTGCCCAAAAGAAAAATTACATACCTTAGAAACGTAATTTAACCCGCAATGGGTTTTACGCATTGTCAACCAATCAAACTTTGCTATGAGAAAGATTTACATCTCTTTTCTATTTGTAATTTTTCTGGTATTAACTGCTCAGCATAAGGCAGCAGCCCAGTGTACACCAGGGGCTCCGCTTACCTTCACCAATAGTTCAGCAGTGGCCATTCCAACCGGCCCCGGAGTGATTACTTCCACGATTACAGTTTCCGGAGCACCTGCTTACCTGTATGATTTAAATGTGCAGACTTTTATCCAGCACACATTTGCTTCTGACCTGGATATAACCATCCAATCACCCTCTGGTAAAGTTGTTACACTTACTACTGATAATGGTGCTGGTAATGACGATGTTTTTAACGGTACAGTATGGGATGATAATGCAAACCCCGGCGGTCAGGTTCCTTACACTACCAACAATGGTGTTGTAACTGATCACAGCTTCACCAACCTGACGGTTGCCGCCCCTCGCACCGGAAGAGCCTCTCGGCGCTTTTGTCGGTGAAAACCCGAATGGTGTTTGGACAATCACTGTAAGTGATGACCTCTCTGGTGATGGCGGCAGCCTGAACTCCTGGTCACTGATTATCCGTGGCCTGGCAACAGTGCCAACGCTGGCTACAACTACAGGTGCAAATAGTACCCCTTTAGTTATTCCTACCGGCCCAGGTGTGGTTTCTTCAACCATTACTATCTCAGGTGCCGGAACACAGATTGCTGATGTAAATGTGCTGACTAACATCCTGCATACTTTCAATGCTGACCTGGATATCACATTGATGTCACCTGCAGGTACAATCGTTACACTCACATCTGATAACGGTGCAGGTAATGACAATGTGTTTGCCGGTACGACATGGGATGACGGAGCAAATCCCGGCGGACAAGTACCATATACGTCGAACAATGGTATGGCAACTGACCAGACTTATCTGAACCTGACCACAGCCACTCCGCTAACACCGGAAGAACCACTTGCTGCATTTATTGGCGAAAACCCTAACGGAGTTTGGACGCTGACAATCAGTGATGACCTGTCTGGAGACGGTGGTTCCCTGAACAACTGGTCACTCGATATTAAAACAGCAACATGTACTGCGCCCTGCGTATCAGGTGCTGCAACAACATATACTAATTCAACGCCTGCTGCCATTCCCACTGGTCCCGGCGTAATCACTTCGACGATTACAGTATCCGGTGCCCAGACTTATTTATATGACCTGAATGTGCAGACATTCATCCAGCACACTTTTGCGGCTGACCTGGATATCACTATCCAGTCACCCTCCGGCAGAGTAGTTACACTCACTTCCGATAATGGTGCCGGTAACGACAATGTATTTAATGGAACGGTTTGGGATGATAATTCAAACCCAGGCGGACAGGTTCCGTATGCAACCAATAACGGGGTTGTTTCAGACCATGCATTTACCAACCTCATAGTGGCAACACCACTGGCTCCCGAAGAGCCCCTGGGCGCTTTCGTTGGTGAAAACCCGAATGGTGTTTGGACAATTACTGTCAGTGATGACCTGGCCGGAGACGGTGGTTCACTGGATTCATGGTCACTGATTATGAAAACACTGCCTTCAACACCGGTTACAGTTACAACATCTGCCACCAACAGTACACCAACGGCGATTCCAACAGGACCCGGTGTTATTACTTCAACAATTACAATTGCCGAGTGCCGGTACACAAATATTTGATGTGAATATGCTGACTAATATCCAGCATACATTCAACGCCGACCTTGATATTACTTTGATGTCACCTGCCGGAACAGTTGTTACAATTTCTACAGACAATGGTGTTGGTAATGATGATGTATTTAACGGTACTTTATGGGATGACAATGCCAACCCAGGCGGTCAGGTTCCTTACTCTACTAATAACGGAATGGTTACGGATAATGCCTATACCAATCTGGTTACTGCAACTCCCCTTACTCCTGAAGAAGGACTCGCCGCATTTATCGGTGAAAACCCCAATGGTGTATGGACACTGACAATCAGTGATGACCTTAGTGGCGACGGTGGTTCACTGAACTCATGGGGTCTGGATATCAAAACATCACTTTGTGGTGCACCCAGTTGTTCTGGTACACCCACTCCAGGTACTGTATCCGGTACAACCCAGGCTTGTAATGGTTCTGCCATTTCACTGACAGTTGCCGGTCATTCAACAGGTGCGGGTCTTACCCTGCAATGGCAATCAGCCAGTGCTCCCGGTGGACCATTCAGCCCGATTGCCGGTGCTACCACTGCAACATTGAATACAACAGCAACTGGTGTTACAACTTATTATATTGCTACAACAACCTGCTCAGGCAGTGGCCTTTCAGCCAGCACGCCTGTTTATACAGTAACACAAAGCAGCCCTGTTCACAGCAACCTGGTAGCTACAGTTACCACTACCTGTGCACCCGGTGCAGCAACTGTAACCGGTGTGGCTTCTGCCGGTTCTGGAAACTTTACACATACACTGACTGGTCCCGGTACAATTGTACAGAACCCGCCCAGTGGTCCCAATAATGGTAATGCCAGCTTTACAGTAACCAACCTGCCTGCTGGTTTCAATACCTGGACACTTACTTCAACCGATGCTATCGGATGTTCTGCAGTTTCACTGATCCAGGGTGAAGTATTCCCTGTACCTGTAGTAACTATAACTCCGCCTGCGCCGGTAATCTGCCGCAGTGTAATCACCCAGCTCACTGCTTCAGTATCTGCTTCATACCAGCAACTGATTGGCGGTGGCGGACCGATTTCAATTCCCGGCGGTGCACCCGGAACCACTAATGGTAACGCAGATCTTTATCCCGCTACTATTAACGTGAGCGGATATCCCGCAACAGGTGTTACTGTTCGTTCAGTAAGACTGAATGGTTTCCTCCATTCATTCCCTGATGATGTGGATGTAGTACTGGTTTCACCAACAGGTACTCCTGTGATCCTGATGTCTGACTGCGGTGGTGCAACACCTGCCGGCGGACAGGATTTCGTGATTGCAGATAACGCACTCGTGAATTTTGCAGACAATGCTTTAAATAACTCAGGTACTTATAAACCGACTAACTACGGAACGCCGGATAATTTCCCTGCTCCTGGTCCCGGTAACCTGAGCCAGGCCACACCTACACTGTCATCTTTCACCGGTGACCCGAACGGTGCCTGGAAATTGTATATCGTGGATGACAATGCCGGTAACTTCGGACAAATCACCAACTGGAGCATCACATTCAACGTTCCTGCTCCTGTGGTATTCAGCCCTGTTACCAACCTGTATACTGATGCAGCCGCAACAATTCCTTATGCCGGTCAGCCTGTTTACAGTGTATATACACAGTTAACAGCTAACCAGTCTTATACTGCTACTGCAACTGTAAACGGTTGTACAGGAAATGCAACAGTTAACGTAACCGTTAACCAGCCTCCTGTTATTACTGTTCAGCCTACACCTGCAACCCAACTGGTTTGCCCCGGTGCAGTCGTTTCATATACTGTAAATGCAACCGGTACTTCACTCACTTATCAGTGGAGAAGGGGTGGTGTGGCACTTGTAAATGGCGGAGTTGTTTCCGGAGCTACTACACCAACACTTACATTGAGCGGTGTTTCTGCAGCTAATGCAGGTAACTATGATGTGGTTGTAACCGGTGTTTGTTCACCCGCTGCCACTTCAACTGCTGTAACCCTGAATATTGGTTCAGCACCAGTTATTACAACGGCACCAGCCAATGCTTCTGTTTGTCAAAATGCAAACGCATCATTTACTGTTACACCTACCGGTACACCCGGTGCACCGTTTACCTACCTCTGGCAGGTAAGCACTGATGCCGGTGTAACCTGGAATACAGCTCCATATTCAACTTCCAATGCACAAACACTGGTTGTTCTGAATGTGCAGCCTGCGATGAACAATAACCGCTACCGTGTAATTGTTACGAACTCTTGCGGACAGAGCACAACATCAGCATCTGCAACACTTACAGTGAATGCTACACCTGTACCAACAGTTGTTGCACTGCCAACTAATATTTGTATCAGTGATACGGTTGTTAACCTTTCCGGTTCACCCATCGGTGGTAGCTGGAGTGGTATTGGTGTATCAGGTCTGAACTTTATACCCACTGCAACAGCTATCGGTACATATACGCTTACGTATACTTATACCAATACACTCGGTTGTACTGGTACTGCAACAACAACCGCCAAAGTTTCTGATTGTCCGGAAAGAGAACGCCTGATGAGAGATAACGCAGTGCTGCTCTATCCCAACCCGAACAGCGGCTTGTTCTACCTGCGTATGAACTCAACACTGTACAATTACCTTGGTGTAAGGGTGTACAACCAGATTGGCCAGCTCGTGAGCTTCAAAACTTACAACGGACTTGTTTACAACAGGGTCGTTCAGGTTGACCTCCGCCGCCTGCCTGCTGGTGTGTATAATGTCAATGTGTTCTATGATGACGGAGCGAGAACAGATTCTAAGATGTTCCATGTGATTGTTGCCGGACATTAATCCTGCATTCAACAGATAAAAAAGCATCCCGGTTTTTTAAGCCGGGATGCTTTTTTTTATCCTTGTTCTATAACTTTAATGTATGTCAGTACATTCCCTGATACCGGCTTTAATTGCCTACCAGCACGTGATGCTGCCCGTAGTTCCATTTACACCCGGTGAGCAGAAACTGGTGGCTATGGACTTTAGTGCTGCCAATACAGAACTCACCGATAAAATACTGAATGATACCAGTCTCTTTTGTGAATATGTAGAACGGAAATTGCGTGAAGCCGGTGCGGAATATGGAATCGGCGGTTATGATGAACACCGGACTGTTTACAAATTCAGCCCGGTATTCGGAGATCCCGATTCAACGGAAGAACCCAGGCGGTTGCACCTCGGAACAGATATCTGGGGCAAAGCCCTCACGCCGGTTTTTGCACCTGTTGAAGGAAAGGTTCACAGCTTCGCTTTTAATAACCAGCCCGGAGATTATGGCGGCACGCTTATTCTCGAGCACCAGCTCGGCAACCAGGTTTTCTATACACTGTATGGACATCTCAGCCTGCATTCCATCAGCTATTTTTATAAAGGGGATCATGTTATGGCCGAAGAACAAATCGGGGAATTTGGTACGCCTGAAGAAAACGGGCAATGGCCTCCCCATCTTCATTTTCAGCTCATCGCATCAATGGAAGGATGGGAAGGCGATTACCCGGGGGTCTGCAAAAATTCTGAAAAAGAACATTACCTGCTGAACTGCCCGGATCCGGATTATATACTGCAGTTGAATCAATATATCCCCGGATGACTAATCAGGCTTTCAGCAATTTGAATGCATGCCGCCATTCATTCCTGAGCATTCCCGGAATACACCAGAGTATACAAAGCGGTTCAATAGCACGGGCTGCTTCCGCTTTACCCATATCTGCCGTCTCCCATCCGAATACATCCAGAATTCCCGTCACTGTTTTTTTGGCTTCCTCATCATTACCACAAATAAACATAGTGGGTGTGCCGCCCGGGAATGAAGGTTTATACATAAATGCATTGCCCACACTGTTGAACACTTTCACCAGTTTTGCATCCGGTAAAAGGGTTTGCAGTTTTTCCATCAGTGATTCATTCGGTCCTGTAAAAAAGGATAACACTCCATTTGTTGGAGGTGTAGCCGAAATAGGATTCGTGGCATCCATCACGAGTTTCCCTGCAAAATTGGAGATACCCGCCAGTTGAATAGCCTCTGCTGTTACTGATCCTCCCGTAGCCAGGATGATCCAGTCACTGCCAGCGGCAGCTTCCTGGAATGTACTGATGCGGATACCGGGGTTTTCTTTTTTGAACTTTACCAGTTCTGCTTTGTCCGGATTACGGGTACCAAGTTGTACTGTATGCCCTTCCTGGTGAAAGGCTTTGGCCAGCACTTGTCCCACAATACCGGAACCAATGATTCCTGTTTTCATTGTTGTATTTTTTTTAGTTTAAACGGTTTGATATACCTGTGCGAATACAGTCGCGAAATCAGCAAACTTTACTTTACCGGTTTGCGCAGGACGGTTGCGGATAAAATCTGCCTGCATCACACCACTGCGCAGCGCAGCTCCCATTTCCACATAGTTCTTTACCACTTCAGGGTTCAGTCCGGCCTGTATCATACCACCATGTGCCTGCTCATCCGTGAAACTAACCCAGGGAAGTTCCGGCTTTCCCACGGCTGATCCCAGTACACCGGCAATTTCTGATGTACCCAATTCATCACTCACCAGATACCTGGCTGAATGCCCGGTGAAGGAAAGCCCGGTTAATTCTTCAAAAGCAACCGCAGCAATATCATCCGTTGATGACATCGGTAATTTAAATCCATCCCCGCCAAAATTGCTGCCGATAATATTCATATGTTTTACCATGGCAGCATTTCCCAGGAAATTGCTGAAAAAATAAGAAGGGCGAAGGTGTTTAACAGCTGCACCGCTTGCATTCAGGGCCTGCTCCACTTTGTATAAACCGGATACAGGACCACAACCATCCGGCAGGTCAGCACCAATACTGCTGAGGTTTACCACATGGGTGATACCATTTGCGCGGATCGCAGCTGCATAATTTTCCCCGGCATTCCCAATCCACTGTTTCCATTGAACGGCTGCCCAATTGGGAGGAACCATGGTGTACACGGCATCCGCACCTTTAAAAATTTTTGTAAGAAATGCGAGGTCTTCTACTGTACCCACAGCAGCGGTAGCTCCGGCATCTGTCAGTTCTTTCAGGTTTTCGGCACTGCGGCCGGTAACGGTTACCGCATGGCCGGCTTTCAGCAGTTGCAGGACTAATGGTTTTGAGATATTGCCTGCTCCGCCTGTAATTACATACTTCATGTTTGTTTGTTTATTGTTTGATAATACTTGTATATACAAATGATAGTATAAAAAAAATCAGAGATCGAGTTTATCTGTTACACGGATCATATTTTGTACCAGTTTGGCACTTTCGTCTTTGCCCAGGATACTTACATAGTGCTGGTAAAAATCCTGCAGGCATTCTTTCAGTTTTGGCAGCATGTCTTTCCCGCGGGGTGTGGCATACACATTCGTCACTTTACCTTCCGTGGTGCGGATCACCAGTTTACGGCTTTCCAGTTTTTCTATCAGTCGGGTGATGGTGCTGGGCTGCAGCTGCAGGTGGTTGGCCAGATGCCCCGGCTGTAATCCCGGTTCTTCAATCACCATCATCAGCAGGTAACCATGGCTGGGTGATAAATCCACCCGGCTCCAGCTGTTTACCGCCAGCTTCTCTATCTTCCTGGCCAGTGCATTACTGGCAAAATAGAGGCATTGGCAAAATTTACTGTCTGCAGATTTCACGCAGCGAAGATAAGGGGAATGATTGTATATACAAATATAAAAATCCCTGCCCGGCCATAAATATTTTCCTGCCGGCCCGAAAAAATAATCCGCTTCGGGCTTCCTTACATAATTTTACACCATGCCAAACCCCAATTTCAATACCTCCCGCGAGGGTTTATCTGCTGCCGAACAGGAATTTGAAAATAATATCCGGCCGGCGCAGATCAGCGAGTTTGCGGGACAGGAACAGGTGATTGAAAACCTGCGCATCTTTATCCGTGCCGCCAAAATGCGGGGCGAGGCACTCGACCATGTATTATTCCACGGGCCTCCCGGATTGGGCAAAACAACCCTTTCCCGTATTGTAGCCCATGAACTGGGCGTGAATATCAAGGAAACATCCGGGCCGGTTATTGAAAAGCCCGGTGACCTGGCTGGCTTACTGACCAGTCTTGAGAAAAATGATGTACTGTTTATTGATGAAATCCACCGCCTCAGTACCGTTGTTGAAGAGTATCTGTATGCCGCGATGGAAGATTACCGGATTGACATCATGATTGATACCGGTCCTAATGCCCGCAGCATCCAGCTTACCTTAAACCCGTTTACACTGATCGGTGCTACTACCCGCAGCGGCTTGCTCACCGCCCCGCTGTTATCCAGGTTTGCCATTAAGTCAAGACTTGAATATTACCAATCTGCCGTTCTCAATCAGATCATCACCCGCTCAGCCGGCATCCTTGGTGTAAAAATTTCTGCGGATGCAGTAGGAGAGATCGGCCGCCGCAGCCGTGGCACACCCCGTATCGCCAACGGATTATTAAGAAGAGTGAGGGATTTTGCACAAGTACTCAATGATGGCATCATTGATATCGGCATCACCCAGCATGCACTCCGTGCCCTGAATGTGGATGAACACGGACTCGATGAAATGGATAACCGCATCCTGCTAACCATCATTGATAAATTCAAAGGTGGTCCGGTTGGTATATCAACCATAGCTACAGCAGTAGGGGAAGAAGCCGGCACACTGGAAGAAGTGTATGAACCTTTCCTGATCCAGGAGGGGTTTATCATGCGTACCCCGCGGGGGAGGGAGGTGACGGAGAAGGCGTATAAACATTTAGGAAGGATACAACCGGGAAGGGAAGGGAGTCTTTTTAGTTAGGAATTTTACCACCCTCCTACGCTTCGCTTCGGCGGGCAAAGCAAAGGCCACAAAGGGATTACCCTTGTGGCCTTTGTGTATTTCTTAGTGTGCTTTGTGGTAAAAAATTATTGCACCACAAGTCTAAATCCATTTCCATGGATATTCACGATCTCAATCTTTTCATCATCCTTCAGGTATTTCCTCAGCTTCGCAATATAAACGTCCATGCTGCGGCCGTTGAAATATGTATCACTGCCCCAGATTTTTTTCAGCGCCTGTTCCCTCGGTAAAAGGTCATTCAGGTGCTCAGCCAGCATTTTCAGCAGCTCATTTTCTTTGGGTGATAAAGTTTGCGTAACGCCTTTGTGAATCAGCTGGCGCAGTTTGGGGTTGAAGTGGTAAGTAGACAGGTCGAATTCTTTATTCTCTGTTTCCTTGTTGATTTCTTCATTCCTTTTCAGGATGGCTTTGATTTTCATCAGCAGCACTTCACTGTCGAAGGGCTTGGTGATGTAATCATCAGCGCCCAGTTTATAACCCTGGATCACATCTTCCTTCATGGTTTTGGCACTCAGGAAAAACAGGGGTATATCGGGATCCACATCCCTGATTTCTTCCGCCAGGGTAAAACCGTCCATATTGGGCATCATCACATCCAGCAGGCATAATTCAAATTTTTCGCGCTGGAATGCTGCCAGCCCCAGTCTCCCGTCCCTTTCCAGTGTAACATCATAGTCATTCAGTTCCAGGTAATTCTTCAGTACACTGCCTAAATTGGGATCATCTTCGCAAAGGAGAATCTTGTGTTTTTTACCTTCCATTTTTGTAGTTTTTTAATTCTTGGATCAAATAAAGTTAAAGCATTTCACGCGTGAAAGAACTGGGACTGAATAATTTGTTAAAACAGCGGGTTTTCAGGCCTTCCGGTTATTTTTGTACCGCAATTCCAATCTATGCATATCACACAGGATAACAGGCTTAAAAAACTGATCGTAATTGGTGACCGGCTGCTGATCAAACCCAGCCAGCCCGATGAAAGAACAGCCAGCGGACTCTACCTTCCTCCCGGCGTGCAGGAAAAGGAAAAAGTGCAGCAGGGTTATGTGATCAAAGCAGGCCCGGGATATGCTTTACCCATGCCCGTGGAAGATGAACCCTGGAAAACCGAAGAGGAAAAAGTGAAATACCTCCCGCTCCAGGCCAAAGAAGGCGACCTGGCTATTTTCCTGCTAAGCGCTGCCACGGAAGTCATGTATGAAAACGAGAAATACTTCATCGTTCCCCAGGGCGCTGTGCTGATGGTGGAAAGGGAAGAAGAACTCTGATATGAAAAAAAATATACTCATCCTGCTGTTAGCTGCTGTATCTGGCCAACTGCAGGCACAACATCCCGTAGACAGCCTGATTGCAGCAGAAAAAAATTTTGCTGCTTATTCAAAACAGTACAGTACCAAAGAAGCTTTTGAAGCTTATATAGACAGTAACAGCTGGATGTTTGAAGATGGTGTTCCCGTTAAAGCCATGGCCTATTGGGCAAAAAGGGAAAAGAAACCCGCATTACTGCAATGGTGGCCGCTGTTTGCTGATATTGCCGGCAGTGGTGATTTTGGATTTACCACGGGTCCGTGGACTTACCAGGCCAGGGCCGGTGATTCCATCATTGCCCGGGGTCAATACGCAACCGTTTGGCATAGAAATGAAAAAGGACAATGGAAATTCCTGGCAGATCTTGGTGCGGATGATGTTCCTGAAACAAAGGATACTGCCTGCTTAACAGGCTATATTAATACATGGGGAGACAAGCCTGAATCTTCCCCGATTTCCAAGATGCTGGATGCTGAGAAAAGTCTGATTCGTTCCACCTCCCAAAAAGAGTACCGCGATTATGACCGGATGCACTGGTACCGGCAATCCGTTGCCCATGATTTTTATGCGCTGCTGATCCGGAATGGACAGTCGCCTGCCTGGGATACAGACAGCTATTACCGCATTATGAGACAAATGCCTGACAAAATCGGATACACCATACTCGGATCAGGTATTGCATCCAGTGGCGATATGGGATATGTATTTGGTGCTACATTGATCAACGGCAAGAAAGAAAATTATCTCAGGATCTGGCGATTTGAAAAAAATAAATGGAAACTGACCCTTGAAGTATTACGCTATTAACTACCGGCATTTAATTTTTATTTACCTTTCTTTTTCAATATTTATTTATGAGTGATGCTGCAAAATTTTCAGAAGTCATTAAGGCCGGCTATACTTTCAAAGGCGAATCTTTTAAGATTGGTTGTGCCATGCTTGATGGACAGGTGATAACAGGTACTGATGTAATCATCCCCTTAAAAACCATGAACCGTCACGGGCTGGTAGCCGGTGCCACTGGTACCGGTAAAACCAAAACCCTCCAAATGCTCACGGAAGGTTTGAGTGAAGCCAGCATCCCGGTAGTGGTGATGGATATTAAAGGTGATTTCAGTGGTATTGCAGCCGCGGGTTCTGCCAATGAAAAATTGACGGCACGCTGCCAGCAGCTGGGAATTACATTTGCTCCGCAGGCTTATCCCGTGGAATTGCTCACACTCAGTAACCAGAAAGGAACCAGGCTTAAAGCAACCGTTACAGAATTCGGCCCGGTACTGCTTTCCAAAATCCTAGGCGCTGAATGATACAGGGCAGTTTTGTTTCCATGATTTTTAAATACTGTGATGACAATAAACTCCCGCTGCTTGATCTCAAAGACTTCATCAAAGTGCTGCAATATGTAAGCAATGAAGGCAAAGATGAACTCACCAAAAACTATGGCAATATTTCTGTTTCATCACTCGGTACCATCCTCCGCAAAGTGATTGAACTGCAGCAGCAGGGTGCTGATGTTTTTTTCGGGGAGAAAAGCTTTGAAGTGGACGACCTGATGCGTATCGGTGCTGATGGCCGTGGTATGGTTTCCATTGTACGGGTAACCGACCTGCAGGACAGGCCCAAACTCTTTTCCACATTCATGCTCCAGATGCTGGCAGAATTATATGCCAGTTGCCCGGAAGCCGGTGACCTCGATAAGCCCAAGCTGGTGATGTTCATTGATGAAGCCCACCTGATTTTCCAGGAAGCCAGCGATGCACTGCTCCAGCAAATTGAAACAATTATCAAACTGATCCGTTCCAAAGGCATCGGTATATATTTCTGTACACAGAACCCGATGGATGTACCGGCTTCAGTACTTGCACAACTTGGTTTAAAAGTGCAGCACGCCCTGCGTGCCTTTACCGCCGCCGACCGCAAAACCATCAAACAAACCGCAGAGAACTATCCCGAATCTGATTATTATAAAACAGAAGACCTGATCACCCAGCTGGGTATCGGCGAAGCTTTTGTAACCTTACTGAATGAAAAAGGGATACCCACACCACTGGCGCATTGTATGATGGCGCCTCCGCGCAGCCGGATGGATATCCTGACCGATGCGGAAATTGATGCGATTGCTGCTAAATCTTCCCTCGCCAGTAAATACAATACACCTTTCGACAGCCAGAGTGCTTATGAAATCCTGACCGACAAGCTCAACGATGCAGAGAAAAAATCTGCGGAAGAAACACGGGCAGAAGAAGAAGCCAAAGAACAGGCGAAAGAGGAAAAACAAAGACCCAAAACCACCAAACAGGAAAAAGGTATTTTGGATAACCCTGTGGTGAAGAGCATGACAAGAACTGCCGGTAATTCTATTGTAAGGTCATTATTAGGTGTACTGGGACTGGGCGGAAGGGGAAGAAGCCGTAAGACATTATTCTAAAATCAGTTTTTTGTTACCAGCCCGTCGCTGCTGACCGTAATTTTTTGTTCAGCCTGGAGGAATTCAATCACCTGCCAGGCTTTTTCTTTGCTGATACCTGTTAATTGGATAAGCAGGTCTTTGGATGATACCGGATGTTCTGCCACAAGCCCGGTGATTTTCAGCGCAAGCATGTCGAATTCTTCTTTGCTCAGCGGAAGTTTTTTCTGCGCCAGGCAATTATCACACTGGCCACAAGGCGCTGCTTTTTCATCCCCGAAATAAAGCGACAAACGCTGGCTGCGGCAGGATTGCTTGTCGGTGATGTATTCAATAAAATAACGAAGCCTTTTTTCGTAATTCTCTTTCCGGTGAGCAACCGCCTGCATATCCACTTTCAGTTCTTCCGGTCGCACGCGGTTCCTGAGCAGGAGGATCCGTGGATGGTCTTCCAGCGGATGGTATTCAATCAAACGCAAAGAGGCCAGTTCCGTTAACTGGAGCTTCACTTCAGATTCATCCATCCGCATCAGTCCGGCCAGTTGTTTTTCCATAATAGGAACCGACTGGTCGAATATCCCTTCGTAAGTCCTGAGCATGGATTTAATCATTGGCTCCAGTGCAGGATGCTCCGCTTCAAAACGATAGAGCTCATCTTTATTGGTGGTGAAACCCGCCATCGCCGGCACATATACCTGTTCATTGAATGCCATCCAGCCTTCCTGTTCCAGTAAACGCAATACATACAATACAGTCTGCACCGGGTGTTTGAATTTCTGTATGAAATCACTGATCTCAAAATCAAATGACCTGCCGGCTCCTTCCCCGGAAGGCAGTTGCAGGTAATTGGCCAGTGACTGGTAGATAGATTTTATTTCTGCTTCATCAGGAAAACGCGTGTCTGCAGATTCTTTCAGCTCCTGCAAATCTTTATCACCATATAATAAAACGGCGTATGATTTTTTCCCGTCACGGCCGGCACGTCCTGCTTCCTGGTAATAACTTTCTGCACAATCGGGCAGATCGGCATGGATCACACTGCGCACCGCAGGCTTGTCAATCCCCATACCAAAAGCATTGGTGCAGACAATCACCCGCGTTTCATCTTTAATCCATGATTCCTGCCGCGCATCCCTTTCTTCCCTTGATAAACCGGCATGATAATAATTGGAGGAGATGCCATGCAGCTGCAAAAGCTCACTCATTTCGCGGCAGCGCCTGCGGCTGCGGCAATACACAATAGATGATCCCGGAACATTATTCAGGACATCCAGTATTTTATTGATTTTGGATTCAACCCGGAAACAACTGTAAGAAAGATTAGGTCTTTCAAATGATTGCCTGAAGATTTTCCAGTTCTTGTATTCACCTTTTGAAATATCTGCTGCAACAGGCATGGTTTTAGTCACCACGGCAGACACCGTAAGCCGGTCCATAATGTCAACCTGCACATCCGGTGTGGCTGATGCCGTAAGTGCAAGCACAGGGATATCCGGCAGCTCATCCCTTAATGCCGCAATCCGTAAATACACCGGCCTGAAATCATAACCCCATTGCGAAATACAATGTGCTTCGTCCACAGCGATTAAACTCACCCCTAAACCGGGCAGGAATTCTTTAAAAAGATTTGTTTCCAGTCGTTCCGGAGAAACGTACAGGAATTTGCAGTTACTGCCGCCCGCCACTTTGAGTGTATTGATTACTTCCCGGCGCGTCATGCCCGAATAAATCGCATAGGCTGTGATACTCTTGCTGCGCAAACCTTCCACCTGGTCTTTCATCAATGCAATCAGCGGTGAAATCACAAGGCATAACCCATCCATCGCCAGTGCAGGCACCTGGTAGCAAACGGATTTGCCACCACCGGTTGGTAACAGGGCAAGCGTGTCGTGTCCATCCAGTACAGAACGGATAATATCCTCCTGCAAAGGCCTGAATGAATCAAACCCCCAGTATTCTTTCAATATGTCAACTGGCTGTTGCATGTGTCATTTCAAAATTCAGTGCAAAGAAACGAAGCCGGACTCATTTTATGGATTTCCGGAAAATAACCAGCTCCACTCTCCGGTTCAGGGCCCTGCCCTGGGGTGTATTATTGGTTGCCACCGGACGGCTGCGGCCAAAAGGATGGATATTAATAACAGGACTGATTTGTTTTTTCTCCAGCCATTGTTTCACACTTTCGCTTCGTTCACGGCTTAATGTCATATTGCGCGTATCGGAACCGACAGAGTCGGTATGTCCTTCTACATAAATACTGTCAATGGTCCCTGCACTGTTATGATCAGCAAAATATTTGTCCAGCATTTTCAGCGCATCCGGTTTCAGCACCGCTTTGTTGAAATCAAACAATACATCCGATAATTTCAGTGTATCAGTTTTGGGCGGGGGCGGGATGATTTTCTTCCTTGTAAAATATAACGTATCCGCTCCCGGGAAATTTATTTCAAGATCACCCCGGCCAAATAATGCATAGTCCATTTCTTTATGCCTGGAGTCATACCGGTAAATCAGTTCCTTGTTCAGCAAATAACGGTCGCACAATATTTCAGTGGGATCATCGGGTACCAGTTCAAAATGATCGAGCTCAACCATCACCACGGTTGATCCGAAGAAAGCTTTTTTAGCGCCGGAAGTATCTGTGTGGATGAGTGTGCCGAATGTGAGGTACTTCTCATTTCCTTTTGCAGTAAAATGATATTCAAACTGGTAAAATTCGGGGACTTTAGTTGCTGTGAGGTTTTCCATACTGTCAACCCGCAGGTCAGTAATGAACTTCCGGTTAGGCACATAAAAACGCGGTCCGAGTGCGATGCCTGGTTTCAGTAACAGTTTGGGGTGAAGACTCGCTTTAATCCATCCGCGGAAAGTGTATTGTTTACCGGCCTGCATCCGGCAGGGGATGATGGTTCCTATCATGGGAACAAATCCGGTATAACCGCCCCAGTTGGAATAAATGCCGTAGGAATTATTGCCGAGTAAACCGGAGTCACCTTCATGCGACAACATCTGCGCCTTCACTTCTTTCAGGTAAAACCAGCCTTCCACACCGCATTCAGCCTGGTATTCGGTGCAGGTGTTGATGTCTTCAAAATTCCCGTTCAGTAATAAATTAGTTTGGGCAGGAAGCTGGTTGAATACCAGCAGCAACAGGAGGAAGGGAAGCCATCTCAAACATTTCATCTGCAGCATGCCTGACTTTGAACACTGAAATTAATCCTTCTTACCGGATTATTCCCCTGACTGAATCATAAAACGGTTAAAAAACTCAGGTTACTTTTTTGATAAACAGTCGGGCAGAATTCACGGCAAGAACCACATCACTCAATCCCATTACCAATGCACCGAATTCAGGTCTTAAATAACCAAGTGCAGCAACAGGTATTGCTATTACGTTATAGGCAAAGGCCCAGAATAGATTCTGGCGGATCGTGATATAAGTATGCTTACCCAGGCCCAGTGCTTCGGGGAGATGCTGCAAGCCATGATTCATCAACACAACCTGTGCGCTTTCCACAGCCACCTGTGTGGCATCACTCATGGAAATACCGATCGTGGCTTTGGCCAGGGCCGGTGCATCGTTGATACCATCACCCACCATGGCTACGGGGCCTGCATTATCCAGTTCTTCCACTTTGGCCAGCTTCTCGGCAGGACTTTGTTCCGCATATACCGTTTCAATACCCAGTTCTGCAGCCAGCCTATCGCAGGTTTCTTTTTTATCACCGCTCAGCAGGATGGTTTTAATGCCGCGGCCCTGCAGGTAACTGATTACCTGTTTGGCTTCCGGCCTGGTTTCATCGCTTACATCAATCCAGCCGGCGAGTTTTTCGTTTTTAAGAATATATACATTGTGGGTATCATCGTTTGTAAATTCTTTTACAAACCCAAATGAACCGGCAATCCATGTATTCCCTTCCGCATCGAGGGCTTTCATGCCCATGCCTTTTATTTCCTCGATTTTTTTCCAGCGGAGTTCATCTTTTGTTTTCCATTCTGCACTGATGGCTTTAGCCAGCGGGTGATTGGAAAATTTCTCCATGGAGTAAACTGTTTTTTTGAAATCTTCCTCACGCATGGAGTTGTCAAGGTTCTGAAAAGCCTTCAGCTGGAATTTCCCGGTTGTGAGTGTTCCGGTTTTATCGAATACAACCTGGGAAATATTCTTGAATAATTCAAGGCTCGTGGCATTACGGAACAGGATCCCCGTTTTGGCTGCACGACCCAGTCCAACAGCAATGGCTGCCGGCGTGGCCAGTCCCATAGCACAGGGGCAGGCAATCACCAGCACTGCAATACCGCGCATCAGGGAAGGCGTAAATTCCTGCAGGACCAGCCAGTTTACCAGTACCGTAATGCCGGCGATACCCAGTACAACAGGAATAAATATGCCGCTGATTTTATCAGCGAGCAACTGCATGGGTGGTTTTTCACCCTGCGCTTTTTTCACCATGTTGAGGATACCGGATAACACGGTATCATTTCCTACAGCGGTTACAATCGCTTTAATAGTACCATCCTGCAGGATGCTGCCGCCGATCAATACATCTTTGGGGCCTTTATGTACCGGCACGCTCTCTCCGGAAATGATCGCTTCATTCACCCTGGCTTCACCCCATAAAATTTTTGCATCAATCGGAACCTGTTCACCGCTTTTGATCAGCAGCAGATCACCCACACGCAGCTGTGTATTTTCCACCTGGAAGATCTGCTCGCGGTGTTCATCATCAAAGGCAATCATATTGGCCATCACTTTCTGGTTCCGCGCCAGTTTATTCAGGGCTCTTTGCGTGGAAGCGATTGATGCATCTTCCAGGTAATTCCCCAGGAAGACCAGTGTGATGATGGTGGCTGTTGTTTCGTAAAAAAGATATTGCTGGGCCTGTCCGGTGAGTGTGCCGTATAAACTATACCCGAATGATGCTACTGCACCGAGGGCAATCAGCACGTTCATGTTTGGCATCTTATTGCGCAGGCTTTTCCAGGCGCTTTTGCCGAATACGATCATACCCAGTATGAATACCGGCAGGGTAACGAGCATCTGAATCCAGGGATCCATCAGCCAGTGGAAAGCAGGCTGGTGATGCAGCGCCGGAATCATATGCAGGAGCAATATTGCCGTAAAGGGGAGGCAGAATAAAAACCGTTGTCCCTGTGTGCCCAGGAATCCTTTGCTATGATCGTGATGGTGATCAGCCGCCGCATGGGCCTGGTCAACCACGGTATAACCGAGGTCGGCAATGCCTTTGGCAATTTTTTCGCCGGGGGTGGTGGCTGCGTCAAAGAGCACATCGCCGGTGGCGAAATTCACTTTGACATTTTTCATGCCTTGTTTTTCCAGGTATTTGTGAATGTGGATGGCGCAGGTGTTACAATCCATGCCTTCCACTTTCCACTGTATTGTTTCCATAATGAATCGGCTGCTTGGGTATTATGCAAAATTACCGGAGGGAAACGGGCGGCGTTCATGGAAAGCGGAATATGTTTACAACATGGTTGCTATATCCGGTTAAATTTGCATTATGGAAAGGCTTTTTACCAAATCAGAGCTGGATGATGTGGCCCGCTGGTGCTGGGAACAGGCAGCCGGTGCCCGGGTGATTGCCCTGCATGGTTCCATGGGTGCCGGAAAACAACCCTAGTACATGCCATGTGTATGCAAAAAGGCGTGAAAGATGCCGTGAGCAGTCCGACTTTCTCCCTGATTAATGAATATTATTATGAAGAATCCGGACAGACCCGGAAGATCTATCATATTGACCTCTATCGTTTGAAAGATGAAGAAGAGGCCATCCGGGCCGGGGTGGAAGATTGTTTTTACAGCGACCATATCTGCCTGGTGGAGTGGCCTGAAAAAGCACCCGGACTGTTTCCGCCGGGGACCCTGCATTTCCATATTGACCTCCCGGGTAACGAAACAAGAAGGCTGGTAATCAGCGGGAATTAGTTAATTTTATAGAAACCGAACTTCCTGCCATTTAACCCGAGCATTCATGAGTCAGCAGAAACCCAAAATCAGCACATCATTCAGTTACGAAACCCTAGAAGAAACCCTGGATATCAAACCCCGGGCTGAAGGGATGAGCATTGGGATTCCCCGTGAAATCGCTTTCCAGGAAAACCGTATCGCACTCACACCGGATGCAGTCAGTGTACTGATCAATAACGGCCACCAGGTAGTGGTGGAACATAATGCCGGTGAAGCCTCGCATTTCCGCGACCGCGATTACAGTGAAGCAGGCGCTAAAATTGTGTATGACCGTGCTGAAGTTTTCAAAGCACCTGTACTTGTAAAAGTGCACCCATCATTGAAGAAGATTTGCCCCTGCTGCAAATGGGCCAGCTGATATTATCCCCCATTCATATTTCTGTACTGAAAGCGGATGTGCTGTCGCGGATGATGGAGAAAAAAATCACAGCGATCTCTTTTGAGAATTTAAAAGACGACTCCGATTCATATCCCATTGTGCGCAGCATGAGCGAAATCGCCGGCAGTGCAGTCATGCTGATTGCCGCGCAATACCTCAGCTCTGCCAATCATGGTAAAGGTGTGCTGCTGGGTGGCATTTCCGGTATTGCCCCCACAAAAGTGATTATCATCGGTGCCGGTATCGTAGGTGAATATGCTGCCCGCGCGGCCCTCGCACTCGGTGCATCCGTAAAAGTGTTCGACAATAATGTGTACCGGCTGAAAAGGCTGCAGAATAATATCGGGCAGCGTCTCTGGACATCAGTGATCGAACCACGTATGCTCGCCAAGCAGCTTAAAACCTGCGAAGTGGCCGTTGGTGCTTTAGGTTCTGGAAACCGGCCGTACGCCCATGGTGGTTACCGAAGAAATGGTGAGCAATATGCGCCCCGGTTCTGTAATCATTGATGTGAGTATTGACCGCGGCGGTTGTTTTGAAACCTCTGAAATTACTTCCCATGAATTACCTGTATTCACCAAATACGGCGTTATTCATTACTGTGTACCTAATATTCCCTCTGGTTTTTCACGCACAGCTTCCCAGGCCATCAGCAATGTACTGATGCCCCTTTTACTCGAAGCCGGCGAAGAAGGCGGTTTTGAAAACCTGATCTGGCACCAGATCCACCTGCGCCACGGACTTTATTTATTCAAAGGTGCCCTCACCAATTTATACCTCAGCCAGCGGTTTGATCTGAAATATACAGATCTGAATTTGCTGATTGCCAGTCAGCGGTAGAAACACAAATCGGAAAGTCCGGAGTCCGGATGTCCGAAGTCAGGAAATTCCTGCGTTTTATCTAATACACTACGGTCCGTTCATGTACTAATGAGGTGTAATAGATTTTTCATCATGTCATACTGCTTCTTACGGACATTCTGACTACTCCTCAATGGTTGCGGTAAATTAAATTAAACGTCATTAATTGTAACAAAGGAAATGGCAAACCTGCTGCTCTGCGTGTGGGACTCGAGGGGTGTAATTACTTATAATCATTCATCTGCAACTTAGCCTTGCAGAACCTGTATTCCACTTCATCATTACTGCTCACCACAATCAGCCTGTCTTTACCATATTGTTCAATCAGCTGGTGGTATAAATCAATCCCTGCCTGGTCGAGGTTGGTACAAGGCTCATCCAGTAATATGATCCTGCTGTCGGAGAAAATACATTGTGCCAGTTTCACCCGCTGTTTCATACCGGAAGAGTAATACCGGATTTGTTTGTTGACTGCTTTTTCAAGTCCGAGGGTCTGGATGATCAGTTTGGTATCAATGCCGGGTAAAAATGGTTTAAAGCCTGCGTGGAATTCCAGGAATTCCGTCAGTGTCATTTCTTCTATTACTTCCAGGTAAGGGGCGCAGTAGGAAACATGGCGGTATACGTTTTCCACGGGGCAGTTCCTGCCATTGAGTGCGAAATCAATTTTGCCTTCATTCACCATCATGCTGCCGCTGAGTACCTGCAGCAATGTGCTCTTCCCGGATCCGTTTGACCCGGTGATTGCATAGGAATTTCTGATTCAAATTGAAAACTGAGATGACGGAAGATCCAGTCGCGGTTAAACCGCTTGCCTGCATCAGATAGGGAGATCGTCATCATTATTGCCTTTGGTGAAACGTTTAATGATACCTCTACCGCTTTCCCGGATAAAGGTTACGATTTCATCGCGTTCATCGGTGGCCGGCATTTCTTCTTCGATATATTCAACCGCCTGGCTCGTGTTCATGCCTTTGTTGTATAACACGCGGTAGATATCCAGGATATGGTTGATTCTTTCAATGCTGAAGCCCCGGCGTTTTAAACCAATTGAGTTAACACCTGCATAACTCAGCGGTGTACGGCCGGCTTTGATATAAGGAGGTACATCTTTACTGACCAGTGATCCGCCACTGACAAAAGCATGCGAACCGATTTTGGCATACTGGTGTACGGCAGTCATACCACCCAGGATCACCCAGTCACCAATCGTAACGTGACCAGCCACCTGTGTGTTATTGCTCATGATGCAGTTATCACCCACAAAGCAGTCGTGTGCCAGGTGGCAATAAGCCATGATCAGGCAGTTCTTGCCAACTTCTGTCTTATCCCGGTCTTTGGTACCCCGGTTGATCGTTACAAATTCACGGATTGTTGTGCCATCGCCAATGTAAACATTGGAGTACTCGCCCTGGAATTTAAGATCCTGTGGAATAGCTGCGATAACTGCACCAAGGAAAATCCCTGCAGTTCTTGCCAATCCGGGCGCCTTCCATAATTGTTACATTGGAACCCACCCAGGTGCCATCACCGATTTCCACGTCCTGGTGGATCACGGTAAATGGGTCAATCTTCACGTTGGTAGCCAAACGTGCGTTTGGGTGAATGTATGTGTGGGGATGAATCATGGATGTTTTAAAAAAATTCCGCCTTTGGCGGAACGAGGCAAAGGTAATTGTTACGGCTAAAAATTGAACTTTTTTTGGTCATAGTTTGTTAAAACTCAGGCAGGCAGCGGTTTTGAGCAGTTTTGGACAGTGAAAAATGACCCCTTATCAGTAAATTTGTCTTTCGTGCATACTACCCCGGACATATTAAACATGGTTTTACCGCAAAACATGATGCAGGGTGAACTGGTGCTTTTACAGGAAAAGCAACAGCAGATACCTAACTCAGTGCAGTATTCCATCCGCCGTTTCCACCGCAATGCAATGTGGAATATGGAGGACAGGGGCATGATTACCTATCACTACGTAAAAAGCGAGCCTGCAGCCAATTACCTGGAGCTCCAGTTTTGTGTGAGCGGGAATGTATACTGCCGGAAAAAAGATACTGAATGTGATATGTGTCAATTCGGGGCATCTAAAAATTGTACGGAAAGAATGGATAGCCTGGATCTGGTGAGTTTCCGTTTTTCCCCTGCCCAGCTCAGCCAGTATATCAAACCCCGCAAAAGTGAAACAGCGCTGACGGATGATATCCTGAATTTCAAACATGGTTCGACTTTCAGCAAAAGCCTGCCGCTGTGTGGTAAGACCAGGATGGTGCTGGAAAACCTGCTGAATCATTCTTATTCTGACAGTCTCGAAAATATTTTCATCAATGCCCAGACCCAGATGCTGTTGTTATACAGCCTGGATTGTATGCTTGGTGAAAAACAAATTGATACGATCAACTGCAAGTTTTTAGCCAATGAGGCTGACCGTGAGAAGATTACAAAGGCACGCGAAATCCTCGTACAACATATTGGTGAACCCATCACCATAAAAGAACTAAGCCGGAAAGTAGCCATCAATGAATGTTACCTGAAAAAAGGTTTCCGGGAAATGTTTGGCACTACGGTTTTCGATTTTTACCAGAGCCAGCGCATGGAACACGCTAAGTACCTGTTATACGAAAAGGGCCTCAGTGTCACTGAAGTATCTATGTTACTGGGTTATTCTTCCATTTCGCATTTTTCCACTGCTTTTAAAAAGCACACCGGGTTAAAACCCTGCGAACTCCTGCTTCGTAATTCAGCGTAGTTGACCGGGAACAAGTACTCAAATTTTACCCGCCAGATCGATTTTTTTGGCAAAAGGTTGCCTCACTATGGCATCATATTTGTTTATTTGTGTCACTGGTGCGTAAAATATACACGATAGGGCTCCTGGCAATACATATTATTGCTCATACTGAACTCAGTCAGTTACTTAGCATGCCCAAGTTGTTATCGCATTATTTCCAGCACCGGGAAATTAATCCGGATCTAGGATTTTTTACTTTCCTGGAACAGCACTATGGCGGTGACGACGGAACCAGTTCCGACGATAACCTCGACCGAAAACTCCCCTTCAGACACCAGCAGCAAAACCATGTTGGTTTTGTCGTTGCCAAAATTGAAGTTGCTGAACACGTTATAAATAACTATCCCATTCCAGTAGCTGCAATAAGCACTTATATACCGCAGCGTAAAGCTTCAGAGCATGTGAATCTATATTTACAGCCTCCAAAAGCAGCCTGAACCACGTTCCCCCCATTTCACCTGAGTTGAACAAGATTTTTTAACGGACCAGTCGTCCCGTAAACCAGCATACCTGTATGCATGGTGAACAGGAGTAAACTGGCATACATCTATAATAATTATACCTATGAGCAGATTTCTCATTGTCTTACTGGCCTGCGGACTCATGGCCGGAATCCAATCCTGTTATTATGATAAAGAGCAGTTGCTCTATGCCAACAGCAGTGCGGGATGCACTGATTCTACAGGTACAGTTTCGTACACCCAAAAGGTAGTCCCCATTTTTACGAACCTCTGTTACAATTGCCATGCAGGTAATACCCCTTCCGGTAATATACAGATGGGAACGTATGCGTCTGACAAGGCCATTGCCCTGAACGGTAAACTCTGGGGCAGTATTGACCATGCATCCGGTTATGTTCCAATGCCTGAAGGCACTTCTAAAATGACGGATTGTCAATTGGCAGTTATCCGGAAATGGATTAATTCCGGCATGCTTAATAATTAACATTTAAAACCACCAGTATGAGAAAGAAAAAAATCATTTGGCGCATAGCAGGCGTCGCAGTGTTAGTCCTGGCCGGTGTGGGCTTTTATTTCTACAAGGAATTTTACCGCACCCACAAGGATACAGCGAAAATAAAACCTGCTTATACCGTTCAGGCCACAGCCCTGATCAGCGAATTTGAAAAAAATGAAGCTGCCTCCAACAGCAAGTACTGGGATAAAGTACTGAAAGTAGAAGGCATGGTGAAGGAACTCATCAAAGATGAAGCAGGATTTTATTCTGTAGTGCTGGGTGATACAAGTTCATTATCATCCGTCAGGCTGAGTATGGACAGCGTACATAACCAGGAAGCTGCCGGACTGAAACGCGGTGAAACAATCGCCATGAAAGGCATCTGTTCCGGTTTTAACCCGGATGAAATGCTGGGATCAGATGTGATCCTTGTAAGATCAGTATTAGACAAAAACAAATAAACACTCACCAACAAAACGCAAGTACAATGAAAAACCGATTATTCATGCTTACCCTGGGGCTCATGCTCTTCACGGGTGCACAAAGCCAGAAATATTTTACCAAGGCCGGTAAAATAACTTTTAATGCTACAACGCCATCTTCTCCCGAGAAAGTGACTGGTGTTAACCGCACAGCAACCTGTGTGATTGATACAAAATCAGGTGCACTTCAGTTTGTAGCGCTGATGAAAGGATTTGAATTTGAAAGGGCACTGATGGAAGAACATTTCAACGAGAATTATGTGGAGAGTGATAAATACCCCCGTGCTGAATTCAAGGGAACCATTACCAATAATGCAGCGGTTGACTATACCAAAGACGGCACGTATGCAGTAAAGGTGACCGGCAAAATGACGATCCATGGTGAAACCCACGATGTAACAGTGGATGGCAAAATTGTTATCCAGGGCGGCAAGATCAGTGCTGTGGCCGATTTCCCGGTTAAACTCGAAGATTATAAAATTTCTATTCCCGGACTGGTTTCTGATAAAGTGGCCAAGATTGCTTCTATTAATGTGAACTGTTCGCTGGAATTATTCAAAGGCTGATAAACTACCACCACTATGGCAAAATATTTCAAATATATAGCAGCATGTTTTACGGTTGTCCTGATCAGTTCAGGCATCCAGGCGCAGGATGAAGACCTGCTGAAACTCCTGGGTCCTGACAAACCGAAAAAGGAAATCGTGAAAAATGCTTTCAAATCACCACGTGTGATCATGGGGCAGTCGGTTGAATTCCTCCGCCCCGGTACTATGGATTTCAGGATCCTTCACCGCTTTGGACAACTCAACCAGGGATACAAGAATTTCTTTGGTCTTGACCAGGCCAGCATGCGGATGGGATTTGATTTCGGTATCATGAAAAACCTGCAGGTTGGTATCGGCAGGAGTACTTTCAATAAAGAACTGGATGCTTATTTCAAATATGCACCTTTCCAGCAGAGCACCGGTAAGGGAGCATTCCCCGTTACCATTGCTTTTGTATCAGGAATTACTATGACGGGTACTGACTGGGCCGATCCTTCACGGAAAAACTTTTTCACTTCAAGGCTCGGTTATTTTTTCCAGGCTGTAATTGGTGGAAGAGTTACCGACGGGCTTTCCCTGCAGGTAACACCAACTGTGATTCATAAAAACCTGATCAAACTGGCTGCTGATTCGAATAATATATATGCAGCAGGTATCGGCGGAAGACTTCGTTTGTCAAGAAGGATCTCTTTAACATGGGATTATTTCTATGTGCTCAACCCGCTGACTGATTATAATTACAAGAATCCGGTAGGTATCGGTTTTGATATTGAAACCGGCGGGCACGTTTTCCAACTGCATTTCACCAATGCAACAGGAATGAATGAAAAAGCATTTATCACTGAAACAACAGGCGATCTGCTGAAAGGTGAAATACGCTTTGGCTTTAACCTATCCCGTGTATTCCAGATCAAGAAAAAGAAAACAGAATAATTTAATATCCTGAATAAAACTGCCACCACAGTTTAAAGGAAGACTAAAACAAGAATTAAATCAACAACTAAAATCCAACTCATGAAGCAAAAATTAATGGTGCAGGTTCCGGTGGTAGTATTTGCCCTCTTACTTGCACTCGGCTCATGCCGGCACGAAATTCCCGGCGGCGATCCCTGTCTGACAAACACAATCACCATGACGGTGAACAAGACAGATGCAACCGGTGGCCAGAATAACGGAACCATTTCCGCCACAACAGTAGGTGGAACTGATTTCAGGTACAGTTTGAACGGGAGTGCATTCCAGGATACTGGCTACTTCGCCAGCCTGCAGCCTTTTCAAACGTATAACCTGGTTGTGAAAAACAGCTGGGGTTGTACGGATACTGCGCAAATATCAATTAATGTAAATGATCCCTGTGCAGGAGTTACAGTTGCAGTAACGGCTACACCAACTTCCGCACTAAACGGACAAAGCAATGGTTCCATTACAGCGTCAGCTACAGGCGGAACCGGATTTACTTATAGTATTAATGGAGTCAATTACCAGGCTTCTGGTACATTCAGTAACCTCGCCCCTGGCAACTATACTATTACGGCTAAGAATGCCAACGGATGTTCCGGTGTGGCATTGGTGACAGTTGGAAATACAAATCCCTGTGCAGGTGTTACGATCGCAGTTACAACAACACAGGTTAATCCTGGTACCGGATTGTCGAACGGTTCTATTACTGCAACCGCCACAGGTGGTACCGGTGGTTATACTTACAGCCTGAACAGCGGTGCATTCCAGGCCAGTAATGTATTCAGCGGACTTGCAACAGGAAATTATACTGTTACAGCGAAAACAGCGGCTGGTTGTACCGGTTCTGCATCTGTGGCACTTGGTGCAACGAATCCATGTGCCGGTGTAACAGTAACAGTAACGCTGGCTAAAACAGATCCTGCATTGAATCAGTCAAACGGATCAATTACAGCTACTGCCAGTGGTGCAACCGGGTTTACATATAGTTTGAATGGCGGTGCTTACTATACCAGCAATGTTTTCAGTGCACTGGCTGCGGGTACATATACTGTTACTGCAAAAGCAGCGCAGGATGCCTGGGTACAGGCCAGATCACACTTACAGGAGTGAGCCCATGTAACAATGTCACAATAACATTATCAGCGGCAACAGTAAACTATACACCCTGTCTAACACCTGCTTCAGGTAAGATCACGATTACTGCTGCTGGGTCTACAGGATTTACCTATAGCCTCAATGGTGGCGTATACCAGGCATCTAATGTGTTCTCTTCACTTGTTGGTGGTAACTATACAATCAGTGCAAAGGACCAGAATGGCTGTATTGGCAACAATACAACCTCCGTTCCAACAGCCGCAGCAGGCCCGCTCTTTGCAGCTGTAAAAACAATTATCACTACACGTTGCAGCGGCTCTGGTTGCCACATGAACGGCGGCAATGCAGCTGGTTACAATTTTGACAATGATTGCAGTATTGTATCCGACTGGAGCAAAATCAGGAGTTCATCAGTAACCGGAAACAACATGCCCAAATCACCGCAGCCCAAGTTAACAACCGCTGAAAAAACAGCGATCACGAACTGGATCAACGCGGGTCATCTTTATACGAATTAATACACTGAAAGACCGGTTAGTAGCGAAGGCTCTCCTGACAGGAGGGCCTTCCTTTGTTATAGGGTTACCCTGAAGCGATCTAAGAGATCTGCTTCAGGGTTGGAAGTTGGAGGTTGGAGGTTGGAGGTTGAACCCGAAAGATCGAAAAGTACTATATCGTTGGATTGTTGGATTGTTGGAGAGTTGGAATGTTCTTTCAGTTTGTAATTTCTTTCCTGAATTGAAATCTCATAAAGTCCGCGGGTAAGCGGAAATATCAATTACTTCGGAAAGTTTCAGATTGAAGAAACATTCCAACAAATCAGAAATCTTCGAACAGCAGAAACAACCTCCAACTTCCAACCTCTAACCTCCAACTCTCATCCTCCAACATCAATTCATGATTTAACTCATCATCCACACCACCGCTACATGATTTCCATCAGTTGTCCTACTGATCAACTCACGCTGGAAGTCACTGCTTTGTAAAACTATTGTTGCAACATCTTTCGTGACAAACCTGTGATATTTCTTCTTGATCGCAGATAAATCTTTGCGTCAGAAATCAAAAAGATGAAAAAAATTATCACAACGGTTTGTTTACTGGTTACAGTTTCTCAACTGTTCGCACAACAGGATACATTGTTCTCCAAAGAACTCAGTGAAGTGGTGGTTACTGCTACCCGCACGGAAAGAAAACTTGGTAATGTAGCAGTTCCTGTTTCGATAATCAGCCAGCAAACAATCCGCCAGGCGGGATCACAAAGACTGAAAGATATTTTAGGTGAACAGGCTGGTATATTTATTACAAACGGATTTGGTGCCGGATTACAAATGCAGGGATTTAACCCGGACTATACATTAATACTGGTAGATGGTGAACCGGTGGTGGGACGTACAGCGGGTGTGCTTGACCTGAACCGGATTTCTGCAGGGAATATCAAAAAGATTGAAATCGTTAAAGGCCCTTCTTCCTCTTTATATGGTTCCGAAGCAATGGCCGGTGTTGTAAATATTATTACAGATAAATCTGCCGCCAGCAAACTGGAAGCAAGTATCCGTTATGGTTTCGGTAACCCGGATAAAGGATTTGTTCTGCCTTTTTCATCCAGCGCTTTCCAGAATACAGAAGCAACATTGCAGGCCGCAACCACCATTCATAAATTAGGTATCCGGTTTTTCAGTAATGCCAACTTCGCTGATCTGATCAGTATCCGTCCTTATTCCAACGACAGGATCCCCCAACCGGTAACCCGTTTAAGCAACCAGCTGCAACTGACTTACCCGCTGACCATAAAAACAAATCTTACCGTTTCTGCACGCATGTCTGATGATAATCTCAAACAGGCATTTGCAGTCAGTAATAATGGTGCCATCACAAACTCATACGGTAATGAAATCAACCGGGATGCCAGCCTGAATGCAGTGATTGCCCATAAAGTGAATGCACGCGTCAGCACGTCACTCCGTTTGTATGCTATTAAATACCTCGGCCGCCAGGAACTGCATTTTGTGGAGAAACCCGACAGTGTGTACCTCGATGAATTCCGCCAGCGTTTTTTCCGGGCCGAAAACCAAACGGATGTGAACTGGAAAAAATCTTCACTCACATTCGGCGCCGGTTATGCCATCGATGAAGTGAACAGCACCCGTTACGATGACCTGAAAAGCCGTAAGCAAAACAATATTTTCTTTGGGTATGCCCAGCAGGAGTGGAGGCCTTTCAGCGGACTGACCGTGATTGCAGGTCTTCGTTATGATAACAACAAATTATTTGATGGTGCCATCAGTCCCAAGTTTGCCGTGAATTATAAAATCAGCCCCCGCTTTAAAATCAACTTTTCAGCAGGCCGCGGATTTAAAGCCCCTGATTTCAGGCAACTCTTCCTGAATTTCACTAATACTGCAGCCGGTGGTTATTCAGTATTCGGCACCATTGATGCACAGACCATCATTGCCAAACTGAAAACAGAAGGACAGATTTCAGAAGTAACGGATGATTATTACAAACTCAGCCAGCTGAAACCTGAATTTTCAACAGGACTGAACCTCGGTGGTTTATATACGCCCGATGATAACACGTCCATCCGCCTGAATTTCTTCCGGAATGATATTGAAAACCTGATTGACTCCCGCGAAGTAGCCACCCGGATCAACGGCACACAGATATTCAGCTATATCAATGTCAATAAAGCATGGACAGAAGGCGGTGAAACAGAAATCGCTTACCGCGGAATTAAAAACCTGCAGTTGAGTGCCGGCTACCAGTTCCTGCTCACTGCAGATAAAGATGAACGTAAAGCGGTCCGCGAAAAAACCATTTACACCCGCGATGAAAACGGTTTCAGCCGCCTCCTCAAACTGAATGAATATTCAGGATTACCTAACCGCAGCAGGCATATGGCTAACCTGAAAATTACCTGGGATAACAAAAAAACATTCTTTACAACAAGGTTTATTTACCGTGCACCCTGGGCGGTAGGTGATGCTGACGGCAACGGATTGTATAATAAACAAGATGAGTTTGCCAAAGGTTTTTTGCAAGTGAATGTTTCCGGCGGTACGATGTTCACCAACATGCTGAGAATGCAGGCTGGTGTTGACAATCTTTTTAATTACCAGGATATTTCCAACCTGCCCAATTTACAGGGCCGGATGATCTATATCGGCTTCTATTACAATTTTATAAAACCCTGATTAATTTTTATTCAAAACAAATCAATATGAAAAAGTTCATCACTCCCTTTGTAGTTCTCAGCGTTATGGTAAGTGCCTGTTCAAAAAAAGACACAACCCCGAATCCCACACCCGCTGATCCCAATGCATTCAGTGTGTCTGTATCCGGAAAAATAGTTAGTGTGAAAAACCTCCCGGCAGATACCATTATTGGTGTTTCTGCCGGCGGCCAGCCCTATGGCGCCGGTAAGTATGCATTTTTTAATTTCTCCACAAACAGCTGGGTGAACAATGCGGATTCTGCCACTGCTAACTGGGACATTGCGTTTTCAGGAACTACCATCCGCGTGAATAACGTAACCAGCGGTCCCGGTAATGGCGGTGCCTTTGTTTTCAATGGAACCTTCGACGGACTTTCATCCGTACCTGTTGACTCCGTTTTTAAAACAGATAACCATCCTGTGAGTTATGCCATTCCCAAAGGAAGCGGTAAAGGCTGGTACAATTATGATGGTGCCACCAACCTGTTAACCCCGGTTCCCGGCCGCGTGCTGGTGATCCGTACTGCTTCCGGCAAATATGCCAAAGTGGAAATCCTGAACTACTATCGCGGAGGCAGTACACCATCTGCTTCAGCCAGCGATGCAGTAAAAACCAGCGAACAACGCTATTACACATTCCGCTACACTTTCCAGGGTAACGGAACAACCAGTTTCTGATTATTTAATGGTGAAGGGAAAGAGGCTGTCTTCGGATGGCCTCTTTTTTTATGACTTAAGTCTAATCATTTTTTCCTGCCTAACTATAACAGTTCCGGCAGTATTCTAAATAGTTATCGAAATCATGTAAAAGCACTAGTGATATTGGGTGAAATATCTGATACATTTGGGCATATTGGCCGGAAACTCAAATTTATCAGAATGAAAAGAGCATATCTTCTTGTTTCAGTCCTGTTTACTGCCATAACCGGATTTTCCCAGAATGTTGGTATTGGAACAGAGAGTCCTAAGGCAAGATTACATGTTTCAGACAGCAGTGTGGTTTTTTCAGCTAACGGACTTGCATTAGCAGCGCCTGGTAACACACCTGTTACCGGAACAGGGCGCCGCATGATGTGGTTTGCCGATAAGGCGGCTTTCCGTGCCGGTTATGCTTCCGGAACAGAATGGGACTTAACGTCATTGGGTAAATACAGTTTTGCCAGCGGATATGGTGTTACTGCTTCCGGCGATTTTTCTTCATCAACTGGTCTGAATAATATAGCATCAGGAATGGCGAGTACTGCAATAGGAATTAACGCACAGGCTACTAAAGATTTTTCGCATGCATATGGTTCCGTTGTCTTTGCAACCGGAAACAGTTCAATGGCGCTTGGTAACCAGAGTTTCGCCAGCGGTGATAATGCCATTACCCTCGGAACCAATATCGTTTCAAAGGCCAACGGCGGCCTCGTAGTAGGTATGTACAACAACGTGGATGATGCACCCGATCCGCTAACTGCGGCTCAATCCGACAGGATTTTCCAGATCGGTAACGGGTATTACGATTTGAATATTGATGATGAAGTAAGGAAAAATGCCGTGACAGTACTCCGGAATGGAAACGTAGGTATCGGAACCAATAATCCCGGGTCATTGCTCAGTTTTGCTGACCTGACCGGCGATAAAATTTCATTGTATGGATCCGGTCCGGCCCATTATGGATTTGGTATCCAGAGTGCCTTACTGCAGGTTTATACAGATGCTGCTGCAGCGAATATTGCTTTTGGATACGGATCAAGTACGGCATTTACTGAAAGAATGCGGATACAGAATTCTGGTACAGATGGTATGATATTAAAAGGCAGGCTGTCACTTAAAAACGGTACTAGCCCGCTGGATGTTTCCCAAACACCGGGCATCTGGCTTTATAAGCCGGATAATTCTGCGCCATTAAGTTTTATCGGAACTGAAACCAGCCAAAACGTCGGGTTTTATGGTGGCCCCCGGGGCTGGGGATTTACCTATGATGCCATCAACAGCCGTGTGGGTATTGGTGCAAATAATCCGGCATATATACTTGATGTCAATGGACGGATGAGGATCCGTCATGTTACTGGTGAAGAGCCAGGCATCTGGCTGAATAATAGTACCAATACAGGCACACCTGCCTTTATCGGCTTACAGAATAACGACCAGGTAGGTTTCTACGGAACAGGTGGTGCCGGCTGGGACCTTACGATGAATGTAAACAACGGCGCTTTATCCCTGAATGGAAGCGCCGGAAACAGCAAACAGTTGTTGATGAGCAATGGACCAACATCCCCACCGGCCTGGACATCAGCCGCGAATATCATGCAGACCTTTCAATCCGGAACCGTTTCTTTATACCAACTCACCGGGAATAGTGTGGTTGACTTATCAAACGCCAACCAGACTATTACAATCTCAGTTCCGTCCCGGCTATTAATCTATTCCCGCGCGAATACCTGGAAAGTCTGCCTGGCAGGCGCCTGTGCTTCAAAATGGCGGCTGGAGCTTTTTGTGGACGGTGTTTCCCGGAAAGTTTACGGGATTGATGGGGTAAGATATGGTGTTGAAAATTCTTCACCCGGATCTGACGTGACACTGGGACCTGAAATGATAGACGTGGAACCTGGTATCCACAACATCACGTTTACAGGGATGAATTCATTCAATGATCCATATGTCACATTTTCTTCTGTAATTATGGTTATCCCCCGGTAATCTGCCTGTATTCCCTCTCTAAACGGTTACCGAAGGCACCCGGAAGTGCCGTCTTTATTCCTTAACTTTGCAGACTTTTTATCAAGGATATGGGCGCTACTTACAGAGAATTTAAAGGACTTAATCTCCCGGCTTTTGAGCAGGAAATGCTCGAAAACTGGGCCAGTCAGCAGGCTTTCGAAAAAAGCATCTCGCTCCGCGAAGGAGCCACTCCGTTCGTTTTTTACGAAGGGCCTCCCAGTGCCAACGGTATGCCCGGTATCCACCACGTAATTTCCAGGACTTTGAAAGACCTGGTTTGCCGTTACAAAACCATGAAAGGATTCCAGGTAAAACGCAAAGGCGGATGGGATACCCATGGTTTACCCATTGAACTCGGCGTGGAAAAAGAACTGGGCATCACCAAAGAAGACATCGGCAAGAAAATCACCGTTGAAGAGTATAACAAAAAATGCCGCGAGGCGGTTCTGCGTTACAAGGATAAATGGGATGACATTACCCGTAAAATGGGTTACTGGGTTGACCTGAAAGATCCTTACATCACCTTCCGCAACGAATACATTGAAACACTCTGGTGGATTTTATCTGAACTCTATAAAAAAGGATTGCTCTACGAAAGCGTAAGCATCCAGCCTTATTCACCTGCTGCCGGAACCGGATTGAGTTCACATGAACTGAACCAGCCCGGTACGTATAAAGATGTAAAAGACACCTCTGCTGTGGCTATGTTCAAAGCCGTGGATAATGCGAAATCAAAATTCCTGTTTGATGCTGCCGGTGATGACCAGGTTTTCTTCCTGGCATGGACCACCACACCCTGGACACTTCCATCCAACCTTGGATTAACCGTTGGTGCGAACATTGATTATGTACTTGTAAAAACATTCAACCCTTATACGCATTTACCGGTCAATGTCATACTGGCAAAAGCCCTGCTTGGCAAATATTTCAAAGAAGAAGGCAAAGACGGTGATTTTGAAGGATACAATGAGAAAATAAAATTATTGCCCTGGAAAATACTTACTGAGTTCAGGGGTTCACAGATTGAAGAATGCCGCTACGAACAATTACTGCCATACGAAGCCAACAGCGCAGCCAATGCCGGTGGTGATCCGTTCCGTGTACTGGTTGATACGTTTGTTACAACTGAAGACGGTACGGGTATTGTTCACACCGCACCTGCATTTGGAGCAGATGACTATAAAGTCGGGAAGAAATACAGCATCGGTATCCTGACCATGGTTGACCGCCAGGGAAAATTTGTTGACGGTCTTGGTGAATTCAGCGGCCGCTATGTAAAGAATTATAAAGACCAGAAGGATTATGAAGATGTGAACGTGGACATCGCGGTAAAACTGAAAAAAGAAAACCGCGCCTTCAAAGTTGAAAAATACGAACACAACTATCCGCATTGCTGGCGTACTGATAAACCTATCCTCTATTATCCGCTGGATGCCTGGTTTATTAAAACAACCGCGGTACGTGATCGGATGGTGGAACTGAATAAAACCATCAACTGGAAACCCAAATCTACCGGCGAAGGACGATTTGGCAACTGGCTGGAGAATATGGTTGACTGGAATCTCAGCCGCAGCCGTTACTGGGGAACGCCACTGCCGATCTGGAGAACAGAAGACGGTGCAGAAGAAATATGTATCGGATCTGTTGCCGAACTGAATGAAGGTATCCGCAAAGCCAGCGACGTGTTGGGCGGTGATGTAAATAAGAACCACCTGCATGAAGGTATCCTTGATCTTCATAAACCTTTTGTGGATGAAATCGTGCTGGTCAGCCCGTCCGGTAAACCCATGCACCGTGTGCCCGACCTGATTGACGTTTGGTTCGACAGCGGCGCGATGCCTTATGCCCAATGGCATTTCCCCTTCGAGAATAAAGAGATTTTTGAGAAAAGCTTCCCCGCAGATTATATCGCAGAAGGGGTAGACCAGACCCGTGGCTGGTTCTATACATTACATGCACTGGCGGTGATGCTGTTCGACAGTGTGGCCTACAAAACCTGTGTGTCAAACGGACTGGTGCTTGACAAGAACGGAAACAAAATGAGCAAGCGTCTCGGTAATGTGGTGGATCCATTCACCACTATCGAAAATTACGGCGCCGATGCCACCCGCTGGTATCTCGTTACCAATGCGTCTCCCTGGGAGAACATGAAGTTTGATATTGAAGGCATCCGCGAAGTACAGCGTAAGTTCTTTGGTACTTTATATAATACCTACCAGTTCTTCGCGCTGTATGCCAATGTGGACGGTTTTACTTTTAAGGAAAAATATATCCCTGTTGCTGAAAGACCGGAGATTGACCGCTGGATTTTATCAAGCCTGCAGTCGCTGGTGAAAAAAGTAACGGTTCATATGGATGATTATGAACCCACGCAGGCCGGCCGTGCCATTGAGGATTTTGTAGATGAACACCTCAGCAACTGGTATGTGCGTTTATGCCGCCGCCGGTTCTGGAAAGGGGAGTATGAGCAGGATAAAATCTGTGCTTACCAGACTTTATATGAATGTCTCGAAACCGTATGCAGGCTCGTGGCACCGGTATCACCTTTCTTCAGTGATATGGTATTCCGGAACTTGAATGCAGCAACCGGTCGTTTCAATGCTGAATCGATTCACCATATTGATTTCCCGTCAGCGGATGAATCTGTGATTGATCCTTTGCTGGAAGAAAGGATGCAGCTGGCACAGGATACTTCATCCCTGGTATTATCACTCAGGAAGAAAGTGAATATTAAAGTACGCCAGCCATTACAGAAAGTGCTGATCCCGGTACTGAACCCCGCCATGCAGGAGCAGTTACAGAAAGTGGAAGACCTGATTAAAGCGGAAGTAAACGTAAAAGGCATCGAATACCTTGACGCGGGAAACAGTTTTATCAGTAAAAAAATCAAACCGAACTTTGTAGCCCTGGGTAAAAAACTGGGTGCGAAAATGAAAGCGGTTTCAGCCCTGCTGGCCAATTTTACCCAGGAGGATATAGCCAGTCTTGAAAAACAGGGATATTATGACCTGGATGTTGCCGGCGAAATTGTGCGGATTGAAACAGCTGAAACGGAGATCAGCAGTGAGGACATTCCCGGCTGGACTGTAGCCGCCAAAGGCGTATTAACCGTAGCCCTCGATATTACCGTAACCCCGGATCTGGAGGCAGAAGGGAATGCCCGTGAACTGGTAAACAGGATCCAGAAAATCCGCAAGGATAATGGATTTGGCATCAGTGACCGGATAGACCTGAAGCTCCATGCGCCGGATATATTAAAAGAATCTTTGGCACAGTTTAAAGACTATATTTGCGCCGAAATTCTTGCGGAAACGATTGAGTGGGTGCCTGCCAGTGAAACGGGTACCGACATTGAAGTGAACGATATTCCGTTAAAAATCAATGTATTAAAAAAAGGGTAACTCATGGCAACGAAAAAGAAACCGACCCCCAAGAAGAAAGCGGCACCAAAAAAAGCAGCTAAACCTGCCGCTAAAAAACCTGCTGTAAAAAAAGTGGTGAAAAAAGCTCCCGTAAAACCGGCCCCTAAAAAAGTGGCCAAACCCGTACCCGTGGCTAAAAAGCCCGTCGCGAAACCAGCCGCAAAGCCCGTTGTAAAACCGGCTCCCAAGCAGGAAGCACCGGCCCCCAAGCCCGTCGTAGCCAGGAAACCTGGAACAGTTGATCCTAAGTCCCTGGTGTCTATCAAACCCAAAGTAAAACCTATTATTAAAAAGGAACCTCCTAAGCCGCTGAAAGTGGTTATTCCGAAAACCACTACCAAGAGCTCGGTGAAGTATGAACCCGAGTTTACCAAATCAGTGCTGGATGCTTCCGCAAACCTTCATTCCGGACCGACTATGCGTTATTCAGATACCGACCTGACTGAATTCAGGGAAATTATCCAGAAGAAATTAGATGCCGCCAAAAAAGAACTCAACTACCTGCAAGGGCTTATTACCCGCAAAGATGAGGGCGGTGATATGGACGAAGCACGCTACATGACCATGGAAGATGGCAGTGTGAGTATGGAAAGGGAACAGCTGAGCCAGATGGCCAGCCGCCAGATCACTTTCATTGATCACCTGGAAAAAGCCATGATGCGTATTGAGAACAAAACCTATGGTATTTGCCGCGTAACAGGTAAGCTTATTGATAAAGCCCGCCTGCGTGCAGTACCCCATGCTACCCTCAGTATTGAGGCCAAGCAAATGATGAACAAATAAAACAAGAACATCATCTCCATAAAAAAACCTGTAACAACTGTTACAGGTTTTTTTTATGCGTTATATCTGATTATTTATGGGGATCAAGGAAAATCTGGAAACCTATATTCAGCGTTAACCCATGATTAGTATAGTTGGTGCTGGGAGTGCTTACTGCAGTCTGGTCAATGGTTCCGTCAACCGCATCATCCCTTAAGCGGGTTGTTTTATAAGTATACTTGTTATAAGAATACATATATCCGGCTGAAACGTCAAACCCGGTATGGGCTGACAGTAACCTGGTAAGTCCCAGTGTAAACGATGCATTGGCAAAGAAACCGCTGCTTGATTTGCCCGTGTACGTTTCTTTATAAGCCCCGGGCCGCTGCCTCCGTAGAAAAAAGCCGCTTGTTTTCTGTGTTGTTGTGCCGGTATTCAGGCCAAACTGGCCAAAAGGCAGCCAGGTGCCGCCGGATTTAAAATAATTCCTGATAAACCCGCCTGCACCCATAATCAAACCATTGACCTTGTCCTGCTGGAAAGTTGTATTACCTGATTGAAAACTGGTCTTGCTCCCGGAAGGGTTAATATTCAGGTTAAAACCAATAGCCATCCTTTCATTGATAAAATACCCGATACTTGGGACGATGTTTACTCCCCAGGAACTGACTTTGGTTGAATAACCGGCAGTAGAACTGCCAAAACTAACGTCACTGGATCCTGAATTATACACTACAGTTCCGGCTGTAACACCCACCATCCGCGTGCCTTTCTTTATCTGGGCTGAGACGGGAATGGTAAGCATCGCTAAAGCAGCTATCAGTATGGGTTTGAGACGGGTCATTTGATTGATTTTAGACAAAGACAAATATAGGTTTTAAGCCCTTCCATAAGCAGTGATTTTTATGCTCCAAAACACAAAAAATGAGTTTTTTATACCCTGTTAAAAAAAATTTTTTTGCGGTATATTTTCTCTGTAATTTGTTCCCAGAATCTATCTAATACCAAATCATTAATGCTATGAGACAATTTCGTTTACTTTCAGTATTGAGTTTAGCTGTTGCTATAATAGCTGTTAGTTGCACAAAAGAAGGCCCTGAAGGTCCTGTTGGAGCAACTGGCGCACAAGGTCCTGCTGGTAATCCCGGCGGAACTGGTCCTACTGGTCCCCAGGGTCCGATTGGTCCCGCAGGTCCTACAGGTACTGCCAATGTAATTTATGGTGCATGGCAAACTGAACCCGGAAACTGGGGTGCAGATACAGCAATGCTCTCTCTGAATGGTGGTAATGCAAAAAGATTTATCGTAAACACAGCCAGCCTCACACAGTCTATCCTGGATCAGGGTGTTATCCTTGCCTATTTCAGGGGTGGAGTTACAAGCAACAACCCTGTTCAATTGGCGTATAATATTCCTCTTCCTACAGCAGTTCCCAACAACATCGAAACAGTTGATGTACGCGCTGCATTAGGTAAAGTGGTTTATATTTTCTACATCCTGAATAACACAAGCGCTCCTATTACATTCACCAATGTAAACTCAGGTGGTCAGTTCCGTTATATCCTGATCCCCGGTGGTGTTTCCGGCCGTTCTGCGAATGGCGAAAAAACTGCCCAGGTCGCAGGTCAGGTGTATACTGAAAGCCAGCTGAAAGCTATGCCTTACGCACAAGTTTGCAGCCTGCTTCATATCCAGCCGTAATCGTATAATCTGTTTATATAGAACCGTCCCTTTCCGGGACGGTTTTTTTTTGCCCGGAATCAATAATCCACTCAGAATTCCCTGCGGAGTTTACACATTGACAACATAAATCACCCGGTCAGTTATTTTTTTATTGTTGGCCTTCTGCGTTATTTTGTGCGACTAAACTGAAGACATGAAAATCCCCCGTTTGCTATTAGCAGTTATTGGTATTCTTTGCTTCAAACAATCAAATGCACAGGTCATTGCCGGTCCCATGCTCGGACCTGTTGAATACAGGGATGCGAAGATCTGGGTGGAAGTGGCTCCTGCTACACAGAAAGCAGCGGTTGTTATTTCAAAAAAAAGCGGAGGTAAACCCGTTACCATTAATTATTCGGGAACACTGGGAAAAGAGTTTAATCCCATCCAGTTTACAGTCGGCGGACTTGAACTGAACACAACTTATAAATATGAGATCCTGATTAATGGCAAACCAAGCGGCAAAGTCGGCGAGTTAACCACTAAAGATCTCTGGCAATGGCGCAAGCCACCGCCTGCGTTCAGTTTCCTGACTGGTTCCTGTGCTTATTTCAACCAGCCTGAATATGACAGGCCCGGCAAACCTTACGGTGGTGATTCATCCATTTTCGAAACAATGGCCAAAGAGAAATCCGCTTTCATGCTCTGGCTCGGTGATGAATGGTACACCCGTGAAGTAGATTATTACAGCGAATGGGGACTCTGGTACCGTGCCCAGCGCGACAGAGCCATGCCCATCCTCCAGAACTTCTGGAAATCCATGCCGCAACTGGCGATGTGGGATGACCATGATTATGGCCCTAATGATATCGGCAAGAATTATATCCTCAAAGATGTAAGCCGGGATATCTGGAAAAAATACTGGTGCAATCCGTCCTATGGCGAAAACGGCCAGGGAACATATACCATGACCAGCTATGGTGATGCTGATATTTTCCTGACTGATGACCGGTGGTGGCGCAGTGCGGACCGCACACCTGATTCTGTTGACGGAAAACCAAACCCGGCCAAGGAAATGCTCGGCAAACAACAAATGGAATGGCTGAAAAATTCATTGCTGTACAGTGGAGCGACTTTCAAAATCATTGCGATGGGGTCACAGGTATTAAACCCCGTTTCACCATTCGACCGCTGGGCCAATTGCCCGGTTGAATACCAGGAGATCATGGATTTTATTAAAGAGTATAAAATTAACGGGGTTATGTTTTTAACCGGCGACAGGCACCATTCTGAAATTATTAAAGTGGATCGTCCCGGCACATACTCGTTATATGATATCACTGTATCACCGCTTACTTCCGGTACCCATAGTTTTGGTGGGGCTGAAAAAAATAATCCTTACCGTGTACTGGGCATTGACCAGAAACAGAATTACGCCAGGTTCAGTTTCTCAGGAAACAGCGGTAACCGCCAGTTAAAAGTGGAGTTTTTTGGCGTGAAAGGCGATGCACTCGGAAACTGGACTATTTCTGAAAAAGAACTGAAAACACCAGCGAACAAATAATTATGAGAAACATTTTTATCGCAGCTGCTTTTTGCCTTATTACCTCGGGTTTGCAGGCAAGCCCGGCTGGCCCGGAGCCGGGTGACTCGGCACAGATCCATACAACCATCCTGACTTTTTACAACTGGTACACCAAAACTACCAGCGCTTCATGAATTATAACCTGTACGAAGGAATCCGCAGCAAGGATAATCCGCCATACCGGATCAACTGGAAAGAAGCAGAAAGGTATTTTGGTTTTATCAGGTCATCCGTGCCGCAACTGGGCGAAGAGTTTATTAAAAACCTCCGCATATTACTGAAGCAAAGCGATTCGGCTTTTAAAGCAGATCCGGAAAGCGATATGCCTTATAATTTTGACTACGACTGGTACACCAACAGCCAGGAAGAACCCCAGGTGCTGGTGGATGAACTGAAGAAATCAAAACAATGGATTACTACAGTAAAAGGCATGGATGCCACTGTGGATGTATTGGGTTTTTATATGGATAGCGGCAAAAAAGTGGAAACCGTTATCATGTGTTTTGGGATGAAGAAAGAAAAAGGCAAATGGAAAATTGCCCGGATTGGCTGTCCTTACCAGCCGGAAAACTAACCGCATAATTCAGGCTATGAGAATTTATTTCAGTTATCAGAAAGCACAGGTCATCCAGGCATTGCGATATCATTTTATCAGCCGCCCGGAAATCAAGTTCATGATCATACTCGTGAATGTGTTTGCCATTGCATCTGTTACATTATATGCGCTTAAAAAAATCCAGCCACTGGCTTTCCTGGTCGGTTCTTTCCTTTGGATAATACTGATGCTGAGTTTCTGGTTCTTCCTGCCAATGATTGTTTACCGCAGGGCAGTTACTTTCAAACATTCATTCAGTATGAATTTTGATGAGGACGGATTTACACTGGAACATGAAAGAGGCTCCAAGTCCTGGCCCTGGGAATCATTGAAAACATACATGGAAAGTCCCCATTTTTTCCATTTGTATTTTGACAGCCGGACATTTTTCCTGGTGCCCAAATCAGGGTGCACAGATAAAGAAGGAGTGACTGAACTGAGGGGAATCTTCAATAAGTATATTAAAGGCAAGTAGGGATCAGAGTTCTTTTTCCATCACGTAGTGGGGGATCGTTACTTCCATGAATTCATCACTGGCCACTTTATAGCCCATTTTCTCATAAAAGCCCTGCGCGTTTTTGCGGGCATGCATGGAAAGTATCTTGTAGCCCCTGTCGCGGGCTATATTTTCAGCAAAATTCATGATAGCACGTCCAATGCCCTTTCCCTGTAAGTCGTTCAAAACGGCCATTTGGCGCAGCCTGATCACCTCCTGGTTTTCCGCCACCAGCATACAGCATCCGAGGATGTCGTCGTCTTCAAAAGCACCAATCATGATGTTTTCCTTTTCACCTTCCAGTTCTTCGGGGTTAAAACTCAGGCCAAGGGGCCGGCGCAGCACGGCATCCCTCAGATTGACCATCTGGTAGTACTCAGCACTGCCGTGTTCGAGGATTTTGAGAGCCATTAGCCTGTTGGTTTTGGAGTAATAACTTCAAAATACAAAGATCCGGCTACACTGCCAACGGGCTGCTCTTTTTATTTTAAGGGCCAAACTGCGGGGTTTGTTGTCTTATGGGCTAATTCTCAGGTATTTGGAACAATTCAGAAAAAAGGGTTATTCCGATGCCGATTAATTCAAAAAGTATATTTTTGCACCCAATAAACAAAACTTTAAGAACATGTCAGACATTGCATCAAGAGTTAAAAAAATCATCATCGACAAACTGGGTGTTGACGAATCAGAAGTTACACCTGAAGCCTCTTTCACCAACGATCTTGGCGCCGATTCATTAGATACAGTAGAACTGATCATGGAATTCGAAAAAGAGTTTAATATCTCTATTCCTGACGAGCAGGCTGAAACGATCACCACCGTCGGACAGGCAGTTGCCTACCTGGAAGAACATGTAAAATAATTTACTGCTGTTTTTCTGCCCGATCTCTGGGGCAGCGATGAAATAAATTTTAAACGCCTTCCGGTTTCCGGTTCTGCCGGCCGGAAGGCGTTTTTCACAAAATAGGGAAGGACGATTACGCTTAGTTGTATCTTCGGAAAACCTTATTATCTTCAGCCGTATGGAATTAAAACGGGTTGTTGTTACCGGCATGGGTGCGATTACGCCCCTTGGCAATACAGTTCAGGAATACTGGAACGGGCTCATTAATGGGGTGTCAGGTGCTGATATGATCACGCTGTTTGATGCCACTAAATTCCGCACGCGGTTTGCCTGCGAAATCAAAGGGTTTGACCCCACCCAGTTTCTGGATAAAAAAGAAGCCCGTAAAATTGACCGTTTTACCCAGCTGGCACTGGTTGTCAGTGACCAGGCCATGAAAAGTGCCGGGTTGAACAGGGATAATATCAATCCTGACCGGGTTGGTGTTGTTTTTGCCAGCGGCATAGGTGGTTTGATCACGTTCCAGCATGAAGTAACCGATTTCGCCAGGGGAGATGGTACCCCCCGTTTCAATCCTTTCTTTATTCCGAAGATGATCCTCGATATTGCTGCAGGTCAGATCAGCATGCGCCATAATTTACGCGGGCCCAATTTTGCTGTGGTAAGCGCCTGCGCCAGCAGTACCAATGCCATCATGGATGCTTTTAACCTGATCAGGCTGGCTAAAGCTGATATCATTCTCACCGGTGGAAGTGAAGCCGTGATCAGCGAAGCAGGTGTGGGTGGTTTCAATGCCATGAAAGCAATGAGCGAGCGCAATGATGATCCTAAAACAGCCAGCCGGCCTTATGATAAAGACCGTGATGGATTTGTAATGGGTGAAGCAACCGGTATGCTCGTACTGGAAGAACTTGAACATGCCAAAGCCCGTGGTGCAAATATTATTTGTGAAGTGGCCGGTTGCGGTGCTACGGCAGATGCACATCATATCACTGCACCACATCCCGAAGGACTCGGTGCCCGCAATGTAATGCTGGTGGCCCTCCAGGATGCCAATATGCAGGCTGATGAAATTGATTATATCAATACACACGGTACGTCCACTCCCATCGGGGATGGTGCGGAAGTGAAAGCCATCACCCATGTATTCGGTGAACATGCCTACAAACTGAACATCAGTGCAACCAAATCAATGACTGGTCATTGCCTGGGAGCTGCCGGTGTGATTGAGGCCATTGCCAGTATACAGGCTGTGATCCATAATCATGTTCCGCCTACCATCAATCACTTTACCGATGATCCCGAACTTGATCCTAAACTCAATTTTACATTCAATAAATCACAGCAACGCGAAGTAAGGGCTGCCCTCAGCAATACCTTTGGCTTCGGAGGCCATAACGCCTGTGTGATTGTAAAAAAATATGCAGGAGTCTGAGTTCCACGCAACCCGGGACTGTTCCCTTGCGATTTTTAAACAATTATTCGTAGCTTGTTACGGTGGATTTTTTTAAGAACTTTTTTAAGAAACATGCCGGCTCTGCATTCAGGAAAGAGCTTCGGAATATACTGGGTTTCAAGCCCCGTAATACCAATATCTACAAAGCGGCACTCACACACCGCTCTGTCAGGGAAGGTTCACACGAGAACAATGAAAGGCTTGAATACCTCGGGGATGCAGTGCTCAGTGCACTGATCGCCGACTACCTGTTCAAAAGATACCCCTACAAAGAAGAAGGATTTCTCACCGAGATGCGCAGCAAAATGGTGAACCGCCAGCAACTGAATGATATTGCAGTGCGGATGGGACTCAAAAAAATCACCCTCTACAACAAACTCGACAGTTCACTCAAAGTGAGCCAGATTTTCGGGAATACACTCGAAGCACTCGTTGGCGCTATCTACCTGGATGAAGGTTATAAAAAAGCCAGCAAATGGGTGATGGAGTCTATCATCCTCCCGCACATGTACATGGATGATCTTGAAATCCTCGAGATCAATCATAAAAACAAACTCTACGGCTGGGCCAATAAAAACGGCAAAGTGCTGGAGTTTGAAACACTCAACGAAAAACTGGAAAACGGCCGCCGGCTCTTCACCGTCGCCGCAGTGATAGATGGAAAACAAATCGCCCAGGGAAAAGCTTTCAATAAAAAAGATGCTTCACAGATTGCTGCACAACTGGCGGTTGAGAAGATGGGGATTGTGAACTCGGATTCTATTGTTTAGAGTCTTTACACATAGAAATTCCCTCCAAGTATATTCACAATTCAAAGACACAAAGTCAAAACAAACTCGAAGGAAGAAACTACAATTCCAAATTCCTCAATCCCAAATTCCAAAGTCAAAAGTCCAAAACAAGCTCCAAAAGTTAGGAAGGAACCATTCCTAATTCCGCCAACTTCAAACTTCACCTCAAAAAAAGCTTACTGTTACAGACTAACGAACTAAGACTAGCGACTTTGGCACAATTCCACAAGTACTCCATTCGCTCCAGCCGGATGCAAAAAACAAACCCACTTATTATCCGCTCCGGCTTTGGGTTTTTCGTTCAGCAGGCGGTAGCCCTCGGCAGCGAGGCGCTGCATGTCGGCCTCGATATCAGCTGAGTCAAAGGCGATATGGTGGAGGCCTTCACCCTTTTTTTCGATGAAACGGGCGATGACGCCGCCCGGGTCTGTGCTTTCCAGGAGCTCGATTTTGTTGGGACCGGTCTGGAAAAAAGCGGTTCTTACTTTCTCGGACTCAACAATTTCGGTTTTATAACAGGGGGTTCCGAGCAATTTTTCGTAACGGGGGATGGCTTCGTCCAGGCTGCGGACGGCTATGCCAACATGTTCAATTTTTTGCATAATTAAACGGATTTTCGGGGGCTTACGAGATCGGTAAATTCCGTGTGCAAAGCTAAATTACCCCTTTCTTAAACAACCTTTTAGAGTAATTTTGTGTTGTATTGAAACAATTAACTATAAGAGTTTTATGCTGAATTTTCCCATCTATCTCGATCATAATGCGACGACCCCCTGTGACCCCCGCGTAGTGGAGGCAATGATCCCCTATTTCACAAACAGTTTCGGGAACGCTGCCAGCCGTAACCACGCATTTGGATGGCAGGCTGAAGAGGCTGTTGATTATGCCCGCGAACAAGTGGCCAAACTGATCGGTGCTGATCCCAAAGAAATCATCTTTACTTCCGGCGCCACTGAAGGCGATAACCTGGCCATCAAAGGGGTGTTTGAAATGTATGCCAGCAAAGGCAATCATATCATTACCTGCAATATCGAACACAAAGCGGTACTGGATACCTGCAAGCATATTGAAAAAGAAGGCGGCGAAGTCACTTACCTCAAAGTAAAAGATAACGGCCTTGTTGATCTCGCAGAACTGGAAGCGGCTATCAAACCCACAACCATTCTCATTGCTGTCATGTATGCCAATAATGAAATTGGAACCGTGATGCCGATGAAAGAAATCAGTGCCATCGCCCGCAAACACGGTGTATTGCTGTTCAGCGATGCTACCCAGGCTGTAGGTAAAATTCCCGTTGATGTAAACAAAGACGGAATTGACCTGATGGCGTTCACAGCCCATAAAATGTATGGCCCTAAAGGAGTTGGCGCATTGTATGTACGCCGCAAAAATCCCCGTGTGAAAGTAACCGCACAGATTGATGGTGGTGGTCACGAACGCGGCATGCGCAGCGGAACACTCAATGTGCCCGGTATCGTTGGCTTCGGTAAAGCCTGCGAAATCTGCCGCCTTGAAATGGATGAAGAAACTGCACGCGTGAGCAAACTCCGTGATAAACTGCAAACCGAACTGATGAAAGTGGAAGAGAGTTATCTCAACGGCGATAAAGAACATAAACTGCCCCACGTTACCAATATCTCTTTCAAATATGTGGAAGGGGAAGGACTGATGATGGGCTTCAATAAAAACATTGCCGTATCATCCGGTTCAGCCTGTACTTCTGCATCACTGGAACCTTCTTATGTGCTGAAAGCACTGGGACTGGGAGATGACCTGGCACACAGTTCGCTGCGTTTCGGACTGGGACGCTTTACCACAGAAGAACAAATTGATTATACCATCGAACAGGTTACAAATACAGTGAATAAACTCAGGGAGATGAGTCCGCTTTGGGAAATGTATAAAGAGGGAATTGATATGAGCACCATCGAATGGGCCCATCATTAGTAAACAGCATTTACAAAAACCATATAAAACTTAATCATATGGCATACTCAGAAAAAGTGATTGACCACTACCAGAACCCCAAGAACGTGGGTACGCTCGACAAGAGCAAAAACAACGTGGGAACAGGCCTGGTGGGTGCACCGGAATGCGGCGACGTGATGCGCCTGCAGATTGAAGTGGATGAAACTACCGGTATGATCAAAGATGCCAAATTCAAAACATTTGGCTGCGGCTCTGCCATCGCTTCTTCTTCTTTAGCCACCGAATGGCTGAAAGGGAAAACTGTTGACGAAGCTGTTAAGATTGACAACATGGAAATCGTTGAAGAATTAAACCTGCCCCCGGTAAAAATCCACTGCTCTGTACTGGCCGAAGATGCCATCAAAGCAGCGATCAATGATTACAGGCAGAAAAACGGACTTCCCGAACTGAAATTTGATGAAAGCCCGGTTCACTAAACCGGCCAAACCGTACTATAGCGTATGAACGTTGCATTGGAAAACAGTATTTATATCAGCGATAAGGCCAGAAGCAAAGTGGACCAGCTGATGAAGGACGCCGGAATCCTCGGAGACCCGGCCTATTTCCTCCGCGTAAGCGTGGTGGGTGGCGGCTGCTCAGGGCTCAGTTACAAACTGGACTTTGACAACGAATCCAAACCCATGGACCAGGCATTTGAAGATAACGGCGTGAAACTGGTAACCGATCTTAAAAGTTTCCTGTACCTCGTCAATACCACCCTCGACTTCTCCGACGGACTCAACGGCAAAGGCTTTTATTTCAGCAATCCCAATGCCAGCCGTACCTGCGGATGCGGGGAGAGTTTCGCCGTGTAGGCGGGGTGTTAAAAAGATTAAGAGGGCTTCCTGGAAGGGAGGCCTTTTTTTGTAGTTGGATGTTGGAAGTTGGATGTTGGATGTTGTACCCGAAAGGTCAGACATTTCCTATTTTCCCGAACTGGTTCAATTTTCAAGAATGATAAAACGCTTTGAGAGTGTTGCTGCTTTAAAGAACCTCCAACCTCCAACTTCCAACCTCCAACTTTCTTCCTCCAGCCTCCAACTTCTCTCTGTTTACCTTATCTTGCACCCCATCGCCTATGTGGTCAGTTTGTAAAAAAGAACTCCGACAATTTTTCAGCAGTCTAACCGGCTACATCGCTATTCTCGTCTTCCTGCTCGTGAACGGACTTGTTCTCTTTGTTTTCCCGGATAATATTTTTGATTTTGGCTATGCCACCCTGGATCGTTTTTTCCAGCTGGCACCCTGGATCTTGCTGCTGCTGATCCCCGCAATTACGATGCGCAGTTTTTCGGATGAATTCAAGAGCGGGACTTACGAGATCCTGCAGACCAAACCACTGACAAGGGCACAGATCATTTCCGGAAAATACCTCGGCAGTTATTTTGTAGCCGTGATTGCCTTACTGCCAACACTGGTTTACATCATTTCTATACAACAATTATCGGCAGGCAAAGGACTGGATATGGGTGCTACTATTGGTTCTTATATCGGGTTGTTTTTCCTGGCCGCCGTTTTTACAGGTATTGGTATCTGCTGCAGCAGTTTTACATCAAATGCAGTGGTGGCATTTATTGCAGGCATGATCGTTTGCGCGTTGCTTTATTACGGCTTCAGCGCGATCAGCCGGCTCCCGGCACTGGCCAACGGCGGGGATTATTATGTGGAGATGATCGGGATCGATTTCCATTACCGCAGTATCAGCCGCGGACTGGTTGATACCCGCGATATCGTATATTTTATCAGCCTGATATTTTTATTATTCACTGTAACCAGCCGGAATCTTTTAAAACGCTGAGATGAAAAAAGGATTCGAAAAAATACTGGGTTCTAAATTCTGGTGGCTGGCATTGCTGGCCGCCCTGGTGCTGATCAATTATATCGGTACCATGTTCCATTACCGGATTGACCTGACCCAGGAAAAAAGATATACGCTCAGCAAAACATCTTCAGATCTTATCAAAAAACTGGATGATGACCTGGAGGTAAACATTTTCCTCAAAGGTGAATTCCCCTCCGGTTTCCGGAAACTGGCCAACAGCACCGCTGAATTCATGGACCTGCTGAAAGACCGCAACGGTTCAAAAGTGCATTATCATTTTGTTTCACCACAGGATGAAATGCCGGGTACCGGTAAAGCCTGGGGAGATACACTGGTCGGCATGGGTGCCGTACCAATAAACCTCACCGTACAGAAAAAAGCAGGGGAGAGCAGTAATATCATTTTCCCCGTAGCCACACTTGAATACAAAGGGAAAATTGTCCTGGTTAATCTCTATCCCGGTGCCAACGGCCGGATTTCGCAGGAAGAAATCAACAATGCAGAAGCATTGATGGAATACCAGTTCGTGAAAGCGCTCGACAAACTGACCAATGACCGCAAACCCGGTATTGGCTATGCCGTTGGTAATGGTGAACCGGTTGACGGACGCGCCATGGATATTGTTCAAACGCTCCAGAACGATTACAAGTTTGCCATGTTTAACCTGCAAACCCAGCCTGCTATCCCGGCAGATATGGATGTGTTAATGATTGTCAAACCCACCCTCCAGTTTACAGAAGCAGAAAAATTCAAACTTGATCAGTTTGTCATGAACGGCGGCAAGCTGCTTTGTTTTATAGATAACCTGATTGCGGAACAGGACAGTCTCGCTTTTAATAAAGAAACCATTGCGTACGACCGCAACCTGAACCTCACTGATATTTTCTTCCGCTATGGTGTCCGCATCAATCCCGACCTGGTGATGGACCTCCAGTGTGATATGATCCCGTTTGTGGTGGGTGGTACAGCTGATAATCCCCAATTGGATTTCCTGCACTGGAATTATTACCCGTTACTGATTCCCACTGCCGGCAATGTGCTGAACAGGAATATGGGTTATGTAAGCGGCCGGTTTGTGAATTCAGTGGATAGTATCCAGGAGCCCGGGATCAAAAAGACTTTCCTGCTCGGTACGTCTGCCCATTCAAGGATCATCAGTACGCCGGCCATTATCAGCCTGAATGAAAACAAGGACCTGCCGGAAGATGAAAAATTCAAGAAGAATGATATCCCGGTAGCGATGCTGCTGGAAGGCGAGTTCAATTCTTTTTACAAGAACAGGGTTACGGCTGCCCAGCAGGATACATTGAAGCTTACGGGCGCGCTGTATAAACCCGTTTCTGTTCCTACTAAGATGATTGTAGTGGCTGACGGGGATATGGTACTGAATGATGTAATGCCCCAGGAAGGTCCCTTGCCGATGGGCTGGAATAAATACACATACCGTGAGTACCAGCAGCAATCTGAGTATGGTAAATATTTTGTGCCTGCAGCGAACAGGGAGTTCCTGCTGAATTGTGCTGAATACCTCGTCAACAACCCGGCTATTGCGGAAACGCGCAACAAGGAAATCATCCTCCGCCTGCTGGATTCCCCTAAAATCACGAAGAACAAGACCCAGTGGCAACTGATCAATATCGCGCTGCCGGTGATCCTGATCCTGCTGGCCGGGCTGGCTTACCAGCAAATCAGGAAGAAAAAATATACCCGCACAAACAGTTGAAAGCCTCTGATTGCCCTGTAACTTTACCTATAATTTATTTCACACATGAGTTCTGACCAGGTTGTATATCTCGTTTTTGGAATTGTCCTGGTCATAGCCCTGGTTATTGACCTGGGTGTACTCAGCCGGAAAAACAAAGAGATTTCCATCCGGCAGGCCTTATGGCAGACTTTCTTCTGGGTCAGCCTGGCATTTGCGTTTTTTATTTTCCTCTGGGTAAAAAAAGGGCAGGTGCTATCCCTTCAGTACCTCAGCGGCTACCTGATGGAATGGAGCCTGAGTATTGATAACATTTTTGTATTCATCCTGATATTTACTGCCTTCTCTGTACGCCAGAAATTTTACGGCCGTGTATTACTGGCAGGTATCCTGATGGCGATTATTTTCCGCGTGATATTTATTACGGTTGGTGTTGCGCTGGCGGAACGTTACAGCTGGATCCTTTATGTATTTGGTGTGTTCCTGGTATACACCGGTATCAAGATGTTTACTGCCAGTAGTGATACTGAATTCGATCCCCAGGAAAGTAAAGTATATAAGTACCTGAAGAAAATCCTTCCGCTCGTTCCCCACGATGGCGAAGGCCGCTACCGGGTGAAAGAGAATGGAAAATATTTTTATACCACGCTGTTTGTAGTAGTGATCATGCTGGCCGCTATTGACCTGGTTTTTGCACTGGATTCAATACCTGCTGTAATGGGGATTTCCACTGATAAGCTGGTTATTTATACCTCGAATATTTTTGCAGTGCTCGGCCTGCGTTCCCTGTTTTTCCTCTTACGCGGGGCTATCAGCAAATTTGATTACCTCCCGCAGGGAATAGCCATCGTGCTGGTGTTTATCGGTTTGAAAATGCTGACTGAGCACTGGGTGTCACCGTATATTGATAAAAACACGATGGTGTTTATTTCGCTGGGTGTGATTGCACTTTGTATCACCGGTTCGGTGTTTTATTCCATTTTCATTGATAAAAAGAATGAACGGGATAAAGAAGACCCGAATGATCCTCAAAACATGGACCTCGATTTTTAATGTATCCGATTGCACATATCGCCGGGATGATGGATGCCGTAGTGCATGGTTCCGGGGAAAGGACTGTCAGCATTTTACTTACCGACAGCCGCAAGCTGAGTGATCCCGATGTTACTTTATTCTTTGCCCTGCAAACCACCCGCCGTGATGGCCACCAGTTTATTCCTGAATTATATGAAAAAGGTGTCCGTGCATTTGTGGTCAGTGAAGAATTCCCTGCGTCTGCCTGGCCCGGTGCTGTTTTCCTGCAGGTTGATGATACATTGGTTGCCTTGCAGCAACTGGCTGCCGCGCACCGGTCATCCTTTGATTATCCGGTTATTGGTATTACCGGCAGCAATGGGAAAACAATTGTAAAAGAATGGCTTTACCAGTTATTGCATACTGATTATTCCATTGTAAGAAGTCCCCGCAGTTATAATTCACAAACCGGTGTTCCCCTGAGCATCTGGCAGATGGATGCCACCCATAACCTGGCATTGATTGAAGCCGGTATTTCAGAGCAGGGAGAGATGATTAAACTGGAAAGGATGATCCGCCCCACCATCGGCATACTCACCAATATCGGTGAAGCACATAGCGGCGGCTTTAATGACCAGGGACATAAATTCAGGGAGAAAATAACCCTGTTCCGCAACGCCAGACAACTCATCGCACGGGAAACAGATATGGTCCCCAACCAGGAATCGCTGGAATGGATGGATGAGAACCTGGAATACCTAACCTGGGGATATGCTGATAACAACACCTTTGTACTTACAGAACTCAGGAAAGAACCGGCGCAGAGTGTAATTAGTCTCCGCTACAGGGATCATTTGTATTCGTTCACGATCCCATTCACAGATGATGCATCCGTAGAGAATGCCATTACCTGTGCTGCCGTTATGCTCGTTCTCGGAAAAGGGGATGACTTGCATTTCGAAAAAATGCGCCATCTCCAGCCAGTGAACATGCGGCTCGAATTGAAAAAAGGCATCAACCAGTGCGTGGTGATCAATGACAGTTACAGTGCGGATCTCAGTTCACTGGAAATTGCGCTGAACTTCCTGCAACAACAGGCTACAACGGAAGCAAGAACAGTAATCCTTTCTGATTTCCTGCAAAGCTCATTACCGGATGAGGAATTATACCAGTTGATCACTGAACTGTTATTACAACATAAAGTAGGCCGGCTGATTGGTATCGGTGAAAGGATTTCCGCTGCACTCGCACATGACATGCCGCAGGGGATACAGACTTCACTATATCCTTCCGCAAAAGATTTTACCAGGCAGTTCAGGGCTTCCCAGTTCAGGGATGAAACGATACTCGTAAAAGGTGCCCGTGTATTTGCTTTTGAAAATATTGTGCAGTTGTTTGAACAAAAAGCCCACCAGACCAGGCTCGAGATCAATCTGAATAATATCGCACATAATCTCAAGGAATACCAGAAATTCCTGAAGCCATCCACCAAAGTCATGGCCATGGTGAAAGCCTTTGCCTATGGAAGCGGTGGGGCGGAAATTGCCGGAGTACTCCAGTACCACCAGGTGGATTACCTCGGCGTGGCTTATGCAGATGAAGGTGTTGAATTACGCAAGGCCGGTATCCGTTTACCCATCATGGTGATGAATCCGGATGAAGCTGCGTTTGACCAGATACTTGAATACAGGCTGGAGCCGGAGTTATATTCATTTGAAATACTGGAGGCTTTTGAAAAATACCTGCTGCAGGAAGGACAGGAACATTTTCCGGTGCACATCGAAATTGAAACGGGCATGAACCGGCTTGGTTTTGCAATCAGCGAAATCCAAATGCTGGCGGAAAAAATTAAAAGCAGCAGCTGCTTTAAACTCCAGTCTGCTTTCACGCATCTCGCCGCGAGTGAAGAAGCAGTACAGGATGGGTTTACGCTGGAGCAATCGGATAAATTTAACCGGGCTGCAGAGATATTACACCGTGTAACCGGACAATCATTTTTAAAACATATTGCCAATTCAGCCGCCGTTATCCGTCATCCGGCATTGCAGCTTGATATGGTGCGGTTGGGTATCGGTTTATATGGAGTTGACAGCGGACATAGCGGCAAGCTGGACCTGCGTCCTGTAGCCACATTGAAATCCACCATTGCGCAACTGAAAAAAATACTTCCCGGCGAAACGGTAAGTTATAACCGGAAGGCCAGGTTTGAGAAAGATGCGCTGATTGCTACCATCAGGCTGGGATATGCAGATGGTTATCCGCGCAGGCTGGGCCATGGCGTGGGAGCCATTCTGGTAAATGGTCACAGGGTTCCCGTCGTTGGTACTGTATGTATGGATATGTTTATGGCAGACGTGACTGCTGTGCCCGGGGTCAGGGAAGGTGATGAAGTGATTATTTTCGGGGAAGATCCCGGAGTGGAGGAACTGGCCGACCGCGCCGGAACCATTCCTTACGAAATCATGACCGGCATCTCACAAAGAGTTAAAAGGGTGTATTTCCAGGAGTAAAACCGCCCTGAACAGCGTTGATTCCCAGCTGTTTTTGGGTCCCGATTCCCCTCATATTTTTAGGACTTATTTGAGAAAACCCTGCCGGCTTTATACCTATATTTGCCCACTAAAACCGCACAGTTGAAGCTCAGAAATGTTGTATTTATCATCCTCCTGATTATCGTCGCCGATCAGGGATTGAAGATCTGGATTAAATCCACTCACGCCGAGGGGGAAGTGTTGCGCGTATTCGGCTTTAACTGGTTCAGGATTCACTTTATTGAGAATTCAGGTATGGCCTGGGGTTGGAAATTCGGCAATGAAACCGGGAAGATGTTACTCACTTTACTGCGTCTCGCAGCAGTCATTTTTGGTACCTGGTATCTCGGTAAACTGGTTAAACAACATTACAGCAAAGGGTTTATCATTTGTGCCGCTTTGATTTATGCCGGTGCACTGGGCAACCTGATCGACAGTATGTTTTATGGAATGATATTCGACAAAGGCCTGCACTATGATCCTGTGCTGCATGAATATATCCGGTACGAAGGTGTAGCTGCTTTAAACGGACATGGATACTCTTCTTTCCTCCATGGAAGTGTGGTGGATATGATCTACCTGCCTTTTTTTGATACCACTTTTCCTTCCTGGGTGCCTTTAATTGGCGGAACTAAATTTGATTTCTTTGGCCCTATCTTCAATATCGCCGACGCCTCCATCTCTGTCGGTGTAATTACCTTATTTGTTTTCCAGAAACGTTTCTTCAAACGCAAGAAAGAAGAAGAAGCACAGACTGGCGGTGAAACCAGTGCTGAGGTGAGCGATAAGATGCAGGTTCTATAATAGTTGAAAGTTGAAAATGGATAGTTGAAAGTGACTCAAATCAAAGCACTGTTTACTATTTATTTACAAGCTCAATGAATAGAAAAGCTGGTATGGGAACTTGTAGCTCAGCTTTCCACTTTCCACTTTCCACTTTCCACTTTCCACTTATTGCTGATGATACACCGTCCGCTGCAGCACTTTCCCGTGCATATTCACCCTTAGTATATAAATCCCGTTTGCGAGCTGGCTGAGTTTGTCCATGGTGATGTGGTTGATGCCCTGGGACAAATCAGCATGCATGTTGCGGATCATCCTGCCTGCAGGGTCATATAATTCCACATCGGCCCTGCCGGTTTCGGCAGCGTATAACTGGCATTCAAGTTTTTCACCGAATGGATTGATCACAGATTCAAAAGCCAGTGTTACAGGATCAGCCGATAAGCGGATCGTCCTGCTGTATACCGAATGACCGGCATTATTTTTCATATTGATCCTGTAGTAACTGTTGCCGGTAAGCAATGAAGGATCCTGGAAATTATAAATATTGTTCTCGGCTGCACTGTTGCCATAACTGTTTATTGTAGCAATCCGGAAGAATCGGACACCATCTGCACTCTTTTCCACATCAAACAGGTAGTCTTCCTCTTCTCTTGTAGTGGTCCATTGCAGGGCTGCATGACCGTTATTATCCCTTCCCGCAAAAGCGATCAGGGAACTGTTTAAAGGGATTCCACATTCGATGACTGTCAGTTTAATGATATTTACCGGGTCAGTAAAATTACAATTGACATCAGACAGGTTTGCAGCAGTTGTTGCGACAACCAACCTGTACATATCATTCACGCCTGCAGTATATGTGAAAGCCGGAGGTAACTGTGTAGGATACAACATATTCCCAGGCCGAGCCATTCCACACCGGTGTTGCTGGTCCGGAAGGCGCGGTAATATCTGTCCAGGTTCCGCCACCATCAGTACTGCGCTGCCATTTATAGTAGGTGTAGTTATTAAAAAATGACCGGACGGTATCGTATATCGTTATAGAATTACTGTCGCACACAATCGGATTCAGCGACGGGGAATATTTCATGTTGGGTGAACAGGTAGATACTGAAATATCATCCAGCGCCCAGTCGTTACCACCGCCACCGGGGGCGTTATTAAAGAACTTCATCGTGAAACTAGACTGCGATGGGCCTGTGAGGTAGGTAAAACCTTTCTTCACCCACCTGCCATTATAAAGCAGTTTACCGGTTGTATAATAATCCACGCCATCAATATCAAAAGTAAGATTGGGGGCCACACCCGATGAATCACCTGCTCCTGTTGGGATATAACCCGAATTACTGGCACCAACTCCGTTTGAGTCACATCCGCATTTGGAACAGATATTCCTCATCCAGCATGAAATCTCATAATAAGTATTGGGACATAATCCTGAGATAGTTTGCTGGAAGGCGGAGTCAATCCGGTAAGCTGCATTGATAATAAGCATATATCCGCCGAAATTATTTGCTACGGTATCTGCAGCCGGATTGCCTAATGTGGGCGAAGCAGCACCTGTATGGTCACCGATAATATCCCATACACTGAACACACGGTGTGTAGGCGTGCTGTTATCCGGTTTGGGCCAGGTATTGAGTGTAGTATAATTTGTTTGCGTGGATGTGTTGTTTGCAATGCCATAATAATAGTCGTTAGGCATATTCGTTGTGAAAGGGCTATACGTATAACCCGGAGGTACATTGACAGAATTACCGCGATTCCTGGGTTTGCCAAAACCAAAGGTTCCGTTTGATTCCGTACCAATCGAATTCACACCAACGGTATTGGCGCAAATGCCATAGTTGGTATAGACACGAACGGTATTCGCCGGGAATGTAAAAGTCTGTACAGCCAGTATTCCGCTTTTGTAAGTCATGTTACCACCACCGGTACTGATATTTGTACCCAGTGCCGCAGTTACACGGATCCTGAATGAGGCAATCATGATACAGGTTGACCCAAAGAAAGAAGGTTTGTGCGTATTCGCAATTCTTCCCCTGCGTAGGGCTGTGGCCGGGGCTGCTGCTGGATTATAACCCAGGTTGATAGTGATGTTGGCTCCTGTAATACGCCCGGGATCATCACCGGCAGCATCTGTAAACTGCTTGTAGATTTTCCCTTCATTGGTCAATACGCGGACTGTTCCCGGAATATACACAGTGCCTGCAGGAACTGCATCCTGGTACCGGCAACTGTCATACGTTCCTGAACGCACAACAATAGAAGCCCTGATTTCCAGGGTATCACCTGTTTCAACGGTTCCGCCGTTCAACCCTTTGGTTACATTGACATAGCTCTTGCCAAAATCAATATTCTGCGCACTTGCATTCAAACTAAGCAAGAGTACCAGACCGGGCATTAGGTGGAAAAGGTGTGACGCACGGGGTACAGTTAATTTCATAGTTTGGATTTACGGATTCACTTCTACGACATTTCCAGTTAAAAATAGTTTAATCATATATCCGCCACAATAGGAAAACAACCGTCTGAAAATATATATTTACCCGTATATTTTACTACTGGAATTCACTATTGACAAAGGGATATCCGCATACTAATTTTATACAACAATCCAATTCAATGAAGAAACTGAAACTGTTGTTATTCGTGTTGCTGTTAAAGACATCGCTCATGCAGGCGCAGGTTGTTGATTCAACTTCTCTGCTGTTCAACATTGATACTGTTGCAAAAAACCTGGGATATCCATGGGAAATAACTTACGGTCCCGATGATTCATTGTGGATCACCGAAGCACGTGGTTACCGCGTGGTAAGAATCAGTGCAAACAGGACACAGGCACAAAAAAACCTGCCACCCCAGCAAGTACTTAAAATCCCATTGGGCGGAAGTATGGTCAGCTTCAGCCGTACAGTAGGAACCTGGCCACAGGGTGGCATGCAGGGATTAGCGATACATCCTGAATTCTACAGTGGTAAACCCTGGGTATATCTTTCTTATGTTTTTAGTGGTACCTGTCCTGCCGGACCGGGAGCGCCCTGTTACTTCAGGACAAAAATCGTACGCTGTCGTTTTTATTTTGCAGGGGAAGCCGGTAATCCTACATCACCACAAAGAGATACACTGATGATTATGGATACAGTGCTTTCAAACCTGCCAGGGAGTAATGACCATAATTCGGGCAGACTCGTAATCGGACCCGCTAAAGAAGGCGTGGCACCCAACGACCAGTACCGTATATATTATACAATTGGTGATATGGGTGCCGGGCAATTCAACAATGCATCCCGGCCCAATTATGCCCAAAGTACTGATACCTGTGAAGGCAAAGTGCTGCGCTTAAATACAGAACCCGACGGCGATGGTGTGCCAGGCTCACCTGTTCATGATTATGACCGCTGGCGGCAATGGATACCTAACGACAATCCTTATGTACACAGTACCATCGGCGGCGGTACGATGAAGACACCCGTTTACAGTTTTGGCCACCGCAATGCACAAGGGATCGCCTGGGGTAATGTAAACGGCACCTGGCGTTTATACAGTTCTGAGCATGGCGATAAATCTGATGATGAAGTGAATATTATCCAGTCGGGACAAAATTATGGCTGGCCCAAGGTTGCAGGATTAGCCACTGACAATAACTATTCATCGCTGGATGCTTTCCCGAATAACGACAGGCTGGCATCCCAGAATATAAATTATTCGGAGAATACCTGGGCAGTTTCTAATACGATGCAACGGCCCATGTTTGTTACTTTCAACTGGGGTGCTTCCGCAATTCCGGCAGATGGAAGTAATAATTTTACATGGCCCACTATTGCACCATCAAGTATTGATTTTTACAAGGGAAATATTCCGGGATGGAAAAACTCCCTGCTCGTAAGTTCTTTAAAACAGGGCTTATACCGGTTGAGGCTGAAACCCTCAGGTGACTTTGTGGACAGTACATCATCTGCCAACAACGTGGATACATTCCCGCTGTTGCATGGCTGGCGGGTGCGTGACCTGGCAATACATCCCATTGGCAACAGTGGTAAATTTTGGGTGGTAATTGACAGCAGCGGGAATACTTCTGGCCCAACCGGGGGATTCAGCAGCGGATCAGTTACTGCAACCCGAGATGGCGGCAAAGTGCTGCTGCTTACTTATAAAACACTGATCACACTGCCGATTAATGATAATCCGCTGGCACATCCGCCGGTGGTGAAGGACCTGGTGCAGATCTGGCCAAACCCCGTTCATAACGTACTAAACATAAAAGCGAAAAAGAATCTACGTAAACCCGTGCTTGCACAGGTATGCGACATAAACGGTATCCTGCTCAAACAGGTAACCAGTCACCAGGATAATTTCAGCCTGAATTTAACCGGGCTCCGGCCGGGTATGTATTTCCTGAAACTGTATAATGGATATGATATGGAAGTGCAGATAGAAAAATTTGTAAAGGAATAACCAGCTTCTTCCTGGTATTACACAAAAAAATATGCCCCCGTTACCGGGGGCTTATTTTTTGCTCAAGGGTTTATCGAAAGTATTATTCGTAGTGGTTGAACCAGTCTTTTTCTTTCAGATCGGCCTTGCCGTTTGAACGGTTCAGGCGCGACATCAAAATTCCTGGTTTGGTGATTTTAGACTGATCAAGGGGTAAAACACGTCCGCGGCTAACTGTACTTTTGTTACCGGCTAATACCCGGCGCAGGTAGGGGGACTGTTCTGAAAGTGATTGTTTTTTCAACCGGCGGAGCGATGGCTCTCAATGGAGTGGCAGAAATATAAACAGGTGCCTTTACAGTACTCTTCATAGCGATGGATTTTGTTTTTCGTTTGGATAATGGTTCTACGTACAAGATAAATACAAAAATCCCCGCTATACAAGCGGGGATTCGTATTAATAATTGAATTCAGTAATTGTTCCTGATCAATTCGTGGTTTTACTAAGTAATTAACCGAGTTTACCAACCATGTTGGCCGGAACCACCCATTCATCAAATTGGGCCGGCGTTACATAACCCAGCTTCACTGCCATTTCTTTCAGCGTAGTACCTTCTTTATGTGCTTTCTGTGCAATCTCTGCCGCTTTATAATAACCGATTTTAGTATTGAGCGCCGTTACCAGCATCAGGCTGTTGTCAACGTGTTTTTTGATATTGGCTTCAATCGGTTTAAGTCCCACTGCACATTTATCATTAAACGACACACAACCATCACCAATCAGGAGTGCACTGTGCAGGAAATTATAAATCATTACCGGTTTGAATACATTCAGTTCAAAATGACCTGTAGCACCACCGATGTTAATGGCCACATCATTACCCATGACCTGTGCAGCAATCATGGAAAGCGCTTCACATTGTGTGGGATTCACTTTGCCCGGCATGATAGATGAACCGGGTTCGTTATCCGGGATAAAAATTTCACCGATACCACTGCGCGGACCGGATGAAAGCATGCGGATATCATTTGCAATTTTCATCAGACTTACCGCCAGTGTTTTTAAAGCGCCATGTGCTTCCACTATCGCATCATGTGCAGCCAGTGCTTCAAATTTATTTTCAGCAGTAATGAAAGGAAGTTTGGTGAGTTTGGCAATATGGCCTGCTACTTTCACCGCATAATTGGGAGGGGTATTGATGCCAGTACCAACAGCCGTTCCGCCGAGTGCCAGTTCGCTGAGATGGGGTAATGTATTTTTAAGTGCTTTCAGTCCGTGATCCAGCTGGGAAACATATCCGCTGAATTCCTGCCCCACCGTAAGTGGCGTTGCATCCATAAAATGCGTACGGCCGATCTTCACCACTTTCATATACTGCTTACTTTTTTTCGCAAGGGTGTCACGCAGTTTTTTAACGCCAGGAATTGTTGTGTGAACCAGAGTCGTATAGGCCGCAATATGCATGGCCGTTGGAAAAGTATCGTTAGAAGATTGTGATTTGTTCACATCATTATTGGGATGCAGGAATTTTTCCTTGTCAGTCAGTTTGCCGCCTTTCAGCACATGACCACGATTAGCGATCACTTCATTTACATTCATATTACTTTGCGTGCCGCTGCCTGTTTGCCAAACCACCAGGGGGAAGAACTCAGCATGCTCGCCTTTCAGGATCTCATCACATACTTTACCAATCAATGCCGATTTGTTTTTCGGCATTACACCGGCTTCCGTATTAGTAATAGCAGCCGCTTTTTTCAGGTAAGCAAAAGCATGGATGATTTCTTTCGGCATGCGGTTGATATCCTGTGCAATTTTGAAATTGTCAATACTGCGCTGGGTCTGTGCACCAAATAACGCATTGGCGGGAACCTGTACCTCGCCCATAGTGTCTTTCTCAATCCTGTATTCCATAATAAATTTTTTTAACGTCGCAAAGGTAATCCAATTACCGCTGAACATCCCCGGGATTTCATCCTGATATAACGCATTAGACTGACTGATTTTGGAGGAATAATCGTAACATTGAGGATATGAAATGCACCTTGTTTCTGGCTCTTGCACTGGTCGTGTCACAGGCCCAAAGCCAGGTTTCCCAAAATATAATTCTGGTTACGACTGACGGATTCCGCTGGCAGGATTTATTCAGGGGAATGGATTCCGCTATCGCCAACAATTCCCAATGGAACCAGGGTGACAGCGCGGGCATTTTTAAAAAATACTGGGCAGCTGATGAATCGGAAAGAAGGCAAAAACTCCTTCCTTAAATAAAATGAACGCCGAAGCGTACAGGCCTTTTGGTGATGAAGAATGCCTTGATGTGTTTACCCATGCTGCAGCCATGGATTACCTGAAAAACCAAAAGCCCCGTGTCTTATACATATCCTATGGTGAAACAGATGAATGGGCACACGGCGGCCGGTATAAATCTTATCTGGATGCAGCCCACCAGGTGGATGCCTGGCTGGCAGAAATCTGGAACTTTGTGCAAAGTGATCCGCAGTACAAAGGCAAGACTACTATACTGATCACAACAGACCACGGCCGCGGTGATATTAAAAAAGAAGAATGGACTTCTCACTATGATAAAATAGCTGATTCATACCAGATATGGTTTGCTGCTATGGGCCCCGGTATCGAAAAGAAAGGTGAAATAAACCAAAACATGGTTTTGTTCCAGGCACAACTGGCACAAACGATGGCCCGGTTAATGGGAAAGGTTTTTGTTTCCAACCATCCGGTCACAGCAGGAATTCCGTATCTCTTAATAAGACAGAATGAAATATATACTGTTAAGCTTGTCATTCCTGTATTGCGCCACCGTAATGGGGCAAACAGGTAAGTCCGGCCCGCTGCCCACCAAACAGCAGCTGGCCTGGCATGAAAACGAATTCTACCTCTTCATGCATTTTGGCCCCAATACTTTTACCGGTAAAGAATGGGGCGAAGGCAATGAAGCAGAAGCATTATTCAATCCTGCCCAGCTCGATTGCAACCAATGGTGTGCGGCCGCTAAAGCTGCCGGCGCCAAAGGAATCATCATAACCGCCAAACACCACGATGGCTTCTGTCTCTGGCCCAGTAAATTTTCAAAACATACTGTAAGGGAAAGCAGCTGGAAAGATGGCAAAGGCGATGTACTCAAAGAACTTTCCATAGCCTGCCGCGAAAACGGACTTCGTTTCGGTGTGTATATTTCACCCTGGGACCGAAACCATCCTGATTACGGTACCGATAAATACAATGATGATTTTGCCGGTATGCTGCGTGAAGTTTTATTGAACTACGGCCCGGTTTGGGAATTATGGTGGGATGGCGCCAACGGCGAAGGTCCCAATGGCAAAAAACAGGTGTACGACTGGAAAAGATATGAAGCACTCGTGCGTAAAATCTCCCCGCAAACTGTCATCTTCAGTGATATCGGACCTGATATCAGGTGGACAGGCAATGAAAACGGTATCGCGGCGATCCCAACTGGAATTTCCTGGATACCGCCGGATTTAAAAGAGGACTTGGTGCCCCGCATAATGATACACTCGCACAGGGTAATGTGGCAGGTAAACTCTGGATCCTTTCAGAATGTGATGTGAGCATCCGTCCGGGCTGGTTTTGGCATGCAGATGAAGATGCAAAAGTGAAAACACCGGAAGAACTGTTCCAGCTTTACCTGAAGTCAGTAGGTCGAGGTGCGAATTTATTACTCAATGTTCCTCCTGACAGCCGCGGACTGATTCCTGATGCAGATATCGCCAGCCTGAATGGCTTTAAAAAATTGCGGGATGAAAGTTTCAGCAACAACCTGCTGAAAGATGCCAGCATTTATTACCAGTTCAGCCAGGCTGAATTACCCGGTAACAATATCCAGGTGAGGGGAAATGACCAGGCCGGGAAATCATACAGTATCAACCTGCAGAATTTTAATGTACAGCTACAGCAGCCTACTAAAATGAACTGCATTATACTGCGAGAAGCGATTGGCATGGGCCAGACGATCCGCAAGTTTAAAATCGTTTTATACAAGGGAAATCGTTCAGTCGCTGAAATCCAGGGGAACACCATCGGGCATAAACGCATTGTTACATTCCCGGTGGAAACGGTGAGTTCTTTCCGTGTATTCCTCGAAGATGCCAGGGGCATTGATAACGTAAGCGGCGTGACTGCTTATCTGCTTAATGCAAACTGATAAGACGCTGATCAGGCGCCTTTGAATGCGGGTTTCCTTTTTTCCAGGAAAGCGCCAACGCCTTCTTTCATGTCGGCGGTGCCAAAGCAATTCCCGAATTCATTTATTTCAAGTTCAAATCCATTTACCGTTTCATCATACACGGCATTGGCTGCTTTGATACAACCTGCTACTGCCAGCGGTGCTTTGCTGATGATGGTATTCAGGATTTGTTTGCACTGCTCAATCAGTTGCTCCTGGGTACAAACATGATTCACCAGTCCCCATTGCAGGGCTGCCGCAGCATCCAGCATATTGGCGCTCATCAGTAATTCCATCGCTTTGCCTTTGCCGACCAGTTGCACCAGTCTTTGTGTGCCCCCATAACCGGGTATCAAACCCAGGTTTACTTCCGGCTGGCCAAAGCGGGCATTATCGGAGGCAATCCTGAAATGGCAGCTCATTGCCAGTTCGCAACCGCCGCCAAGTGCAAATCCGTTCACAGCAGCTACGATTGGTTTGGCTGATCTTTCTATGCGGAAAAAAATATCCTGCCCTTTTTTAGCCATCGCCATGGCTGCAGATTTATCAATGCCGTTAAACTCCGGAGATATCGGCTCCGGCAACAAAAGCTTTGGGTCCGGCACCGGTAATGATGACGGCTTTGATTTCATGGTGATTTTCCACTTTGTCGAGCACTGCGTTCAGCTCATCAAGCACAGTGCTGTTCAGTGCATTCATTTTATCAGGACGGTTAATCGTAATCGTGAGTATGTGGTGCTCAAGAACGGCAAGCAGGGTTTGGTAGGGCATATCGTTATTATTTGGGATGCAAGTTATTGCTGTTGCTGGATTTCCATGAATCTGCGGTAAGAATTATCTGAAGGACTTTCCTGGGTTACTTTATAAGTGAAAACCGGGGTGAGCGGTTCCGCATTTTCAGCCAGGGCATTATTGATCACAACAGATACTTCCAGCAGGTGCTGGGAAGGACCTTTGTAAATACCTTTCACCGGGGTGCAGTCACTGAAATCCCTGCCTGCAGCCAGTCTTACATGGCGGTCACTCACAATACAGTTGTTGGTGGGATCAACACCAATCCACCCATAATTTGGAATCCAGGCTTCGACCCAGGCATGCGTGGCGCCTTCACCCCTGAGCTCATGGTTTTTGGGACAGATATATCCGCTTACATACCGGGATGGAATCCCAGCCATGCGCAGCATCACCAGGAGCATGTGTGCGAAATCCTGGCATACGCCGGCTCGTAACCGCCAGATTTCATCCACACTGGTTTCCACGCTGGTGATTCCTTTTACATAAGAAAAATTCTCATTGATCCAGGATGACATGGTTTTTACGGCTGCAAAAGGAGTGATGTCGTCTTTAATAAATGAAAGGGTGAGGGCTTCAATGTCATCATGCATGTCTGCTTTCTCCTGCAGCATAAAATCAAGGCAGGGCCATTGTTCACTCTCTTCGGCCAGGGTTATCCATTGTTCCGAAGCCCGGGCCTCATCGGCAGGGAGTTCCACTTCATGCGTCACCACATCCATTTCGGCACGGATCAGTAATTCGGTATGCGGACGGATCAGTGAAAAAATCCCCACTTTATTGCCGAAATAATCAATAAAGAATTCAACATGCGGCTGGTGCGAGATCTCCAGCTTGTATTCGCGCAATTCCTGGTGGTCCGTGCTGTGCGGATATAGGATCAGCTGGTTGGCACTGTCAGTAGCCGGTGCGGGATAAGTATATCTGGTGATATGTCTGATATTATATTCAGGCATGCTGGTATTAATCTTATTGGTTTCCGAAATAATATTGGTTAAAGGCCGCTGCGATCCCTGTAAAATCCTGTCTCACCTGCTGCAAAAATTGTTTCAGCCCTTCACCATCGTTTGAATTAATGGAATGGTATTTCACCCTTGTCATAGCCCGGCCGATCAGGAATTCAAGCTGCTTATAACTTTCCGGCAGGCTTTCCGGTTCCAGTCTTTCAAAATAACGGTAAAGCTGTTTCAGGCAGTACGCCACAGAATGCGGGAAATTATCATTGTACAAAATCAGTTCAAGTACCAGGTTCACCTGGAAATTTCCCCGGTGGGTTTTCATGTACAATTCATAACCGCTGAGTGAATAGAGCAGGTAACGGAGTGCCGGTACTTCGGTTTTATGTTCCAGGTGGTAATCCATTTCAAGCAGTTTGATATGCAGCATATCAATAGAAAGGATTCCTCTTTCCAGGAACTTACCGATGTTGAGATAATTAAATCCCTCGCCGCGTGCCATCGTGATATCCACCGTGCCGTGGTATAACATGCCATGATATACCATGGCATCGAGCACCGTTACCGGGTCACCGGTTTGTAGCTGTTGCAGCAAATTCGGCTCTCGGATGATGTGATAATAATTATTGAGGCATTGCCATACTTCTTTGGTAATATGATCCTGTACGGCGCGGGCATTTTCACGGGCCCTGGTGATATTGTTTATGACTGATGCGCCGTTATCCCGGTCGAGCAGCAGGTGCTCTATCACAGCAGGCGAATTATTCCCGATAGCGGCTCTTTTTTCTTCCGGTGCATCGCTGAAATTGCGGAGCAGCGGTGTCCAGCTGAAATTCTTCACCTCATCCTGTGATGAAATATAATTGGTGCGGAGAATCCGCAGCATCCCATTCGTTCTTTCCATATAACGGGCCATCCAGAAAACAGCATCAGCTACGCGGCTTAACATTGTGTGATTAAATTTTGGATGATTGATTTATTCTCCTGCCAGTACCCAGGTGTCCTTACTGCCTCCACCCTGTGATGAATTAACAACCAGTGAACCTTCTTTCAGCGCCACGCGCGTTAAACCGCCCGGTACAATATCTATTCCATCGGGTCCGTATAAGGCATAAGGCCTCAGGTCAACCCGGCGGGGTTGTAAAATACCATTGATGTAACAGGGTGCCGACGAAAGACTGATAATAGGCTGCGCGATAAAACTCCGCGGATCTTCTGTAATTGCTTCCCTGAATTCCTCCATTTGTTTTTCGGTGGCGCTGCTGCCGATCAGCATGCCATAGCCGCCCGATTCATTCGTGCGCTTGATCACCATCGTACTCATATTTTCAAACACCAGCTTGCGGTGATCAGGATTGGCCAGCTGGTAAGTGGGAACGGTTTTCAATATAGGCTCCTCATTCAGGTAATACCGGATCATGTCGGGCACATAAGCATATACGGCTTTATCATCTGCCACACCATTACCCATGGCATTCACGATAGCCACATTCCCGCTGCGGTATGCGCCATAAATACCGGGAACCCCCAGCATACTGTCGCCCCTGAATACCAGCGGATCAATAAAATCATCATCCACCCTCCGGTAAATCACATCCACTTGTTTCAATCCGCGCGTGGTTTTCATATACACTTTATGATTATCCACGACCAGGTCGCGGCCTTCCACCAGTTCAATACCCATCAGTCTTGCCAGTGTGGTATGTTCAAAGTAAGCGGAGTTATAAATACCGGGCGTGAGTAACACAACGGTGGGGTTGCTCTGCTGCCTGCCCGCCAAAGCCATCAGGTTTTTCATCAGCCGGTCTGGGTAATCTTTTACCGGGCAGCACTTTGTTTTTCCGGATCAGGTCGGGGAAGATCCGGTATGTGATGCTCCTGTTCTCCAGCATATATGAAACTCCGGATGGCGTGCGCAGGTTATCTTCCAGCACATAAAAACTGCCGTCATGATCACGGATCAGGTCAATACCCGTAATGTGGGTATAGATATCATGCGGCACGGGTACATTCATCATCGGCCGCGTGAAATTGGGACAACTGTAAATCAGTTTGGCGGGGATTAATCCGTCACGGATAATAAACTGGTTGCTGTAAATATCTTTCAGGAAAATATTCAGTGCTTTGAGCCGCTGTTTGATTCCCCGCTCAATCAGGTTCCATTCAGAAGCTTCAATGATACGGGGAACAATATCGAAAGGGAATATTTTTTCAATGCCTTCGCCACTGCTGTACACTGTGAAGGTGATGCCCTGGCTCATGAAAAGTTTCTTGGCCAGTTCATCTTTATGTGTCATTTCTGCGGCCTGGATACCACGCAGGGCATCTACAAACTGACGGTAAGATGACCGCACATCAGTGCCGGTAAACATTTCATCCCAGACCCGGGATTCATGCGTATAAGATGACAGTAAAGGATTTGCTTCCATTGGCGCTGAATTTACAAAAGAAAATGCATGGCAGGCTGCCATGTGGAAGCAATCGTCAGAATTTCCGGTGTTCGTCCACCCAGCCATGAATATAGGAAGAGATATCGGCGGTTGGTGTGCCCGGGGCAAATAATTTCCCTACGCCGAGGGTGTGGAGCTGTTCCATATCGTCTTCAGGGATGATTCCCCCGCCGGTAAGCAGCACATCATCCATGCCTTTTTCCTTCATCAGGTTCATGATACGGGGGAAAACAGTCATGTGGGCGCCGGATAAAATACTCACGCCAATAGCATCCACATCTTCCTGCAGGGCGGAATTCACCACCATTTCTGCAGTCTGCCGGAGCCCGGTATAAATCACTTCCATACCGGCATCACGCAGTGCCGTGGCAATAACTTTAGCTCCGCGGTCATGACCGTCGAGACCAACTTTAGCCACTAAAACCCTGATCGGTCTGTTCATAACAGAATTGTGTTTGTCAAAATTACATTAGTTTGAATAAGGTTGTATATTTCATTATGCGATACAGGAAATTTGGCAATACTTCATTAAACGTAAGCGAGACCGGATTTGGCGCCTGGGCCATTGGCGGCGGGGCCATGGTGGGACAGACGGCCATTGGCTGGGGCGATGTGGATGACCGCGAATCTGTAAAAGCAATCCATGCCGCCCTGGATGCCGGGGTCAATTTTTTTGACACGGCAGATATTTATGGCCTGGGACATTCCGAAGAAATCCTGGGAAAAACGCTGGCAGGAAACAAAGAAGTGGTGATCGCTACCAAAGGCGGGAACGTAGCCAGGGATGGCGTATTCACTACCGATTATTCAGCTGCCTGGCTGATCAGTGCCTGTGAAAACAGCCTGCGGAGATTGAAAAAAGAAGCTATTGATTATTACCAGCTGCATACAGTCAGGGTTGATTCCCTCGAAAAAGGTGAATGCCTGAAGGCCATGGACACCCTGCAAAAACAGGGCAAGATCCGCTACTGGGGCATTTCACTGAATACTTTTGATCCGATGCCCGAAGCAGAATGGTTAATAAAACACCAGGCGGGTAATGGATTCCAGCTGGTGCTGAATATGATCAACCAGCGGGCACTGCCGCTGCTGGATAAGGCTGCCGGTGCAGGGTATGGATTAATTGCCAGGATGCCTTTGCAGTTTGGATTGCTTACCGGGAAATTTGACCGGGTAGCTGAGTTCGCAGACAATGACCATCGCAAAAAAAGAATGAAGAAAGAAGTGGTGGAAAAAGCCAATGAAGCGCTTGCCGGTGTATGGAAACTTTGTGATAAATACAGCTGCAGCAAAACGGATCTGGCTATGCGATACATCATGTCATACCCCGCAATATCAGTAGTTATTCCCGGTATACGCACGGTAGAGCAGGCCCGTCAAAACACTGCGGCTTCATTCATGCTCGAACCGGCCGATATGTTATTCATCGAAAATGAATACAGGGAAAAAATCACTGCGGTGATGGACCTGATCCAGCAACAGGGATAATCAGGCGTTGAAGGCCACGAGGGCTTTTTCTATCCGCTGCAGGGTTTCTTCTTTTCCCAGCAGGCCGGCAATGTCAAATACACCCGGACCGAATTTCCCGCCAACAAGCATAATACGCAGGGGCAGTAATACTTCACCCGGTTTTAACTGGTTGGCCACAACAGTGGTCTGGAAATTATTTTCAAGAACAGTGTTGGTCCAGTCATTCGTGGCTGACCAGTTGCTGATTAGTTGTTTGAAGAAAACCTGTTTGGCTTCATTCCATTTGGGTTTGACAGCGGGCAGGTCCCAGGTATCGGGTGCTTTGAAAAGGAAGGCAGTTTGAGAAACGAAATCAGGAAGAAGGGAGCAGCGGTCTCTCTTCAACATTTATTACATTGATTAAAGCATCATCTGCCGTGTGAACACCGGCATCAGCCAGTAATTTTTTTACAGGTGTTGCCAGTGCGGCTGCATCTGTTTTTTTAATCCATTCGTGGTTGAACCATTTGGCTTTTTCATAATCGAAGCGGGCGCCGGCAGCGTGAACGCGTTCCATGGAAAATGCATCCACGAGTTCATCTTTGGTAAAGATTTCCCTTTCACTGCCATCGTTCCAGCCTAATAATGCGAGCAGGTTTACAAAGGCTTCGGGTAAAAAACCTTTTTCGCGGAAGCCTTCCGTGAGTTCTTTGGTTTTGGGATCATTCCAGTTCATGGCGAATACGGGGAATCCGTATTTGGCGCCATCCCTTTTGCTGAGTTTTCCCTGCGGACCGAGAATCAATGGCAGGTGTGCCCATTTGGGCATCTGGTCAATACCGAATAAATATTCCCAGAGTAAAATATGTACAGGGGCGGAGGGCAGCCATTCTTCACCGCGGAATGCATGGCTGATCTGCATGAGGTAATCATCAACAACCACGGCAAGATGGTAAGTAGGCATGCCATCTGCTTTCAGTAATACTTTATCATCCACCACACGGGTGTCAAACTGTACATCCCCGCGGATCATATCATGGAAAGAAACCTGCCTGTTCTCCGGGATTTTGATACGGACTACATGCCGGGTGCCTGCCTGTAATAAAGCAGCTGTTTCTTCCGGTGAAAGTGTGAGTGAGTTCCGCATTTTCATACGGATCGTAAGATCATATTGGGGAGAAGGGTTCTCGTCTGTTTTGAAATCCTGGCGCATGCGCTCCAGATCTTCGGGAGTGTCGAATGCATAGTAAGCATGTCCTTCGGCTACCAGCTTGTCTGCATATTCCCTGTACAGGGCTTTTCTTTCACTCTGGCGGTAGGGTCCGAATGCGCCGCCGTGGCGCGGGCTTTCATCGGGCTCAAGGCCTGCCCATTTCAGGCAGTCGAAAATATAATCTTCGGCACCGTCAACATACCTGTTCTGGTCTGTGTCTTCAATGCGTACAATAAAAGTTCCTTTGTTTTGTTTTGCAAAAAGGTAATTGTATAAAACAGTGCGTACGCCACCGAGGTGTAAACCGCCTGTGGGACTGGGTGCAAAGCGAACCCTGATTTTCTTTTCCATTGCTGCAAAGATAAAGCCCGGTGGCTTTGCTTTTGTAACTTGCGGCTATCGTGTCATTGCCTTATTTATATAAAACGCCGGCCTGGCTGAGGTGGATTTATCCGCAACGTATCTGGCGATTACCTGCATTGGATAACCAGGTGTACCTGAGTTTTGATGATGGCCCGCATCCTGTTGTTACACCCTGGGTGCTTGATTTACTCAAAGAGTTTGATGCGAAGGCCAGTTTCTTCTGTATCGGAAAGAATGTGGAGCAGTATCCCGGAATATATAAGCGCATCCTCGATGAAGGGCACAGTGCCGGTAACCATACACACACGCACAAGAACGGGTGGCATACGCCATTGGATACATACATTGAGGATGTAAAAAAATCTGCCCGTGTAATCAGCTCCCGTTTATTCAGGCCGCCTTATGGAAGATTGCGTTCAGCGCAGGCAAAGGCTGTTAAAAAGGTTTTAGGGGCTGATACAAAAATTATCATGTGGGATTTGCTGAGTGGTGATTTTGATCCTTCGGTTAGTATTTCAAAATCGGTAGAGCAGCTGAATAAACACACTAAACCCGGATCAATCCTGGTGTTTCACGACAGTGAAAAAGCTTTTCCGCAAATGCAGCAGATCCTGCCAGCGGTGATGAAAAATATAAAATTGAAAGGCTGGGGTTTTGGCGGAATCAATTAGCAGGGAATGAATTATTGTCTGTGATCAATTAAACAAACATATCCGCCTATAAAAAAGTTAGGGCCGGGGTAGAAACCCTGGCCCGTTTTTAATCCGTACCCTATGAAAACTAGTTTAAATGTATAATATTTTTTTAATTACGGCAAAGTAATTTGATGCGGGATTCCGTTGATTGTAACCACTGCCTGGTTGTCGCAGGTGCCTGCTCCGAAGTCCAAAAGGGCTACCCAGGGACTGTTCACATTCGAGTTAACCCGAACGGTTCTTACTTTCCCTTTTACGATCCAGCGGCAGTTAAAACGTTTCACGAGTGGTTCGGTAATCACTGATTCCCAGCCTACAAGGAGGTTACCCCTGAGTCCCTGGCCACTGGCAGAACCTTCCACTTTAAAAATATCATCAAGCGGGAGGTTGGTGGTAGTGCCTTCCATTTGGGTGATAGTCTTGTGGCTGTTCCATTTCGTATAATTACCATTCGGGCGGGTCAGTTTAGCATTTACCACATCCACCTTAAACTTGCGTACAATGGGTTGGGTATTTACTGTGCTTACATTGCTGATACTATGGGTGCCTTCAACATGCACACTGTCGACGTAGTAGCCATCAAAAGTAGTAGTGGCGGATGTTCCGGGATACATTAACCGGCCGGTATATTCAGTAATGATTTTACCACGGCGTGTACGACCATCAGGTCCGATACAACCTGTAGTTCCGAAATCAATGACGATGCGGATCGGGAATACAACGCCGGGTGTAAGGTGTGTAACAGTTACAGTATGACAGGCAGTAACCCTGCCGAAAACGCCAACGCCGGCTACACCAACTTCATCGCTGGCGCCCATAGCATTGTCGAAAACATCGTTGAATACGATTTCAGCTTCTCCATCAGCCTGGCTGGAAACTTGTGAAGCTTCTGTTTCCTGCTGTGCATTTGTACCATCTCCGCTTTTTTCTTTGGTACAGGAAATGATAACGAAAAGACTCAGTGAAAAAATAACAGCAGCGAGGGAAACAAGGTTAAACCTCTTTTTCATGATTGTCGGTTTTAAGGAGTTGATTGAGATGACGGGAATTGGATGCTTTTTATTGCCTCAGGTTTAAAGCTTTCTTAAAGTTTTTACGGATTTTTACGGGACTAAAGATATAAAAAATGATCCTGGTTGACACCCATGCCCATATTTACATTCCGGAGATGAAGCCCGACCTGGAGCAGCTGTTAAAAAGGGCTGAAAATGAGGGTGTTGCAAAAGTGTTTCTGCCGGCTATAGATTCAGAAACCCATGAGGACCTGATTGGTCTTTCCCGCCAGTATCCGCAAACCTGTTTCCCCATGATGGGTTTGCACCCCTGTTCGGTGAAGGCGAATTACCGGGATGAGCTGAAGATTGCCCGCGATTACCTCGATGCAGGCCGGTTCTGGGCGGTGGGTGAAACGGGGCTTGATTTTTACTGGGACCGCAATTTTGACGCTGAACAATACCTGGCTTTCCATGAGCAGATTGAATGGGCTTTGGAAAAAGACTTGCCGCTGGTGATCCATAGCCGCAATTCAACGGATGAGTGTATTGAATCAGTCAGGAAATACCAGCATGGCAAACTGCGCGGTATCTTCCATTGTTTTTCGGGTAATGCGGAGCAGGCCCAAAAAATAACGGAACTTGGTTTTTACCTGGGGATTGGTGGTGTGCTTACTTTCAAAAACTCAGGGTTGGATGCGGCGATAAAAAATATTGATCCTGCTTTTTTAGTGCTGGAAACGGATTCACCTTACCTGGCACCGGTTCCGTACCGGGGCAAAACGAATGAACCATCTTACCTGAAGTATGTAATCCAGAAACTGGCTGATGTAAAAGAGATGGGTCAGGAGGAGATGGCGGGGATTACTACGGCGAATGCGAAGAATTTATTCCGGTTTGATTAGTTGTTATCGCCGGAGGCGATAGAATAGGACTTCGCGACCAGAGGTCTCGAAGAACAGTTTCGAAGAGCAGCTTCGAAGAACGTACCCGGTAAAAGTTTGTTCACTATTAAATTTCAGCGCATGAATAACACACTCCGTTTCCTGTTCTTCACCGGGATATTATTTATTGTTTACGGGGTAGCCTGCCGGGTGATGAACTGGTATTTTTTTTGGGAAAGCCGTTGGGTAGGGGAGATGATGCTGCTGGCAGGGATTACCGGATTTTTCTACAACCGTGTGGTGGAAAAAGAGAAATACAAGTTGCGTGCAATGCCTGAAAAAGTTATCCTGGTTATTGTTTTTCTGATCTTGCTGGTACAGACCGTTTTCCTGGCAGTGATGCCCATGACGGATGCCTGGCAGGCCGCTAAAAACAACCTGATGAATGACCAGTACCTGCAGGAAGAAACCGGAGCCATCAGCGGTATCAGTTTAACACCACTGGGAACTTACTCAAGCCATTCTGAAAATGGGTCAAGGGTGACGAAAGTTGTTTTCTTTTTAACCATAAAAGGTGATACAAAATATAAAGACATGGTGATGCACCTGGAGCATACCTGGTTTCGGTGATTGGCAGGTAACGGGAGGGGAGGAGTGAATGTTTGTGTGCTTTATTCCCTGATCACAGGTATGGTTATTTAGGGTGAGTTGAATATGTATCGATGACGCCTTCTTAGCCGGGTCTCCTGTTCCGGAATATTTGTTGCTGCGGCTTAGGGAAATGCAAGGGATCCGGCGTGACGTTATACAAAATAAAAAATGCGAAACAATCTGTTTCGCATTTTCAGGCTTGAGGCCAAAGAAGAAATGTTTCTATTTATTTTTTTTCACCGCTTCCAGCTCTTTCGAAAGTTCTGTATTCTTCCTGTCGAGCTCAATGATGTATAAAGTAAGCTCTTCCACTTTTTCAGTCAGTTTTTTAGTCATCTCACCCAGGTTAATCCCAGTTTTTTCCATGGTTGCTGCATCGGGAATACCCGGCAGGTGTTTGTTAGCGAAAATAAATTCTTTTAATTCCGCTAAAGGACGCAGGGTATAGTCTTTTTCAAAAACATAATCAGGCCATGAGGTACTATTTAATGTGGTGAAGCCTTCGGATATCACCTGTCCATCTACACTCAGTGAATAACCAACTGCCGTACGTGCAGCATTACCGCCAATGAGCATGGCGCCATTTAAGTGAAACTTGGCATTGGGTGTATAAGTGCCAACTCCAGTATTGCCCCAGCTGGGTTGTAACACCAGGTAGTTGTTGGAATTGCTGTTCGACCAGATAACAAGAGAAGTATCAGTAGGGAAAACAGCGCCACCAAAGGCAACTTCGTTGGCAGTATAAAAATTAATACCCGTGCCGCCCATATTCAAAGTCCGTCCATAGGATGTTCCATTATAGCCGATACCCATCCGGCCATCATCCCGCACGCGGAGGATGGTATCAAGGTTTGAGTTTCTTAAAAGGAATGTGTTAGTTGATGAGGAGGTTCCGGCTCCGATTACATCCAGCCGGCCAAGGGGTACGCCGGGTCCTGAAAAGCCCCCAACGCCCATATTACCATTCTGGCTGAAATAATGCCTGGGGGTAATTGTCGTACCGCCATCAGGTGTAGTATACCATCTGAGGTCAGCACCAGCGCCGGTAGTAGCCATTTGCCATTCATTTGCTCCAGCATACCCAAAGCGAATCAGGCCTGAGCTGGATTGTACAAACAAATCGCCACCGTTTATGTGCAGGAGATGTGAAGGAACAGTGGTTCCGATTCCTACCTGTCCGGATGCATTAACGGTAACTTTTGGAACAGCCTGGATCGTTAAATGAAGTTTTCCTGTAGCATTACCAGCTCCTGTTCCAAAGTCAACATCTTCCGGATTTCCTGAGTAAGAACCCAGGTAACCACGGTATACATCGCTTTCAAAAAGACCCATGTACATAGGTGCGGTACCGTTGAACTGGCCTACATAATTTGAAGTTGTTTTTACATCCAGCTTTGCAGCAGGGACCGATGTGCCAATCCCCACGTTTTGGGAATAGGACAGAACAGAACAAAGCAGGAATGCTGCAAAAAAATGAACTTTCATCATGATTTATGAGTTTAAATATTTATCGGGTGAATGGTTTTGTTGATTGCCTGGTGTGGTTGCCAGGTATACTTTTGTAATGATAAAAATAATGGCTTTTTATATGAAACTGCTCAGTACTGACACGGAAAAATAGTATCCGGGGTAAAAAAACCTTCCTGTTACACTGTTTGGGTTTTTCCTGTTCTGAAATCAGCTGATAAATGCCTGTCCTGGACTGCTGCAGTTCGTTAAGCCGCATTTTGAGAATCAAGTAGTTGACGGTAATCAATTACAGCGGACTTCACTTAAAAAGCAACGAGTTCCTTTCCTGCCGGGGCTCCTGTTCGTATTCATGCTTCACAAACTTTGGGAAAAGTAAATGACCTGGCTTTTCATCCCCTTTGCCCTTATTAAAATGTATCTTTGCGGCCCCGTATTTAAACCGGGAATCCCGAAAAATGACCCAGCGAAAACCCAGGAGAGGATATTTCACCAGTGCCGTAAACTGCCGTTGTCCCCGTTGCCGTGAAGGAAAATTATTTGTGAATGGTGTTAGTATCAGCATGAAAAAAAACCTGCAGATGAATACCCGCTGCAAAGTCTGCAACCAGCCAACGGAACTGGAAGTGGGGTTTTATTATGGCACCAGCTACGTGAGCTATGCACTTACGGTATTCCTGAGTGTGGTGAGCCTGGTATTATGGGGCTTGACAATCGGGATTTCGGTAAATGACAACAGTGTTTTTTACTGGCTGGGTGTCAATGCCTTTTTATTGATTTTACTGCAACCCTGGCTGATGCGTATCAGCCGGAGTTTATGGATATCCTGGTTCGTGAAATATGACCCCGACTGGCAGGAACACCAGCCCGAAGATGTAAGCGAACGCCTCAACAAAGACCAGGCTAATAACTGGTAAGACCGCCCCGGATTCCTTATATTTGCAGCCCTCCGGAGACCTGCTCGAGTGGTTGAAGAGGCACGCCTGGAAAGTGTGTATACGGGAAACCGTATCGAGGGTTCGAATCCCTCGGTCTCCGCAATTAATTCATGTAAACAATTTAATATCAACTATTTACATTTTTATATTGGAGTCTAGGGGCAAGGGAAGCAATTTAACCCTGTTTTCGGGTGCTTTTTGTCTTACTTTTACCCTGCCATTTCAAATGGCTTTTTAACTTACTGGGCTGGGTTTCTCTTTACCATTTTTGATGAATTATTTCAATAGGTTATCCTTCTATTATTTTTCGTTCTTCTGCAGTTAAATCGTAAAGTTCATAAACTAATTCATCAATTTTCTTTTCATATATTTTGCTGTCTTTATTCTGCTGTTTAATTTCAAGAATTTTGTCAACCAATATATTTATTTCGATCTCTTGTATTGTTGTAGGAACAAAGATGGGGATTTTATCAAAAAAATCTTTTTGCATCATATATCCACCCGTATCTAGTTTTGTAACAAATTCTTTTATCAGCCTTCCAACTGAAGAGTTCAAAAAAAGCCAATAAGTATTTCAATGTTGACCTATTCCGTAAACACTGTTTTATCAGAATAATTTCAGTTTTGTCATAACCGAATCGTGGAAAATTTCTATTCCCAGTTTTATGAATACGCATTGTTTCTGCCTAAATTATTTTCTCTTTCTCAAACTCGTGTAAATAGCTCAGTTTCTAAGATTAAACCAAGTGTCGCCTTTATCAGCTCTTATTTCTGCTTTGGATTTAAACTGCGATAAGTATTGAAAAATAGTTGGGTATTCATTTGGAAGGTTAACAGGAGAAATATTTAGTTCCTTTATACCATTGTGACTATTTATTAAGTAAAGCTTTGAAAATTAAAGGCATATCTTTCAACGTTCTCTTCCTCGAATTAAAGGTCTAATGATTTCCTCATTTTTGTCTAATTGAATTAATTCCTTTCTTTTTCTTCATTTATAATAAATGCTTCGTTCAATCGGTTTTTATGCCATAATTTATTTTAAAATCCCATTTCTCTAAAGTTTTCCTTTAGAAACAATCTTATTTTTAATTCTGTGTAGCTTTTATCTTTTATAGTCCAATACTCATTCGCAGAAAGGAAGCAATAACAGCATTAGTTTCTATATTTTTTCGAGATTAATAATATCAAAATCCTTTTCAGCAACTGCTGATAAAACTTTATTTAATGGGTTTGACTTTTTCAATCCTAAAATGTTGCTATCAACGGATGCCTTTTCAAATACCTGATACCAGTTAAAGTCAAAGAAAAATCGGGTTAGTTTTATATAAAGAAATTCCCTCAACTCTGCCCATAATTAGCCCTTAACCATTTGTTGGAATAATATAATAAAGTATTCCATTGTTTTTAAAAGGCGCACTCCCATTTCATAAAATAAGCAATAAATATCTCCTGTGTTTCATATGTTTGGTAAGTGTTTTCCAATAAGCGTAAAGACTGATTTTGAAATAGAAAAATAAGGGGATTTCAGATAATAACATCAAAACCTTAAAATCACCATCATCATTCAGTACTTGAAATTCAAATCGCCATTCAAACGCATTTTTATAATTGTTATTGTCTTTTATTTTTTTCAACTTCTTTGTTAGTTTACTAATTACAGCTTCAGCTATTTTCTGTTTTGTTTACTTGCATTTTTCTGATTTTGGATTTTTCTTTAAAAAGCTTTGTTTGATTAATTTCTAACAATAAACTCACGGCTAACTTTCCTAAGTCTTGCAATTTAGGATCTCTGTGTAAATATTTCTGTCCTGAAATCGCTTTTAATAGCATCTATTATTTATTTAACCCTCTTTTTACATCTCAGTTTTTTCTTTTTTTTTAATCATCACAAAACCTATATGCTTTAATACATATATTTGATGCTTCTCAAGCAACCACTTAAATCGGCATCCAATGGGAATCGATTTAATAAACTGTTTCACATTTATATTTATATCAATATTCGGAAGTGTCTCAGTTCTGTAGTCATTTTCTTTATAATAAAGCATTTTTCAAAAAGTTCGATCCACAAACGAAGGCGACAAATTAAAACTGACTTAGTGTTAATATCAACACCAAATGTGTTGTAAGCGTTTTCTAATAATAATTTGTTTTCGTGGAAAAGTGTTTTCTGAAGTCTTTGAATTTCCTTACTAATGGGTTTACCATTATTAAACTTGGCATTCAAGGATTACCAATTTGATCTGTGATGGTTTATTATTCCGTTAATTTTTATAATTTCTTCGGTTTTGAAAAGGCGAGAAGTATAATTTCTAATATCTTCAAACTTATTAAATAATCTATGCCCTTGCTCTGCTAATTCTTCATTGAATTTTTCAACTATTGCTAATCGGATTGATTGTCGTGACAAATACATTGTAATAAATGCAGGAGTAAATATAGAACCGTCCTATAACCATTTATTTTCTCAAATACTTTTACCTAGCACTGAGGCATTTATAAGAATTTTATTATCCTCCTGAACTTCTTCCTGATCCTTCGCTCGCAAAGTCATAAGCTTCCAAGAATTGAAAGAGATAATCGAGTGTAGTTAATTTATCAGCGCTTTTCTTGACATCCTTTAAAATAGTTGAATTAATGATTTCAAGCATCCCTTCATTTTCAAGTGAATTAATTTTTATTGTGTGATCTTCTAATTCACTAATCTCAAAAAGCGAACTATTCAAGTACGGAACTTTACTATATTTATTTCTTACTGCTTCCGTTCTGTCTGGAATGTTTACGGCTAATACTTTATGGAATAGCTTAAACAATTCATCAAAATCTTGGATGATTTCAGAGTTTAAAAAGCTATAGTCTTTCTTATTTCCTTGATGATATATAATAAGTTGACCTTCTAATAATTTGAGAAATAAAATTCGGTTTATCCAGGAAATACAGAGTTCTAGAGCAATATTGAACGTCTGATCTTCTTTATTATCTCCATAAATTTTGATGTCAGGAACACGGTGAAAAAGTATCTTCCGTTTTTAATCCTTCAATGGTCAATTCGAGAAGAGAAGAAGGCGTTTCGCTTTCTTTCTTCCGCCTGATTATGTTTTTTTAGTACCTTCTTTAGCTTCTTCCACTCCTATGATGTGTAACAACAACTCTTTGTAAAATCTTTCATTAAGTGTATTACTGTCATTTGGCGTTGCTATTTTTAGCAGATATTGCGAAGAGAATATTTTAAATAAAGCAATTAGTTCTTTGTCATCCTCCTTTTTGTTATTGCGTAAATATTTTTCATATTTCCTAATATCAAAGCAAACACAAGGAATATCTATTTCGATTTTGAGACAATTTTTGCAATTTCTTCATAAAACCACGGGTTGTCTTTCCTGTCATTTGTTTCGTTTCGTAAAAGTCTTTTAATTTTAGTATTTCTGTAAATGTGTTTGTCAAAATAGTTGGCATCAATAATGTACCATTCGTATATGTTTGTAACTTCAAGTTGTTTTAGTTGGTTATTGTTAGCTATATGCCTTTCATTTAAGTAGTATAGGATTAGTTCGTGAAATGCCTTTTTATTTGGATTATCAGCCGTTATCATTTCACCAATATTGGTTGGCCTTTTAGCTTCAATGATTACAGCAACATCACTGTCAGTAGTTTTACTCAAATGAATGACTAAGTCTTTTTTGTCTTTGGTATTAATGGCATTTGTATCACTATAATACGTGTCACGTAGAAAGTCACGCAAGTTATTTTGAGGTGTTCTTCGCTTTCGTCTTTCGGTTGCTTTTCTATTAAGATTATCTTATCAAGTAGATCAATAAGATTTCTCTTAAAAAGATCCATTTCGCATCTAAGCGGTTTTTGCTTTAAGAAAGCCTTCAATGCTTTTTTCGGTATTTGGGGTGTTAATCTCACTTACTTTTTACAATTTTTGGTAAACAGTATTTTTGAAAGTTACATTGCATTTTGTAATTTCCAATATGACTTATTTTAATAAGCAAAAAAAAGCAAGAGGGTAATACCTGGTCCCTGGAATGACTGTAATATTACTCCAGTAAAGCTATTATGGAATGGTCCTTTTGCTTCGTTAAAAAAACGTTTTTTTGCCGTTTTTTTCGGAAGTACTAACTTGAACAGTATTTGAACAAAATAGACATTAAGGAAACTGATAAATCTGCTACCTTTTAAAATCAATCAAATATTTCATAGCCAAAACCGATTGAAAAATGAAAAAACTATTAGCCATTTCATTGATATTTTTGTTTGCAGCTTGTGGAAATAAACAGGGCGAAAAAGAAAGATGATATTGGCTGTGAGGAAGAGAAGGAATAGAATTGATAACAAATGAATTAGATAAATTGAGAATAATTTTACACGCCAGTTTAACACAATAAGAGATAAATACTTTGTTGACAACAACGGTTTAGGCTTATTGTAGCTTGCAAACTGCCTCACCATTACCTTAAATCTAGAACTGTGCCTCGACCGTCTGAACCATCTTATTTTCTTCCAACAGTATTTGCACAGGGAAGCTGGTAAAATTCTAAGTACTGGAAGAGACTCAGCCAATGATTGTTGTAGGGTCTGTCAACAATCTGGTGAAAAGGAGAGTATGTAGTCAAATTAAAAGGCTCTCCAGAAATGTTTCCGAAGTGCATTAAAAGAACTGGTTGCGGCTTTAATTGGTATGAATTAAATCTGCCGGTTGCAGAACCAGCCATCATTGAATTAACGGACGGATTTCTTCAATCAATGATTGATAACAAGCATCCCAACCGGGAACTAGCAAACCACAGTTTAGGGTTTAATTTTGGAACACCTATAATGAAGGATATATTGAAATTACCCCGGATCAACCTATTTCCGATGGATTACAACTCAAATTGGTCGAGCTATTCACTTTGATGTCTTTATCAATAATCAGACCACAGAATAGATAAAAATAACTTCCAAACAAATGGAAAAGAATTATTATTTTTGACCATGAAATGGCATTTAGTTTCACTCATGAGTTGCCATTTTTCAGAAATCCCGCCCTTGGATGATAGAATCTGATATGACTTGGATTTCAAATAATTGGTGTTTTAATCGTTGAAAAGAAAAATATTTGATTTTTTTCCCAATTTTGCGAGCAAGTTAGACGTTGTTAATGAACAGTTTTGGGGAAAAATACAGCCTATTATTCCCGAAGAATGGATGAATGACCAATTTGATGTAATTAAACAACGACTAAGTTCGATTGTTAATAATAGGGATACCTTCGCCGAAGAATTGAAAAGAGTTTTATTATGACAAAATATCAATACCAGATAATTCGTTACTTGCCCGACCATTTTACTGGAGAGTTTGCCAATATTGGTATTATTATTTACGCTCCTGAAAGAAATTTTTTATCCTGCCGAGTAACTAGTAGATATTCTAGATTAACTGAATTTTTTGGGGAAGTACCCGGAACTTTTTTAATGAGTAGCTTAAAGCATATTGAGTCTAAAATTAAAAGCATAGGAGAGGATTTTAATGGATTATTAATTTATAAAAAAAATACTACCAGTATTATTGATATTACTAATACTGTTATTCCCACAACGATGGTTCATTACAAGTTTCTGAGTTTCTCGAAGGAATAGATATTGACCCCGAAAAGAGCATTAGAAACCCTTTATCAACGCATTATTGAAAAATATAATGATGACGGTAGTTTTCTATTATAGGCATACAGATGAATATGCGTGGCGTAAAGTATATAAGAGCTATTTTGACCAATTTGGTATTACCCGTAAATTGAAGAAGCACGTGGTCAATACTAAAAAGGATGAAATCAAGTTTGATAGAGCTTGGAAAAATGGGGTTTGGAATTGTTATCAGACTCTTTCATTTGACCTAAAGTCAGCGATGCAATAAAAAATAAAGTTTATAAATGGTCGGGGATTATTCAGGAACTACAATCAACTAAAGAAGAACTTAAAGTATTTTTCTTACCACTTCTCCTAAAGATCATCAAAATTAGAATCTTTGTTAAAGCCTTTTGAAAAAAGACTAATGACACCGTTTAGAAGTATCATTAATTGAAGAAAATCAGGCTGAACAGTTCGCTAAAAAAGTGGACTGATATGGAGAAATCCCAACTATTTGGTGATGACGAATTCCCTTTTTAAATACATATTATTTCCAGCTACTCAAACCGACCAAATTTAATATACTCTTATTTCCATTAAAACTGTAAGGTTCGGAATTGTTCCATTGTTTTTGTTTAGTTATTATTCAATGTTTTGTTCTATGCTCCTTGACAGGCTACTAATCCTTGTTAAGGCAGTATTTTAACCCGTTAAAATATATCCAATGGCATTGTAAATAAGCTTGTTTATGGCGATAACTGGACATCGGATTATTTAACGCTGGCCGCCGATATTAGAGGTAGGTTGCTCAGCCAGATTACGGAAATGGAAAGAGTTATTGACGATTATATGCGATTATTTTGTGCGGATGCGAAGAAAAGCGAGATTGATGGAGATAGTTATAGCAAATAGGCATTTAGGTTTTAGATCAAAAATGGAAATAGTAAGTTGTATCCTTGAAAAAGGAAAGATGCTGACAAGGCTCAAGTAAAGAACTATCATCAAACATCTTAAAAATATATCAGGGCAAAGAAATATAATAGCTCACAACTCTTTAGACACCTCAATGCAGGCGTTAAAAAGGTTTCAAGCAGACAGTCAAACTATAACACTTACTAAATACGTCAACAAAAAGATACCATTTTGCTTAATAAAGAGAAGGTTAGAGAATTAATGGATATTGCCTTTAACATTAAACAATTCTTTCTATTTGCGGATAGTGTGGTGAAGCTAAACACAAGGCGCGACGTGGTTCGAGCAATTAAGAACGTTGCAAAGTATTTTTCAAAATTTCTTCAATCATATTGAGCTGTTCGGGCTTAAGGTTCTTTATTGTTTCCTGGCTTAAAATGGTCCCATTTACTTGAATAAAATTATTTTGTTGATTATTGATATTTGAAACAATATTTGCAGGACTACCTGTGGCCTCCATAAATATTTTCGCAGCTCTCATATTTCCATCATAAGCATAATCATAAACTTTGGCTAGAAGTTTTTCCCGTAAGAATTTATAGCTGGCCTCTTTCTCTTTAAATGTTTCACTATCATAATATTCTTTAAGATGCTTTGTTATGGTGACTCTGCTTAATCCGGTTTCATCTGAAATAGTCTTTATGGTTGGAATTTGACCTTCAGATTTTGTTTTCCAACTTATAACATTCAAAATACAATAGTGATTCCTTTCCCAGATTTCATTTCGACTGCTTTGGGAAAGCAGGGAGTCAGTTTTTTCTAAAAAGACTTCCCGATCCTCGTCTTTTAGAGTAAGACTCCCGGCTGTTAGAATTGATGCGATCTTCTTTTTTTCATCATCAGTTAAATCCCAAATGTCCTCAACGCTGATTTTATTGGCTTTTATTATTTGGCTTAACAGGCTCTCAATTTCGTCAGGAAGTTCAGTTTGAAAGCCGAAATTCTGCAAACTTTGGTAAACCTTGTTTCTTCATGGTTTTAATATTTTACGTCCCAAATGACGGGGTATTCATAATCTGTAAGGGCCAATCTGCTACCATCCTTTACTCTCAGTAAATAGTCGGCAATATCCAGCCCATCTTTCCGATCTGCTTCATCAGCATTCCTTTCAAGTAAATCGCTTATAGCAAGCTTGCAGTCTGCTACAGTGGCCAATAGTTTGCCTTTTTCACTCCAGGTATCATAAGCCCTAGGTCGAGGAATTGGCATGTACAAACCTTGCGGCCTCTCAGTACCCTAAAACCGCTTTCTCGGTCCATTTGCAGCCAACCTTCCCGCCGGTGGCAATCCAGACGAATTGGGGGAAGTAAATGGAGGCGATAACTGCTGTCTTTTCGCTTTCAACTATTGCAACCGGCTTCACAATGTTTTCAGATAAAGCCAAACAGTGCTCCCTGAAAAAGCATTGCTGCAGGTTGGCCTCAGGGTCACACAAAATCCTTTGCCGGCAAATATGGCCCCTGATACCTTATTTCGCCTCCCGGTGCCGGACTGTACTGCATAACCTTCGCCTGCCTGATATTGCCCGAAAAATCTACCTGCCAAAAAACAGTATTGCCGTCTTTGTTTGCACCAATAAAAGATTCTTTACATAGCTTCCTAGCTATATCTTCCTGAATAGATTTGAAAAAGGGGTACAAATTGCTTCTTTGGTACTGGCTAACAGATATTTTCAACACATCAAAAGGCAAATAATCTATGAACAGTTAAACGATTGCTTGCGGCTCGGGATGTTGCCAACTTGAGGACCGTTCCCCGTTTGTCTGGGTTTTCAGTAAAAAACTGTTTCGGAGTATAGTGATAGCCACAATTATTCTCCCTGTCACATCTCCCTACACGATAAGCAAGATGCTTACCAGTTGCCATGTCTATATATCTGCTGAATTTATCACTATGGGAGCAAGCAGGGCAGGTAATTCGGGATCTGAGCTCCCTTTGAAGGTTCCAAAATGTATCTATGCTCCATAAAAATGTTTGTTTTGATCTTCATATTTTCACCGTATTCACTTTCCTGACTTTAAGGTGATCAGAGTGAAAAAGTGAATTACTAAAAAGAACTTTTTTTTCATATAAAAACTATCCTAATTTTTTCTTTCAGAGTAATAACCTGCATTTTTAGTCTGTTTGTAAAGGTTTTTTTATTGCAAGGGTAAAACCACTGTCCCGGCAGTACTCCTTATATTGAATATACAAGTCCTTTAAAATCATAGTATCATCAATACTTTTTCATACCCTTCCTCACCTAAAAACATTTGGACACTATCAGATTCAATTTGATATTGAGTTAGCTTTTGGGCAGCCACCTCACTATAAGTAAAATCTTTTGTTTTAACAGCCGCTTCAACCCTTCCAGCAGCCAGTTAAAAACTCCTGACAATTCGGTTTCGATAATCTTCTTTGAAAGCTCTTTATCTTGATCACTTTCTGGTATTGTAATATCAAATGGAATGATTAAAAAACGTCTGTAGTAAGCATGAGTCTGCTCAACATCTTTCGGAAGTTCGTTACAGTTGAAAATTAATTTTGCATAATTAATTAGGGTAAAAGGCTCACCGTAAGGTAACCTTGCATCAACTGGTTCGCCAGAAACCAACTGTTTGAAAATTGATGTTTCAAGCTTCCCGTTTACTTCACTTGCATAGTTAACCAAGCTTATTGCCAAGCATGGCCTGAAATAGCATTATCGTTAGTGAGTTTTTGCGAGGGAATAACTGCTTCCATTTTCCGTTCCCAACAATGCGTTTACAACTTCAAAAAAAACGATTTACCATTTGCCGGTTCCAAATAGAAGGAGGGTTTTTTCCGTTTTAAAACAACTTGGCCTTATGAAAATATAGCCCAAATACTCCGCTAATATTTTCTGCCTTTCAATATCGGGTTGTACCCGATTGGAGGTAGGTCATAAATAACGGCGCCTCAGCTTCTGGATTATACTCAAATGGGAGTTGATATGTAATAAAATCCTTTTGATCAGGACATCTTAGTAACTGCCTATCGGGTCCAATTTCAAATGTGCCATTTTTCAGGTTAATAAAAATGACATTAACCTGCGGTTCAGGTTTCGGTAAATAAGCACTTGAAAGAATTGGCGGGAAACAAATGATCCCGGAACTGATAATACCTTGCTTCAATCTTCAATTCCCATTTTCTCAGCTGCTTCACCTAAAGGTTTGAATTTCATCTTTGTTAAACAAGCTCCAATAGGCCCCATTATATAAATAAATAAAATCCAAGGTTTTTTGCAGATTCCCCAACTATTTATTTGGGCAAGCCTTAAAACTTCCTCGATGCATACCAGAAAATGCTTTTTACTTAGTTTTTCAATTTCATCGTCAAGTTCTGCCAATTCCCTGAAGTCAATTTTTGTCACCTGATCTAGTAACTTGGCTAAAATGTCACGATGCCTGATTGGTTCAAATGATTCCAGAATATTTTGGATATCGGAATTGATAAGGGATTGCGAAAGAGAAGTATCTTTGAACTGTTCAGTTTTCAAAGAAATGCTGGAGGGATTACTCATAGATTAGTCCCTCCATTTCTTTTTAGCTTCCAATGTTTCAATAACCTTTGGGCCAATCATACCTTACCGAAGATCCGATACGGAAACAGGGAATTCCTCCTTTTTCTCCCAGCGGATAGCTGTTGGACAGTAATGTTTAACCGCTTGCATAAACGGCGGGTCATCTCTGCTGATTATTTCAGGCGAAATTTTGTCCTTGCTTAGTGAAGGATTTTTTAAACGAATTCTCAATTAGAGATTCGAGTTCATGGGGTGTAATTTGTGTAATAGTTACTGCTTGCATTATTTAAGTTTTGAAACCCAAAGTTGAACTTGCAAAGCATCTTTGTACGGTTTTCTGTACGTACAATTAACCGTACATTTTTAGTCTATTGTTTAGAGTAGATTCGAATTATTTGTTCGGCCTCAGAGGAGATATTAGGCAGAATTAGTTCTTTAACCTTTACAAGGTATTTATCACCTTCTTTTATGTCCATTACTTTAGAAAAGTATTGCCTTGCTTTTTTATAGTTAGTATTTATAGAAAAATGAGAACAAACTCGTTCACAGTATCTTTCATTGCTTTCATCATATCCCATTTCAAGCAATCCGCTTTGATGTACAATGGAACAAAAAAGCGCAAATACTGGTCCCAATATTTTAGTTGATGATCCGAAACAGTATGCAAAGTCCTTTTCATTTAGATACTTTACATTTTCAGACAGTGCATCAAATGGCTGTTTTTTGAAATTATCAATCCACAGAATTAAGTTTTTTTCAATTACCCCCAAATGCTCACCGGGATAATTATAAGGGTTAAGTGAAACATCTTCAAAAGTAAAATAAAGCCATTTCAGAGCTCGCCACCATTTCGCCTATAATTATCAAACTTTTTCTCTAAGTATTGTTATTAATTCTCTTTCATCCTAATTTTATTTAAATAGTCAATAAGGGAAAATATTTCGTTAGAATATATATGCTGAAGTTCATTCGTCTAGCTTGTACTCGGGGTTGTTTTCAAGAAAATCAGCTATTGTATTTTCTTTTTAAAATCCCAATAAACAGGAAAATGATGAAGTAATTCGTAAAATGAAATATAATTTATGGCTTTCATTGGTCTTTATCAAATCACTTTTAGTTTCACTTTGCTTAATTCCCCGCCCCAGGCTTTGAGCATCACTGTTTTTTTGCGCTGTTCAGTAATCTTTACATACCTCTTAAAACTTTGATAATCCTTATGGCCTGTAATGGTCATTACTTCTTCTGCACTCATTCCCTTTTCTAATGATAAGGTAGCAAAGTTTTTCTTCCGGTATGTACCCCAATCAAATCGTACTTAGGGTAAGTGATAGCCTCCCGTTTAGTACCCTAAAACGGACAATTTCGATCTGTTCAGTGATCCCGGCAAGCTGGCACAACTCTTTTACATAATCATTCAGTTTTTGATTGCTGATGATCGGTAAAGGACGGTGCATGGCTTCATACTTCGCCAATATGGCTTTTGAAAATGGTGTCAAAGGGATTGACAGCGGCTCCTTGGTCTTTTTTACGGTCAACTTTATTTCGTCCTGTTTGATATGCTCCCGCTTGAGCTGGGCAAGGTCGGAATATCTTAAACCTGTGGTACAAGCGAAACAAAAAAACGTCCCGAGTCATGGGCTAACTTCTTATTCGTTAATAGGTCAAGATAATATAGACTTTCAAACTCTTCATTGGTTAGAGGCAATTACTTCCAGCGTTTCCTTTTTTTTAATTTTAAAGTCCTTGTACTTATCAGAAACAGTTACACCCTCTTTTCTGGCATAACTGAGAAAGGTTTTGACTGTACTCAGCTGTTTTGCAATTGTGGTATTGTTGAGCAAAGGCATTGGTATCCCGTCAACTTGCTTGTAAGGCTTAACAAGTAGTTTTGGAATGACTGAAAGAATGAATAGTCAATCTTATCAAAAGTAACTTTCCGGTTTGTGTCCTGTTGATACCCCTGCAGGTGCTTTTTTAATGTCCGGTAGACAGTCAGGCTCCCGGCCTCTCTGGTGGTGGCTTTATGCTCCTCAACGTATTTGTCAATAAAATCGAATAGTATATTGCTGGGGGCTTCTTTCTTTGTGGTGGGGCTTTTATCAGCTTTCAGCCTTTCAATTATCATATCGGCTGAATAGATAACCCTATCCATCTCATACCGTTTCTCAAAAGCTTCTTTTTCATTACCAGGCTGTCTAGTTCATTGTTAATGTCCTTTTGCCTGACCTGCGGGGTTAAGAGTAATTCATAATTTCTTGATTGTCGGGAAAAAGTGTTTTGGCGGTCCTTTTGTCAAAAAAAACAGCCTTCTGTTCCTTCATATCCCAGCTTTCCCGGAGCAGCTTCTGACCGGTGCTGTAGTATCTCCGCTGTCCGCTGATCTGGTAAATTAACCGGATGGGGGGCTTTGCTATCCTTATCCTCTTTCCCGTTACGAAGTTCAAATCTGATTGTACCCATGTTTTTTAGCTTTTAACTTGTCTCAAAGTTACCAGTTACAAAGGCATGGGGGCAAAACTGGGGGGCAAATTATATAGAGAGACATTAGCTTTTTCCCGGTTTAGTCATTTTTAGAGTTTTTCCCTATGAGCCTGAGAAAGTGTTACAGGAAAGCTAAACTGAATTAATCCCGGAAAAAATCGGAAGGTTGAAGTCCCTCGGTCTCCAGCCTTCGCCCGCCGAAGCTTCAGCGTGGGGCGGGCTTCGCTCCATCTCCACTCCGCCCCACCCAAAAAAATCGGGCGGGCTACGGCGGACGCGTCCGCTGGATACTGAGTAATCAAATTTTTATATCGCCGAAGCTTTGGTGCACGCGGGCATCGCCTGCCGAAGCCTTGACGTAGGCAGGTTTCGTCGCCGAAGCTTTAGCGTACGAGAGTTTCTCTTTTTCGAGTGTATATTCCTCCCAGATTTCCCCATTTTTATCGCATAAAAAAGCATTCGTTTCTGTTGTTCCCCCCATTTCTACAATTACATATGAACATACCTTGAATCAAAGTGCAGGTAATGGACAGTGTTTTACATAATAATAAAGAATGGTGGTACGTCTACATTTTGCGCTGTAACAACAGGCAACTTATACAGGTTGTACAAGCGATCTGACCGATAGGCTAAACCGCCATCATTCAGGTAAAGTAGACTATACCAGCGACAAGTTGCCCGTAACCTTATTGGGCTTTACTGCATTCCGTGAACGTCAAAAAGCTTTTGCATATGAACGGTATTTAAAGTCGGGATCGGGCAGGGCTTTTAAGTTGAAGAGGTTGATATGATTATTGTAAAATAAATTGTTTCACAAAAACAACTCATTCACCACTATCACCACACCCATCCCGATCACAAACCAGCCAAACGCCGGTTTTAATTTCTCTGCATGGATTTTCAGGGCAATACCCTGTCCGATAAAAATACCGGCAACAGAGATTGCCGTAAAAATGAGTAATGTATTCCAGGGAATCGGTACGCTCTGGTAACTGCCGGCAAAAGTGAGTAAAGTATTAATCGTAATAATTAACAGCGAAGTGCCAATTGCTTTTTTTACCGGTATATTCAATCCCAGTACCAGCGCAGGAATAATAATAAAACCTCCACCCGCACCAAGCAGTCCGGTTACAAAACCGGTAATTATTCCTGCAAAAATTGCCAGCGTATAATGCGCATGTCCGTCACTGGCCACTTTTTCTTCTTTTCGGATCATCCGGAAACCTGCCACCAGCATCAACAGCGCAAATAAAATCAGCATCATCGTTCCCTTATGCAATACATAACTGCCCGCCTGGAAAATCGTATCCGGAATAACAGGTAATAACCATTTATGTGTCAGCAAAGCAGCCAGGAATGAAGGAAGTCCAAATAAATAAACCGTACGCCACTGCACCTGGCCAGTAAGGTATGATCGCACACTGCCTACAAAAGAAGTACACCCTACTGTAAACAACGAGCACGTAGAAGCAATCACCGGATCAATATTCAGCAAATAAACAAAAACAGGCACAGTTAGGATAGAACCACCGGCGCCAATCAGCCCGAGCGAGATGCCCACGAACAGGGCGGATATGTAGGCAAGAATTTCCAGAGGAGGTGTGTTGGGCGCAAGTTAATAAAAAGAGAGCAGGGGGCAGTTGGCAGGAGGCAGGGAGCAGGGAGCAGGGGGCCAATGGCTTTTGGCAGTTAGCAATTAGCTTTTGGCTTTTAGCGCCTGGCTTTTAGCTAATGGCCAATAGCCAACAGCCAAAAGCTTTTATAAAACGAGTTCCATCCGGGTACTCCTGCTCCCCTTCACCAACCAATACGTATTCTCATATCCCTGTTCATCCAGCCAGGCTTTTGCTGCTGTGGAATTTTCAAAACGCTGATAGGGGTGGGGGATTTTCATGAAGTCGCCGCCAACAAGTACGACTGCTTTCCAGGGAAAGCGGCCGATTAATTCAAGAATGGCGTTGTGTTCTTCCATACTTTCTTCACCCAGCTCAGCCATCGCGCCAAGCACCAATATTTTTTCTTTAGCATCCAGCTTCGCAAAATTTTCAATGGCCAGTTTCATACTGCTGGGATTGGCATTGTATGCATCCAGTATAATCGTATTCGTTCCTGACTTGCATTAACTGCGACCGGCTGTTGGAAGGGGTGTATGCTTCAATAGCCGTTTTGATATTTTTCGGATTCACACCAAAATGGTGACCGACACAAACAGCTGCCAGGATATTCGGCAGGTTGTAGCCACCTACCAGGGATGTTTTGATGGAAGGGATGTCTACTTTCCCGGTGATGCCAGCTTCTAAAAACGGCTGGTCCGCAATCAGTGTTCCGCAGATATCTGCTTCATGTGTACCATAAGTGATAATATGGGGAATGCCGGCACTCATCGTGTGCAGGTAATCATAGTCATTCATCCGAAAAGCCGTGCCACCATGCGCCCGCAAATGGTCAAATAATTCGCCCTTGCCCTTGCGGACTCCTTCCACACCACCAAAACCTTCCAGGTGCGCTTTGCCACAGTTGGTGATTAATCCATGCGTAGGCAATGCCCATGTACAGCACGAAGCGATTTCCCCGAGGTGGTTGGCGCCCATTTCAATCACAGCCAGTTCATGCGACTGGTTTACTTTCAAAATCGTGAGCGGAACACCAATGTGGTTATTCAGGTTGCCTTCGGTGGTGGATACTTTGTACGTACTGGTAAGTACTGCATGAATGAGTTCCTTGGTGGTTGTTTTGCCATTACTCCCCGTAATCGCAATAAACGGGATTTTAAACTGCTGCCTGTGATACAATGCCAGTTCCTGCAAAGCCGTCAGCACATCATCTACTAAAAATGTTTTACCCGGGATTTCATACGCAGCATCATCAATCACAACCGCTGCTGCACCCTGTTCAATGGCTTTAGCCGCAAATGCATTGCCATTGAAATTATCTCCTTTCAATGCAAAGAAAATATCACCGGATTTGAGCTTGCGGGTATCTGTCTGAACAGAAGGATGCTCCAGGAAAAAACTGTACAATGATTGAATGGACATAGTGCAAAAGTAAAGCCCCGGCCCGGAAGAATTCTTCCGGGCCGGGGCTTTTATGTTTTTATTAGATCGAATTCGTAAATCCGCGTAATCCGTTAAATCCGCGTGTATTTATCTCTTCTGTCTTTTCTGCGGATAGTACTGACCCGTTTTGCGTTTGTTACCTTCAGGGCTGCCCATGCGGTTCATCGCGCAACGGAAACCGAGTGTGCTCAGTGCCTGGTCTTCTTCCAGGTAACGGCGTGATCCGGGAGTCAGCCAGTAAGCGCGGTCGTTCCAGCTGCCACCTTTGTACACTTTAGATTTATCGCTCACCAGGGTAGTTACACCGTAACCATAAGAAGCCTGTGATAATGAGTCACCATCAAGGAAGTTGATCACATTACCACGCTGGTAGTTGCGGCGGTTCCTGCTTTCTTCATCAGTAACGTCAACCATTTTCACGCGGCCCATGCTGTCAACTTCAGCTTCACCATTCGCGTTTTTATACAGCTTCTGGTATTTGTTACCACGGAAAGGAGCGGGCATATCATCAAAGTCGAGTGTTGACAGGGGACGATAAGTATCTTCCACCCACTCACTCACGTTACCGGCCATGTTATACACGCCGAAACCGTTGGGGTAGAAAGATTTTACAGGAGCAGTGTAGAATGCGCGGTCATTCAGACCACCAGCCACACCCGCGTTATCACCGGAACCTCTTTTGAAGTTAGCCAGGAACATACCCTGCCATGAACCATGACGGGTATCGCGGAGACCATTTACATTCTGTGCCCAGGGATACATTTGTTTGTTAGATGCTAACTCCTCACCACGTTTGCCTTCTTTGGGGCTGGGGCGGGGATTCTGGTTAATCAAACCATATGCAGCATATTCCCACTCTGCTTCGAAAGGCAGGCGGTAGTCAGGCATCAGCAGACCATCTTCCATCGTAACCTGTGTACGGGGCTGGCCTGTGGGAGTCCTGAGGGGATTGTTCTTTTTAGAAGTAGCAGTTTTGCCGGGAGCAGCCTGGTATAAACCGAGCAGGTATGACTTCGTAGTGAAGTTGTTTTCCTGCTGCTGGCCCTGGATGTTTTTCTTGTTCACAAAACCTTTCTGCATCAGGGTTCCTTCGTTTACGCGGTCAGTTCTCCAGAGACAGAAATCTTTGGCTTGTCTCCAGGAAACACCTACCACGGGATAATCGTTGAAACCGGGGTGACGGAAATAATATTCTACCAGGGGTTCATTGTAGCTGAGCTCGCTTCTCCAAACCAGGGTATCAGGTAATGCACCGTCAATAATTTTCTGGTTGGCAGGATCAGAAGGATCAAATACTTTATTCAGCCAGAAAAGGTACTCGCGGTAGTGTACATTGGCCACCTCTGTACGGTCAATATAGAAAGAGGGAACAGATACACGGCGGGGGATGTTATTCCAGTCGCCCATTACATCTTCCTCAGTCTGACCCATGGTGAATGTACCACCTTCAACAAATACGAGACCTGGTCCGAGGCCTTGTTCTTTCGACTTAGACACCTGGTAACCACCCATGTTCTTATCATTGTAGTTCCAGCCTGTTGCGTCGGATTTGTCGTACTTCTTTTTCCCAAAAAGGCCCTTGCCTTTACAGGAAACCAGGAGTACACTGGCGGATAAAAGGATCATTAAGTTTTTCACACTCATTGTTTTTTGCATAAACCTGTGATTTGGAATAAATTTAACGCCGGATGGGGTAAAATATTGTACAGGTATCCCGTTTTGCCACCCGGGATTGCGAATATATAGCGTTTCAGCAAAACAGGGTACGCAGAAATACTTTTTTTCGATGTAAAAATCCCTATTTGACCCGACGTAATTGTATGAGGAAAATAATCTATATTTTCTTGCTGATCTGGCTTAAAACCGGGTATCAGCCCATCGCGGCGCAAAGGGTTTATGCCCCCCATTCCCAGCTGGCTTCCGGCAACTGGTTTCGGGTCAGTGTGACCGCTGCGGGGGTTTATAAAATGGATATTGCCTTTTTGAGCAACCTCGGACTGAATGTTTCTGGGGTCAGCTCCGCTTCCATCCGCCTTTTTGGCAACGGCGGACAGATGCTGCCGGAAAATAACCAGGTACCCAGGCCGGATGACCTGACCGAAAATGCCATTTTGGTGGCTGACGGGGGTGATGGACAGTTAAACGGATCCGATTACATCCTTTTTTATGCTAACGGGCCTGATGAGTGGATAAAGGATTCCGCCAACCAGCGGTTCATCCACAAATCAAATCTCTATTCCGGCAAATCATATTATTATATCAGCATCGGGGGAACGGGCAAAAGGATTTCTGCCGTTAATGGCAACAGCGCAGCACCGGTTACAGTGAACAGTTATTCATACCGCAGTTTCCATGAACTGGATTCGGTGAACCTGCTTGCCGGCAGCAAGGAATGGTATGGGGAAGAATTCACCAATGCGCCGGGCAGGACTTTATCAAGGACATTTATCCAAAACATACCCGGACTGCTTCCCAGTTCCGTTGTGCAGATTAAAACAAATTGTGTGTCCCGGTCTGCCGGAAGTTCTTCGCGGTTTGATATCAGCCTGAATAACCAGGCTGCCAATAACATGACTATTCCGGGTATTACCGGTAACCCGCTTGATTTTTTTGCCAGGGAAGCCACTGGTTTATTTAATGTGACTGTTGCCCAGAGTCCGGTGTCTGTTACTTATAATTATATACCCGGCAGTTTCAATGCCCAGGGATGGCTGAACTGGTTTGAAATATTTGCAAGAAGGAATTTATCATTCAATGGCAATGAACAATTACTGTTCCGCGACTGGTCATCACTCGGACAGCCTGCTGCGAAATACATAATCAGTAATGCAACGGCATCCACCACGGTGTGGGATATTACTGACCCGCTGAATCCGGTTTCTGTAACCGGCACATTGGCAGGAACTGATTATAGTTTCAGCAGTACAGCTACACGTCTCCGGGAATATGCTGCATTCAATACAGCTGCATTTCCTGTTCCGCAGTCCGAAGGGAAAATCATTAACCAGGATCTGCATAGTACAACACCGGCAGATCTTTTAATTATTACCCATGCAACATTATTATCACAGGCAGAAAGGCTGGCGGCTATTCACCGCAGCCAGTCCATGCGGGTGAAAGTGGTTACTACGGAACAGGTATATCATGAATTTGGCAGTGGCAGTTCCGATCCGGTTGCGATCCGTGATTTTGTAAAAATGTATTACGATAAATACGGCAGCCGTGCAGCGGATAAACCCAAGTGGTTATTATTATTCGGGGATGCATCTTATGATTACCGCGACCGCCTGCGCAATAATACCAACCTGGTGCCTGCGTGGGAAAATGATGCGGCACTGGATCCGCTGTCAACGTATGTGTCGGATGATTTCTACGGATATCTCGATGATGCGGATGATATTGCCACTGCCGGTTCCGGGAACCTGCTGGATATTGGCGTGGGAAGAATCCCTGCATCCACTGTACAGGAAGCCCGTCAGTATACAGATAAAGTGGCTGCTTATCTTGATCCGCAGAATATGGGTCCGTGGAGAACGCGGTTTACATTTATTGCAGATGATGAAGATGGTAACCTGCATTTGCAGGATGCGGAAACGATTTCATCCACAGCAGCAACAGTGGCACCGGCCTTTAACCAGCAGAAAATTTATCTCGATGCTTACCAGCAGGAGAGTGGTGCAGGGGGAAGTGTTTATCCCAAAGCCAATGAAGCCATCAACAACCAGGTATTTAACGGCACACTGATATGGAATTTCAACGGGCATGGCGGACCTGACCGTCTCGCAGAAGAAACGATACTCGACCAGTCCATTGTGAACAGCTGGAATAATGCCGGTAAGCTTCCTTTATTTATTACCGCCACCTGCGATTTTGCGCCGTATGATAATCCTGCTTTACATTCTATCGGGGAAAATATTTTGCTGCGCGCAAATACAGGTGGTATTGCACTGATGACAACAACCAGGCTGGTATTTGCATTCAGTAACCGGATCATGAACACCAATTACCTGCAAACGGCTTTGCAGCCCGATGCGTCCGGTGTTTATAAAACGCTGGGTGATGCCGTGAAGGAAGCAAAGAATTTCACGTATCAGACATCGGCAGATATTTCAAACAACCGCAAATTCACATTGCTGGGCGATCCGGCTCTGACACTTGCGTTTCCGAAAATGAAAGCCCGTATTACCAAAGTGAATGGTATTCCCGTTTCGCAAACAGATACACTCCGGGCTGCAGCGAATGCAGTGATAGAAGGAGAAGTGACAGATCAGTCAGGAAATATCCTGAGTTCTTTCAATGGCAATGTATATCCTGCGGTGTATGATAAAGCAGGTTCGGTGCAAACGCTGGCGAATGACCCCGGAAGCCAGATCACTTCATTCAGTGTGCAGAATAATATTTTATTCCGCGGTAAAGCCAGTGTAACGAACGGGCAATTCCGTTTCAGTTTTAAAGTGCCCAGGGATATCAGTTTCCAGTATGGTCCGGGCAGGGTGAGTTTATATGCAGAGAACGGGAACCTGGATGCACAGGGTTTATTTACAGGATTTATTGTGGGCGGGAATGCAACAGGTGTGATTACTGATCATGAAGGACCACAAATACGGACCTGGCTGAATGATGAACTGTTTGTGAATGGCGGGATTACCAACCAGACGCCGGTATTACTGGTAAAACTGTCCGACAGTTCAGGTATCAATACAGCGGGTACAGGGATTGGTCATGATATTGTGGCTACATTAGATAATGACAACCGCCGGTATTTTATACTGAATGATTTCTTCCAGGCAGATCTCAATAGTTATACGCAGGGGAATATCCGGTTTCAGTTACCCGGACTGGAGCCCGGCAATCATATATTAAAGATCAAAGCCTGGGATGCATTGAATAATTCAAACGAAGTGGTGATAGAGTTTGTGGTGGCCAATGATGAAGAACTCAGTTTATCGCATGTACTGAATTATCCCAATCCATTTACTACGTCCACCCATTTCTGGTTTGAACATAACCAGCCGGGTGTGCCCCTGGAAGTAAGTATCCGGATCATGACGATTACAGGTCGGGTGGTGAAGACGCTGAAGCAAACGATTATTTCTGAAGGAAACCGTTCTGCCGATTTTGAATGGGATGGTCGTGATGAATATGGCGACCGTTGTGCGAGGGGTGTATATATTTATAGCCTGCGGGTAAATAGTCCGGGTAAGAAAAAGAAAGATGTGACCGGTAAACTTGTTATTTTATAAATCAAGTGTTTCATTAATTATTACTGTTCAGGTATAAATATTATGCTGGTTCCACAGTTTTCGGGGGTAAAATATTATACAAAATTTAAATAACTGACGAAAATCACCCCCTGTTCTTTGGGTTTGTTTTTTGGTCGCTGAATTAAAATCCCTGAAATTGCAGCCTGTCGGGCGTGAGACCGTATATGTGTCAGGCTTACACTTAAGCCGTTCCCGGTACCCGAAACAGGGGGCATACAGGCGTTTTACGGGTCTTTTTTGAAATAAACCCGAAAAAAGCCGCAGATTTTAGGAGAAAAACCTGACTTTTATTATGTTGCAGCCCTGAAAAAAAGAAGAAATATTTTTTTTGAGCAATAAATAACAAAGCATCCCGTTGAATCATCAGGAAACAACTCAATAAATTTTCTATTTTTTTGTTTCCCATAAAATTCAATATTTTAGTTTTATAATTTCTCAAAAACCATATATTTACACCATTATAAAAAATAACTTCTAATGAGACCAACTGCTTTAAAACTAACTGCCGGAATCCTGTTCTTTTGTGGTTTATCATCTGCTGTAAAAGCTCAGGTAGAGCCTATCAACGTTGTTACTTCTGCTGTTCCTTTCCTTCGTATTTCATCTGATGCCCGCGCAGGGGGTATGGGCGATCTCGGTGTTGCCACTTCTCCTGATGCAAACGCTGGCGTTTGGAACATGGGTAAAGTAGCTTTCAACAAATCTAAAGGTGGAATCAACGCCACTTACACACCCTGGTTAAAAGACCTCGTAAACGATGTTTACCTGGCTGGTTTATCAGGATATTATAAATTCGATGACAACCAGGCTATCACTGGTTCTCTTCGTTATTTCAGCCTGGGTAATATCCAGTTCACTGATAACCTCGGAAACGACTTCGGTAGCTTCCGTCCTAACGAATTTGGAATTGATATCGGTTACTCTCGCCAGCTTAACAAGAAAAGCGGTGTAGGTATCGCTTTAAAGTATATCCATTCTAACCTGGCTGGTGGTACTACCGTTGGTAGCACTACTTACAAAGCTGGTAACTCTGTTGCTGCTGACCTCGGTTACTACCACAATGGTCAGAACGCAGCTGGTAACGGCTGGAGCTGGGGTGCCACTTTAACCAACCTCGGTGCTAAAATCTCTTACACAGATAATGCTGATGCAAAAGATTTCATCCCCGCTAACCTTGGTCTGGGTGCTACTTACACTAAAAACTTCAACGACAAGAACTCTATCATGTTCGGTCTTGATGTAAATAAACTGCTCGTTCCCACTCCTCCTGCTGAAGGTGACTCAACTGGTCTGGTTGACTACCGCGCAAAAGGTGTTGTAGGAAGCTGGTTCAGCTCTTTCGGTGATGCCCCCGGTGGTTTCAGCGAAGAACTGAAAGAATTCCAGGTTTCTATCGGTGCAGAATACTGGTACAACAAACAATTCGCTCTGCGTCTTGGTTATTTCTATGAGAATAAAGAAAAAGGCAACCGCCGCTATTTCACAACCGGTATCGGTCTGCGTTACAGCATTGTTGGCCTGAACTTCTCTTACCTCCTGCCCACAGGTTCTGGCGTTAGCCGCAACCCGCTGTCAAACACACTCCGTTTCTCTCTGTGTTTCGACCTGGATGGTAAAGCTGCTAAATAATAAAGCACTAGTCTTATAATATTAGCCCCCGAAGCAGAATGCTTCGGGGGCTTTTCATTGTAACAGTCTCAAAGCAGTCGCATTCCCAGGTTAGATGTTTGGAATTTGTGATTTGGGATCTCGTATTTACTTTTAAAATGGCTTTCTGCTGAAGCTTAATCTGAAAATACCCGCATTTCGGGTGAACGTTTGGGATTTGTTTTTGGGATCCCGCCTTCTAGATTTGCTTGCGCTGAGCTTCAGCTTCGGGGCACGGCATAATCTGGGATTTTGAATTTTTACTTTTGAATAGCTTTTTCTGCATCTTCCTGGGATAACCAAAGGAAATTGCTCGTCTTCTGCTTCATGGGTAACTTTGCCGCACTAAACAATTATTCAATATGTCAATCCGCATCGGACAGGGAATCGATTTCCACCAGCTCGTTGAAGGCCGCGAATTCTGGCTGGGAGGCGTGCAGATACCTTTTCATAAAGGATCATTAGGTCATAGTGATGCCGATGTACTGCTGCATGCTATTTGCGATGCCATGCTCGGCGCTGCCTGTCTCGGGGATATCGGCCAGCATTTTCCGGATACCGATCCGGCCTATAAAAATATCGACAGTAAAATATTACTGAAACATACCCAGGCTAAAATTGATGATGCCGGTTACCGGTTAATCAATATCGATTCAACCCTTTGCCTGGAAGCACCAAAGATTAAACCTTATATCCCTGCTATGCAGACTGTGATTGCTGAAATCACCGGACTGAACACTACCGATGTTTCCATTAAAGCCACCACCACCGAAAAAATGGGCTTTATCGGACGGGGAGAAGGCGTGGCTGCTATGGCATCTATCCTTCTTGAAAAGAAATAATTCAACCACACCTACTGGAAATTGATTTTTATATTTGCCCGATGCCAGACCTGAAAATCAGAATTGTAAACCAGTCGCCCAATGCCCTGCCGGCCTATGCCACCAGCGGTTCATCGGGGATGGACCTGCGGGCGCACCTGGAGCAGGCCCTGGCCCTTCAGCCACTGGAAAGGTCACTCGTACCCACAGGACTTTTCATCGAAATCCCGGAAGGCTATGAGGCACAGGTGAGACCCCGAAGCGGTCTCGCAATTAAAAATGGTTTAACATGTTTAAACAGTCCCGGCACGATTGATGCAGATTACCGGGGAGAAATAAAGGTGATTTTAATTAATCTGTCGGCTACAGAACAAATCCTGAACCCCGGTGACCGGATCGCACAACTCGTTATCCAGAAAGTGGAAAGGGCTGAACTGATTTCGGTTACTGAACTAACCACCACCGCAAGGGACCAGGGCGGATTCGGCCACACGGGTCACCAGTAATATACGAACCATGAAAAAAAATGTATTCATTCTCCTGCTGGCTCCTTTTCTGCTGTGGTCTTGCCATTCGGTACGTCACCTGAAGAAATCGATCGGCCCGGTTGTTCCCGTTGATACTATAAGTGTGGTTACTGCTGATACAGTACTGCGAGAAGATTCCGGTGCCATCATACGTGAAAACTATTCCCGTATCATGGAGAATAAAATCCAATACACCACTTTTTCTGCAAAAGTGGATATTGATTATATAGATCCGGACGGAAAAAAGACAAACGTAAATGCACATATACGTATGTTCAAGGACAGTGTGATCTGGATTACCATGACTGGTATGCTGGGTATTGAAGGACTTCGTGCCTGTATTACGAATGACTCAGTGAAAATTCTTGATAAAACCAAAAAAGAATATACCATCCGCACCATGGCTTACCTGCAGGAAGTAACAGCCCTGCCGCTGGATCTTTCTTCCCTCCAGGAATTACTCATCGGCAATCCCGTATTCCTCGATTCCACAATTACTTCCATGAACCGTTCAGGTACAAATATCTCTTTCCTCAGTATGGGTGAATTTTTTAAGAACCTTTTTACCATTGTTGACAGCGATAAGAAAATTGTAAGCTGCAAGCTGGACGATATGGATAATGCACGGAACAGGACCTGCTACCTGGACTATGATGGTTATGAAAACCATGAAGGGAAGAATTTTGCGACAGAAAGGCACATCAGCGTTTCCGAAGCAAAAAAGATGGATTTACATCTCGACTTTAAGCAGTATTCCTTTAATGAAACGTTAACATTTCCCTTTAGCGTGCCTAAAAATTACACCCGGAAGTAATAAATAAAATTTATTTTGCAGGATTCCGTTATAGACCATAATCTGCACCCTGTTTATATCACCTTAATCCCATTTGTACTATGCGAAAAATCAGCCTGCTGCCGGTTTTGTGCCTCCTCATTTCGGGTCCCCTGATGGCCCAGCCCACTCAGGATAAAACCCAGATTGAAAAGGAAAGACAGGAACTGCAACGTGAACTCCGTGAAATTGAAGCCCAGTACGGCAAAGTAAAACAGCAGACTTCCCAAACGCTGGGGCAACTGAATGTGCTGAACCGGAAAATCAATGTACAGGAACAATACATTGGAAGTATCAGTAAGGAAATCAGGTCCATTGATGATGATATCTACCTGAGCAATGTAGAAATCTACCGCCTGCAGAAACAGCTGGATACGCTGAAATCACAATATGCCAAAACGATCGTTTACGCATATAAGAACCGCAGCAATTACGATTACCTGAATTTTATTTTCTCTGCCAATAGTTTCAACGACGCCATTAAACGGATTGCTTACCTCAAAAGCTACCGCACCTACCGCGAAAAGCAGGTGAATAATATCGTGGAAACCCAGCAACTGATTGCCAAAAGAAAACAACAGCAACTGGTTCGCAAGGATAAAAAGAATGATGCCCTCACCGACCAGACTAAACAAGTTGCTGAACTCGCCAAACAGAAAAACGAAAAAGCCGCGATTGTTGCCAAACTCAAAACACAGGAAAAAGACCTTTCCAAACAAATCGCTGCAAAGAAAAAACGTGACCGCGATTTGAACAATGCTATCCTGGCCATTGTGCGCCGTGAAATGAAAGCCAAGGAAGACCAGGCCAAAGCAGAAGCAGCCGCTAAAAAGAAAGCAGATGACCTGGCCAAAAAGAATAACCCGGCCACCACAAACACCAATCCTTCAAACCCGAATACAAATCCCGCAAATAACAACGCTTCCAATAATGCAACGGCAAAAGTCGAAAGGACTATACCGGTTTCCAAACCCGCCAGTTATCTCGACCTGAATGCAAAAGACGTGGAGCTGAATAATAAATTCGAGCTGAACAAAGCCAAACTGCCCTGGCCGGTTGACAACGGCGTGGTTACTTTCCATTACGGTATCAACAAAATTGAAAATACCCTGCTCACTTTTGATAATGCCGGTATCACCATCGCCACACCCACAGCCGGTGTTGCAGTGAAAGCGGTTTTTGATGGTGAAGTAAGCGGTGTTTACAATCTTGGTGATGGTATGGCAATCACCATCCGTCACGGTAAATACTTTACCACTTACAGCAACCTGACCGGAGTTAGTGTAAGCAAAGGCAGCTTTGTGAAAACAGGACAGGCCATCGGCAAGGCCGGCCGTGATGATAATGGTATAGGGGGACAAATAGATTTTATCCTGATGATTGAAACGAGGAAAGTGGATCCGCAACCTTGGTTGAGGAGATAATACAACACCACAAAGCACACTAAGCAAATACACAAAGGCCACAAAGGTAAATCCCTTGTGGCCTTTGCGTGCCCGCCGTAGCGAAGCGAAGGAGGGTGGTTATGTATTTACAAAAAACGCTCGTACAGTTTTTCGTATAACGGTATGATATGATGGATGTCGAATTTCTTCGCATGCTCCGCCGCCCTTTCTTTAAATCCCTTCAGCGTTTTATCATCTTTCAGTATTGCCAGCGCCATTTTGCTCATCATATCCACATCACCTACATTACCCAGGTGTCCTGTTACACCATCCACATTGATTTCACCCAAACCGCCCGCATTGGTTGAAACAACCGGTACACCGGCTGCCATCGCTTCCAGTGCGGCCAGGCCAAAGCTTTCATAATCTGATGTGAGCAGGAAAAGATCAGCAATTGCGAGAATATCTTCCATTTGTTCCTGCTTACCCACAAAACGGATTTCATCAAACACACCCAGTTCACGGGCCAGGTCTTCTGCCGTAGAACGTTCAGGGCCGTCTCCTACAAAAAGCAACTTGGAAGGGATTTCTTTACTCACCTGGTGGAAAATCTGCACCACATCCTGTACCCTTTTCACTTTCCTGAAATTGGATGCATGCATCAGGATCCTTTCACCCTTGGGAGCAATCACTTTCCGGAAGGCATCAATGGGCTTGCGCTGGAAACGCTCCACATCCACAAAATTGTAGATCACTTCGATTTCCTTTCCGATATGGAAAATTTTAAATGTTTCGTCACGGAGATTCTGGGATACCGCAGTAATCGCATCACTGTGATTGATGGAGAAAGCCACAACGGGTGCATAGGTTTTATCACGGCCTACCAGTGTGATGTCTGTACCATGCAGGGTTGTGATTACAGGGATTTCCTTGCCTTCTTCTTTCAGAATCTGTTTGGCCATATAGGCAGCAGACGCATGCGGAATGGCATAATGTACGTGCAGCAGGTCGAGGTGGTTATTCTTAATAACATCCACCAGGGTGCTGGCAAGTGCCGTTTCATACGGCGGGTAATCAAACAAGGGATAGGTAGCTACCTGCACTTCATGGTAGAACACATTCGGTAAGAACCCGTTCAGCCGCACCGGTTGCTGGTAAGTGATAAAGTGAACCATATGGCCTTTCTGTGCCAGGGCTTTCCCTAACTCGGTGGCCAGTACGCCACTTCCCCCGAAAGTGGGGTAGCAAACAATCCCTATTCTCATACAATAATTAAAAAGTACACTAAGGTAACAGATTTGAGGCAGTAAGGTTTACCGCTCGTCTTAATTCTTTACCCGGGTTTGGCTCTTTTGTTATCTTTAGCAAAATTCATTTACAGCATGGTTAAGTATTTCGCCGTATTACTGCTGTTTCTGGCTCCTGTGGCTGTTTTCAGCCAGCAAACAGATTCAGCTTTCCTCCAAAAAATTTCTGATGAAATCATGGCAAACGGGAAGGCCTGGGAAAATCTCCGGGAGCTGACCAAGAACATCGGTGGCAGGCTGGCTGGCTCTCCGCAAATGGTGATGGCTGAAAATTGGGGTTATCAGAAAATGCAGGAAAGCGGTGCAGATAAAGCCTGGTTGCAGGAATGCATGGTGCCGCATTGGGTAAGGGGCGGTGCTGATGAATGCCTGGCTTCTTTCGCCAGCAAATCAGGGAAAAAACAATTACAGCCACTGGATGTACTGGCACTCGGCAATTCCATGGGAACAGCTGAAAACGGACTGAAAGCGGAAGTACTCATGGTGAATAATTTCCAGGAACTGGAAGAGAAAAAAGACAAAGTAAAAGGGAAAATCGTTTTTTATAATTACCACTTCAATCCCCGTTTCATTAATACATTCCAGTCTTACGGTGATGCGGTGAAATACCGCGGACAGGGTCCAAGCCAGGCTGCGAAATACGGTGCCGTGGGTATTATCATCCGCAGCATGACCCACAGTACGGATAACAATCCGCACACCGGCTCTACCCGTTATGATACCAATTATGCTAAAATCCCTGCTGTGGCCATGGGCCTGCAGGATGCAGATAAACTCGCTGCTGCCCTGCAAAACATGGCGGTGAGTGTTGAATTAAAAACCGGCGGACATTTCTTACCGGATACCATCGGCCATAATGTGATTGGTGAACTGCGGGGAACAGAATTCCCCGACCAGTACATCACAGTCGGTGGCCACCTCGATTCCTGGGATGCCGGTGAAGGTGCACATGATGATGGCGCAGGTTGTGTGCAAACCATGGAAATTTTAAGGGCTTTCAAAGCAATCGGATACCAGCCGAAACATACCATCCGCTTTGTATTATTTGCCAATGAAGAAAATGGATTACGCGGCGGCACCAAATATGCCGAAGAAGCCAAAGCCAAAGGCGAAAAACATGTATTTGCCCTCGAAAGCGATGCCGGCGGTTTCACACCCCGTGGCTTCGGGTTTGATGTAACCGATGAGCAAATCAAAAAAATAAAACAATGGACGGAATTGCTGGCGCCTTATGGCGCTGAGCGTCTTGAAAAAGGCGGCGATGGTTCTGATATCGGTCCATTGAAAAGGGCATTTGATATTCCCACTGCGGGACTGAACCCGGACACACAGCGGTACTTCGATATCCACCATGCGAGGAGTGATGTGTTTGAGAATGTAAATAAAAGGGAGTTGAATTTGGGGGCGGTGAATATGGCGGCGTTGCTGTATTTGGTGGACAAATATGGATTGTGAGTTTTTTTTACCACTAGGTACACAAAGAAATACACCCTCCTGCGCTCCGCTTCGGCGGGTGGTTTTGTATTTTAATCTTTCAACAACGAAAAAATCCGCTTGTTCACTGTTTCAAATGGAAATGAATCCATCACTTTCTCCATCTGCACTTTGATTTCTGCAGTACACAAATTACCAATACTGCCTTCATGCGTATGCGCAATGTTTGTACTGTATTCAAATTTCCCCGCTTCAATATCCAATCCCACTTTTTTATAAGCATCCCGGAATGGTACTCCCTGGTTTACCAGTTTATTCACTTCCTCCACGCTGAAGATGAATTTATAAGCTTCATTTTCCAGGATATCTTTTTGATGTCAATATTATTCAGCATCAGTTCGGCCATGGTAAAACAATCACGCAGGGTCTGGAATGCCGGAAACAGGTGTTCTTTTAATAATTGCAGGTCGCGGTGATAACCGGAAGGCAGGTTGGTGGTCATCATCATAATTTCATTGGGCAGGGCCTTGATCCGGTTGCAATGGCTGCGTATCAGTTCAAATACATCGGGATTCTTTTTATGCGGCATGATGCTGCTGCCGGTAGTGAGTTCATTCGGGAAGGAGATGAAACCAAAATTCTGGTTCAGGTACAGGCAGGCATCCATACTCAGGCGGCCGAGTGTTTCTGCAAAGGCAGCTAATGATTGTGCAACGAGTCTTTCTGCTTTACCCCGGCCCATCTGTGCATACACCACATTATAATTCAGGTCGCCGAAGCCCAGCAGCTCTGTTGTCATTTTCCGGTTGATCGGAAATGAAGAGCCGTAACCGGCAGCTGAACCCAGGGGGTTTTTGTTGACGATATCATACGCGGCTTTCAGCTGGATCATATCATCTGCGAGGCTTTCTGCATACGCGCCGAACCATAATCCGAAAGAGGATGGCATAGCCAGCTGCAAATGGGTATAACCCGGCAGCAAATCCTGTTTGTATTTTTCACTCTGCGTTTGAAGCAGTGTGAAAAATGAATGCGCTGCTTTGGCGGTTGATTCCAGTTCATGCCGGAGGAAGAGCCGGATATCCACCAGCACCTGGTCGTTGCGGCTGCGGGCACTGTGTATTTTTTTACCGGTATCGCCCAGTTTCTTTGTCAGGATTAATTCCACCTGTGAGTGGATATCTTCCACACCGTCCTCCAGCTTGAAATTCCCGGAACTGATGTCGTTGTAAATATCCTGCAGGGCTTTTTTCAGTTGGGTAAGTTCGTCTTTGGTGAGCAAACCCACAGACTCCAGCATGGTTATATGTGCCAGTGAACCCTGCACATCGAAAGCGGCCAGGTAAAGATCCATTTCACGGTCTTTGCCGACTGTGAAAATTTCCACTTCTTTTAAAGAGGCGCCGTCTTTTTTGCCAGAGTTTCATAGCAGCTGGTTTAATAGTTGAATATAGAGGCTGATGCCTTCACGGATTTCATCTGTATAAATAAATTCATCGGCCGTATGGCTGCGGGCACTGTCGCCGGGACCCATTTTCAAAGCCGGGAATGGCATCAGGGCTTTATCAGAAGTAGTGGGAGAGCCATAACAGGTCCTGCCCAGGTTCAATCCTGCTCTTACCAGCGGATGATCCAGGCTGATAGAAGTGGAACGTAACCGGGTACTCCGGGGTTTTACTTCAACTGTTACATGCTCACGGATTATGTCAATCACTTCTTCAAAACTGTAACATTCGTTGATTCGCGTATCCACCACAAACTTACATTGGGGCGGAACCACATTATGTGCTTTGTTCTCAGTCTCGATCACTGTAACGGTCATCATACAGGGACCCAGCAAGGGAGATACTTTTTCAAAACGGTAATTCCTGAACCAGTCAATATCCTGCAGGGCTTTATAAATGGCATTTTCACCTTCATTGCGGGCGGCATGTCCGGCGCGGCCATGGCTGGTGCAATCAAGTACCATCAGTCCACGCTCAGCTACAGCCATCTGCATTTTGGTGGGTTCGCCCACAATTGCAGCATCAACAGGCGGCAGTTGGGGAACGGTCAGTTCAATACCACCAATACCGGAAATTTCTTCTTCAGCAGTAGCGGCGAAAATGATATTATGCCTGCCGTTCTGGTTATTATAATAGTGTGTGAAAACGCTGATCAGTGATACGAGGCAACCACCGGCATCATTGCTGCCCAGCCCGAACAATTTTCCGTCTTTTTCAATGGGATCAAAAGGATCCAGGGTGTAGCCTTTATTGGGCTTCACGGTATCATGATGCGAATTCAGCAGGATCGTAGGCTTTTCAGCATCATAATATTTATTATGCGCGATGATGTTGTTCCCCACCCGCTGGTGTGCAATGCCTTTTTCATACAGGTATGCTGCCAGTATATCCGCCGTTTTATCTTCTTCTTTGCTGAAAGAAGGTGTGGCAATCAGTTTTTTCAGCAACGCGATGGCTTCATCCTGTAATATGGTCAGCTCTTTACTCATTGGTTATGGTTGTACCTGATTCACCGCTGATCAGTTTTTTAAGATGCTCGGCCTGCCCGATGATTACTTTGCTGACTCCGCTGTTCAGTGCGGTAAAAGCATTGTCCAGTTTGGGAAGCATGCCTGCGAAAATTTTCTGCTTCGATTTCAGTTGCTGGTAATAACCTGCATTCAGTTCCGGGATTACAGATGTTTCGTCATTCACATCCAGCAACACGCCCGGTTTTTCAAATGTATAAATCAGTTCAGTTTTGTAGTCACTGCTCATACCCCTGGCCATTTCCTGGGCAATGGTATCTGCATTGGTATTGAGTAATTGCCCCTGCTGGTCATGGGTGATGGGCGACATTACCGGGGTGATATTACTTTCAAGCAGTGTTTTGATAAGGGGCGTATTAATGGCATCCACATCGCCCACAAAACCAAAATCCAGCACCGGATGCGCGCGTTTATGGGCCAGCACGGCATCTCCGTCAGCGCCGCAAAGCCCCATGGCATTGCAGTGATGCGATTGCAGTCTGGCGACAATATTCTTATTGATATAACCGGCATACACCATGGTAACGATCTTCAGGGTTTCAGCATCAGTGATGCGGCGCCCGTCTACCATTTTTTGCTCAACACCCATTTGCTCAGCCAGTCGGGTGGCGAGTTTACCACCACCATGCACAAGGATTTTTTGCCTTCGATGTCGGCAAAAGATTTCAGGAAAGAAGCGAGTTTCTTGTCCTCGTCAATAATGTTTCCCCCGATTTTTATAATAAGAAGCCGGTCCATACTATTTATTCCGGAGCAATTCAGCCAACACGGCCTGGGCTGCCCAAACCCGGTTCCCTGCCTCCTGGGTAACCAGGCTGGAGGGACTGTCAAGAATTTCATCGCTCAGCTCCACATTCCTTCTCACAGGCAGGCAATGCATCACTTTCGCGTTATTGGTCACCTGTAACTTTTCGCGGGTGAGCATCCAGTCAGGGTCATTGGAATAAACCCTTCCATAATCTGTAAAAGTACTCCAGTTCTTCACATATATAAAGTCTGCGTCTTTTAATGCTTCATCCTGGTTAAGGGTAATGGTAGCCCCTTTGGTGAACTCTTCGCTCAGTTCATAATCCTCCGGATGGGTAATTACAAAATCAGCTTCACCCCAGGCATTGACCCATTGCGCAAAACTATTGGCCACACATTGCGGCAGGGGTTTGATATGCGGTGCCCAGGTCAGTACAATTTTGGGTTTTTTACCACCGGGCAGGGGATTGGCCTGTAACGATTCAGTAATCGTCATAATATCTGTCAGTGATTGCAACGGATGCAGCGTAGAACTTTCCAGGCTCAGCACCGGGATGCCGGCATACTTGATAAATTGTTTGATGTACAGTTCGCTGTAATCATCTTCCTTATTCTTCAGGGAAGGGAAAGTGCGGATAGCCAGCACATCAAAATATTTTCCGAATACAGGAGCTGCATCTTTTACATGCTCCACTGTATTGCCGCTCATGATGGCTTCCTCTTCAAACTCCAGCGCCCAGCCTTCAGCACCCACGTTAAAAACAATGGCTTCCATGCCCAGCTGTTGTGCAGCGATCTGTGTACTCAGACGCGTACGCATACTGGGATTGAGGAATAAACAACCAATGCGTTTGTGCTGACCCAGTGCCTGGTCTTTTAAAGGCGAAGCTTTATAGGCCAGGGCAGATTGCACCAGCTGGTTGATATTGTTTACATCGTGAACGGAAATGAAATTTTTCATTTTATGCGGACTGTATTTTTTCTATTTCTTCTTTGAGACTGTCGATAAACTGTTCTGCATCCCTTCTTTTTAGTGCGAGTGAAGGGAGGAGCCTGATGACACTGGGCTTGGCTTCGCCGGTGAATATTTTTTGTTCCCACAGCAGGTTCTTGCGCAGGTCTTTCAGGTTTTCAGGAACATCAAAACCCAGCATCAGGCCGCGGCCACGCAGGTTTTTCAGTGCTTTAATACCTTCCAGTTCATCTTTTAAATATTTACCCACCATCACAGCATTGCCCATCAGTTTTTCTTCTTCTATAATTTCCAGCACAGCGAGTGCTGCTGCACAGGCCAGGTGATTACCGCCGAATGTTGTTCCCAGCTGGAAATGTTTCGGTTTGATATGCGGCGCCACAATTATACCTGCTACCGGGAATCCATTCCCCATGCCTTTGGCCATGGAATAGATGTCGGCACTTACACCGGCAAAATCATGACTGAAAAACTTACCACTCCTGCCGTAACCGCACTGTACGCTGTCGGCAATATAAACAGCACCATGTTCCGTGCAATTGGCGCGGATGGCTTTTAAGAAACCATCTTCAGCCACATTGATACCACCCACGCCCTGGATACCTTCCACAATCACAGCAGCGATTTCATTGCCATGATCATTGAAATAGGCAGTCAGTGCATCTTCATCATTAAAAGGAAGGAAAACCACATTCTCCGTTTCATTCACGGGAGCGATATAGTTTTTATTGTCGGTTACAGATACGGCCAGTGAAGTCCTGCCATGGAAAGATTTGCTGAACGCAATCACTTTCTTACGGCCTGTATGGAAAGAAGCCAGCTTCAATGCATTCTCATTCGCTTCAGCACCGCTGTTACAAAGGAAAAGCTGGTAATCCTGTTTGCCGAAAACCTGCCCCAGTTTGGTGGCCAGTTCTGTTTGCAGCGGGATTTTGATTGAATTGGAATAAAATGCGATTTTCTCCAGCTGTTCTTCAATTCTTTTCACCCAATGGGGATGTGTGTGGCCGATACTGATTACTGCATGGCCGCCATAGAGGTCAAGGTACTGTTCGCCTTTATCATCCCACACATATGAGCCTTTGGCTTTCACGATGGTGATATCATTCAGCGGATAAACGTCAAATAAATTCATGGTAAGAAAATCCCGCAGGATCAGGTTTAATTTAAAAATAACTGGCTTTCAGATCCAGCCCGGATTTTTCATCCAGTCCGAATACCAGGTTCATATTCTGCACAGCCTGCCCGCTGGCTCCTTTGAGCAGGTTGTCAATCACGGAATGCACAACCAGTTTATCACCCTGTTTTTCCAGTTGCACCAACGCTTTATTGGTGTTCACTACCTGTTTCATAAAAACAGGTTCGCGGTAAACATGGGTGAAGGGATGGCCCTGGTAAAATGTATCAAATAACTGAGTCAGTTCTTCCAAAGGTAATGCGCATCGCAGCGTGGAGCTGGCAAATATGCCACGGGTGAAATCACCGCGCCAGGGAACAAAACTGATGTCAGTTGTTTTGCCGGGCTGTAATGCGGAAAGGGATTCTCCGATTTCGCCAAGATGCTGGTGCGTTAAAGTTTTATAAGCCTGGATATTCCCGGATCTCCAGCTGAAATGGGAGGTGGCTGATAACGACTGTCCCGCTCCGGTTGAGCCGGTAATACCTGTTGTATACACATCACCGAGTAATCCTGCCTTCGCCAGTGGTAATAATCCCAGCTGAATACAGGTAGCAAAACAACCGGGGTTGGCAATATTCTTTGCGGAACGGATGGCTTCGCGGTTGAGTTCGGGTAAACCGTAAACAAAAGTCCTGTTTCCCTGCACGGCATCTTTTTGCAGCCTGAAATCATTGGCCAGATCAATGATGCGGATATGATCAGGGATCTGGTTCTCTGCGAGGAATTTTTTGGATTCACCATGACCAAGACAGAGAAATAATACATCAATCTCACTGTTCCACTCAGCACTGAAGCGGAGATCTGTTTCGCCGGCGAGATCGTGATGTGTTGTTGAAATCAATGCACCTGCCTGGCTGCGGCTGTGAATAAAGCCGATGGTTGTATGCGGGTGACGCAGGAGGATGCGTACCAGTTCACCACCGGTATAACCCGCGCCGCCGATAATGCCTGCTTTAATGTTTTGCATTGACAGTTTCTTTAACCTGGTGGTAGATCAGGGTCTGGTTGCCGAAAATGCGGCTGAAACCTCTCACATCATCACCGGTGAATCCGGTATTCATTTCCCCGTATTTGCCGTATTTGCTGTTCATCAGGTCGTATTCAGATTCGATGCCGATTACCTGGAAACGGTAAGGCATCAGCTGGACAAACACATCACCGGTAACATTGCGCTGGCTGCTTTCGAGGAAATTCTCGATATCAATCATCACGGGATCGAGGATCTGCCCTTCATGAAGCCAGTTGCCGTAGAATGAGGCGAGCTGGTCTTTCCACTGCAGCTGCCATTTGGTAAGCACATGTTTTTCGAGTGCATGGTGTGCTTTGATGATCACCATCGGAGCAGCGGCTTCAAAACCAACACGGCCTTTAATGCCGATGATGGTATCACCCACATGGATATCGCGGCCGATACCATAAGGGCCTGCAATGGTCTGCAGGTGTCGGATGGCATCCACCGGGTGTTCAAAGTGCTGGTTATTGATTTTACGGAGTTCACCTTTTGAAAAAAACAGTTTGACTTCTTCTGAACCTGTTTTGGTAACCTGGGTGGGCCAGGCTTCTTCAGGCAGCATGCCTTTGGATGACAGTGTTTCTTTCCCGCCCACGCTGGTGCCCCATAAACCTTTGTTGATGGAGTACTGCGCTTTGTCAAAATTCATATTCACCCCTTTTTTCTTCAGGTAGCTGATTTCTTCATCGCGGCTCAGCATCATGTCGCGTATCGGGGTAATGATCTCCACGCCGGGGATCATGATATGGAAGATCATGTCAAACCTTACCTGGTCGTTTCCGGCACCGGTACTGCCATGGGCTACAGCATCAGCGTTCAGTTCAGCCGCATGTTCTGCAATGTGCAGGGCCTGGCTGAGTCTTTCCGCAGATACACTCAGCGGATAGGTATTATTCTTCAGCACATTCCCGTAGATCAGGTAGCGGATGATGCGCTCATAATAATTCTTTACCGCATTCACGGTTTTGTGTGATTTCACACCTAAGGCATAGGCATGCGCTTCAATATGACGCAGTTCCTCTTCGGTGAATCCGCCGGTATTTACAATGATGCTGTGTACTTCATAACCCTGATCATCACTGAGCCATTTGGCGCAATAAGATGTGTCGAGGCCACCACTGAAACCGAGCACGACTTTCTTTGACATCCTGGAAGTTTATTTTAGTGAAAAAAGAAATGTAATAGCGATTTGGGTTTACCCCCGTTGTTATTATCCCGGTCACGGCGCATAAAAGGCCTGAGCAGCTTCCACTGTTTAAAGCGAAGCAGGCGTTCAAAACCTTTTTCATTCTTATGGAAATACTCGCTGGTTTCCTGGGGTTCATAATGATCTTTGGGATCATAGAGCATGGCAGTGCACATACAGTTCTTCCGGTCTTTGCTCATCAGGATTTCATAATTGACACAGCTTTTACAGCCGGCCCAGAATGATTCGTCCTGTGTAAGTTCAGAGTATGTAACCGGTTCGTAACCGAGATCACTGTTTATTTTCATCACAGCCAGTCCGGTTGTGAGACCGAAAATCTTCGCCTGGGGATATTTTTCCCGGGAGAGGTTGAAGATTTTCTGTTTGATGGATTTGGCCACACCGCTTTTGCGGTACTCGGGTGCCACAATCAGTCCGCTGTTGGCAACGTACTCACCATGACCCCAGGTTTCTATATAGCAAAAGCCGACCCATTCATTTTGACCGGTCAGGGCGATGACCGCCTTGCCTTCGTCAATTTTTTGTTCAATGTATTCAGGCGTCCGCGTGGCAATGCCGGTTCCGCGGGCTGCCGCTGAAGATGCCATTTCATCCGTAATGGTTTTGGAGTAAACCTTATCGGAAACAGTGGCAATCCTGATAATAATATTTTGATTGTTCACGATAGCGAAATTTGGGAATATGGCTCACCAGTCCGGAAAAATTTGTTGTCGGGGATTACTTCACTGACAGGGACCATGGTGAAGGGTTCGTCCTGTCAGAATACAGGGCGGCGTCGCGGGCGGGAGAACGTGAAGACATCATACCCAACGGCGTATACGCCGCAAGTAATAGGGGCGTGAAACGCGAATTGTTTAGTATGTGTCAGAATATTAGCCATGCTGCCAAACTAGTTGTAAATTGGGTACAAATGTAAAAATATTAATTGGTTCAGGGCGTAAAAATTTTTGTTATAATATGACATCTTCCGACAACCTGAAACCCTTGTCAGACAAGGCCGAAGCGCCGGTTACATTACCGCGCCGCGCCTCAGGTTTCAGACGTTTCTTCCGCACATTGACAGTAATCATCGTTCTCAGTTTAATCCCTATTGTCTATTTTAAATTTTTTTATGTTTTTGGTGACGGCGTGAAGAGCGGTCACCTGAATTTCGCAGTCCGCAAAGGGAACGTCTTCAAAACCTGGGAAGGCAAGCTGATCCAGGAAGGCTTTAAAGGGAATATGCAGTCGAACGAGTTTGAATTTTCCATCAAGACCAAAGCGATTTATGATATTCTGTCCGTGAACAGCGGCAAAGTATTTGACCTGCATTACAAGGAATACAATGGTGTTGTTCCCTGGAGGGGCAATACCCGTTACCTGGTAGACAGTATTATCTCTATGCGTAACTGATTACTGCATCGCAGCCCCGATCAGGAAGATTGCGGGTCTTTTATGGATATCCGGAGTTTGTTTTTTCCAGTCATCTATACGGGCTGTTTTGATCCATTCTGTGTTTGCTGTAATATCAACAGCAATACAAAGCCTGGTGCCGGGCTGGCATTCCTGCAGGATTGCTTCTGTTAACTGGTTATTGCGATATGGCGTTTCAATAAAAATCTGTGTGCAGTTTTTGCGGATGGCTTCCTGTTCCAGTTCACGGATGGCTTTCTTCCTTTCGGCATTGTCAACCGGCAGGTAACCATGAAAACGGAATTGTTGTCCGTTCATACCACTGGCCATTAATGCCATGATGATGGAACCCGGTCCCGCAAGCGGAACAATACTGGCCTGGAACTGGTGGGCAATGGCTACCAGTTGCTGTCCGGGATCAGCAACACCCGGACAACCGGCTTCACTTACAATACCGATATTTTTACCGGCTTTCAGGTCTTTTTTGAATTGCTCCCGGGTGCCTGCCTGGTCATCCATCAGTACCCATTCATAATCATCGATAATTATAGATTTATCCAGTGCCCTGAAAAAACGGCGTGTGGTTCTTTCGTTCTCTACATAAAATACCCGGCAGGCTTTGATTTTTTCCCTGACAGAATCCGGAATACTGTCGTATCCGTCTTCATGCAGCACTGAAGGAATCAGGTAAACTTTTCCCATATCAGTTATTTTTTACTTTATGAACCGCCAGTGTGGCTGCAACGATTGCAAATGCCGGGGCGAGAATGATCAGCAGGTGCATCAGGTAAAAAACAAATCCGTTGCCGATAGCCAGTCCTTTATGCCGGGAAGTAAAATGAATACTCTGCGCAGGATTGAAACCGTTCCGGGCCAGGCTGTAATCGAGCATGGAAAATCCATAGTAATAACATTCCATACCCAATGCAATCAGCGGTGTGATCCATCCGATCACGGGTACTAAGCTCAGTAATAATAAAGCCAGCAGGTACACGGCCTGCCAGCCACCATTTCGCAGGGCGAGTTTAATACTGCGCCAGCAGTCACGACGCAGGTCGGCCCAGTTAAAATGGTGTTCCTTGCCCTCCAGTATCGCTTCGGTTTTTTCACTCAGCAGTGCAAACAGGGGAGAGCCGATAATTAATATCATGTATTTAAACAGCGAGAAATAGAAAAGCACAATCATCAGGTGCAGCATCATGCCTGTCATTACAAACAGGAAACTCAGCCATTCATTTCTTTCTTTTTGCAGCCAGGGTTCAATGCGCAATTGATGGCTCACCCAGCTGAAAACAGAATCAGAAGAAGACCAGAATAAAAACATCGCTACAATAAACAGTGCGGCGTAGATGATACCGGGTATAATGATCCATTTCCAGAAACGGTTGTCCCTGGTGAATGTCCGGGCATCAGACCATGATTGAAATGCGATGACGATTTCTTTGAACAAAGCCTTAATTTGAGTGGTAAATATAGTAAATGAGTGCGCAAGCACAGCGGCTTTTCCGTTATGAAAAAACTGCCATTCTCCTTTTACCGGCATGATGATATACTGGGCATCGCCAGGGCCCTGATGGGAAAGCTGCTGGTTACCGTAAACGGGCAGTCAGTTTGTTCCGGCCGCATTGTGGAACTGGAAGCTTATGCGGGGGAAACCGATAAAGCCTCCCATGCATGGAATGGGCGCAGGACGCAAAGGAATGAAGTAATGTATGGCGCAGGGGGATCCGCTTATGTATATCTCTGTTATGGAATCCATCACCTTTTTAATGTGGTTACAGGATCAGCTGACCAGCCACATGCTGTTTTAATCCGCGCCCTGGAGCCGGTGAAAGGAATTGCCATTATGGAAAAAAGAATGAAAAGGAAAGCAGACCATACCATTACCCGCGGCCCGGGTAATCTGAGCAAAGCCATGGGGATTGACCTGCGCCAAAACGGGATTTCATTACGGAGTGAAACATTATATGTGGCAGACGATGGATTTGTTTTCCCGGATCAGCTGATCTCCCTTTCTCCCCGCATTGGTGTTGATTATGCCGGGGAAGATGCAAAGCGACTGTACCGGTTTTATATAAAGGGGAATCCTTTTGTGAGCGGCAAGCCACGCTAAAACGAGAAGGTAATAATTGTATCTTGGATAAAATTCAACTGCTTGAAAGGAACAACCCGTAAATGGCTGGCCATATTCGGCGGTCTGCTGGCTGCAGCACTGGTCTATCTCACCAATCCTTTTGGTGTCAGCCTGCACGCATTGAAAATACTGGCCATCGCAGCACTGATGGTTACCTGGTGGGTTACGGAAGCACTGCCAATGCCTGTAGTGGCCTTGTTGCCTGTTATACTTTTCCCTTTACTTAATATTAATACGCTTGAAAAAACAGCGGCGCCGTATGCACACCCCGTGATCTTTTTATTTATGGGTGGATTCATGCTGGGGCTGGCTATTGAGAAATGGAATCTCCACCGCAGGATCGCATTGGGTATAGTGCAGATTACCGGTACCAGCGGCGACCGGATTGTACTTGGGTTTATTTTATCAACGGGATTGCTCAGTATGTGGCTGAGCAATACAGCAACCACGATGATGATGTATCCCATCGCCCTTTCCGTGATACATGTAATTTCAGAAAACCACAAAGGCGATGGCAACCTGAAACATTTTGCACTGGCTATCATGCTGGCGATTGCTTACGCTTCCAACATCGGCGGTATTGCCACCATTATCGGTACGCCACCTAATACGGCTTATGTAGGTATTATCCGTGATACGTATCATTATGAAATCAGTTTTATCAGCTGGATGCTGATCTGCATGCCGCTGGCAATCCTGCTTTTAATTTGCCTGTATTTTGTAATGGTGAAATGGCTTTACCCGAACCGGATCAGGAAGGATGAATCCACCCGGATGCTGATCCACCAGGAACTGGCGCAGCTCGGGCCTATGTCAAAAGCGGAAAAAAGAGTGCTGGTGATTTTCTGCGCTACTGCTTTCCTCTGGATATTCCGTGAACTGATCAATAGTGTACAATCATGGGTGAAGCTGGATGATACCATCATCGCAGTGATGTGTGCAGTGGCATTGTTTATGTGCCCTGCCGGTACAAAGGTTAAACCGGAAGATGAAGAAGGCGGATCGCTGCTGGAATGGGCAGATACATCCAAAATGGCCTGGGGAATCCTGTTGTTATTCGGTGGTGGTATTACACTGGCCGGTGCACTGGAGAAAGCAGGACTGATTGACCAGTTGGGTCAGTGGCTGGCCGGATTTTCCGGAAATGGATTCCTGCTGGTGCTGGTTATAACTGCTGTTTCCTGTTTTATCAGTGAACTGATGAGTAACGTGGCGCAGGTAATCGTTTTTGCTCCGGTAGTTTCATCGCTGGCCGATGCGCTGCACATGAACCCTTTATTACTGGGAATACCGATGGCGCTCGGCGCCAGTTGTGCAGGTATGATGCCTATGGGTACACCGCCTAATGCGATTGTATTTGCCAGCGGGCACATCCGTTTAAAGCAAATGGTAAAAACAGGATTTGTAATGAATATCGTTTCCATTATCCTGATCACATTATTCTGCTGGTTCCTGCTACCTATATTCATGAAATCAGGCCCGGATTCATTCAAAAGAGTGAAACCTGCCCAGACGGAACAGAAAACCACATGGAAAAAACCAATTGAAAAATCAGAAGCGGGGACAGTTCAGCTTCTTAGCATTGGGGTCGCTGGGCTTTTTGATATAAATCAGCGAAATCTCATTTCCACCTACCGAGTTTGAGGCCGTTTTCAGGTTACTGATGTTGATATCATACGTATAACCAATGTGGATGGATTTAAATTCCAGTCCAACATAAGGGATAACCGCATCATTTGTATTGCTTGTCAGCCTTGTCCAGCCACCGAGAAAGAATGTGGTGGGATCTTCATCACTATTATTCACGTTATAGGCAAAGGCACCGCCCAGCATCATGTTCTTGGCGTTTGACTGGAAGCTGAAATTACCGCTGAGGTGCAAGCCGTGATAAGAACCTACCGGGATTTTACCGCCAGCCTGGATAGTGATCCGGGGGTTCAGTAAAAACTCACCGCCCTGGAAAGTTTCTTTGGGACGGTTGATGTGATACATCGAAGCGCCGAGGTAGAAATTATTATAACCGTTTGTGCTGCCGTTATACATTATACCCGCGTTCACATCCACGTAGCTTACATTGATTTGTTTATTGCTGAAAACTTCACCAGTAGTTCCCGGAATAAAACCGAAAGGAGTCAGTTCATCTGCAAAATATACTTTGGTGATGTCAAGCCTTTTGTTGGTATAACCTGCCTGGAAACCGGCACCCAGCTGGTGGTATCCGTTTTCATCAAGTCCTTTATGGTAAGCGAGTGATAAGCCGATTGAATTTGTTACAAGAACACCATCACCTGCGCGGTCTGTAAAACCCATAATACCCACGCCCATCTGGTCCACTTCCGGAATGCGGTTACGCATTACGCCAAAATCAATAGATGCCGTTTTAGTAACGTATGCATTATTGATCGTGGGCCACTGGTTACGGTAGTTGCCAGCCACACGGAACAAGCCATCGAACTTGCCGGTACTGGCCGGGTTCAGGGTGAGGGGAGATGCGAAAAACTGGGAAAAATTAGGGTCCTGCGACTTCGCAGCATCGGCCAGCATCAGCATCATAAACAGGGCGAAAATGTTTTTTCTCATCTCAGCTATATCTTTTTTTATTACCCCGTAGTGATTAATCAACCGCAGGTTGGTTAATCTGCTTCGGGGAGAACGGGAAAATTACAAAATTTTCTCAGACCAGCCCGTAGAATTAATTCCTTTTCCGGGCTGTTCCGGTCATTAGTCATCCCTGTTTCAGGATTTGTAACTGAAAACACATAGATCCCTGTATATGAGGGATTACTGTTATGTTTTTACATCTGGATCTTAGTCCCAAACGCCAAATCCCCTGCATCACCCAACCCGGGAACGATATAACCCTTGGCGGTTAATTCATCATCAATATCGCCGCACCAGATCTTCACATTGGGTTCCTCTCTTACCACATATTCTATGCCGACTGTGCATGCAATGGCTGCTACGATGTGGATTTCTTTGGGACGGCCCTCATTCCGCAGGTATTGAATGGTTTTTACGAGGGAAGAACCCGTGGCCAGCATGGGGTCTGAAATGATAACGGTCCGGTTTTCCAGTTCAGGACAGGAGATATACTCCAGGCTGATTTCAAAACTGCCGTCTTTATGATGCTTGCGGTAGGCAGAAATAAAAGCATTATCGGCCTTGTCAAAATAATTCAGCATCCCGTTGTGCAGGGGTAAACCAGCCCGCAGGATGGTGGCCAGCACAGGCTGTTCTTCCAGTACTTTATGCGTCGCTATGCCAAGGGGTGTCTGGATTTCCACTTCTTTCCAGGCAAGCGTTTTGCTTATCTCATACGCGGCCACTTCACCAATTCTTTCCAGGTTACGGCGGAAACGCATCCGGTCGTTCTGGATGTCCACATTACGGAGTTCACTCACCCAGGTACTGATGAGGGAATGCTGATCACTGAGGTTAACTGTCATGTTCGGTTTATTTAGTAGTGGCCGTATCGGCAGGGCGGTTCAAATACAGTATTTTTGACACCGGCAAAACTAATTTCTTATCCTGTAAATTGAAAATCAGATTATGCTTTACCGGGCAATTGGGGTCATGAGTGGCAGTTCCCTCGATGGATTAGACATCGTTTTCGCGGAATTCAATGAACAGGCAGGCAAATGGCAGTTTACTATCACCCATTCAGCCTGTTACCCCTTCAGCGCTGAATGGATTTCAAGACTGGAAAATGCGACTCAATTGCCGGCCCGTGACTATGTCCAGCTGGATATTGATTTTGGACATTATTTAGGAAAAGAACTGAACCGGTTTATTGCTGAAAATAATATCCAGTTCCAGGTTGGACTGGTTTCTTCCCATGGTCATACCGTTTTCCATAATCCTTCAGGGAAAATGACCGCCCAGATTGGTGACGGCGCAGCCATCGCAGCTGAAACCGGATTGCCGGTTGTTTCAGATCTCCGTTCTATGGATATGGCCTTCGGCGGACAAGGTGCACCCATTGTTCCTGTTGGTGAAAAATGGCTGCTGGGGGAATATGATTATTTCCTGAATATTGGTGGCATTTGTAACATCTCCCGTAACAGCGATCCTTTTATTGCCTTCGATATTTGCCCGGCAAACCGGGTACTCAATCTCCTGGCCCGTGAAGCAGGAAAAGAATATGATGACGGTGGTGCCATGGCCGCTTCCGGAACGGTGAATGCGGAATTACTGGAAAAGCTGAATGCCCTCAGTTATTATAAGGAACCATTTCCCAAATCCCTGGCCAACGAATTTGGAACGGATGTGGTTTACCCGTTGATCAAACAGGCAGGACTTTCCACGCCTGATGCATTGAGAACCTGCACCGAACATATTGCACAGCAACTGGGCAAAACCGTAGCCGAACTGGGTGCCGGCGGTAAAATGCTGGTAACCGGAGGCGGTGCATTCAATGATTTCCTGATTGAACGGATGCGGGTTGCGGTAAAGGGCAACAATACGGAACTGGTAGTACCGGAAAAGGCATTGGTTAATTACAAGGAGGCACTGATCATGGCATTCATCGGGGTACTGCGTTGGCGGGAGGAGTATAATGTATTATCTTCCGTTACAGGTGCTGCCAGAAGCAGTATCGGAGGTGCCCTGTGGCTGGGAAACGAGGCCTGAACTGTTTACAACATTTTTAGCGGATCAACATGATAAGCAACACCTGGAAATCAAATGCGGGCGCTGGAAATAATTATACGCCCGAACCTGGTTCTGTGGCGGAAGTGCTGCGGTTTAAAAAACTGCAGGAACGTTTTCCGCAGCAGTTTGACCATATATTCCCGGATAAACTGGCACCGCGTACAGTTATCATCATCCCTTCCATTACCATGGATGAGGAAATCCTTTCAAAAATTTCAGGGATCAATCACTATGAAGAACGCATGCTCTGTATGCTGATGCTGCTTCGTATGCCGCGTACCCATGTGATTTATGTAACCAGCCAGACGATAGACCCGGTGATTGTGGATTATTACCTGCACATGTTACCGGGTATCACCGGATATCATGCATTGAGAAGACTGACCTTATTAAGCTGTCACGATTCATCTTCCATACCACTGACCCAAAAAATACTCGAAAGACCCAGGCTGATTCAGCGGATACGTGATTTTTATGCCACAGGGACATGAAGCACATATGTCCTGCTTTATTGTTACACCGCTTGAAAGATCACTGGCGGTACAACTGCAGATTCCTATTTACGGATGTGACCCTGATTTATATGAACTGGGTACCAAAAGTAACAGCCGTAAAATTTTCCGCGAGTGTGATTTAACCCCGCCTGCAGGTTATGAAGATCTCAAAACAAAAGAGGATATCATAGATGCGCTTGTAAAGCTTAAGCAGGAAATTCCTGCCATGCGCAAAGCGGTTGTGAAAATGAATGACGGATTCTCCGGTGACGGAAACGCTGTATTCAGTTTCAAAAATTATGAAGCAGGGCAGGACGTGAAAGCCTGGGTCACTGAACACCTGCACAGCAACCTGGTTACTGTAGCTTCTGATCTCGACGTACCAACTTTCTTTGAAAAGTTTGAAGAGATGGAAGGAATTGTTGAAGCGTTTGTAGAAGGCGAAGTGAAAGAATCCCCATCTGTACAATGCCGCATAACGCCGAAAGGCCATTGTGAAATCATTTCAACCCATGACCAGGAATTAGGCGGCGAAAGCGGGCAGGTATATATCGGTGCCCATTTCCCGGCATCCGGGGATTATGCTGTTGCGCTGAGTATCATGGGCAAAAAAGTGGCTGAAACGCTCAGGGAAAAAGGGGTGCTCGGCCGGTTTGCCGTTGATTTTATCTCCGTAAAAGTGGAAGATGGCTGGCAGCACTACCCGATTGAAATCAACTTACGCAAAGGAGGAACCATGCACCCATTCCTGATGTTACAGTTCCTTACCGACGGGGCTTATAATGCTGATGAAGGGATGTATTACACTTCCAAAGGACACCTCGTACGATATTATTTCTGTTCTGATAACCTCCGCAGCGACCGGTATAAAGGTTTGTCCCCGCATGATCTTATTGAAATTGCCATGCTGCACGATTTGCATTATGATGGTACTTCGCAGGAAGGGATTATGTTCCACCTGATCGGGGCGTTGTCGCAGTATGGAAAATTGGGAGTGGTTTGTATTGGCAGTACGCCGGAGAAAGCGAGGGAACTATATGCAAATATTGTGGAGGTGCTGGATAAGGAGTGTTGAGGAATACAAAACCACAAAGTGCACAAAGAAATACACAAAGTTCACTAGGTTAAACCCTGCGGCGCTTGTGGCTCTTTGTGGCCTTTGTATTTCTTAGTGCACTTTGTGGTTTTGTATTTATAACCCCAATACCTCTTTCAACTTTCCAAATCCACCCCGGCTCACCGGCACCTTCACCCCATTCCTCAATATCGCCACATGGTTATCTTTTTCATAAGGATCAATCCGGGTAATCTCCTGCACATTTACAATATAGGAACGGTGTGACCGCACGAATACCTGTCCGTCGAGCGCATTCTCAAAATGGCCCATGGTTTTATTTTTCAGGTAATAGCCGTCGCTGGTGTGGATTTTTACATAATCATCTGCTGCTTCAAGGTAAAGCACATCGGTTACAGGGATGATTTTGATTTTACTGCCGTTCCTCACTACAATGCGCTGGCTTTGCTGCGGTGAATGGGAAGCGGTTTCCAGCAAATCTTTTGTTCTTTTTTCAGATTCGTTGGCCTGTTGTTCTTTCCAGCGCGCAATGGCTTTGTCGAACCGGTCCTGGTTAAAAGGTTTCAGCAGGTAATCTATGGCATGTGCTTCGAATGCCTTGATGGCATATTCGTCGAATGCCGTAGTGAAAATAACTGCGGGTGGCTGGTCAAGCAGTTCCAGCATTTCAAAGCCGTTGATTTTCGGCATCTGTATATCCAGGAAAATCAGGTCGGGCTGGTGTTGCTGGATTGCTTTCACGCCATCAAAACCATCGCCGCATTCAGCGGAGATTTCAAGTTCAGGATGCAGCTCCAGGTATTCACGCACCATACTGCGTGCCAGGGGCTCGTCGTCTATAATAATAATCTTGCTCATGATATAATTGACTGGGGTAATTGTACTGTGGTTGTAAAGATATTGCCTTCAGCGGAGGTTTGTAAAAGGTCCGTCCGCGCAAATAAAAGATAGAGTCTGCGTTTCAGTGAACTTAACCCAAAACCGGTGCCTTGTTTGGGAGAGGATGTTTCCGGGTCAAATGGATTGTCTACCCGGATCACCAGGTTATTTTTTCATCCTGCTCAGCAGAAATCCGGATGACCGTATCGCCGGTTGTATCATACAATCCGAATTTGATGGCATTTTCAACAATAGGCTGTAAAAGCAAACGAAGGCATTTTTAAATCAGACGCATTGCCTTTGCAATCAACAACTGTTGTCAGCCTGTTTCCAAAGCGCACTTTTTCGATTTCCAGGTATAGCTGCAGGTATTGCAGTTCTTCCCCGAGCGTTACCCATTGGGTATCCTCTTTTTTAATGGTGCCCCGCAGGAAATCGGAAAGCTGTTGCACCATTTTACGTGCTTCCGCAGGCCGGGTTCCGATCAGTGCATTGATTGAATTCAGGCTGTTGAACAGGAAGTGCGGCTGTAATTGCTGGCGGAGTTTGAATAATTCAGCTTCACGCGCCAGTTTTTCCGCATCGGTTTTACGGCTGTCTTTTTCTTTTTGTTCCTGCTGGTTGAACCAGAGGATGGATATCATGGTAATGCATCCCAATAACAAAAATCCAAGACTGAAACGGATCGTCAGTGAGTGACGCAGGATTTCGGAATAATCTGTGTAATGTTTCAGGGAAATATGTAACAACCAGCGGCTGAGCAGCAGCCAGAGGATGGTCAGCAGCACGCATAAAACGAATATGTTGATGAATTGCTGGCCCCGGGGCATATAGTACCGCAGGGTATTCATGATCAGCAAACCGGCGAGTAACAGGATTGAATTGCTGATCAGGCTGTCTATAATAGATGCGCTCCAGGGAAGATTGAATAAATGCAATACCAGAGCCTGGTTGAACATCAGTTCAACCCAGCAAAAGATAAAGATGATCCTGAACCTGGTTATGGACATGATGGATGCTGTCATATCAGGCCAGGTTCAGTATTGCGTGTGTTTCACCGAACACCAATTGTTCAGCGCGGTTGCGTATGGTATGCATATAATGATCTGCGTCTTCCGGTTCTTCCACCCTGGAGTATAATTCCGCACCATCCACCAGCTGGTCGAGCCGGTATAATTCACTGGTGTTTACAAACTGCCATTGTACCAGTTGCTCCTGGCAGTTGAAAAAACTTTCCTGTTCACGCATGCCCAGTAACTGGGCTTTGTGCAGGGCTTCTTCACGGCTCCCGGCCTGTAACAGGCGGAGCTGTTCATCAAATTGCGGGCGGTGATGACCTTCTCCGCAAATAATCTGAAAAACCATTTTGGCCAGGTACCAGTTCATAGCAGTGGTTATTAGTTTTAAAAGCTTTTGATTTCTATGCCTCCGAATATGATCGTGCCTTTAAGCACCAGGGTCTTTTCTGAATTTTCCGGGCCCTGTGATACGGAACGTTTGTCTTCAAGCCCGCCGAAAATCGTTACCGCCTCAGACTGCACCGCCCAGTTGGAAGGGATGATGAGTTTGGCACCGCCAAAGATGGTGGTGAATTCAACCGGAACCCTGCCATGGATATCGGCCTGGGTTAAATTGAGTTCTGTGCCACCGAAGATGTTCACTATATCAGCCCCTTTAAAATCCTTGGAGAAAATATTTTTCTTGTTGCCGCTGAATATGCAAACGGAGTCAACAAAATTTTCACGGGTTACTTTTTCGCTTTCAGGTCCCGGCCCGGGCGTACCCGTCACATTGCTTTTTTTTTCATCATCCCCAATGTTTCCGAACCTGTGACGGGGTCTTAAGATCAGGAACAGGCCAATTACAATCAGGATTAATGGCCAGAGATACCTGAACGTAAGAACAGGATAAATATCATTGATAAGGAATACGCCACCCACCAGTATCAGCACAAACCAGGCAGCTCCGCGGAAACGGTGTTTTACGCCAATGATAAGACCAAGCAGTATTAAAGTGATTGCCAGCTGAAAACCCAGGTGGGGAATCCATCCACGGTGGCTCTCAGTAATGCCACCACACCAATCAGTAATATCAGGAGACCGGTCCATACCGGGTTATGATCGCCACTGCCGTGTACCATTCCAAACTGGCGGAACTGTTCCCTTCTTTCTTCCCTTCTCCTTCTTCTTTCTTCTCTCCACTGTTCGCGGGAATTATTATAATCTGTCATAGCCTTTAATTTGACCCAAAACTAAGCCTGTGGCAGAGCTCTGGCAAGGGCCTTTGGGCCATACACACCGTAATCTCGGTGAACGGGGGATTTGAAGGGGTGAAAATGCCTCCCGGATATCAGGATAAGGAGAAACTCCAGCTCAGCTGGTAAGGTTCTTCTGCAGCCTTGATACAGGTAAACATAAAACAGGTGATAAAAGGCATGCGAATCGTTTCCTCGTTATCGGATTCCAGGATCACCGTACCGCTTACATAAGCTTCGGTAGAAGATGTTTCCAGCGCCTCAGAACCATCCGGGACTTTTTCATTACAGAACCCGGCATCGTGGCGGCGGTAAGCAAGCTTTTCCACGAGATTCTGCATCAGTTCGGGTTCGTCAAAAATGGCGGCAATGTGTAAAGCTTGTTTCATATACTTCGTTTTTGAGGTGATAAAACTTTCTTTACTATATAGATGCTTTATTTGGGAGATTGATTAATAAATGAAATGTGAAATTGCTGGAGGGTGTTAAATTGGAGTGAAAGGAAGGAGAAGGGCGCAGGTAGCAGGTAGCAGGTAGCAGGAAGCAGGTAGCAGGAGGCAGGTAATCTGAGGTAACTGTAACTGGTAACAGGTATTTTCTTAACGTTTTATTTTGACTTTCTCCGACTTGCGGACTTTCCGTCTTCCTGTCTATCCCGGCCACATTTTATCTTCCACCAGCCGATTATGATATTGCTGGATATAAGCTTTCAGTTTCAGCTCGAGGCTGTCGCGTATAACCGGGAGTTTGTCTTTCAGGTTTGTTTTTAAAAGACGGTCGTGGGTGTAATCATAAAGACCGGATGTCTTTTGTCCGTCAAACTGCAGCAGGTAATTATCTTTCAGCAGCTGGAAACCGTTGATATAGTTAACCACAAAATGTTCGTTGGATGGGGTGAAAATACTTTTGCCGAATGAAACAATTTTGCCGGAATAATTCAGGTAAGAAAGCACGCTGGGCATAATGTCTGTTTGTTGCGACATTGTTTTTTCTGCGTTCCTGAGTAAGGTATCTTCTGCGTGATAAAATACAACGGGTATCGACATATAACCCCAGGCGGTCTGGTATTCGGGAAAATGGGAGATGGTTGCATGGTCTGCTGTGATTACAAAAAGCGTATGCTTAAACCAGCTCATGGTGGAAACTGTTTTGAAAAATTTACGCAGTGCCATATCTGTATATCCCATACACTGGTGGATGGGAAGGTCTCCTTTCGGGAAAACGCCTTTGTATTTTTCCGGGACTTTATACGGGTGATGTGAGGATACAGAAAAGATGGTGGAGAAAAAAGGCTGCCTGATTGTATCCAGTGTATGTGCGAAATACTGGAAGAATGGTTCATCCCAGATTCCCCAAAGCCCGTCGAAATCTGCATTATTATTGTATTCATCCTTCCCGAAATATTTATCTACCCCAATGAGGTTGACAAATGCTTTGAATCCCATTGACCCGTTTGGTGCGCCATGGAAGAAAGAGGTCTGGTAACCTTTTTCTTTCAGGATCATGGGCAGGCTTTTAATCCTGTTTGATGCATAGGGCGTAAGTACAAAAGGATTTTCTCCTGCGGGGATACTGGTTAATATGGAGGGCATGGCGTCAATGGATTTACGTCCATTGGCAAATGTGTTTTCGCAGGTTGCACTGACAGCAATCAATGAATCAAGAAATGGTGTATAACCTTTATAAGTGCCGTTCTTCAGGTCTTTATTATAATACCCGATCCCTTCCCGGCCATAACTTTCCAGGATGATGATTACTACATTGTCGGGCCGGAACGGTTTGTCAGATACCAGCTGCTGAACAGGGGTATAAATATTTTCAACAGCATCCTCCGCGAAATATTTTTCCTTGTGGTAAAATGTCTGCCGGATGGTCCTGATCAGGCAGAACGGGGTATTCAGCACCAACGGGATTTCGCCGGGTACGGATACATATTCACCGGCATTACTCATGGTGATCGGGCGGGTGCTGTATTTGAAATCGCCGCGGATGCCACCAACAAGTCCCACGATAATCACAGGAAAAAGAACAATACAGGTTGGATAATACACCCAGGGTTTAATGATTTCCGGTTTGCGGATCTGTATCCGGTTATAAAGGAATACAAGCAGGGCGATCAGTGCGGCACAAATAATTACCACATACCAGTAATCAATCATGAAAGTAAACAGGAAATTCCCTTTTCCTTTTTCATGGGAAAACTCTTTCAGCACATCAGTGGTTGACCGGCGGAGTGTGAACCTGAAATAAATAAAATCTATACAGTTCACCACGATGCCCAGGCTGTTCATGATATAGAATACCCATTTTGTAATCCGCTGGTACCAGGGAATATGCCTGAAAGGGAAGGGTAAAATCATGAGGAAAATAAACAGCAGGTTCAGGTAAAGCACAGCTGCCAGGTCGAACCGGAAGCCGCCCCGGATAATCCGTAGCCAGTCGCTGAAACTGATGCCCGGGAAATATTCCATATTCAGCCAGTAAAAGATAAAGCGGCTGATAAAAAGTATGAACATCATGATCAGTAATGACAATGCCAGCGCTAAGTAGATATTAACACTAAGCTTCCATTTACTGAACTGCAGTTTCATCATACCGGGAAATGTTTAGCATGATAGCATGCCGACTTTGTTAATATAGACGCTGGATTAGCTGGCCGGAAATACCCGGCCCGGTTTATTAATTATAAACGGGGTCAAGATACTGAAGGTCTTTGATTTTTCCGGGTTACCCGGGAGGGAAAAATGTTTTTGTTAGTCATGCTCAACTTTGTTCCCGGCAATCTGCATTTAAACAAACTTAAAACTATCCCCGTCAAACAACCCTTTATCACTCAGCTTCAGGTGCGGAATCACCAGCAATGCCATAAATGATAAAGTCATAAACGGAGCAGCCAGCGTGGATCCATATCCTTTTGCTGCCTGGTCAATGGCAGTATAAACAGTTGCTACCATGTCGCCGTCCATATTAGTCATCAGACCTGCCACAGGTAAGGGCAGCACAGAAAAATTCTTCACCATATCTTTTTCCCCGGGCATAGTAAAACAATCTGCCACACTCACACCGCCCTGGCATTCGATGATTTTATTGACTGCCAGGCAAAGGCTTTCATCATCCACACCTACGGCCACGATATTGTGGCTGTCATGCGCCACTGATGATGCCAGTGCCCCTTTCTTTAACCCGAAGTTGCGGATAAACGCTTTGGCCACAGGTGCATCCTGAGTAACGGTTCACGACCACAATTTTCAAGATGTCATTCCCGGGATCACTGATCATTTTCCCGTTTTCCACTGCAGGCGGCAGTATCAGTTTGTTTGTGATCAGCTGGCCTTCCAGCGCTTCAATAACGGGGATTTCTGTTTCACCATTCCAGGGTATTTCGAAATCAGCTGTTGTTTTCGGGGAACAGGTAAACTGGTTGATGATGGCCGAAGGGGTTGTGGTAATCAGCGACAGGCCATTATTCGCCACCAGCTGACCGTTGATATAGGTTTGTTCAACATTAAAATCCACCAGGTCTTTGACAACAATAAAATCTGCATGATCACCCGCCCGGAGTAAACCCACATCCAGTTTGTAATGATGAACCGGGTTGATGCAGGCAGCCTGCAATACTTTAAATATATCTATGCCTTTTGCCACTGCCCGGGCACAGAGCTGGTTGATATGACCCAGTACCAGGCTGTCGGGATGTTTATCATCACTGCAGAACATCATATTCGCGTAATGTTCATGCAGCAAATCTGCCAGCGCTTCAAAATTCCTGGCAGCACTTCCTTCGCGGATGATAATCTTCATCCCGTATTTTAATTTATCCAGTGCTTCATCCGCAGTGAAACATTCATGGTCTGTTGAAATACCGGCCGCAATATATTCGCGGGCCTGTTCGCCGCGCAGACCAGGTGCATGTCCATCCACCGGTTTACCCAGCTGGTGGGCAGAAGCAATTTTTTTCATCACTTCCTCATCCTTGAATAATACCCCGGGGAAATTCATCATCTCGCTCAGGTATTTTATTTCATCCCTTTGTAGCAGCTTGTGTACATCTGCTGAATCCAGGCTGGCACCGGCTGTTTCAAAAATCGTAGCAGGTACACAACTGGGTGCGCCAAAATTGAATTTGAAAGGAACTGTTTTCCCGTTTTCAATCATGAAGTCCACACCCTCCATGCCGCATACATTGGCAATTTCATGCGGGTCGCTTACAGTAGAAACCGTACCATGGATTACCGCCAGTTTGGCAAACTCCGAAGGCACCAGCATGGAACTTTCAATATGGATGTGGCTGTCAATAAAACCCGGTAAGATAAATGGCGCATTTTCGGGAACAGTATTGTCAGGTGTAACAGATTCAATTTTTCCGTTATTTACTTTTACTGTAGCCGGATAAATACTGCGTGCTGTGATATCTACCAGCTTGCCGCTGACTAAAAATGAAGACATGTGAAGGATTTCCAATAAAAGGTAAATCAGTATCTTCAAACACTCAACTAACTTCCATATGAAAAGGCTCATCTTACTGGTTTTCGCCTGTATGGCACTCCCCGTTTTTTCGCAGGTTAAAAAACCAACAACCCCTCCCGCAAATAATGCGGATTCTGTTTTATTGTCAAAACTCAAATACAGACTGGTAGGTCCCTGGCGCGGCGGCCGCAGCGGTGCAGTAACCGGCAGTTATAAAAACAGGAATACTTTTTACTTCGGATCAACCGGTGGCGGCGTTTGGAAATCTGCCGATGGCGGCAGCAACTGGAAAAATATCAGTGATAAGTTTTTCGGGGGCAGTATCGGGGCTGTATCGGTTGCCCCATCTGATGAGAATGTAATTTATGCAGGTGAAGGTGAAAATACCATGCGCGGCAATGTAAGTGAGGGCCTGGGCGGATTCTGGCGCAGCGATGATGGCGGCCGCACCTGGAAAAATGCAGGACTGAAAGACGGCCGGCATATCATCCGCATCGTCGTCCATCCCCGTGATCCGAATACCGTATGGGTGGCCGTGATGGGACATTTGTTTGGTCCCAACGAAGAGCGGGGTATTTTCAAAACAACCGATGGCGGTAAAACATGGAAAAAAACTTTATACATCAATAACCAAACCGGTTGCAGTGAACTGGTGATGGAGCCGGGCAATCCTGCTGTATTATATGCCGGAACCTGGCGTTTGATCCGTACGCCTTACAGCCTGGAAAGCGGCGGCGAAGGCAGCGGCTTATGGAAAAGTACAGATGGCGGTGATACCTGGACTTCTTTAAAATCTAAAAAAGGATTACCTGCCGGTGTATGGGGAATCGTAGGTGTGGCCGTGGCTCCATCGAACCCCGATAAAATTTATGCACTGGTTGAAAATGAAAAAGGCGGTTTGTTTGTAAGTAATGACGGTGGCGATACCTGGACGTTAGGCAGCAACGATAACAATATCCGCCAGCGCGCCTGGTATTATTCAAGAGTATATGTTGATCCGAAAAATGAAAATACCGTTTACTGTCCCAATGTGAATTTCATGCGCAGCCGGGATGGCGGCAAAACCTTCCAGGCCGTGAATACCACCCCGCATGGCGACCACCATGATTTATGGCTAGATCCTGAAGATGGTAACCGTATGATTGTGGCTGATGATGGCGGTGCCCAGGTCAGTTTTGATGGTGCCGGCAACTGGAGCAGTTATATGAACCAGCCCACAGCACAGTTTTACCGGGTGAGCACCGACAATAGTTTTCCATACCGCATCCTCGGTGCACAGCAGGATAACAGTACAGTGCGGATTAAAAGCAGGACGTATGGCAGTGCTATTACAGAACAGGATTGGGAGCCAACCGCCGGATCTGAAAGCGGCTATGTGGTTGCAGATCCCCTCAACCCGGATATCGTGTATGGTGGTAATTACGGTGGTTATTTATCCCGGCTTGATCATAAAACCGGTGAAAACCGCGCCATCAGCGTATGGCCCGATAACCCCATGGGCGCCGGCGCTGATGTTCAGCGTTTCCGTTTCCAGTGGAATTTCCCCATTTTCTTCTCACCGCATAACCCAAAGAAACTCTATTGTGCAGGCAATGCCCTGTTTGCAACAGAAAACGAAGGCGCCAACTGGCAGCAGATTTCCCCGGACCTGACCACGAACGACAAAGCCAAACAGAAATCAAGCGGCGGTCCCATTACACAGGATAATACATCCGTTGAATATTACTGTACCATATTCACAGCGTGTGAAAGTGTAACGGAAGAAAATGTTTTATGGACAGGCAGTGATGATGGTGTGATTTCCGTTTCAAAAGACAGCGGAAAAAACTGGGAAAATGTTACACCAAAAGATTGCCCGAAATGGATCATGTGGAATTGTGTGGAAACAGATCCTTTCCGCAAAGGTGTTGCCTATTTCGCCGGCACGAGGTATAAGAGCGATGATTATGCGCCTTATTTATATATGACTGAAGATTATGGCAAAACCTGGAAGCTGATTGTAAGCGGAATCGATAAAATGCATTTTACCCGTGCTATCCGTGCCGATCACAAAAAACCGGGACTGTTATATGCAGGCACTGAATTCGGCATGTATATCAGTTATGATTATGGAACTAACTGGAAAAAATTCCAGCTCAACCTGCCTGTTGTTCCCATTACTGATTTAACGATCAAGGAAAACGACCTGATTGTAGCTACCCAGGGCCGTGCATTCTGGGTACTGGATGACCTCACACAGGTACAGGAACTGAATCCGGATATCGCTAACAGGAGCCTGTATGTATATCCGGTGAATACCACGTACCGGATGAGCAGTGGCGGTTTCAGGAATTTCGGGGCGCCCCGCAATGCGGGGATGAATCCACCGGCGGGCGTAGTCCTGAACTACTATGCAAAAAATGTAACAGACAGCACAAAAGCTTCGGTTGCCATTATGGATAAGGATAAAAAACTGATCCGCACATTCAGCACCGATGCCAAAGAAGCGAAAGACAAATTTGAAATCACACCGGGTACCAACAAATTCAACTGGAACCTGGTTTATCCTGAATCTGAAAGGATGGAAGGTATGGTGTTGTGGAATGGAGTTCCGGGCGGCATCCTTGCGGCGCCGGGCCGTTACTATTATAAAATGAAAGTGGGTGCCGATACCGCTGAAGGCACATTCACGGTGCTGCCGGATCCCAATTACAAAATCAGCCAGGCAGAGTATGATGCCCAGTTTGAATTCCTGACCAAAGTACAGGGCCGATTCAATGATGTACAGCAGGCTATAAAAGATATCCGCACACTCCGCAGCCAGATCAATGAGTTCACCGGCCGCCAGGAAAAAGATTCTATTAAGGAAATCAAAACGCTGGCCGACAGTATCAATAAGAAACTCACCGGCATTGAAGAAGCCTTATACCAAACCAAAGCCAAAAGCAGCCAGGATGTGCTGAACTTCCCTATCCGGCTGAATGATAAACTGAGCGGACTCTTCGATGCAGCCAACAGCGGTAACATGGCTCCCAGCAAACAATGCATTGAAGTTTATGCTGACCTGTCTGTGAAATGTGATGAGCAATTGCAGAAGCTGAATGATATAAGGAGTAAGGATATTCCTGCGTTGAATGAGTTGATACGGGCGAAAGCGGTGCCGGTGATTGGGTTGAAGAAGGAGAAGGAAAAGATGTAAAGAGGCTGGTTGAAATACAAAACCACTAAGTGCGCAAAGAAAATACAAGAAGGCCACAAAGGTTGAATCTTTGTGGCCTTCTTGTATTTTCTTAGTGACCTTTGTGGTAAAAGAATTTAATCACGCGTGGCTCAACACAGTCCCTTGCCCTGCAGTTGCCGGGGGACTCCATTTCTTAGTCCGCTCTTTCATCACCGCTATTGCCTCTGCGTCGTCTTTAAAAGTATTGTTGATGTTGACCATATTGGCGGCGAGTTTATCGTAGCGCTTGGTCATCAGCCAGAAAAATACATGCAGGTAATGGATACCGTCGAATACAAGGATTTTCCTTTCTGCATACCAGTCTTTGTTTTTTAAAAACTCAGTAGGCAGCTCTGTGTAATGCATAGCCGGACGAACATGGTGAACTGCATGGTAACCATCGTTCCAGCATTTGTTGTTATACTTGGTGTTGATGCAATTGATGGTATTATCTTCCAGGTCTTTCAGGTTTACAAAAGCATGTTGTGCCCAGTTGCCCAGCATCATAACCATCCTTGCAAATACGAAGGGGATAATGAATATCCAAAGCGTGGCCTGCAGGTTTACAAAACACATACCTACGCAGAACAGGTAGAAAGAAATTTCACCGGCAGTAAGACGCATGTAGAATTTCCTGCGTTTGCGGGTAAAGAAATAAAGGAACGTATCTATGAATCCGAGGAAGAGGAAACGTATGTAATACATGATGAAACCACGGAGGCTGTCGCGCTGGTAAGGCAATGTGCTGCTCGCATCATCAACCATGTTGTTCTCTACGTGGTGCATGCCCATGTGGTGAACAAAATAAGTTTCAGGTGTATGGCCGAAGAAGGGGCATACAATCCAGATTACATAATCATAGATCCACATTTTGCCTTTCTTGAAAAGACGGCGGTGGCTGATGCAATGCAGCATCAACCCGAAAGGTCCTTTGAAATATAACTGGGAGAAATAGAAATAAGGTACATACGCAATCCACCAGTACCAGCCATTCAGTAATGGGGTGTAAAGGACAATTGCCAAAGGAATAACGAGGATGTGGATAGCTGTCAGCAAATGAATGAAAGGAAGATCCCTTTTATCATTCATATACTTCAGCCAGAATTTTTCATACCAGCTGAAACGTGCGGGTTCAACATAAACGGGATCCGATACAGTGGTCAGCGCCTTCATGTATTCAACAGATTTTGTGTAAAAAAATTGAGATTTTCCAGGGCTTGTTGAGGTCGATAAACAGTAATGGTTCGCTTGGGCAGTAAAATTACTGCATTCGACTTTGAAAATCAGATTATTTTTTGAATTGGAATATGACTTTTATCTAATTCATAAACAGGCCATTACCTACATTTTCAAATCAGGTTTTACGGCTCTTACACCTGTTGTTGCACCACCGTTTAAACTCAGGTCTACAGGCTTGTTACTGCTCCATGAACCACGGGTAAAATCGGGTATATCAACGGTCCTGGATTTTTTTGCAACGGATCTTTCAGATAATGGACCGATACTGCTCCACGCAGCAGCATCATAAACATCCTGGTCGAGCGCCAGTCCGTTACGTAAACAATCAATCAAACGCCAGTCCATGATAAAATCCATGCCACCATGGCCGCCTACATCTTTCGCTATTGCGCCGATATGATTTACAATGGGAGGGGAATATTTTTTATACAAATCTTCCAGGGCCTCTTTTTTTATCCAGCTGTGTCCGAAAGATATTCTTTCCGGTGAAGGCCATTTTCCTGCCGAACCTTTGGTGCCACTCACCACGTGAATCCTGGAATACGGGCGGGGTGATGAAACATCATGCTGGATCATCATGGTTTTGCCAAGTATGGTCCTGATCAAGGAAGTATTCATATTGCCGCGGTAATTCTTTCCGGTGAAAGCGGCGAAGAATGCATCATTTACCGTCAGATCATCCGCCATTTTACCCAACGAAAAATCGTCCGTGCTCATACTCACCATGTGATCCATCCGGTCGCCACGATTTATATTCAGGCATTGGGCCACAGGACCAAGACCATGCGTTGGGTACAGGTTACCATTCCTGGTGGCATTTTCCTTCAGCCTCCACATATCTGCGTAAGCATTTTTATTGAAGAGCCAGTCTTTACTCAGGTCGTGGATATAGGCACCTTCCACATGCAGTACTTCACCAAACATGCCGTTGCGAACCATGTTGAGCGTGAGTAATTCAAAAAAATCGTAACAGCAGTTCTCCAGCATCATGCAATGCTTCTTTGTTTTTTCAGAAGTTTCCACCAGTTCCCAGCATTCATCCAGTGTTTTAGCTGCGGGCACTTCTGTTGCTGCATGTTTACCATGCTTCATGGCATAAACAGCGATGGGTGTATGCAGGTGCCAGGGCGTTGGTGTGTAAACGAGATCAATATCATTATTCTCACACAACGCTTTCCATCCTTCTTCACCGCTGAATTCCCTGCCCCTGGGCCTTTTCATTTTCTCCAGCGTTTTTTGGGAAGCAGTCACCCGGTCGGGATATTTATCGCAAAGCGCGACTATTTCTACGCCATCTATATAACTGAGTCTTTCAACCGCTTCTGAACCTCGCTGACCTAATCCGATTACGCCAATGCGTACCACATCCAGTTTGGGTGCTGCATAACCTGACATATTAAATACCTGGCCTTTTTTTTCCTGGTCCGAAGAGAAAGCCATTGATTCGTCTGTTACGCCCCACTCAGTAGCGAGAGCAGGTAAGCCTGTGCCGAGTACACCGGTACCCAGGGCAATGTTGCGGAGGAATTGTCTTCTGTTTTTATCCATATACAAATATTAAGAAATTCCAAATCCCAAAATCCAAATTCCAAACATCCACGATTAGTATGCAGTGTAACTGTTTGGAATTTGTATTTTGGAATTTTATTTAATCATTTTCAAACAAATCCGGCCTTCTTTCCTTTGTCCGTGCCATTGACTGGTCCATTCTCCACTCTTCAATTTTCCGGTGATCGCCGCTCATTAATACATCAGGTACTTTCCAGCCGCGGAAATCCACGGGTCTTGTATACACCGGCGGGGCCAGCATATTATCCTGGAAGGAATCAAACAGGGCAGAAGTTTCGTCACCCAATACACCGGGCAGTAAACGGCCGATTGCATCAACCAGAATAGCAGCCGGCAATTCGCCGCCACTGAGCACATAATCACCGATTGAAATTTCACGGGTTACATAATGCTCCCGGATTCTTTCATCAATGCCTTTATAATGACCGCAGATCATCAGCAAATTCCCTTTCAGCGACAAACCATTCACCGTTTGCTGGTTCAGGGTTTGCCCGTCGGGTGTAAAATAAATGATCTCGTCGTAGGGTTTATCAGCAGATAATTCTTCAATGGCTTTTGCCAGTGGTTCGCACATCATGACCATGCCGGCGCCACCGCCATACTGGTAATCGTCAACCTGGCCATATTCATTCACGGCCCATTTGCGGAGATGATGGACCTGCACGGTTAACAGGCCTTTATCGCGGGCCCTTTTCATAATACTGTGGCTGAGCGGGCTTTCCAGCAGTTCCGGAATAACAGTCAGGATATCAATGTTCATTTTTCAAAGATAATCCAATGTCAGTTGCAGGTAACGATCACCGTTGTGGTTGAAAGATTGGTTGCCCGGTCCTGGGCCATGATGGTAACATTATAAGTAATACCTGCCACGGGGGTAAATGTTTCATCAAAACTGGCTGAAGAACCGTTGGGGTAGAGGTGCACATCCATCAGTTCAGCGCCGGTAGTATTATTATTGACGTGGACATGGGCCTGGGAAATGTATTGATCGTCAGAAATGGTACCCTTGATATGAAAGGCCACCCCGTTGGGCAAGACCTGTCCGTTGGTGGGGGTTTGCAGGTTTATAACGGGAAAAACATGGTCGTTAACCCCCGAACTGTCTTTGTTACAGGCTGCAAGGAGGATCAGGGATAGTCCGAAAACTAATTTCAGCATGGTATAAAGTTAATCAGAAACAAAAAAAAACCCCCGGGGAACCGGGGGTCGCATTGAAAACAAAAACCAACTACGGCTCACTCCCTGAGCCATATAGTAAGCGTTTGACCTTAACTACAGTACCAAAACTAAAGCCGGGGGAAATTCAAATAACTGATGTTTGTCATGCTTTTGTCTGATTCCGGTTAGGATTCGAATCATCGGATTTTATGATAATCTTCAGAAATCACTTGATTAAAATCAGGATTTTAGGGAAACGAGGTTTCTATATTTCCGTTTTAAAAGGAGACAATGAATCCTTCGGGAAATAGTATAGATCTGAATCTGAGTGCGTCGGAAATTGTAAAGAGGAATTACCGTACGGCCCTGGTATTTAATAGATACCGGATTGATTACTCGTTTGCCGAAAACCTGCCCCTGGCACTTGTTCTGGAAAACAACAGTCTGAATGCCGAACAGGTTATGGACGAACTCCGCCAGATTTCCCGGGATGTGAGGGTGTCACCCCAGCTCCCTTTCCGCGAATGGTCCACCGATTTCCTGTCTGATTATATCATCCACGTCCATCACGAGTACCTGCGGTTGTTTTTACCCCAGATCAAAGGTGAACTGGATCGTTTTGTGGAAGGAAATGAACAGAAATTCCCTTATCTCCGTGAACTCAAAGATATTTTTGATGTACTCGCCAAAGGGATGATCCCCCACCTGAAAGAGGAAGAGGAAATCATGTTCCCCTACATCCGCCAGATCGGGCATGCTTATGAAAACAGGGACAGTTATGCCAGCCTGCTGGTAAGAACACTCCGCAAGCCTGTTGAAGCGATGATGCATCATGAGCACAGCTCCATGAATATGACCCTGAACCGGATGCGTAAACTCACCCAGTTTTACGATGCTCCCGATTCTGCGAGTATGAACCATAAAGTGATTTTCGCCCTCCTGAAAGAACTCGACGCCGATATCGTCCAGCATTTATTCCTCGAAAACGAAATCCTGTTTCCACGTGCTATCGCGATGGAAAATGAACTCCTGCAGATTGCCTGAAACGGTTGAACCCGGATTCCCATTTATCAATTAACTTGTCGCCGAAATCCGGAAACATGTACAAGCTTAACAGCGGTATCGTTATTTTTTATTCTGTCCTCGTTTTTGTGCTTTCCCTTACACTGGGCGCGGCATTCTAGAGCTTTGAACTTACCGTGAGCGGGATGCTGATTATTATTGTATTGACCGCATTTGTACCCGGAACCCGGCCCACATTACTGGCCGGTGTAATCAGTATGATTGTAATGACCTGCCTGGCTATTTATCTGGAAGCCGGCAGCGGAAATGGCATGAAAGGCCTGCTTTCCCAAACCTATTCTTTGCTGGTTATCATTTTCGTGGTGGGTATTGTATTCCTGCTGAAAAAATTACAACGGCAGTTTGCTTATGAAAAAGCCCACATGACTTCCCTGTTTGAAAATGCAACAGAGGGAATCCTGCTTACAGATAAAACCGGGAAAATCGTACTTGTGAATCCCGCTGCTGAAAAAATGTTTGGTTATGACCGAACGGAACTGATCGGGGAATTTGTTGAAAAACTGATGCCCTGGCATTTTGCAGATAAACATGTCCACCTGAGACAGGGTTTTTATACGCATCCGGGTAACCGGACCATGGGTACGGGCAGGGACCTGTTTGCAACCCGGAAAGACAAATCTGAATTCCCGGTGGAGATCAGTCTCAGCCATTACCTGCAAAACAATGAATCCTTTGTAATTGCTTTTATTGTTGATATTACAACCCGGAAAGAAATTGAGAAAAACCTGCTGCGGCAGAAAATCGAACTGGAAAAATCAGTTCAGATATCCGCCGCCTTAATTCTGAGCTGGAAGGAAAAGTTGAAGAACGTACACAGATCCTCAAAGAGGCGTTGCTTAAACTGGAGCAATCGCAGGGAGAATTAAGTGAATCGCTGGATAAAGAAAGACAGCTGAATGAAATCAAAAGCCGGTTTGTATCCATGGCATCCCATGAATTCCGTACGCCGCTCAGCACGATTTTATCTTCAGCCACACTGGTGGCTAAATACCCCACAACAGAAGAGCGTGAGAAAAGGGAAAAACATATTCTCCGTATCAGGGATTCTGTGAATCACATGAATGAACTGCTGGAAGACTTCCTGTCGCTGGGTAAACTGGAAGAAGGGAAAGTGGGAATCACTCCCGTGTTATTTAATGTGAAAGATTTCCTGGAAGATATCATGGAAGAAATGCGGGTGCAGCTTAAACCCGGACAGGATATTGAATGTAAGTTCTCCGGTAATACGGAATTCCTTACCGACAAACGCATGCTGAAAAACATCAGCCTGAACCTGGTGTCGAATGCCATCAAGTTTTCTCCGGAAGGGAAAATTATTCATATGGAATGTGTTTCTGAATCCGATAAGTTAACACTTCGTGTGCGTGATGAAGGCATGGGTATACCGGAAGAAGACCAGCCTCATTTGTTTGCCACTTTCTTCCGTGCCAAAAATGCATCTAATATACAGGGAACAGGTCTCGGCCTTCCTATTGTAAAAAGATATGTGAACCTGCTGCGTGGAGATATTACCATGTACAGCAAACTGGAAGAAGGCACAGCCTTCACCGTTACATTACCACCATTTAAGGATTAATTAATGGCAAACCACGGCCTGGCCGGGTGCTGCCGGTAAACCCGGGCTGAGGAAAGGTATGCCCAGATTGAGTCCGCGAAGGATCAGCAGGATTCCCATCAGTGTTACCATGATCGGGAACGCCTGGCGCATGGCAGACCGGAAAGAAGGTTTGAGCAAGTGGCCTGCATAGGCAATCATCATCATCATCGGGAAGGTACCCAGTCCAAAGAAAGCCATGAAGGCCACACTCTGGAAACTGGCGGCAAATGAAACACTTACCAGCAGTGCAATGTATACCATGCCGCAGGGGAGTAATCCGTTGGCCATACCCATGAGCAGGAAACCGGCAGGACCGGATTTGCTTTTCAGGATTTTGCCAATCAGGGATTGAAGACCACCGTAAAAACGGCTGAGCCATCCAAAACGGATCAGTTCTTTCTGTAAAAAATAACCGGCTGCAAGAACCAGGATCAGTGATCCGGCGCCAATAGAAAACCAGCGCTGGAATCCGCCAGTATATACCATGCGGCCGGCCAGTGCAACCAGTAATCCAAGAAAAGAATAAGTAATAAGCCGGCCTGTCTGATAAAGTAATAAGGAAACCAGTTTGCGGCCGGGTGAGAGGGAGTGGATCGGCAGGGCAAGGCTCAACGGCCCGCACATACCTGCGCAGTGAAGGCTGCCGGCCAATCCGGCCGTTAATCCTGATATCATCAGCGGGATCCACATTATTTTACCTTCATTAGCCTCTCAGCATAATAACTCTGTCCATCACAATCCCAGGTGGTTTTTACAAGGTAATCACCGGGGCTGATTTTATTTACATCAATCAGCTGTGCTGCATCTGTATCTGTTTGCAGGCCGATGCGGAAGTCTTTGCGCTGGTCGTAGTCGCAGTAAAACCAGACAGTACCTGTTACCTTTTTATTTTTCATTTCTGCTGGCAGTTGCAGTGTAATACCGGCATCCGTTTGGTTCAGGGTGAGGGAAGTCTGCAGCAGATTGGTACGTTTATTCGCATCAATCACTTTCTGGTAGGCCAGCTCGTTGCTGTAATAATCTTTTTCCACCAGTTCGTACGTGGTACCGAATGAACGGATCACCAGGTAGCCAATCATCGCGCCAAAGGCGAGAAAAGTGAATAAAAGTCTGTATCCCCAGTTCATGGTTTTTGTTTTTAGGAGTTATCAACGCACACCAAAGGGCCCCATAAAGTTAGTGCCTACTTCAGTGATTTTTTTATCGCCCTGGTACAGTCCAATGTGAATCCTGTTTTTAACCTTGTGTACTTCACTGCGGGGCAGCACCACAAAGAATGATCCTGTTCCCATACCGCTTTTCTTCACGTGGATATATTCTGCTCCGATGAGCTGTACATAGCCTTTTCCTTTCTGGTCGCCTTCCAGTCTCAGCTGGATAGGAATTTCGTTGATGGTTTTATTTTCAATCGAAATATTAAACAGGTTCGACAGGCTGTCGGTGCCTCTTTCCTGGTACAGGATACCGGTCTGCCGTACGATGGAAGCATCCACATCTTTCCTGGATATTAACAGGAACGTGAGCAAAGTACCCAGGATGATCAGGATTACCGTGTAAAATTTCATCCGGCCTGTATAGCGTAATGGTTTTTTGTCTTCGATGCCGTTTTCTGACGCATAACGGACAAGGCCACGGGGTTTACCTGTGGCATCCATAATTTCATTACAGGCATCAATACATGCTGTGCAACCCACACATTCCATCTGTGTGCCATTACGGATATCAATACCGGTGGGGCAAACTTTCACGCAATGGAAGCAGTCAATGCAATCCCCGTGAGCGGTGGATTCATCTGCATGCTTGCGGAATTTACCGCGGGGTTCACCTCTTTTGTGATCATAGGCCACGATCATGGAATTGCGGTCAAGCAATACACCCTGCAGGCGGCCATAAGGACAGATTACCGTGCAGGCCTGTTCGCGGAAATAAGAATAGACCCCGTAAAAAATACCAGAGAATAACAATAAGGCAAAAAAGCCCACGGTATGCTGGCCTACGGGTTCTGTAATAATTTTTATCAGTTCATCAGCACCGATTATATATGCGAGGAAATAATTGGCGATGATAAATGCCATCAGGTAAAATACCAGGTGTTTGGTCAGTTTAACCCTGATTTTATGTGCGGTCCATCCTTCCTGTTTCAGCATACGCTGGCGGGGAGCATCCCCTTCAATGAGGTATTCCAGCTTGCGGAACAGCATTTCCATGAAAACGGTCTGGGGGCAAATCCAGCCGCAGAAAAGACGTCCGAATGCAGCAGTGAACAACACAATGAACACGATAAACGTGATCATGATAATGCCGAAGATGAAAAAATCATGCGGCCAGAAAATCTTGCCGAAAATGATAAACTCAGCTTCGGGGATGTTAAACAGGAATAAAGGCTGGCCGTGCAGTTTGATAAATGGAAGGGTGAAAAAAAGCCCGAAAAATACGAGGCTTACGATTGTACGGATATTGTACAGTTTCCCCTTAGGTTTCAGTGCATATATCCATTTCCTCTTTCCTTTCGCGTCTACAGTTGCCAACTGATTACGGAATGATTCGCCATCTTCCGTAATCAGCTGGTCTGCTCTGGATTTTGTAGTATTCATAGTAGCGTCACTTTATCACGGTATCCTTCTTTGCAGTGGTGTCCGCGCCGGCTGTTGACTTGCCGGTCTCTTCTACATATAATTTGGCATCGGGCTCATGGTCCTTGCCTTTGGGAGGATTTGTTCCTCTTAAAGTTCTTACATAACTGGCCACCTGTGCCATTTGACGGGCACTCAGGTCATCTTTCCAGCTTTTCATACCGCGTGCAGTACCGTACTTAATGGTTTTGAAAAGTGATTTGATATCGCCACCATAGATGTAATAATTATCAGTCAGGTTGGCACCTACACCGGGATTACCGTTAACCCAGCCACTACCGTCAGCCCCATGACAGGTCGGACAGTTTGCAGGGTTAGTGAAAATTGCTTTACCGGCTTCCAGGTCTTTAGGATCTGCAGATGCAACCACCGTATTTTCATCCACGTTGTCACCTTTCTCTTTCAGATACTGCGCCACACGCTGGTCACCCAGGGTTACTGAACGAGAGTATTCTTCTCCGCTCAGTGGTGCTGTATGGGAAACATGGTAACGCCAAAGGTAAATACCCGCAAACACGATACACAGATAGAATCCATATAACCACCATGGCGGAAGCCTGTTGTCAAGCTCGCGGATACCATCGTAGTCGTGACCGAGATCGAGATCTGCTTCTTCATTGATTGGCCGGAGTTTATTGAATTTATCCCACCAGTTGAATGAAGGTTTCTTTTCAGCTGCAGGTTCAGCAGCGCTTATTTTTTCCTTCTCTGTTTTCAGCAGGAATTTAATGTTGATCAGCAAAGCGATGATCACAAATAATTCCAGGAACAGGATGGTGGCCATGATATAGAAAGTGGAAGAATCCATACCGCCAATGGATTTTTCAGCAACCGGCGCAGTGGTAGTTGCTGTACCTCCCTGTGCAAATACACTGGGGGCGATAAACAGGCACAGCAGCATGAATGCAGCGGTAAGCCCGGGTTTAAGATTCTTGTTCCTTCTTTTTCTCAGGTTGAAATCAGCAGTGCCCAGCAGGATATTGGCCAGGATGCCAATGATCACCAGCAGGATAATCATCAGCACCACCATGGTTACTGCCAGGGGATTACTGAATGCTGATGGAGCAGGAGGACCGGCTGCATACACAGGTTGACCGGCGAATAACAGGAGTCCTGTCATCAGTGCCATTATATATTTTATCGACTTGCCCATAGATGAAGCATTAAAAGTTTAATAATTCTCAGTTGTCAAGCGGGAGCTGGTTGATCTCCCGCAGGGTTTGTTTCTTGGCAGAGAAAGCGCTGATAACAGCTACGGCGAACACTGTGAAAAAAATAATCAGTGAAAGCAATCCGTAAACATCGATACCGGCGATTTTCTCTATATAGTTTATAAATTTCATAGCGCTTACTGATTGGTTGCTGCAGGATTTTTAGCTAATTCCAGTTTGATATCCTTGCCCAAACGCTGCAGGTAAGCAATCACCGCGATCACTTCTACATCAGCAGGTGAGTCGATCTTATCTGCTTTCAGGTTTGCAACAATTTCTTCAGCCTGTTTTTTCAAATCAGCATTCGCCGTTTTTTCATATCCGTCAGGATATGGTACACCCAGTTTGCGCATTGCATTGATCTTGGCAGCGGTGGTGCTGATATCCAGTTTGTCTTCCAGCAGCCAGATATAACGCGGCATCAGTGAACCGGGCGACATCGCTCTTGGATCATAGAAGTGCGCATAATGCCATGAATCGCGCTGTTTGCCACCTTCACGGGCCAGATCGGGTCCGGTACGTTTACTGCCCCACTGGAACGGGTGATCGTACACAAACTCTCCGGCTTTTGAATATCCGCCATCACCGGGATTAGGTGCATAACGTTTTACTTCATCCCTGAACGGACGAACCATTTGCGAGTGACAGGTATAACAGCCTTCACGCACATAGATATCGCGTCCCTGTAATTCAAGCGGCGTGTAAGGTTTCACACTGGCGATTGTGGGAATATTGTTTTTAACCAGGTAGGTGGGAATAATTTCAATCAGACCACCGATAGAAACCAGGATCAGGCTGGCAACCAGCATCGTCACAGGTTTTCTTTCCAGGATACGGTGCCAGTATTCTTTTTTGGCACTGTGTTCTTTCACGAGCGGAGCGGCTTCAGCTGCTTCGTCGGGAATGAATTTACCCTGCTTCACGGTTTTGATAAGATTATATGCCATGATCAGCGCACCAGTGAGGTATAATGCACCACCGATACTGCGCATGATATAGAAAGGCTTAATGCTGGTAACTGTTGACAGGAATGTGAATTTCAACTGGCCTTCCGGAGTAAATGCTTTCCATGAAAGGCTCTGTTCAAAACCTGCCCAGTACATCGGTACTGCATAGATGATGATACCGATAGTACCCAGCCAGAAGTGGTTTGTAGCCAGTTTCTTTGAATACAGGTTAGTACCCCACATTTTGGGAACCATGTAGTATAAAATCGCGAAAGCGAGGAAGCCATTCCAGCCCAGACCACCAATGTGCACGTGTGCAATGGTCCAGTCAGTAAAGTGTGAAATCGCATTCACGTTTTTCAGGCTCAGCATGGGGCCTTCGAAAGTGGACATACCATAACAGGTAATAGCCACAACCATGAATTTCAGAACAGGATCTTCACGTACTTTATCCCACGCACCACGTAAGGTGAATAAACCATTCAGCATACCACCCCAGCTCGGAGCGATCAGCATGATGGAGAATACCACACCCAGTGATTGTGCCCAGTCGGGCAGCGCAGTATATAACAAGTGGTGAGGACCAGCCCAGATATAAATAAAGATCAAAGCCCAGAAGTGGATAATAGACAGGCGGTATGAATATACCGGACGATTAGCCGCTTTAGGCAGGAAGTAATACATCAAACCCAGTACAGGTGTTGTAAGGAAGAAGGCCACCGCATTGTGACCATACCACCATTGTACGAGTGCATCCTGTACACCGGCAAACCAGCTGTAACTGCCGGTAGCAGAGTAAGGAAGTTCTATTGAACGAACGATATGCAGCAGTGCTACGGTAATCCATGTGGCGATATAAAACCAGATAGCCACGTAGAGGTGTTTTTCCCTGCGGACTAAAATGGTACCGAACATGTTAATACCGAATACAACCCAGATCAGTGCGATTGCAATGTCGATGGGCCAAATCAACTCGGCGTATTCTGCGCCGTTTGTGAGACCCAAAGGAAGTGAAATAGCAGCAGCAACGATAATCAGCTGCCAGCCCCAGAAATGGATCCAGCTCAGCTTATCGCTGTACATACGGGTTTTGCAAAGTCGCTGCAGGGAATAATAGATACCGGCAAAGGATCCGTTACCCACGAAAGCGAAAATGATCGCATTGGTGTGCAGGGGGCGAAGTCGGCCAAATGTTGTGTAGGGAAGATTTAAACTGCTCTCCGGGAAATAAATCTGGATAGCAGCCCAAAGTCCCACAATCATGCCCACGATACCGAAAACTACCGTGGCGATGCCGAATGCACGAACGATCCTGTTGTCATAATAGAATTTTTCAGCTTGCATACGTTGTGATGTTTGTTTGGTTTTATTCAATATTGCCCGTTACCTGGGCGGCGGGTTTGTCTTCAAATAAAATGCGGGAAGCAGGAGAGAAATCATCTTCAAACTGACCTGATTTTACTCCCCAGATAAAGGCGAATAAAAAAAGGCCCGCAACAGAAATACTTGCTATGAGAAGGATTACGATCACACTCATACTAACATAATTAGGGGTAAAAATAACCGGAGGCCCAAACGGGAATGGTAATGACTATCAGCCGGGCAAATGATTTTAGTCAACCCGGTGAATGAATAAAAAACGGGGGCATTTTCAGAGCCGCATCCACCTGGCCAGCCAATTGCTGCCTCCAAAACTGATCAGCAGGATACTCAGCGAGCTGCTGGGCATCAGGATCGCTGCAATCAGGGGCGATAAAGTGCCCTGGACTGCGAAATACAAGCCAATCAGATTGTAGACAATTGACAGTATAAAGCTGGCAATCACTATGTTACGGTTCGCCCGGCAGATTTTGATAAATGCATGAAGCCGGGGCAGGCTCTCGGCGCCAATTATGGCGTCGCTGGAAGGAGTGAAATTGTTGGTTTGTTCGGCCACAGCCACACCGGCATCGCTTTGTTTCAGGGCACCGGCATCATTCAGACCGTCTCCGATCATCATTACTTTTTCGCCGGTTCTTTGTAAGTTCCTGATATAGTTAAGCTTATCTTCTGGTTGCTGTTTAAAAAGCAGGCGGGCATCATTGCCCAGCAGCCTGCGGAGATTTTCATGTTCAGCAGCATTATCCCCTGAAATCACGGATAACCTGTGGGTCTTTTGTAACTGCTGTAACAGGAGGTCAATATCTGTGCGGTAGTGATTACTGTATTTGTAATACCCGTAAATTTTGTTGTTGATACTCACCCCGACCCTTGTACCTGCTTCATTTTCAATGTCTCCGCCTAAAAATGCAGGTGAGCCAATCCGGATAATATCCTCCCCGATCATGGCTTCAAGTCCGGCCCCGCGGGTTTCTTTGAAATGAAGGATTTCCAGGTCACTGGTAATTCCCAGGTTTTTGAAAAGCGTCCGGCTCAGCGGGTGACTGGAAGAGCCAGCCAAAGCAGCCACCATTTCCAGTTGTCTTTCATCCAGGGGTTCGCCTTCATAAGCGATATCCTGCTCGGTGGATTGGGTGAGTGTTCCGGTTTTATCGAATACGATATGGGATACTTTGGCAATATTCTCAATCGTCTCAGCATTCCGCAGATATAACCGGTTCCGTCCAAGGATCTGCAGGATGTTCCCGTTTGTAAAAGTGTTTGATAATAAAAGTGCACAAGGGCACGCAATGATAAAGATGGCAGTGACGGCCGGCCATAAATGTGACGGGTTATTCACCTGCCAGTAGATGCCGGTTGCCAGCGCAATGCCAAAAACAATGAAGGTGAAATAACGGCTGAGCAGGTGCACGAATGAAGTGGGTTTGGGCTCTTCATTTTCCCTGAAAGTATCTTTATTCCACAGTTTGGTGAGATAACTCTGGGCCACTTCTTTCACTGTCAGGATTTCAATGTTACCGCCTGTTTGCCTGCCACCGGCATATACAAGTTCCCCTACTTCTTTGGCAACGGGAATTGATTCACCGGTCACAAAACTGTAATCAATAAAAGCCTTGCCGCGACTGAGTATTCCATCAGCAGGTATCAGTTCTTCATTATGGATCAGGATTGTATCTCCGGGTTTCAAAGTAGGCAGTACGGTTGGTACTTCCTTGCCTTCTTTCATCACGGAAACGGCTACCGGGAAATAGGAAGTGTAATCTCTCTCAAAAGATAATTGCCTGTATGTTTTATCCTGCAGGATACGGCCTGCCAGCATGAAAAATACAATGCCGGTCATACTGTCGAAATACCCGCCACCGGTTCCCGAAATCACCTCCACAGCACTGCGGACAAAAGTGATAATAATGGCCAGCGCAATCGGTGCGTCTATATTCAGGAATTTATGTTTGAGGCTTTTCCAGGATGACTCGTAAAAGGGAAGGGCAGAATATAAAAAAACGGGAATAGCCAATGCGAAATTGGTCCACCGGAACATGGATCTTAACCCGGTTTCGCTGGCATCAATGCCCAGGTATTCGGGAAAACTCATGAGCATCACATTGCCAAAGCAAAAACCGGCAATACCCAGCTGGTAAATCATTTTTTTGCTGATACCCGGCCGTTTTTCTTTCAAATCACTCATGCTGATCCAGGGTTCGTAGCCAACACTGGTCAAAGCTTCGGCTACTTTGCGGACAGATGATTCATTAGTTGAAAAAATAATATCAGCTTCGCGACGGGTGAAATTCACTTTACAGGAGATCACACCAGGCTCCAGCCGGTGCAGGTTTTCAAGCAGGTATAAGCAGGAACTGCAGTGCATCTGCGGCAGGTAAAAAGTAGCATGCACCTGTTTTTCGTCTTTGAAAGTAATGAGTCGGGCCGCAATGGATTCGTCGTCGAGGAAACTGAATTTATCAGGGCGGACAGGTATCCGGTTATTGAATCCCGGGTTTTGATTCAGGTTATAGTATTCGCAAAGCCCGTTTTCATTGATGATCTGGTAAACCATTTTGCAGCCTTCACAGCAAAATTGTTTCGTATCCAGGTTGATTTTTCCGTTCAGGTAGGGTTCACCGCAGTGATAACAGCTTATTTTTGTTGTTACGGCAGCTTTGGAGGCCATCCTGGTTTTTTTTTAATCTACTAAAGTAACCGGATGGGTATTGCCGGGCTTTGAGTAACTTCACCCAGAAAATTGATTTTGATCAGGCGCGACTTAACCTAAATTTGCAGTTTTGCTCACCTAAAGTTTTTTTGATGAACAACAGGACCATTCTGATCATTGATGATCATTCTGAAATTAGAGAAAATATAGCGGAGATATTGACCCTGGGGGGGTATAAAACCTCCACCGCTGAAAATGGAAAGCGTGGCGTTGAAATGGCGCTTGCCGATAAGCCGGACCTGATTGTTTGTGATATTATGATGCCTGAGCTGGATGGATACGGCGTACTCCACCTTCTTCGCAAAAACCCTGAAACAGAAAGCATTCCACTTATTTTCCTGACAGCCAAGGCAGAGCGTACAGATCTCCGCAAGGGTATGGAAATGGGTGCCGATGATTATATCACCAAGCCGTTTGAAGAAGTGGAACTGATGAATGCCATCGAATCAAGGCTGCGTAAATATGATGTGCTTCATAAAAAATATATGGCTACAGGCAAGGGCCTGAGTGAACTGGCCAATGACCTCCGCGCCAGCGGTATGATGCATTTCGACCTGAATGACTATAACAGCGAAATGTATACTAAGAAACAGGCGATTTATTCTGAAGGGAAGAGACCCCGTTTCCTGTATTATGTAGTGAAGGGTAAAGTGAAGGCATTCAAAACCCATGAAGACGGAAAAGAATATATCACCGACCTCTACAGTGATGGTGATTTCCTGGGTTATCCCCCGCTGATCGAAGAAAAAAATTACGATGATACAGCCATCGCGCTGGAAGAATCAGAAATCGTACAGATTCCCCGTGATGATTTCCAGGAATTGCTTGACCGTGATATTACGGTTGCATCCAAATTCATCCGCATCATCACACAAAATGTGAAAGAGAAGGAAGACAGGCTGATGAACCTGGCGTACAGTTCACTCCGTAAAAGGGTGGCCCGCGCGCTGCTGGATATCCATGGTAAGTTTAATGCCACGGGTGAAAACAAAACCATCGAGATTTCAAGGGAAGATATCGCGCATTACATCGGTACAGCCACTGAATCGCTGATCCGTACACTGAGTGATTTCAAATCTGAGAAGCTGATCGAAATTAAAGAAGGCAAAATCAGTATTACCAGCCTGGAGAAGCTGAAGAATCTTTTATACTGATATTAAAATAGAATTGAACGGAAGCCGGTTGCTGATTATACAGTAACCGGTTTTCTTTTTACAAGGGCTTTCATCGCAGGAATGATGAGCAGGAATAACCCCACTACAATGACAGTCCCGCTCCAGGCAAAAAGCTTAAACCACGGCAGGCTTTTTTCCATCATTTCTGCAAACAGTTCATTGTTCAGCTTACTGCTGAGCCGTACCATACCGCTCCCGATCAGTGAAATCCAGAATGCCAGCAGGCTGATGTTGGAAATCCAGATGCCCGACCTGATCAGTCCTTTGTTTTGTGAGAACCAGTCGGGTTGTTCTTCCTGTATGATATAGAATACAGAAGTGAGCAACAGCATAGTATTGATACCGATAGTGGCACCCATGGCGTGTGCTACAGTAAAATGGGTGCCGTGGGTGTACAGGTTCCAGGCGGGTACAGACAGGAAAATCGCAAATGCCAGGTTTAACAGGATCCAGAAATCAGCGAAACTCAGCAACCGCCACGGAATGGAGTGGAAATTTTTCTGTGCTTCGGAAACGGTTTTTTTAAACAGGTAAATAATCCGCACAAGAATCAGCAGTTCAGTCATGCTGATGATGTATGCTGTCATTTTTACCCACGGTGCTGCCGGCACGATATACGTGTGGTGGCCCCAGTTGAACATAAGATTGGTGAAGCCCAGGAAATAAAAAAAGAAAGCGGTTGTTGATTTGGCGGTTTTGGTATCTCCGCTGATTTTTTCCATCACATAAATACCGGTTCCGTAAACCAGCATGTTCCAACTGCCCACCATGGAGCCCAGTGCTTTCCATTGTACAGTTACATCCCTGACAATATTGGTTTTGAAGTAATCAAAGATCCACAAATAGGATTCAGACATGGTAATAAAGAAAAACAGGATACCGGTTGACCACATCCAGATGTAAACGGGCGCTGTTTTATAATTCGGTTTGATCGTGAACCAGAAGTTGACAGCAAACGGAATCCAGGAAAGCAGGATAAAGCCTCCGAGCCAGGGTGGGAATTCGAGGTATTCCCTGCCGCCGAAGCGGCCCATAAAAAAGCAGGTAACTATTATCAGAGAAGTGACACCTTGCAAGAACACATGCAGCCACATCCCTTTTATCCAAAACACCGGTCGTCCGGCCACACGGGGGAGGTAGTAATAAATCGCTGCCTGTGCGCAGGTGAAGATCCAGGCAATAACGAGGTATACATGCAAGGGCCTTGTTTTCTGGAAAGCCAGTTCTTTTTTCAGGAAATCAGGCAGGATATACTGGAAGCCACCAATGGTACCGAGGCATAAACCAAAAAGCAGGTAACCCAAAGCCAGTGTAAGCATTGCTTTGGTGGCCCGGTCAGAAGCCCTGTAGGTTAGCCTGTTGATTTCATTACTCATGGTTTCGCCGGTTTTTTATAACTGATAGCGGTAGAGTCAACATACTTCAGGTAACTGACAAGCCCGTTGATTTCGGTTTCGCTCAATCCTAAGTTTGGCATGCGTAAGCCGCCGCCTTTGAGCAATGTCCTCATGAATAATTCCCCTTTGGCGGGATCGCTGTAGGTCGTTGTCAGTTCAGGGCCCAGGTAACCGCCGAGACCATATAACTGGTGGCAGGCTACACAATTGTACTGCTGGTAAAGGGTTTTGCCATAAACGATCTGGGGAACAGCTGATTCCTTCACTTGTATAGTATCCCTTGTGCCATAGGTATATACAGTGGCTGAATAGACCAGGTAAGCAGTGAATAAAGTGAGAAAGGCGGCAATCTTAACCATTCAGGGGCTTATAGTTTGGCGGGTGAATGTATTGCCAATAGGAGGGGTGGTAGCTGATCCAAATCAAAATGTATGATGATATTAGTCAAAAAGTCTACCTAACGCGTAGAGTTATAAAACACAAATAATCCAATCCCGATTGCTATCGGGACCAAATTCCAATTTACTCGCCGGAGCTTCAGCGAAGGCGGATTCCAATCCCGATAGCTATCAGGACCAAATCCTAAAAGTCTATCTGGGTTTGCAGGGTTGATGTTTAGGAAATTACCGGCTATCTAAATAGGGGGAATATCAACTGTATTTTGGGATTGTTGCTAATAAAAAAGCCCGGAAGCAGCAGGGGCTTCCGGGCGTGGTAGCCGGTTCATCATCGGCCTAATTCACTGCAATGTTTTTTACTTTTTTAGTATCCTTTACTTCCTTTTTGGGGATGGTAATCTTCAGTTCCCCGTTCAGGTACTCAGCCTGAATCCCTCCTGCATTGCAGTTTTCAGGTAGGGTAAAGCTCCTGCTCCAGCTGTTGTAGTTGTACTCGCGGCGATTAAACCGTCCATGTTCTTCTTTTTGATCTATTTCCTTTTACGCACTGATGGTGAGTAAATCATCGTCACAATCCAGTTTGAAATCTTTCTTTTCCATACCCGGAACTGCCATCACCAGTTTGAAATCCTTTGTTGTTTCAGAAACATTTACCGCAGGTACATTCATCACTTTACCCAAATTGAAAAAGCCATCTATCGGGGCATTGAAAAACTTGTCCATCCAGCCGGTGTCAAACAAAGCCGGCCAGGATGACCCCTGTTTAGTCATTGCTTTATTTTCCATAACCTGAATTTATGAGTGAAGAATTTATTTCCGCAATCCAAAGTTCGCATCACTCAAGAGGGGAAAACAATGATATATATCAGGAAAAAAGGTATTCGATATTAAGTTATATACCGAAAAATGACTGCTGATTTACAGGCAGATCAGCAGGTTGAAAAAAGACAAAGTATAAGAGACAGAATGACTGTTTATTAATCACCCATAAAACCTTCCAGGTCCCTTCTTTCTTTCTTGGTAGGCCTTCCGATTTTGCTGGGGCGCTTACCGGTATGGAAACTGGCCGCCTGATATTGTAACCGCTGGATTTCTTCTTCGGGGGTGATGTCGGTGTAAAATTTTACAGCTTCCGCAGCTTTCACACGGGCGTGTAAATGTCCGGTTACCCGGATCCGCCACCTTTTGGCCTCTGTTTTTACTTCATATTCTTCATTGATGGCCACAGTCCTGGCTGGCTTCACAGCAACACCATCAAACTTTACTTTCCCGGCATCACATGCAGTGGCAGCCTGGCTCCGCGTTTTGAATAAACGGATAGCCCAGAGGTATTTATCGATGCGGAGTTTTTCTTTTTCTGTGCTCAAAGTCTTTTTTTCTTCTTCAGTTTCCTGGTGGCTTCTATTTTGAATTGATCATAAGGCTGGTAATTAAACAGGAACATCCTGATGGGTGGTATGTCCTTGAAATAACCTTTGAAAAAATCCTGGAAGTCCACAGTATAAAAGTAAATTTTATGATATGCGTCTATCGCCACATTTTCTATCGCAAGTTCATGTATGTTTTTGAATTTTTTTATAAAAAAAAGCATGTACTCTTTTTCCTTGTCATCCAGGTTTCCGGTGATCTCCACCTCCTCAATATCGCCGGAGTCTGATACGTTGATGGATATTTGCCCGTTGTACAACTTGTCAGGCTTGGTGAAATATTTTGTGAAGGCCCCATTGTTCAACGTAGAGAGTACTTTGAAAAATGATTCTTCAAATGAGCCTGATTCAGTGCTGAATGCCGGCGCCTGCCGGTTAATCAGGTATTCGGCCAGGTCCTGGTCGTTTTGGGTATTCCGGAAACTGGTCCGGTCTTTGGCAAATGCTTCGGAAGTGGTGAATTTTTCGTAGTCAATAATTTTCGTGCCCAGCTGCATTTTCTTATAGGTCTCGTATCCGCCGAAGAGTGCATTAAACTGTTTTCCTTTTTTGAATACGCCGTTGCTGTATTCCTCAATATACATGCTGCCTTCTTTTTCAGTAGCGCCGGGCCGGTCAAATTTCCAGATGCCATGCCGGTTGCCATTCAGGAATTCGCCTGTCAGGTTGTAATTATTGGCATAATAATAATCTTTTAGCCTCATCCTGAATGTGCCTGTTCCGTCTTTTGCCAGCACATTCCCTGATGAATCTATATTGTCCATCACGGCAAAATTCACATCATCACCGTTGTAAATGATCCGGTAATGGAGCATGCCGTTGGGATGATAAAACTCCCAGGAGCCTGTTCTCATATTATTGGAATAATTACCTGAAGCCAGCATTTTCCCGCTGGGATAATAAAATGAAAAATGCCCTTCTTTATAGCCAATCGCAGAATACTCCCCTTCCATTTGCAGGGTATCAGAAAGGTAATAGTCCGTCACTGGCCCTGTATAATACCAGAATGTATCAATGACTATCTTCCCGAACCGGTAATACTCCGCAAATGGTTTTTCGCAGATTTGCCAGCTTTTATTAAAGTAAAGTGTATCGATATTTTGGGCAGCGGAACCCAGATGCAGCAGGCAAAAGAAAGGGATCATTGTATTCAGCAGAATACTTGCTTTGCGGGTTCGATGGTGAGATGGCCTGTTGTTAAACGGCTGCGGGTTCAAAAGGAATCTATGTATCGCAGATTTATCTGACATGGTACTTACGATGTCAAATGTATAAATTCTATATATAAAATTTCAAATTCCAAATAACAAATCCCAAATTCCAAACCGCTTCGGCACAAAGTGCATGCTCAACCTTTCACCCTCTCCCCCAATTGCTTCATTGTTAAATTGCTAAATTGTTTCATTCTCCCATTTGCACATTGCACATTGTCAAATTAGCACATTCATAAAAATCCCAAATTCCAAACGCGTTCATGTTTGGAATTTGGGATTTGTTTTTTGGAATTTTGTCCGGCTTATTCAGCGAAGTACTTATGAAAATAAGGTATCGTCTCTATTCCCTTGTAGTAATTCTCAATGTTATATTTCTCATTCGGACTGTGCAGGTTATCATTATCAAGACCAAAGCCCATGAATATGATTTTAATACCCAGTTCCCTTTCCAGTATGGAACAAATCGGAATACTGCCGCCGCCACGTACCGGAATCGGCTGCTTGCCAAAAGTGGTTTCCACTGCTTTGGCAGCTGCTTTGTATCCTTTACTGTCGATCGGGGTCATGTAAGGCTCACCACCATGGTGTTCAAAGGCTTTTATGGTAACAGAAGACGGCGCGATCGATTTAAAATAGTTCAGCAGTTTTTCGGTCATTTTATGGGATGACTGGTTAGGTACCAGCCTGGCTGAAATTTTTGCTGTGGCTTTGCTGGGCAGAACGGTTTTCGCGCCTTCACCCTGGTAACCACCCCAGATACCATTTATTTCAATGGTGGGGCGGATGCCGGTACGCTCGTATGTGGTATATCCTTTTTCACCCCAGAGTTCACTTACACCCAGGTCGTCTTTGTATTCTTTCTCATCATAAGGGGCTTTGTTGATCAGGGCTCTTTCTTCAGGACCAGCCACCGCTACATCATCATAAAATCCGGGGATAGTGATGTGGTTGTTTTCATCATGGCAGGATGCGATCATTTTGGCCAGGATGGTAATCGGGTTTGCAACGGCACCACCGTAAGTACCACTGTGCAGGTCGCGGTTGGCAGCTGTTACTTCCACTTCAATATAACTGAGTCCGCGTACGCCTGTATCCAGTGAAGGGTTTTCCATGCTGAGCATAGAGCTGTCACTGATCAGGATTACATCGGCTTTGAGTAATTCTTTATGTCCGGCCACAAATTTTCCAAGATTGGGAGAACCCACTTCCTCTTCACCTTCTATGAGGAATTTGATATTCGTAGTCATGGTATTGGTCTGCGTCAGGATTTCCAGGCTTTTACATGCATGTAAACTGTCCTTTATCATCTGCGGAACCACGGGCAAAAACTTTTCCGTCTTTAATGATTGGTTCAAAAGGACCGCTGTGCCAGAGTTCCAGTGGTTCCGGAGGCTGTACATCGTAGTGACCATAAACCAGCACGGTGGGTTTGGAGGGGTCAATGATTTTTTCACCAAATACAACAGGGTGACCGTCGGTAGCCATTACTTCGGCTTTATCGCAGCCGGCAGCGAGCATGCTTTTCTTTACCGCATCAGCGCATTTCAGCATATCGTCTTTATGTTCAGTTTTTGCACTGACTGAAGGAATACGGAGCAGGTCCATCATTTCATTCAGAAAACGGTCTTTGTTTTTTTCCTGGTAATCTTTCCAAACTTGTGACATAGTATTTGTTTTTGGGAAAACGAAGATAAGTCGTTTCCCGCAGATGTTTCCCGCAGCGGTTTCTCGCAGCGGATTGTTTCTCGCGGCGCTCGCAACGGAGCAGCGCACGCAGCGGGTTGTATCTCGCAGCGGCCGCAGCGGAGCAGCGCACGCAGCAAGTTGTTTCTCGCAGCGCTCGCAAAGGAGCGGCGCACGCAGCGACTTGTATAATGTAAAGTCGTGAAAGGATCGAAATTCAAAATTAAAAATTCAAAATTTGGGATTGAGTAAGCTGTTCAAATATGAAAACCCTTTGCGAATCTGAAACGCTGCGAGCGTTGCTCCTCTGCGGCCGCTGCGAGAAATAATTATTTCTTTTTTTTGACAGTGACCGCTTTGGCGACGAGTTTGCTGCCGAAACGGTCTTTGATGTCATCTACGGCTTTGTAGAGCTGGAGTTTCTCGACATTGTTTTCAAACAAACTCATTTGCATGGTCATGGGTATCATGTGACTGAAACGCACGCCGAGCAGTCTCACCGGCCGGCCCGCCTGGTATAATTTGGTGAACAGGTCTTTTACTTTCGCGATCAGCACATCGTCCAGTGCTGTATAATCCACGGTTTCCTGGCGGGAAGTGGTTTCGAAATCGGAGTAACGGACTTTTACTGTAATACAACCGGTGAGTTTTTCATCTTCCCGGAGTGAATAAGCTGTTTTTTCAGTCAGCCTCACCAGTTCCTGGTGGAGGAATGAAACATCGGTGTAGTCGGTATCAAATGTGTTTTCATGGCTCATGCTTTTCTGTTCCCAGTCGGTCACGATTTCCGCACTGCCGATGCCATGTGCTTTTTGCCAGAGAGATTCACCCCATTTGCCCGCATATTTTTCCATCAGTTCTTTGGGCGTTTTGGCAATGTCTTCAATGGTATATATGCCGAAACTTTTCAGGTGTTGTTCAGTGTGTTTGCCAACGCCGTTTATTTTTTCGATTCCCAGGGGCCACAGGAATTCCATTTCTTTTCCATGCGGGATTTCAAGGAACCCGTTGGGCTTGGCTTCATTGGTCGCCATCTTGCTGATGAAACGGGCAGAAGATAATCCGCAGGAAATCGGTAACCCGGTTTCCCGGATGATTGTTTCCCTGAGTTCTTTCGCATAACGGCTCACACCAAAAAAACGGTCCATACCACTGAGGTCAATATAAAACTCATCAATGCTCGCTTTTTCAAACAGCGGCACTTTTGATGCAATGATATCAGTCACCCAGCGTGAATATTTGCTGTAATCACCACGACTGCTGCTGGTAATAATCGCCTGTGGACAAAGCTGCATCGCTTTTTTCATCGGCATCGCAGAATGGATCCCGAATTTCCGCGCCTCATAACTGCAGGCTGCCACCACGCCACGTTCATATCCGCCAACAAGCACAGGCTTCCCCTTCAATGAAGGATCGTTGAGGATCTCGACGGAAACGAAGAAAGAGTCGAGGTCGAAGTGGGCTATGTAGGGGAGCGGGGGCAAGGGCTAAAGATAAAGCAGATTTTTAGTTTGAAAGATGTGGGGGTGTGAATGGAGCAGGTGGCAGGAAGCAGGTGGCAGGAAGCAGGTGCAGATTTAATTTTTTAGAATTTTAGAATTTTGAGCAGTTCAGTTAAGGAAGAAATTTTCGATTAAAGGGTTCAACCTCCAACTTCCAACCTCCAACATCCAACCTTACCCGAGATACACCTCAATCAACCCCTCCGGCAAGTCCACCACAACTTCCTTCTTCGCGTGGCTGACTTTCACAAGAAATTCTTCGTTCAGCGGGATGAGTACTTCTTTCCCTTTGATGTCGAGCCGGCAAAGCATCTGGTGGGGTTGTTCGATGAGTTCGAGGATTTTGCCGAGAGGTTCTTTCTGGTTGATGATGGTATAACCGAGTAAAGTGGCGGGGGCCGTTTTGGCGGCGTATTTTTTCATTTCTGCTTCGGGCAGCCAGGCTTGTTTTTTACAAGGGCTTTGGCGGCTTCGCGGGTGCTGATGCCTTCGAAGAGAATATAAATTTCAGTGTCGGATTTTATTTTGGCAGACTGGATGAACCAGGGGAGGAAAGAATCTTTTTTGTCTTCGAGATAAAGGCAGGACAATCCTTTCAGGGAAGTTTTTTTCCCGAGTGTGTGTTCGAGGATCATTTCTCCCTGCACACCATGTACGGCGACCAGTTTGCCAATATTGAAAAATTCCTTCATGATCAGTTTCATTAAAAAATCCCGTCCCGGATTGCCGGAACGGGATCAATGATTTGCGACGGTTGGTTTAAGAAACCGGGGTTTCTTATCCTTCTCCACCAGCATCACCTTCGCTTCTCCTTTCGGGTCTGCGTGTAGGCATGGGACGGCGAGCACGTTTGTTGCGATAAGCATCTTCCTGACGCTTTTTCACATGTGCATCGTGTTCAGCACTCCATTTGGTGAATTTTTCCATGGCAGTTGCTTCGTCAAACAGACCCAGCTTAACACCACGTAAGAGGTGTTTCAGGAATAAAACTCCTTTGAAACTAAGGATGCGGCGAACAGTGTCGGTGGGTGTGGCACCTTTGTTCAGCCAATCCAATGCACGCTGGCGATCCAGCTGAATAGTAGCAGGAACAGTCAGGGGATTGTAAGTACCTAATTTCTGGATGAATTTACCATCGCGGGGGCTTCTTGAATCAGCAACGACGATGAAATAGAAAGGTCTTTTTTTAGACCCGTGTCTTTGAAGACGGATTTTGGCTGCCATTTTAAATAGAAATTTAAAGGCGTTAAACAATAATTGTTAAGTCCGGTTGAAACCGGAGAGCAAATATAGCAGGAAAAGGGGAATAAAAAAAGGGGTTGGTAATGAGGTGATTAGGGGGTTTGCTTTGCCTTTGCAAAAGCTTTTAGCAAATGCTATTGCTTAATCAGGTTATGTTATCAGTTGAATCTTGCAAGTTGCCAGTTACTGAAAAGCTAACGGCTAATGGCTAACTGGTAACGGGTAACTATTTCTTCAACCCCGGCATCTTCCCAAACATATTCATCTTATTCATGTTCTTCATCATGCCGCGCATTTGTTCAAACTGTTTCATGAAGTTGTTTACTTCATTGATATCTTTTCCGGCGCCTTTGGCGATTCTTTTTTTACGGTTGCCGTCAATCAGGTCGGGGTCTTCTCTTTCAGCGGGAGTCATGCTGTTGATCATGGCTTCGATGCCTTTGAAAGAATCATCATTGATATCGAGATCTTTAATTTTACCGCCAACACCGGGTATCATACCGAGCAGGTCTTTCATGTTGCCCATTTTCTTGATCTGCTCAAGCTGCATTTTGAAATCGGCGAAATCGAATTTATTCTTGCGGATTTTCGCTTCCAGTTTTTTCGCCTGCACTTCATCAAACTGCTCCTGTGCTTTCTCTACGAGACTGGTGATATCACCCATGCCCAGGATACGCTGTGCCATCCGCTCGGGATAGAATACATCGAGGGTATCCATCTTTTCACCACTGCTGGTGAATTTGATGGGTTTGTTAACTGTGTATTTAATAGAGAGGGCCGCACCACCGCGTGTATCACCATCCAGTTTAGTCAGTACCACACCGGTGAAATCAAGGCGGTCATTAAATGCTTTGGCTGTATTAACTGCATCCTGACCAGTCATGCTGTCAACCACGAATAAGATCTCATTCGGGTTCACGGCATTTTTCACATTGGCCACTTCGGTCATCATCACTTCGTCAATGGCCAGGCGGCCGGCAGTATCGATGATCAGTACATTCTTGTTTTTGCTGCGGGCTTCTTTCACGGCATTGCGTGCAATATCCACCGCATCTTTATTCTCCAGTTCAATATGCACATCCACGCCAATCTGTTCACCGAGAATCCGGAGCTGTTCCATCGCCGCAGGCCTGTAAATATCTGCAGCCACCAGCATGGGGGAGAGGCCTTTTTTATTTTTAAGATAGCTGGCGAGTTTTCCGCTGAATGTGGTTTTACCAGAACCCTGCAATCCTGCAATGAGGATGATGGCCGGATTGCCTTTCGACTGAAAAGGGGCTTCTTCACCGCCCATCAGCTCCACGAGTTCATCTTTTACAATCTTCACCATCAACTGGCCGGGGGAAACGGCATTGATTACTTTCTCACCAACAGCTTTGTCCTTGATCTTATCGGTAAACTCCTTCGCGATTTTATAATTCACGTCGGCATCAACCAGGGCACGGCGGATATCCTTGATCGTAGTAGCGATATTCAGTTCGGTAATTCTCGCCTGACCTTTGAGGCTTTTAAACGCCGACTCTAATTTCTCTTGTAAACTATTAAACATGTGCTCTCTTTTTTTTCGCGGATTTCACGGATTACTCGGATTCTTCGGATTGGGTAAGGATAAATCTTTTATAAGTAAGACTTGGGCCGCTGAAATTAAACAGCAATCCAATTTCGATTTTAAAAATTTTCATATAGTTCAAAATCTGGTTTAAGGAAGAAAGAAACCAATCTTTACGCGCCTTCAGTTCTACCAGCACCATACCTTCAACCAGAATATCCAGCCTTCTTTTCCCAATCACCATGTTTTGATAAGTGATTTCCTTTTCCATCTGCTGGTTACAAACTAATCCCAGGTTTTTCAATTCAATTATGAGTGCACGTTCATACACATACTCCGGGAAACCTTGCCCGAAATGGGTATGGACTTTCATCGCTGCACCAATGATCATCCCCGTTAAGTCGTTATGTTTCAAATCACTAATTGCCATAAACACAAAAAATGTAACCAGAGGTTACATTTTTTTTCCTTGAGGCAAAGTTATGTAAGAAAAAGTAAAATTCAGTTCAGTTTAATTCTGTTTTTAGGTGAGAAAAAAACGCTAATCTTTTGATTAAATAATCCGCGAAATCTGTGTAATCCGTAAAATCCGCGGGTTTTGTTTTACGCTCCCAAATAGGTTCTGAGGAGTTTACAACGGTTCGAAGTTTTCAGTTTGGTGATGGCTTTATCTTTTATCTGCCTGACCCTTTCGCGGGTGAGGTTGAATTTCTCGCCGATATCTTCCAGGCTCATCGGATGGTCAACGCCGATACCGAAGAAGAAACAGATCACCTCTTTTTGCCTATCGGTCAGGGTTTTGAGGGAACGGTCAATTTCAGTTTTCAGCGATTGGGTATGGTAGAGTTCACCATCTGTTTTATCTGCATTGGGATTTTCCAGTACATCCATCAGGGTGTTTTCCTCACCGTCGGAGAGGGGGGAATCCATACTGACGTGGCGGCTGTTGATACCCAGTGTGGCGGCAACTTCTTCCAGGTCCATACCCAGTACTTCAGCCAGTTCTTCGGCAGAAGGTTCACGCTCATACTGCTGTTCGAGCAGGGAGAATGCTTTCTGGATGCGGTTGGTCAGTCCCACTTTATTCAGGGGTAAACGTACAATCCGGGATTGTTCGGCCAAAGCTTGTAAAATACTCTGGCGGATCCACCACACGGCGTAGGAGATGAATTTGAAACCACGGGTTTCATCAAAACGCTGGGCGGCTTTGATCAGGCCAAGATTGCCTTCATTGATCAGGTCGGGCAATGACAGACCCTGGTTCTGGTACTGTTTGGCAACAGATACTACAAAACGGAGATTGGCTTTGGTCAGTCTTTCCAAAGCGCGCTGGTCACCCTGCTTGATTAATGTGGCTAATTTGACTTCTTCTTCAGGAGAGATTAACTCCACTTTACCGATTTCCTGGAGGTATTTTTCCAGGCTTTGAGATTCACGATTGGTAATAGATTTCGTGATCTTCAATTGTCTCATGCTCATAGGTATTCGATTGTTTTGGTGTATTAAAAGGGTTAAGAATTAGGGATACTGGATTATGACCTTATACTCTTTAAATACCCACCTTGGTATCTTGAAATTCAGAATTCGTTGAACTTCAAGGCAATTTAAATAAACTCTTAATATATGCCAAATAAACTTTGACAACCCTTTAACGTATCCGGGCCGGATTTATTACATCCTGCCCGAACAATTCGCTCCGGGGGAAATCAGTTTGCTTAAGCGGTAAAATCCAGCGAAAAATGTTTTGGGGCAATCATATAATCCTTTATTATTGCATCAATCGCTGAGTATATTGGCGTTCACACATGAGTAAACAGTTATACACGTTGGAGTTCCCTGTGAGGTGCTCGCCTTCGATCCTTTATGAATTTCTGTCCACCCCGGCCGGCCTCGGTGAATGGTTTGCCGATAAAGTGGATGAACGGGATAATATCTTCTATTTTGGCTGGAGCGGCACTTTTGATAAAGCCGACCTGGTAGAAAGTGAACAGGATAAATTTATCCGGTTCCGGTGGCAAACTGCTCCCAAGGAAGAGTTTTTTGAGTTCAGGATTGATAAATCGGAGATCACCAACCAGACCATCCTGGTCATAAAGGATTTTGCCGAGAAAAAAGATATCAAGGACCAGAGCCAGCTTTGGGATTACCAGGTGAAAGAACTCTTTCACCGCCTCGGTAATTAACCTTTATCTCCCCTCCGTCATCAGTTCAAGGAATATCCGGTAATAACCGAACAGGATTTCTATGGCCTTTTCCGGCTCTTGTATTGGGGTAACAAATGAAATTTTCAGGAAATCTTTCTGGAGAATCCTTTCCCGGAATTCATCAGGCTGCATGGCATTTACAGACTCATAATTCCCCTTTTCAAAATGATGTACCCAGGGATCATCATTTATGCAAAGCAATGCCCCGCTGAACAATGATCTTTCTTCCACGAGTTTGCTTTCCCAGACAGATTTATATCGACCCGATAACTGCAGGGTAATGCTGAATGATTTTCCCCACCAGAACATGGTACGGACTGCGCATGTATTTTCTTTTGAAAACGCCCTCGGATAATCCAGTATCAGCCAGGGCAGGCCCAGGTAATTTTCTCCACGGGATACTTTGGGCGGGATCCGGGTCAGTTCTTCCGGGAATGATTTGTCCTGCCGCGACTGCATTTCCTGCAGCTGGCCGAGGGCTTCCAGCATCAGCCGGATTTTCTGCATGATGCGGTTCTTTGTTAAAATGATCTCCGCATTGCCCATCAGTTCCAACTCATCCGCTGAAAGCCTTATTTTTGAGGGGTCCGTCATGCATCAAATTTAGTATTTACCAGAGCCGGAAACGGAACCTGTTTCATGATTAAAAAGTTAGACAAACTCATTATCCGGGCATTCATTGGTCCCTTTGTGGCTACCTTCTTTATCACCCTGCTGGTGCTGGTGATGCAGTTTTTCTGGTTATATATTGACGATTTCGTGGGCAAGGGCCTCAGTTCAGGGATTATCCTCAAGTTTATTTTATACCAGGGTGCGGTGCTGGTGCCGCTGGCGCTTCCGCTGGCGATCCTGCTTTCTTCCATCATGACTTTCGGGAACCTGGGTGAAAGTTTCGAGCTGGTGGCGATCAAATCGGCGGGCATTTCACTGCTTCGTTTTATGCGGCCCTTATTTGTGCTGACCGTTTTGATCTGCGGTGTTGCCTTTCTGTTTTCCAATAATATTATACCGGTTGCGAACCTGAAATCGAGAACCATGCTGGCTGACATTGTATATGCCAAGCCGGCGTTTGACCTGAAGGAAGGGGTGTTTTATGATAAGATCAACGGGTTTGCCATTAAGATCGGGAAAAAGGAAGCCAATGACAGCGTGATCCGGGATGTGATTGTATATGAGCAGGGCAATCCGTTGCAGGATAATTTCCTGATTGCTGAGAGTGGTATTATGCGTGTAACAGAAGACAAACGTTTCCTGGAATTCAACCTGCATAACGGCTGGCGGTACCAGGAAAGGGGAAATACATTTTCTGATAAGAATTCAGAGTTTATCCGGATTGGATTTAAAGAGTATAAAAAGCAGTTTGACCTGAGTACATTCCAGGTAAACTGGACGCCGGACAGTGCCAATAAGAATAATGAAAAGATGTACAGTATGCGGCAGCTGGAAAAAGCCATTGATTCAATTGCGAAGGAGAACCAGACATTGCGCACCAGTCTCGAAACAGAATTGTTCAGGCTGAACCGGTTCCCCAAACTTGTTGATTCAAACTGGAAGTCTGCCGGGAAAGACACCCTGGTTTATAAAGCGGGTCAGTTGCTGATTCCTGATTCAGCCAGATCGCTGATTAACCAGCGGGTGCAGGGACAGGCTTCTTCTGTAAAGCTCAGTGCCGAGTCATTGTCCGCCAACCTGAAAGAAAAAGAACGGATTCTCCGTAAACATAAAATTGAGTGGCACCGTAAAATCACCCTTTCTTTAGCCTGCCTGGTTTTATTCCTGATTGGTGCGCCGCTCGGTTCCATCATCCGGAAAGGAGGGCTGGGAACACCGCTGGTGCTGGCAATTGTTTTCTTTATCATCTTCTATTTTTCAAGCAATACCGGGGAGAAATTTGCCAAAGAAAACACCATGACGCCTTTTTCCGGCATGTGGCTTGCTACGTTTGTGCTTGTGCCGGTTGGTATCTTCCTGACTTATAAAGCAATGAATGATTCCCGTGTTTTCGGAAAAGAATTTTATTCAGGTTTTGGTAAATTTTTCCGGAAAAACAAGGAAAAGAAGTAATTTGACCTGAGTTAAGTGTTTTCCTGTATAAAAAGGTGAAAAATCACCTATTTAGGGTATAGGCTATGTTGCAGGAATTCCCGATTTTTATCCCGTTAATCCGTTTACTAAGCAAGGAGTCCCGTTTACTAAATCTGTCGGTCAGATATTAGAAATGGTAATAAATTGCCGGGTAACCCCGATTTTGGACAATTAGCAGTTCATTTTAATACAGATAAACGAAACTTTCCTAGTTATGAGAAAGATTGGACTCCCAGCCTTACTGGCTCTTTTCTGCGGTTTGCAGGCTAATAGCCAGCTGACTATTGATAACGCTACCTTTTTTATTCAGTCTGGTGCTACTGTAACCGTACAGGGCGATATCACCAGTAACGTGGATATCCAGGGTCCCGGCACCGTTCAGTTAAAAGGTTCTTCATCCCAGAATGTGAATATGAATGGATTCACTATTCCGAATCTTACTATGGATAATGCAGCTGGTGCTGTGTTAACTGGAAATGTAAGAATAGGAACCAGCCTGTTGTTTACAACCGGGAAAATCACAATCGGAAATTTCAATTTTACGTTAAGCTCAACTGCGACTACTACAGGCGCAGGGGTATCCAGTTTTATTGCCACTAACGGAACTGGCCAGCTTAGAAAAGAACTTAGCAGTGATGTGGCATCATTCTTATTACCTGTCGGGGAAGGCAGCAATTACCGCCCTGCATTTCTTACAACATCCGGTTCAGCCTATGCTTCCGCAAATTTTGGTGTGAAGGTACTAGGTGCCGCTGATGCTACTAAACCGCTGTCACTTGCTTCTTACCTGAACACCAACTGGCCTGTAACAAGGACTGGTATTACCGGAGGTACTGTTAGTTTATCCGGACAGTATATTGATCCGGATGTAGTTGGTACAGAGGCCAACCTCGTTGGTTATTATACAAGTGGTACTGACTGGACTTCAGCCGGTGAAACACATAATGCTGCTACAAACCAGGTGGGTGCACCGGTTACTGCTGCAAGTGGTGTGGTTTCGGGGATGAATAAATTTGTACTGGTTGGTGCGAAAGCGTTCCTGCAAGGGGCGTATGATGCAAATACATTAAGCCCTTCTTACGGTTTGATGGCAGCTAACCTCCGCACATTGCCTTTTGGTTCTTCAGCTGTAAATACCAATTTCCCCAGCACTGATCCTTACAGAGTAGCGCCTTACAACACTTATTTCTCACATGTCAATAATACAAACGTTGAAACAATACCTAACAGCGGCGTAATTGGACCGCAAGCTCTTACCCAGGATGATATTGTTGACTGGGTTTTCTTACAGTTAAGGGATCTGACTCCTACACCCGGCAACGTTATCCTGCAAACACGCAGTGCATTGATCCAGCGTGACGGTGATATTGTAGATGTAGATGGCTACAGCCCTGTTACCTTTAATGGAATTGCTAATGGCAGCTATATCCTGACTGTCCGTCACAGGAACCACCTGGGTCTGAGTATTGACCAGGCTTCACCCCGTGCAATTAACGAAGCGAAATCAACTGCATATACTGCAAATGTAATTGACCTCAGGACTGCTACAGATCCTCAGTTATTTGGTACTACAGCAGCTTATACAACTGCAACTCACCCTGTATTGGGTACTGTGAACTTGTTGTGGGGTGGAAATGCCAATGGTACTGTTGGTGGACTTACAAATACACGTTTTACTGGTTTGAATAATGACCGGGACTATTTGCTGCTTACCTCTCTAGGTGGAGTAACCGGAGCCACTATTTTAAACGTTTATCATCCGGCTGATGTGAACTTGAATAAAATTGTAAGGTTTACTGGCCTGAATAACGATCGGGATATAATCCTGCTCACTGTACTGGGTGGTGTTACTGGCGCAACAAAAACGCAAGCAATTCCTAACTAAGTTTAAATGTGCAAAAAATATAAAGTGAAAAGTATGAAATATTTATTCAGTTCCGTTTTAGGACTAATGTTTTTGGCTACTGCGAATTCACAAACTGTTAAAGCAAGTTTAGGCCCGGGTTCTGCAAGTACCAGGATTATTATATATCTGACTTGTACACCTGCAGCTGCAGTTGGTGCAAGTGTTTCAACCTTGCAGTATGATGTGGCCATCCCTGCTTCAATAGTTCCAATTCCTACACTTAGTATTGTAGGAACACCGGCAATTGGATCTGGTTTTACTGTACAACCTCCTTATGTGGAAGACGGGTTCCTTCATTATGAAATTTATACACCCAATACATTTGCTGTAAATATTGGTACAACTGATTCTCCTGCTATGGAACTGCAGTTTTCAGGTGGGCCAGTTACTCCTAATAACGTATCTCTTATTACTCTCCCTGGTGGGGGACAGGCTGAGCCAATTTCAATGATGCTGCCGGTTTGTATTATACTCTCGTCCAGGTGTAACAGCTGTTAATAATTTGGGTTATTCGGGCGGTTTAGCTTCAACTGCCACCCTCGGCGGCATCCTCCTCCCCGTTAAATGGCTCAGCTTTGATGTTGTTAAACAACAGAATGATGGTCTCGTTAGCTGGTCAGTTGAAAACGAAGAGAACAATAATTTTTATGAAGTACAGCGCAGTCTCAATGGTGTTGACTTCGTAACCATCGGTACCGTTAATAAATCAGGAACTGGTGCTGGTGTTCATCAGTACACTTATACTGACCTGAACCTGGCCAGGAATAATTCATCAGTTCTTTATTACAGGCTCAAACAGGTTGGTATGGACAGCCGCATCAGCTACAGCGATATCCGTACACTCCGCATGGATATGAGTGCAGATATCAATGTTTACCCCAACCCGGTTAAGAAAGGCTTCTATGTAAGCATGCCTTTCACGAACCCCGACAACAGGCTGGTGAAACTTGACCTGATCAGTAATGCCGGCCAGATCGTACAAAGCCGCCAGGTTACTACTTCCCAGGCCCGTAACTACTACTTTGATATCAGTCAACTGAAACTCGCAGCCGGTCAGTATCAGCTCCGTATCTTCTTTGAAGGTCAGGTGCTTGACAGCCGCAAGCTGCTGATCAATCAGGAATAAGACCGATTTGAATCATATTCCAGGGCCTCTGTAGTCATACAGAGGCCCTGTTTTTTTTCTTACTTTCGGAACTCTAAAACCTGCACTATGCGCCACTTAATAATTGCCTGCCTTGCACTGGGCTTACTGGGTTGTGGTTCTGAAGGGAAAAATGACAAAAAAGAAGGGAAAACAGATGAGAAAACAGCGGTTGTTGAAGTAAACCCGGTTTACCTTAAAAAGAAAGATTTTCCAGCCGGTATCCCATTCAGGGGTAAAATCCATGAATCCTGGCAGTATACCGACAATTCCGGGGATCATATTTTCTTCACAGCAGAAGAAGCCCCCATGAAACCAAAGCCGCCAGCGGAGATTATGAAAGGCAGATGAGTGCGGCCCTTTATCTTTATTTGTTAACCAAGGATGCAGAAGGGAATTACAAACAGGAATGGAATTCTGTAGTAGAAGAAAAGGGATGTGAGTTTGACCTGACATGTGCTTTTGTTGACAGTTCAATGAAAGTAACAGACCTGGATCATAATGGCATTGCTGAAATGACTGTGATGTATTTCCTGGCCTGCCGCAGCGATGTATCACCATCTTTCTGCAAATTGGAAATGCGTGAAGGGAATAATAAGTATATACTGGAAGGAAACAGCTGGTTAAAAGCCAGCGATGAAGATACATTCACCGTTACTGAACAAAATGTAAACCTGGCGAATGCCCCTGCTATAGCAGATGAATATGAGAAGATCAAGTATGAGTTTGGCAGGTATAAAGACGAAAAATCATTTGCGCAGGCTCCCCCTGCTTTTCTGAGTTTCGCCCGTTCCCATTGGATACAATTTATCCAGGAAAAACTGGGTGAATAAAAACAATCTATTGAACAAGGCGAATCAAAATTTCAACGTACAAAAGTGGGTGGCAGGTGTATCCGTCATCCTGCTGGCTGTAAAATTTTATGCTTATTACACTACGCATTCCATTTCCATCCTGACCGATGCATTGGAAAGTATAGTGAATGTGGCTGCAGGATTTATCGGATTATACAGTTTATATGTAGCAGCCAAGCCACGCGACCATGACCATCCTTATGGACACGGTAAAGCAGAGTTTTTGTCAGCAGCTATCGAAGGAACCATGATCCTTTCTGCCGGGGCTATTATATTATATAAAGCCACGAAATCCATTTTTGAACCGGTACCCATCCATGGATTGGATGGAGGTATCATCCTTGTTGCTATTACTGCTTTAATCAATTTTGGCGTGGGTTATTACTGTCTTCGGATCGGCAGGAAAAATAACTCCGATGCGCTGGTGGCCAGCGGCAAGCATTTACAGACAGACACTATTTCCACTGTAGGCATCATTGTGGGTTTACTGTTGTTGCTGATTACAAAACTGGCATGGATTGACAGTGCCGTTGCTATGATTTTCGGGGCCATTATTGGTTTTACGGGTTACAAGATTGTACGTAAGTCCATTGCGGGTATCATGGATGAGGCTGACGAAGTTATTCTCAACAGAATGGTACAACTGCTGAATGGAAACCGCAGGGAGAACTGGGTTGACCTGCATAACCTGCGGGTGATCCGGTATGGCTCTGTACTGCATGTGGATTGCCATTTAACGGTTCCCTGGTACCTGAATGTACACCAGGCGCATAGTGAGATCGATGCACTGGCAGAGCTGATCCGGAAAGAATTTGGCAGAATATTTCCAGCAATAAAAAACATCAATTAAAATGAAGACTTCTACCAGCTGGGTTTCCGGTCACATATTTGAAACCGAACATGAAGGGAATAAAGTAAAAGTGGACGGCAGTGTGGAAGCCGGGCCAAGTCCGAAAGCCCTGCTGTTATCCGGACTGGCCGGCTGTACCGGGATTGATGTAGTGGATATCCTGGATAAAATGCGGGTGTCATACAGCGGACTTGAAATAACTGCGGAAGCCGATCAAACCACAGAACACCCCAAAGTGTTTAAAGATATTCAGCTCACTTACACCGTACAGGCCGATGCGGGCGATGAAGATAAAATCAGGAAGGCCATTGATTTGTCGCTGGACAAATACTGCGGGGTGGCTGCTATGCTCAGGAAAAATTCACCGATTCATTATACCTTGGTCATTAAATAGTCCACACATGCTTTCCAAAAAATCACAATACGCATTCAAGGCGCTCACTTACCTGGCAGACCGGTATGAGAAAGGCCCTGTGCTGATTGCAGAGATTGCGAAGAAGAAAAAAATCCCGCTGAAATTCCTGGAGAATATCCTGCTGGAACTTAAAAAGGCAGAAATCCTCGACAGCAAAAAAGGAAAAGGCGGTGGCTATTTCCTGCGAAAAGATCCGGCGAAAGTGAAAATGGCTACGGTGATCCGGCTCGTGAACGGTCCCATTGCCATGCTGCCCTGTGTGAGCCTTTATTTTTATGAACGCTGTAAGAATTGTGATGAAAAACATTGTGGATTACATGATATGATGATTGAAGTGCGTGACGCCACGTTGCATATACTGGAAAACAGGACGTTGCGTGATCTTCAATAAATGAATTTTATGCGAACTAACAGATGTTATATTGTTAATTTTTATAAGTCTACTTTTTTGGTAGGGTAAGTACCCTGCCTTACTTTTGTAATCTTTAAACTATATCTATTATGTCATTGCATTTAGGAGACCAGGCGCCCAATTTCAAAGCAGTAACTACAGCCGGTGAAATTGATTTTCATGAGTGGCTGGGCAACAGCTGGGGTGTACTGTTTTCGCATCCGGCAGACTATACGCCTGTTTGTACAACTGAGTTAGGCAAAACCGCACTGCTGGCAGAAGAATTTGCCAAACGCAATGTAAAAGTGCTGGCGGTGAGCGTGGATGGTATTGCCCAGCACAACGGCTGGATAAAAGATATCAATGAAACGCAGCACACAACTGTCAATTTCCCCATCATTGCTGATGAGAACCGTGTAGTGGCTGGTTTATATGATATGATCCACCCGAATGCCTCTGCAACATTTACGGTAAGATCATTATTTGTGATCGGGCCTGATAAACTGGTAAAGCTGATGATAACTTATCCTGCTTCTACCGGACGGAATTTCACAGAAGTGCTTCGTGTAATTGATTCACTGCAGCTGACAGCACAATACAGTGTGGCTACTCCTGCAGACTGGAAGCATGGTGAGGATGTGATTGTGGTACCGGCTGTTTCAACAGAGGATGCCATCAAGAAATTCCCCAAAGGAGTGAAAGTGGTGAAGCCTTATTTACGTTACACACCCCAACCTGATGCTAAATAAGCAACAGGAAGATGAAATAAAGGGCCTTGCTCCTGTAGAAGGCCTGATCCGGTTAACGGAAATGTACCCGGGCAAGGTTGTATTTTCTTCTTCCCTGGGTCAGGAAGACCAGGTGATAACAGATTTGATCAGCCGCCATGCCATTGCGGTTGATATTTTCACCATTGATACCGGAAGGCTTTTTAACGAAACACTCGATTTGCTTGACCGGACGGTTGCCAAGTATAAACTGCCCATCCGGGTATATTATCCCGATGCAACAGCAGTGGAAACTTTTGTAAATACAAAAGGCATCAACAGTTTTTACGAATCCGTGGAGAACAGGAAATCCTGCTGCCATGTACGGAAAGTTGAACCGTTGAACCGGGCACTGGCAGGTGCTAAAGTGTGGGTAACCGGATTGAGGGCGGAACAGTCGGCCAACCGCCAGCAAATGCAAATGCTGGAGTGGGATGAAACAAGGGCGTTGTATAAATTCAATCCCCTGCTGCACTGGTCCATGGAAGACATGCTGGCTTATATTGAAAAAAACAATGTGCCTTGTAATCATTTACATGGCCGCGGATATATCAGTATCGGTTGTGCCCCCTGCACCCGGGCTATTGAGCCCGGTGAAGACGCGAGGGCCGGCCGGTGGTGGTGGGAGCAATCACAAAAGGAATGCGGATTGCACCAGACAGTGATAAAGTAAAGTGTATGGAACAGAAACATTTATTCCCGCGGGAACTGGAAGACGAGGCTATTTTCATCATGCGTGAAGTGGCTGCCCAGTTTGAAAAACCGGCTATCCTGTTTTCAGGTGGCAAGGATTCCATTACATTGGTACGGCTTGCACAGAAAGCATTTTACCCGGCAAGGATTCCATTCCCGCTGCTGCATATTGATACAGGCCATAATTTCCCGGAGACGATTGAGTTCCGCGACTGGCTCGTTAAAGAAACAGGAGCTGAGCTGATTGTAAAATATGTGCAGGATACGATTGACCAGGGGAAAGTGACAGAAGAAACCGGTAAATATGCAAGCCGGAACATGCTGCAGACCCAAACCCTGCTGGATGCCATTGAAGAACTGAAACTGGATGCCTGTATCGGCGGTGCAAGAAGGGATGAAGAAAAAGCCAGGGCCAAAGAAAGGGTTTTTTCCGTGAGGGATTCATTCGGACAATGGGATTCAAGGCAGCAAAGGCCTGAATTATTTGATATGCTGAACGGCATGATTGGGGTGGGTGAGAATGTGCGGGTGTTCCCGATTTCAAACTGGACTGAACTGGATGTATGGAATTATATCAGGGAAGAAAAATTACAGATCCCGTCCATTTATTTCTCGCATGAACGTGAGATTATAGAACGTGATGGTTTGTACTGGCCGGTGTCCGATTACCTGAATACCACTTCAGATGAGATCCCCTTTAAAACCAAAGTGCGGTTCCGTACAGTGGGTGATATGACCTGTACCGCTGCTGTATTGTCGGAAGCTGTGGAGATTGACGATGTGATCGGGGAGATCCTGGAAGCAACCATTTCTGAGCGCGGAGCCAGGATTGATGATAAAAGATCTGAAGCGGCCATGGAAAAGAGGAAGAAGGAAGGATATTTCTAATTTTTTTTGCCTTGATACCCTACTAATTTAGTAGGATAATAGATTGACTGACGATTGCCCCGGAACCAAAACATGGACAAAAATTAAAAAATCATGAGGAATTATTTAAAGGGGTTTTTTACTGCGGTATTCATTTTTTGCGCACTGCTTTTACAGGCACAGGAAGGCACATTGATTCAGATATCAGGAAAAGTAACTGATCAGGAGCAAAGGCGCCATTGCCCGATGTGAGTGTAACAATTAAAGGAACCGTTACGGGTACGGTGACGAATAAAACCGGACAGTTTATACTCAGGACAAAAGCACCCCTGCCATTTACGCTGGTGTTTTCATCTATTGGTTTCAAGCCGCATGAAGTGGAAGTACGCCAGCTGGGGTCTGATCTCCAGGTGGCATTATCCACCCAGACCGTATTGGGGAGTGAAGTGGTGGTTACAGCATCGAGGGTATCAGAAAGCATCCTGAAATCCCCGGTGGCGATTGAAAAGCTGGATATCCGTGCGATTCGTGAAGCGGCTGCCCCCGGATTTTATGATGCGCTGGAAAATGTGAAGGGGGTTCAGATGACTACTTCCAGTTTAACGTTTAAAGTCCCGAATACACGTGGTTTTAATATTCCCAACAATTTCCGTTTCATGCAGCTGGTGGATGGTATTGATATGCAGGCTGCCACGTTGGGTGTGCCCCTGGGCAATGCCATCGGGCCAACAGAGCTGGATATACAGAGTGTGGAGATCACACCCGGCGCTGCTTCTGCTTTATATGGTATGAACGCCATCAATGGTATGGCGAACCTGCTGACCAAAAGTCCGTTCATGCATACCGGCCTGAGTGTTTACCAGCGTACAGGAGTGAATCATGTGGATGGTAAAGATCATGCAGCATCATTGCTCACGGAAACGGCTATCCGTTATGCGCAATCATTCAAAAACAAATTTGCATTCAAACTGAACCTGGGTTATACGCATGGTACAGACTGGATTTCCAATACCCGTCTTGACCAGAACACCAATAACCTGAAAAGTGCCAATCCCGGATTTACTGCATTAAACGGAGATGCCAATGCCGCATTTGACGGGTGGAATAAATATGGTGATGATGCGCTGGCTGGCAGTAATGTGGTCTCCATCAGCGGACTGAATATAAATGGTGTGGCAAACCAAACACTTCGTGTGGCCCGCACCGGATACTGGGAAATGAACTGGTGAACCCGGAAATTGATAACCTGAAATTCGATGGCTCTTTGCATTACCGGATCAATGAAAAAGCAGAATTGTCCTATTCATACCGGGTGGGTAAACTGGATGGTGTATTCCAGCGTGGTAATAAAATCAAACTGGATAATGTGGTGGTGCAGAACCATGCACTGGAGCTGAAAGGTGAAAATTATATCATCCGTACTTATGTTTCCCTGGAGAATACAGGAAATTCTTATAATGTAAAACCACTGGCCGATAATATGGACCTCTACAGCGGTGGTGCAACAGACACTAAAACACCCGCCAGCTGGGGAACGAAATTTAAAACGGCACTGCAAACTTATGGAAGCAGCAACGGCGGACTGAATAATACCAACCTGGCAGCAGCCACCGCTTATGCACGTGCACAGGCAGATGCAAGCCGTGTAAAACCAGGCACGCCTGAATTTGAGGCACTGAAGAATACCATTATCAAACTCAATAACTGGGATATCAAATCATCAGCTATCCCTGATGCACCCGTTACTGGTGGTGCAGCGCTTTGGCAAAAAAGCCGGATGTACCATGCGGAAGCCCAGTGGGATTTGTCATCAAAAATTAAAATATTCAACCTGCTTGCCGGCGCAGATGCGCGTATTTATGAAATTATCCCTGACGGAAATAATTTTGTGGATTTTTCAAGGCCCATTTCTGAAAGGAACCTGGCATTGAAAGATGGCAGCTTTGGCAAGAACATTTATTATAAAAAATTCGGAGCCTTCGCACAGATAACTAAAACGCTGCTGGATGAAAAACTCAAACTGTTTGGATCTATCCGTTATGATTATAACCCGGAGTTTGATCCCAAATTCACGCCGCGACTGGCAGCGGTGTATTCACTGAAACAAAAACACCATTTCAGGATGACATACCAGCTGGGATTCCGTTTCCCGGCATTGTTTGAAGCATTGTCGTATGTAAACAATGGCCGCGTAAAACGAGTGGGTAGTTTGTCATATATCAACGAAGGACTTGGTTATTTAGAAAACAGTTATACGCAAACGTCTGTCGTGGCTTTCAATGCCGCGGTAAGTGCACAGGGCAATACAGATGCCGCTGCACTGGCAAACCGGAGCCTGCTGGTATGGGCCAACCTGCCAAAAGCCAGACCGGAAAAAATTAACTCATTTGAAATCGGGTATAAATCCATTTTACTGGATAATAAACTGGTGGTTGACCTGGATGCGTACACCAATATATATGACGGTTTCCTGGGACAGGTGCAGGTATTTGTACCGAAAGGTGAAACGATTGGATCAGATGCTGCGGTGCTGGCCATGCTTGACCGCAACCGCGATGCCACGGCAGCCACTGCCAATACAGCTGCCAGCAAAGGACAGGATCGTTACCGGGTGTATACCAATGCCAAAAACAAGTACCGGAATTTCGGAACTGCACTGGGCCTCACCTGGAATTTTTATAAAAAATACAAGCTCGCTGGTAATGTGAGTTATAATAAGATGAAAGCGATAACCACCAATGATATTTTCGTGACTGGTTTCAATACACCGGCCTGGTCGGGTAACCTTTCATTCGGAAACAGCCAGGTGGTGAAAAATATCGGATTCAACCTCGTGTGGAAATGGCAGGATTCGTTTTTGTGGGAAAGCCCGCTGGTCACCGGCCAGATCAAAGCCTACCACACACTGGATGCGCAGGTAAGTTTCAGGATTCCATCATGGAACGCCCTGATCAAAACAGGGGGCGCGAATGTTTTCAACAAGCGATATTTGCAATATGCGGGTGGTCCTACGCTCGGAGCGATTTATTATGTAGCGATTACTGTTGATGGTTTGTTGAAACGAGGGAATTGATTTTTTGGCTTTTAGCAATTGGCCATAGGCTTATAATAATAAGCTGAAGGCTTCGTGTTAACTGCTAAGGGCTTACAGCAAATAGCTGAGATGATATCGTTAACTGCGAATGGCTAATAGCCAACAGCTAAAAGCCAACAGCTTTTTAGGGCTAATAAGCCAAACTGAAGATATCGTTAACTGCGAATGGCTAAAGCCAACAGTAAAAGCCAATAGCTCTTAGATCAAAAGGTAGAAATGTATAACCTCTTTGGCACGCAATCGTTAGGTAAAAGGCGTCCCGATTCTTCGGGATGCCTGTTTTTGTTGTTTGTAATGTTGTTGATACAAGTGGTTCCCGTGCAGGCGCAGGAAAAGAAATCAACCAGTGCTGAACAGGTTTGGCTTGCTTATTTTAACCAGACCCGGTTGAGTGACCGGTGGGGATTGTGGGGAGATTTCCATTTGCGCACGAAAGACAATCTGTTTTCAGGATTGAATACGGGTATTGCGCGGGTGGGACTGACTTATTATGCGAATGATGACCTGAAGCTGACAGCAGGTTATGCATTTGTGAATCATTTTCCGGCAGATAACCATGCGGATGTATCGCGGCCTGAGCACCGGCCCTGGCAGCAGGTACAGTGGCATACGAAATACAAAAAACTGCGGCTGATGCAGTGGATCAGGCTGGAAGAGCGGTTCCGCAGGAAAATCCTGGACGCATCCACATTAGCCCCGGGTACCAATTTTAATTTCAGGGTCAGGTATAACCTGTTTACTATGTTCCCGCTGAGTAAAAAGAGATTCCAGCCAGGTACTTTATCATGGGTGATCAATAATGAGCTGCATATAAATTTCGGGAAGGAGATCGTGTATAATTATTTTGACCAGGACCGGTTTTTTACAGGAGTTCAGTACCATGTAAACAGCCATGACAGTTTCCAGTTCGGTTACCAGTATGTATTCCAGCAGCTGGCTTCCGGTTCATCCTATAAGAAATCACATGTGATACGGTGCTATTATTTCCATAATCCGGATTTGAGGAAGAAGAATAAAAAATAAGATCATGTCTGAGCCGCTGCACGACGAACATTTACTGACTGCACTGCCACAATTAGCCGGCAGCTTACCACTCCGGGTGCTGATTGTGGGTGGAGGTGAAGCTGCGCGCGAGCAACTTGTTGTTCTTTTCAGGCCGGGGATGCAGGCTGAAATTACACTGATCGCAAAACCCTATTTGCCCTGGATGAACAGTTTTATCCGGGATGCGGAAGAAGTGGAAATCCTGGAAAAAGATTTTGAACCGGCTGACCTCGCCGGCATAGGCCTGGTGATTGCCGCTTCGGATGATCCGGGTATCAATGAAATGGTTATTGAAGAAGCCCGGGCACAGGGGTTGCTGATTCACAGTGTTCATACTGAGGTTCCCGGTGATTTTTATACTGTACCAGAAGTACTGGAAGAGACAGCGGTGAATGCAAATGGACGATGGTCTTTCTTATTCCAGCCGAACGGGGAAAGAAGCTGGAGGAGGATTGCCACACTGACGATCATTGTCTTTGCCCTGATGGTTATAGGTCACATGGTGATTTCGGCAATGCCGTTACCGGCCGTACAGGAAATGATTGCTACAGTCAGGCCTTATTTTGATTATACATTTATCTTTTTTATTGTAGCGGGGTTCCTCGCGCAAATGGTAGACGGGACATTGGGCATGGGGTATGGAGTTACTTCTGCCACCTGCCTGATGAGTTTCGGGGTTAGTCCGGTTGCTTCCAGTGCCGCTATCCATACTTCTGAAATTTTTACCACCGGCATTTCCGGCTACAGCCACTACCGGTTCGGTAACGTCAACAAGAAATTATTCAGGCATCTGGTGATCCCGGGTGTGATTGGTGCTGTGATTGGCGCCGTATTACTGGTATTCCTGGGAGAAAAAGCAGGAAAATGGCTGATGCCTGCCGTAGCTTTGTATGCATTCTTCCTGGGTTTGAAAATCCTGTTCAGGGCTTTCCAGACACAGGGGAAAAATAAAAAAGTAAAACGCGTGGGATGGTTAGCCGTAACCGGTGGTTTCTTTGATTCGTTTGGCGGCGGAGGCTGGGGACCGATTGTAACCAGTAACCTCGTATCCAAAGGAAGAAGTCCGAGGTTTACCATTGGTACAGTTAACCTGACTGAGTTCTTTATCACATTATCGAGCGCCATTACTTTTTTTATTACAACAGGTGTCCATCACTGGAACCTGGTACTGGGTTTAATGGTTGGCGGCGGTATTGCAGCACCTTTTGCCGCGAAACTGGCCGGTAAGCTGCCCCGTAAAGCGATGATGATCGGCGTAGGGCTGATGGTAATGGTATGGTGTATACGGATGTTTTTAAAAAGTATTCAAGTATTTTAAATTTGCAGTATGGATATTCTGAGAATTGCGACAGCAGGCAGTGTGGACGACGGGAAAAGCACCCTCATCGGGCGTTTGCTGTATGATACACGCAGTATCACAACAGACAAAATGGAAGCGATTGAATCGGCCAGTAAAAGAAAAGGACTTGATTTTACGGATTTGTCGCTGCTCACCGATGGATTGATTGCGGAACGTGAACAGGGCATTACCATTGATGTGGCGCATATTTATTTTTCAACGCCTACCCGTAAATATATAATTGCTGATTCACCGGGCCATGTGGAATACACCCGGAATATGATTACAGGTGCCAGTAATGCTGAGGCCTCATTCATTCTGGTGGATGCCCGCAAAGGCGTGGTGGAACAAACCCGCCGACATTTTTATATTTCATCCCTGCTGCGTATCCGCCACGTGGTTTTCTGTATCAATAAAATGGATCTGGTTGACTACAGCCAGGAAGTGTATGAAAAAATCTGTGCCGATGCCCGTGAGATGGTTACCCTTGCCGGTTTTGAAGGCCAGGATATCCGGTTTATTCCGCTCGCAGCCAAATACGGGGATAATATCGTGAAAGGATCTGCTTCCATGGGCTGGTACACCGGGGATACATTACTCAATTACCTCGAAAAAATTTCACCGGCTGTGTTGAAACAGGGATTACCTACCCGCTTTCCCATTCAATATGTAGTACGTCCGCACCAGGAAGCATTCCATGATTTCAGGGGATATGCCGGCAAGCTTGCGAGTGGTAAACTGAGCAAAGGAGATGAAGTGACTGTCCTGCCCACCCTGCAATCAACCCGCATAAAATCCATTCACCGGTTTACAGATGAGATAGAATCCGTACATGCGGATGAATCTGTTGTTATCACACTGGAGGATAATATAGACATCAGCCGTGGTAATATGCTGGTCAAAGCCTGCGACAGTTTTCCCCAGCACCAGCAACTGAAAGCCACTTTATGCTGGATGAGTGAAAACGGTTTAACCGCCGGCAAAACTTTATTGCTGCAGCAGGGTGTGAACCGGGTTAAGTCAAGGATTTCAGTTATTCATTCCGTAATGAATATCCAAACCATGGAGACTGATCCTGATAAAAAAAGTTTCCAGCTGAATGATATTGGTGAAGTGGAGATCAAGCTGGCGAAACCGGTGTTTGCGGATTTATATGCTGAGAACCCGGCGAACGGGAGTTTTATACTGATTGATGAATTTACGCATCATACGGTGGGGGTGGGGTTTGTGAGGTAAGTGCTTTTTTACCACAAAGAACACAAAGGAAATACACAAGGCACACAAAGAATACCATTGTGAACTTTGTGTATTTCCTTTGTGCCCTTAGTGGTAAAGTGTATTTATTTACGTTTCTCCAACTGCTGCAACGTCGCCCGCATATCCTTCGGTAACGGCGCTTCCAGCTCAATCACTTTCCCATCCATATCAGTAAACCCGAGTTTCAAAGCATGCAATGCCAGCCTGCCAAGAATAGGTTTTTCTTCTTCAACGTTTTTTGAAAGTTTGAATTTTTTCTTCAGTGATGAAACCAGTACCGGTTTGCCATCCCCGTAAATCGGGTCGGCTACTATCGGGTTTCCCTGGTCTTTCATGTGAATCCGGATCTGGTGTGTGCGGCCGGTGTGGATGCGGAACTGTACAAAACTGTACACGCCAAAATCCCGGATCAGTTCAAAATCAGTGAGCGCATGTTTGCCCTGGCGGTTGATCGTCATGGTGCCTTTATGCGCCGGGTTTTCAGCAATGGCTTTGTCAATCGTGCCGCTTGTTTCTGCCAATGAACCCATCACCAGTCCCTGGTAGATTTTTACCGTCTGCCTTTCTTCAAACTGCTGCGACAACCATTTGTGTGCTGCTTCATTTTTGGCAAAGATGATCAGTCCGCTGGTATCCTTATCCAGGCGATGCACCGTGAATATGTCGCCATATTTTTCCTTCAGCATGATCTTCAGTGAAATCTCTTTTCCCTCGCGGTCGGGGATGGACAGCAGGCCGGAGGGTTTGTTTAAAGCAACCCAGTTGTCGGTTTCCGTAATTATTAGGTCGTTAAGCTTCATGTAATGTTCCCGGGCGCTTTTTGAGGTTGGATGTTGGAGGTTGGAAGTTGGATGTTGAACCCGAAAGAATGAAGTGTACTAAGGGGTTGGAATGTTGGAATGTTGGATTGTTGGAGTGTTCTGCAATCTGTAGTGTTCCTCTCTATAAGTTACTCTCCGATATAAGGAATGTTTTAATCTGTAAAGTCTTTTCGATTAACTGAACAATCCAACATTCCAACTTCCCAACATTCCAACGATAAAAAGATTCGTCGATCTGTCAGGTACAACCTCCAACCTCCAACATTCCACTAATATCTATTATCTAATATCTAATCTCTCTCTCATTTCCCTTTCCCAAAATACTTCAACTCCCTCACTTCTTTTTCCGTCAGGAATCGCCATTTCCCCCTTTCAATATTCTTTTTGGTAAGGCCGGCGAAGATGACGCGGTCGAGCTGGCGGACGTCGTAGCCGAGTGATTCAAAGATCCGGCGTACGATACGGTTACGGCCGCTGTGTATTTCAACACCCACCTGGGTTTTATCTTTTGGATCAGGGTGGGCGAGGATATCAACTGAAGCAGGACCATCGTCGAGCGTTACGCCCTGGAGGATTTTTTCAAAATCTTTTTTCTCAAGTGGTTTGTTGAGTGTAACGTGATAGAGTTTCCTTACTTCATGACTGGGGTGTGTGAGTTGCTGTGCCAGTTCACCATCGTTGGTAAGCAGGAGTACACCGGACGTATTGCGGTCGAGACGACCCACGGGATATACCCTTTCCACAGAAGCACGTCGTATGAGGTCGAGCACGGTTTTGCGGCCCTGCGGGTCATCTGTAGTTGTGATATAATCCTTGGGTTTATTGAGCAGGATATACACCAGGCTTTTGGCAGGAACAATTTTTTTGCCGTTCACTTTCACGGCATCTTTCACGGAAACTTTGTGTCCGGGTTCAGTTACAGAAACACCGTTTACAATGACCAGCCCTTTTTTTACCATTTCCGCCGCTTCCCTTCTGCCGCAAATACCGCTGTGTGCGATGTATTTGTTCAGGGGCATGAGGCCGGTATTTTCTGGCTTTTTGTGAACGGCGGGGCCTGAGTTTTTGGCTGTAGGTGACACGGGCTGCTGGCGGGCCTGGTTACGCTGCTGGTCAAAATAAGCTTCCCTTTCTTTTTTGATTTTACGCTTCTCCTGTTTGAAGGATTCCTTGATGGCAGCGTTACTTTTTGTTTTGGTGAATTTGGCGAAACCGGCAGGGGTTTTCTTTTTCATGCGCTTGCTGTTTTACAACAGTAATTTGGTGAACGGCAAATATAAACAAAAAAGCCCCGGCAGTTTTTTAAACTGCCAGGGCCCATATGTGAAAGGGGTTGGGATTAAATGGTGGCGGGTTTCCGTTCACCATTTGTCTCGGGCCTGTGCGGCCGCTTGTGTTGCTCTTTCATCTTCTGCAACTGCTCAGGTGTCAGGATTGTTTTCATGTTATCACGGTGTGATTTCATGAGTTCTTTCATCTGTGCCTGGCGTTGCTCTTCGCTCAGGGTTTTGTTTTCACGGAGGGCTTTCATCTTATCGCCTAGTTCTTTCCTGGTTTTATCCAATTTGGCTGACTGGTCATCAGTCAGGTTCAGGTCGGTTTTCATTTTCTCAGCTCTTTTCTTCATCATCTCTTCCGTTTTTACTTTTTGGGCTTCACGGCTTTTTTTGAGCTGTTCTTTTTGTTCGCTGGTGAGTACAGACTGCATTTTTTCATGCTGTTCTTTTTTCAGCGCACTCATTCTTTCACGGTATTCTTTGAGTTTTTGCTGGTGTTCTGTGCGGAGTTTCTGGAAGTTTTCTTTTTGTTCGGCAGACAGGTTCAGCGCCGACATATCGGGACGTGGTTTTTTATGATGACGGGCTTCCATGGGCCTGAAGTCATCATGCTTGCGTTCGGGGATATCCTGTGCGTTCAACACCGGTTGACAAAGAATGGCCAGCACAGCGGCCAGTACGAGTTTTTTCATGGCTTCTTTTTTGTTTAGACGCCGGATGGTTTGAAAAACTTCCGGCAGGGCTTGTTAAAATAATACTAGAGTCTATATTTATGAGTAAAAAATTCAAAATCCCAAATCCCAAATCCCAAATTCCAAACGTCAGACCACGGTTCGCAGGGTTGATGTTTAGGAAATTACAGGATATGACAAAACTGGGAAGCTTCAACCTGACTTTTGAAATAGCTTCCAGTTAAAGACCACAAAGCGGCCTGATGGTTTAAACAAACCATGAAGAATTTCGTATTTCCGTTTAAAACTGCTGGTTACTGCTTATTGGCGAGCTGGCCACAGGCGGCATCAATGTCTTTTCCGCGGCTGCGACGGAGGCGGACATTCACCCGGTGTTTTTCCAGGTATTCCATGAATGCCTTTATTTTTTCTTCCGGTGGTTTCTGGTATTGAGCGAAATCAATGGCATTATATTCAATCAGGTTTACGAGATCAGCCGGAACCTGGCGGTAGATTTTGATGAGTTCATCAGCATCTTTCAGGCTGTCGTTGAAATCCTTGAACAGGATATATTCAAAAGTGATTTCGTTTCCTGTTTGCTTATAGAAATAATTGAGTGAATCAATCAGCGATTTGATATTGTTGGTATCATTGATCGGCATGATCTCATGGCGCTTCAGGTCGTTGGCAGCGTGCAGGGATAAAGCAAGTTTGAATTTCACTTTATCGTCTCCCAGTTGCATGATACCCTTGGATACACCAGCGGTAGACACGGTAATCCTGCGCGGGCTCATCGCCATTCCATGCGGGGAAACCAGTTTGTCGATGGCACGAATTACATTTTTATAATTCAGCAGGGGTTCGCCCATTCCCATGAAAACAATATTGCTGAGTTTTTTACCATGGGCGGTTTCTGATTGTTTATTAATAATTGCCACCTGGTCCCAGATTTCATCAAACTCCAGGTTCCTTTTCCGTTGCATATAACCGGTGGCGCAGAATTTACAACTGAGTGAACAGCCAATTTGTGAGGAAACGCAAGCGGTAAAACGGGAAGTAGTGGGTATCAGCACGCCTTCAATCAGATGTCCGTCATGTGTTTTGAAACGGGATTTGATAGTGCCATCCGTTGAATATTGGGTGGTGTCCACCATTAAGCCTGGCAGGGTGAATTGTTCAGCGAGTAACTGACGGAGGTCTTTTGATAAATTCGTCATGTCTTCAAAACGCTGAACGGGTTTGATCCAAAGCCAGTCATAGACCTGCTTTGCCCTGAACTTTTTCTCCCCCATTTTCTCAAAATATTCTTCCAGCGCAGGGAGATCCAGGTGCCTGATATTTGGCTTTTTTGATGGATGCATGGCGCAAAGATACGGTTTGGCCGAGGGGAATAAAAACGGCTGAAACGATTAACTTGCAAGTATATGAAAGATGTATATATAATTGATGCGCTCAGGACACCCATTGGGCGGTATGGCGGGCTCCTTTCTGGCTGCCGTCCCGACGACCTGCTGGCCCAGGTGATCAGGGCTGTACTGGCTTCCAAAGGCAACCTCGACCTGGCTGCCATTGAAGATGTGATTGCAGGTGCTGCCAATCAGTCGGGGGAGGACAACCGCAATGTAGCCCGTATGGCTGCATTACTGGCGGGTTTACCGGTAACGGTGGCCGGCACTACGGTGAACAGGCTTTGTGCTTCCGGTTTGCAGGCGATTATGGACGGATCGAGGCAGATCGCCTGCGGGGATGCCGAACTGATCATTGCCGGAGGGGCAGAGAGTATGTCGCGGGCGCCTTTTGTAATGCCAAAAAGTACAGAAGCATTTGGCCGCAGCAATGCGGTGTTTGATACTACCATGGGCTGGCGGTTCATTAACCCGGCCCTTTCTGAAAAATACCATCCGTTCACGATGGGGGAAACGGCAGAGAATGTGGCCAAACAATGGGGCATCAGCCAGGAGGAACAGGATCAGTTCGCACTCGGATCCCAGTCCAAATATTTTTCGGCGCTGAAGGCCGGTAAATGGATTCAGGAGATCAGTCCGGTTACCATTACAAAGGGAAAGGAAAAGATTTCGGTTGAAACGGATGAGCATCCCAGGGAAACATCGCTGGAGAAGCTGGCTTCATTAAAGCCTGCATTCATCAAAGATGGTACGGTAACAGCGGGTAATTCTTCCGGTATTAATGACGGGGCGGCGGCTTTATTATTAGCCAGTGAAGAAGCGGTGACGAAATACGGCCTGACTCCGCTGGTCAAAATAAAATCAATGGCTGTGGCCGGGGTAGACCCTGCCATTATGGGTATCGGTCCGGTGCCGGCTTCCCGGAAAGCATTGAAAAGGGCAGGTCTTACGGTGAAGGACCTGGGACTGGTGGAACTGAACGAGGCTTTTGCTTCCCAGTCGCTGGCCTGTATGAAAGACCTGGGCCTTGGATCCCGGCGCTGGTGAATGTAAATGGCGGGGCGATTGCCCTGGGTCATCCGCTGGGCTGCAGCGGGGCGAGGATTTCAACCACGCTGATCCATGAGATGAGAAGAACCCGGACCCGGTACGGGCTGGCTACGATGTGCGTGGGGGTAGGGCAGGGTGCTGCGATTGTGTATGAAAATATATAAATTAGCTGATCAGAATATTATACACCAAAAACAAACTCCCATGCGAAAATTATTCTTGCTCTCATTCCTGGTGCTGGCTGCTTTTGCAGTGAATGCACAGACCGACACATTGCAGCAATACACCGGTAAGTACAGATTCCCGGAAGGCAGTGTGGTTTCAGAGATCAACGTAACCGTTGAATCTGGCGTTTTGATGGCCGGCTCAGTTATGGGCAATACGGAACTGAAAAAAACCGAAGGGGATGTGTTTGAGATTGTCAACTTCGGGGGGACGGCAACGTTTAAAAGAAATACGGAAGGTAAAATAATCAGTGTAAGGGTGCAGGTGAGTGATGTGGATATGGAGGGGGCGAAGCAGGAATCTGGTGTTGGAGCTTTTTTTACCACAAAGTACACAGAGTAGTTTTTTCGTGAAGCGCTGAAGATGTTTAACGGATAGCACATATTCTTTATTTCAATACCCGAATGGGACACAGAGTAGCAGCTAAAGCTGCTTGCCCTAAACCAGTTACAGTATTATTGTCAGATCTGCGTTAGGAATACGAAGACTGTGCACTCTGTGCCGTACTCTGTGACCTCTGTGGTTAATATATTTTACCACAAGGTTCACTAAGGGAAAACAAAGGACACTAAGGTGTTTACTATAACTTGAACAGGCCTAAAGGATATTGCATTCTTTAGGTCTCTCTTTGTGTACTTTGGGTAAATCAAATAAATTCCTGTTTTTTAATCCCCCGAGTAAAGGTTTTTTTTAAACCACGCCCCCAAGGAAGTAGCGGACTTTACCTTACCGAACAGGACTTTGTTAGTGGTTTTAATTCATTTACTTTGACTGTGCGCCAACCCCTAAGCTAAGAGTTTTATATTTGCCCCGCCAAAACCAACATGATAAACGTGTATTGATAAGATCGAGCCATTAATATGTATATATTCAGACAACGTGCGTTCATAATCTATTGGAAAACTTCATCCACGATATGAAACTTGAAGGCCTGATTGAAACGCTCGCCAATTTGAGGGCAAATGATTCAAGTATTTCATTTTTACTTCAGCTACAGGCCCAGTTGCTAACCAGCCCAAGGTGGTTCCAAATCCAGAACACTTCGCCTCTGTTCTTTGAGAACACCAGATTTTATTTTATCCCCTTTTATCATTGATGTTGAATATCAGGAATTCTTTTAACTTCCTGGATCACAGAACTTCTTTTGCTTTTCAATACATCTATCCCAACTACTACTGGTTTTAAACGCAATTTTCGTTAATATCCGTGATATGCGCGCGATCACCATTTTCTATGTTAATAAGCACAATATCCGATCCGCCCCGCAGATGCACGGGGGGAGCTGGCATTGGGGAAAATAAAAGAAGTATAAATGAAAATGAGGTCTTGCAAAACCAAAGGCTGATTAAATTTACGTTTTTACCACAAGGTGCACTAAGGTTAAACAATAACAAAGGGGTACTTAATTTGAACAGAACTAAAGCATATTGAGTCTATAGGTATCTCTGCACAAACAGGGTGTTTGATTAACAGAAATGTACAATAATAGTTCTTTACAAGTAACTTGAGGATAGCACTTTTGTGACCTGGGGTTATTTTTGTTAAAATCTAACCTAGGAAAGGACAAAGAAAGGTGGGAAAAATAGCATAGGGAAACAAAGGCCGCCTGCAGCTTTTTATTTTTAATAAATCATTTTTAATGTTTCGTTTTCTTCACTACCGGTTTCTTTTTTGATTCAGCCGGTGGTGGGGGCGGTGGAGGCGGAGGTGGCGCGGTTTCATCTTTCACTCCTTCAATGGTCACTTCCCGTATGACCGGTGCATCTTCTTTAGCTTCTTCTTTCACGCCATCATCTTCCATCATGCGGTTCCTTTTATTTTTCTCACTTGACTGGATAGCCAGGTTCATGATTTCAAAAAGCTGGAGCATGGAATTTTTACCGGGATCTGAGAACTGGAATTCAACGGTGTTCTTCATCTGGCCGTTTTCCATTTTACCGCCATACATCACCAGTTGTTTCAGCTTGCCCAGGGCTTCCAGCATTTCGGGATCATCTTTGCCTTCACCATCATTTTTCTTCTTCCCTTTCATAAAAGCCATGTTGAAGATTTCTTTCAGGTTCACGCTCATACTCATTGGATAGGTTTCCCCGCTGGGATAAACAGATGGAACCGCGCGGAGTCCCGGACTGTTCAGGAATTCATCCACCGCAAACGAAGAATTGCTGATCACAAACAAATCCCCTTTGGTTCCTGTTGCAGGCTGGAATCCCTTGAACGGTTTTTTCTTTCCTTCACCTTCTGTTTCTTCATCACCATCTTCTTACCGCCCATCTTTGTCATGAGATCCTTGATATTCTTTTTTAATTCCTCAAACTTAACGGGGTCAGCAATACTCATAGCGGCGATTATCTGGAACCCTTCCATTTTGCGGGTAGCATAATCATCAGGGTTTACTTTATCGGGTTGAATTACCGCGAACATCATATCCCCTTTGAATATGGAACTCATGCCGGAGAAATCAAACGGAATCTTTGTTTTCAGGCTATCCAGTACCGCTTTCATCATCGGGTTGTTCATCGCTTCTTTCGCAGCTTCCGGATTCATGGCAAACTGCATCTGGAACATGATATTGCCTTCCGGTAAGCGGGATAATAACGCAGGATTTACTTCGGGGCTTTTGTGACGGGTATATAAATCAACCACGGAAGGATCCATCGTGGTTCTGCTGGTCATCACAATTTTACCGGCATCAAAATTCACCGTAGCACTCCTTTCCCGGTTAAACAAACTGGTCAGTGAACTATCAATACCCGCCAGGAATTTGTTGGCAACCGGACTCATAAAGCCCTTGCCCCAGGTGCGCATATCTGCAGGTTCATTTAACCAGGCGATAAAAGCCGGGTTCTGGCTGTAACTGTTACCGGGGCGGGGTGTGAGGATATCGAAACAAACCTGGCGCTGCATTTTCATCATTTCAAACTTCATGTTGGCCATCTTCGTGTCCATATCACCGTTCGTGGTATCCATCACAAATGCCACCAGCTTTCTTTTAGCAGCGGCAGACATACCCGCATTAATTGAAAAAATTTCATTGTTCCAGCAAAGGCTCATAGAACCTTCCCCGAACTGATAAATTTTATTATTGCCGAAAGTCTGTATTGAAGAATCTCCTCCCGGTAATTTTTTCAGGAGTTCTGCAAATACCCCCTCATTTTTTATTTGTCCCATCACGTGAAAGGCACCAATGCCTGATTTATTGCCCATAGGCATTTCATCTTCATCGCCAGCGGCAGGTGCTTCTTCTTTATCAAAAACCACTATGAAATCGCTTTTGAAATCAATGCCGGTAGAAGCAGTCGGGTTGGCCATCATCTGCAACATTTCCGGATCAGGGTTTTTCATCAGTGCCCGGTACATAAAACTCTGGCGGAATGTTTCGGGTGGGATCTTGCTGCCCATCCGGTTTGGGTTGAACGTCAAAATCATGCCTGCTTTTTCCGGCATGTATTTAACGACTGGGTTCACCTGCGCGTTCAGCACGCCTTCAATCACCAGCAGGCAAACAATAATCAATAATGGAATCCTTTTCATGAAATGTGTTTTAAAATTGGAAATGGTTAAACTGTTCCCGGGTAAGTGACTGCTGTTCGCCGGAGGCGAGGTTTTTCAGGTTGCAGGTATTGGCCTGCAATTCTTTTTCACCAATCATCACCACCCAGGGTATTTTCTTTTTATCTGCGTATTTAAACTGTTTGTCGAATTTGTGATTCTCATGATACAACTCTGCCGCCACACCCCGCTGCCGTAACGACTGCATCCACTCAAACGCTGCTGCACTTTCTTTTTCACCCAGGTTGAAAAACAACACCGTGGTAGATGTTTCAACTGCCTGCGGAAAAAGATTCATTTCTTCCAATACTTCATAAATCCGGTCAAGACCAAATGAAATACCCACGCCCGGAATACCCGGTACACCGAACAAACCGGTCAGGTCATCATACCGGCCGCCGCCGCCAATACTGCCAATCTTAACTGCAGCAGGCGCTTTGGCTTCGAATATGATTCCTGTATAATAGTTCAGTCCGCGTGCCAGAGTAAAGTCAATGGCAAATCCCGGTGCAGCCGCATCATGGACGGGCAAACGGCTGAAAAGGTTCCGCAGGTCGGCTATCGCCTGTTGCCCGCTGCTGGTATGACCGAGTAATGATTCGGCTTTTGCCAGTTGCTCATCCGGCGTGCCGCTGATCTGTAAATATTTTTCTATCTGGATGATTTGATCATCACTGATGCCTTTGCCGGATAATTCTGCTTTCACTTTCTCCATGCCGATCTTATCCAGTTTGTCAATCGCAATGGTGATGTCCATCATTTTATCTGCACCGGCAGTGATTTCAGCGAGGGCCGTCAGGATTTTGCGGTGATTGATTTTTATTTCAGCACCGGGTAATCCCAGGCGGCTGAACACTTCGCGGTAAATCAATGCCAGTTCCAGTTCATGTAATAAAGATGCACTGCCCACCACATCCGCATCACATTGGTAAAACTCACGGTAACGGCCTTTTTGCGGGCGATCTGCACGCCATACCGGCTGGATCTGGTAACGCTTAAACGGGAAACTCAGCTGCGTATGGTTCATGGCCACATACCGGGCGAAAGGAATGGTGAGATCGTATTTCAAAGCCCTTTCGGTAATGCCTTTGTTGTTTTTCCCCTGCAGGATTTTTTCAAAATCCTCGCGGATTTGTTTTTCCTTCTCCGGGTTATCAAGACCGTTGTTGAGGATTTTAAAAATCAGTTTGTCGCCTTCTTCCCCGTATTTGCCCATCAGTGTATCCAGGTTTTCCATAGCCGGTGTTTCCAGCGGCTGGAAACCGTAGAGGGCGAATACTGTTTTGATGGTATTCGTGATATAGTTTCGTTTGCTCACAGTTTCGGGGCCGAAGTCCCTGGTGCCCTGTGGTAATGAAGGTTTACTCATGTCAGTTATCTAAAATAATAGCAGTTCTTAATTTGAATTGGCAGTAACAGCAGTTTGGCTGGCATACCGTGAAATGATTTTCTCACAGGCTTTTTCAATCAGGTCATAAGCCGCATGGTAACCAGGTTCTGTGCCATACCAGGGATCGGGAACATCCCTTTCCTGGCCGGGGTACAGTTCTTCCAGTAATAATTCTGTTTTATCCGGATTAAACTCCCTGCCACCGATTCTTTTCATTTCAGAAAGTACATCCCCGGCAAGCGCATAAATCTTATCATACATTTTAAAATCGCCTGCGGTAAAACTCCTGGCCCTTTGTGTGCTTATGTCAATGCCATGTTCTTTGGCCACTTTCTGGGAAAGCCGGTGAGGGGCTTCACCGGTGTGATAATGGTTGGTGCCCGCACTTTCCACGCTCCAGTTAAGTCCTTGTTTAAATGCCATGTCCTGGAGTATCCCTTCTGCCAGGGGACTTCGACAGATATTCCCAAGGCAAACCATTAAAATTTTCATAATGCAAATGTACGTTTCGCAGGCGCAAAACCGGCTTTGCCCCTTTGGGAAAGTTTGGCAAAAAATATTATGGATTTGAAATAATAAGGCATCTGAATATTAAACACACACTATGAACACGCACGAACTTTCAAAAGCTGACATGCTCGACATCCTGTTCGAGAACAGAAATAAATCCTACGGGGCTTATACGCTGCGCCGCCAGTATAATGGAAGGTTGTGGACAGCCCTGTTTGCCGGTTTAGGATTAGCCGGTGCATTATTATGGTTGGCAACCGGGGCTTCTGCCGGGGAAAACAAACGGGTGGCCATGAGAAATGACCATGACTCTGTAGTGCTCCGGACCGTGGTAATACCTGCAAAACCCAAACCGGTGGTGATTCCGGTTCAAAAACCGGCCAAGCCCGCTTTACCCCCCAAGCCTTCAGTGGCCCGGGTAAAATACACGAATGTGATACATATTGTAGATGATAAAAAAGTGAAGACAGACATCATACCCAGCCAGAAACAGCTTGATTCTGTGGCAATTGCAGGTGTAACTGCTCCCGGATTCAAGCCCGGAACCCTGCCTTCAACCCCCGGATTACCGGCCGGAACAGGCCTGGGAACGGGTAACCAGGGTGAAACCGGTCCTGCAAATTTTGTGGCTGTGGAAAGGGATCCCCAGTTCCCGGGTGGGGCTGAAGCCCTGAGGCGGTTCCTGTCCATGAACCTGAACAGCCCGACCAGCCTGGATGAAGGGGAGAAAAAAGTGGTTCAGATCAGGTTCCAGGTGGATCCAAACGGGATGGTAAGCACATTCCAGATCGTTACCAGCGGCGGGGATGAATTTGATAAAGAAGTTGTTAGGGTATGCCGGAAAATGCCCCGTTGGATACCGGCGCTGCAAAACGGCGTCAATGTACCAGTGAGTTATATGTTGCCGGTAACATTTATCGGCGGGGAACAATAAAAAAATCATAATTTTCCTGCCCTGAATTCGGAATAGCCATGATTGAAGAATACGAAAAGAAAAAACGGAAGGATGTGTCGCTGATGCGGTCAATCCTGGATTACGGAATGGGGATTCTGATAATAGGGGCAGGTGTGATTTTCCTGTTCCGGAACAAGCTGAAAATTGAAATGCTGGGCGACGGACCGCCCACTGACCTGGATAAGATATTTGGCGGCATCTGCCTGTTGTACGGGTGCTGGAGGATTTACAGGGGGTATAAGAAAAATTATTTCAGATGAAGTTGAGTTTATTCCGGTTTGCCGCGGTATGGATGATAGGAGCAGGACTGCTGGCCGGTTGCAGATCTTATAAATCAAAGGAGAACCAGCTGACAGATACACCTGACCGGGGAACGATACACATCAGTGTGGATGAGTCGTTCAGGCCGGTGATTGACGAACAGGTAAAAGTGTATGAGTCAAACCATCCGGGAACTTCCATTATAGTGGATTATAAGCCGGAAGCAGAGTGTTTGAAAGATTTGCTGGTTGACAGTGTTCGGATGATCATCGCCACGAGGCGTTATACACCGAATGAAAAGAAGCTGGTGAGTGACTCCCTGAAAGTGGGATTATACAGTATGGTGGTGGCACGAGACGCGGTTGCTTTGATCATGAATCCTACGGTAGCGGAAGATTCCCTGAACATGACTGAGGTGAAAGAAATCCTGCAGGGTAAGTTTAGGAAAAATTTAATTCCTGTTTTTGATGGCGTAAAAGCAACCAGTACGGTACGTTTTATCATCGATTCAGTACTGCGTGGCGACACGCTGACCAGGAAAGCCACAGCCGGCCGTACGAGTGAAGGAGTGATTGATTATATTGCCGGTACGGAAAACGCGATTGGTTTTATAGGTTACAGCTGGGTTGGCGACAAAGACGATACGCTCCAGCAGAAGTTCTTAAAAAAAGTTAAAATTATCCCTTTAAAGAGCACTTACAGCGAGGGAGGTGTGGTTAGACCCGGTCCCTGGTCAATTTCAACGGGAAGTTATCCTCTGGTACGGGATTTGGTTTATATACTAAAGGAGAAACACCACGGACTCGGAAACGGCTTCGCGGATTTCATGAGTGGACAGAGAGGGCAGTTGATATTCAGAAGATCTTATCTTGTTCCTGCGCAACTTGATTTCAGTGTACGCATGGCGAGATTAAAAGAATAAAAGTAAAAAGTAAACGAAGGACTTTCGATTTCTCAACATTAAAGTAAAAGTAAAATGAAGAAGACCCTGATTTGGATGCTAACAAGCGGATTGTTGCTTTCAGCCGGCCTGAAGGCACAGACTCTGCAGGAGGGGATTAGCCACCTCTCTTCAGACCGGTTTAAAAGTGCGGAGAGTGTATTCCAGAAATTATTGCAGGTAAATCCCAATAATATTGATGCGATTTACTGGCTGGGACAAACTTACCTCGACTGGGATGAAAACGAGAAGGCCCGTGATGTATACACAAAAGGACTGGCCTCCAGCAATAATGCACCCCTGATTCAGGTAGGTGCCGGTCACCTGGATCTCCTGGAAGGAAAAACAACTGATGCCCGTCAGAAATTTGAATCTGCGCTCAGTCTGACACGTTCACCCAAAAAAGGCGATGATCCTGCTATTCTTTACGCCATTGGCCGCGCTAACGTGGACGCCAAACAAGGTGATGTAAACTATGCAATCGAAAAACTCGAAACGGCTTCCCAGAAAGATGCTGCAAATCCTGAAGTATTCCTCCAGTTAGGTAATGCTTATCGTAAAGCCCGTCCCGGTGAAGGTGGCGGACAGGCATATACTAACTATAATAAAGCCCTGCAACTGAACCCCAATTTCGTGGTGGCTTACCTGCGCCTGGCTAAATTGTTTGAAACCCAGCGTAACTGGGAACTGGTACTTGATTACCTGAATAAGGCGGTTACCCAGGATCCCAAATTCTCACCTGCATATTATGAGTTGTTCTACTACAATTTTTATCGTTTGAAATTTGATGATGCGGAAGTTTATATGAAGAAATATATTGACTCCCGTTCACCTGATACTTATATTGAAGACCAGTATCTCTATGCACAGCTTTGCTGGGCCCGAAAAGATTTCACCTGTGCTATTTCAAAAGCTGCAGGCGTAGAAACCACCCAGGGACAGCATACTAAACCCAAAGTATTTAAACTCCTGGCCGATGCTTATTACCAGTCTGGTGATTCCATCAAAGCCAAAGAGTATATTGATAAATATTTCGCCAAGGAAAAGAACGGAGATCCTGATGCGTATGCAATCAAGATCCGCGCAAAAATTTATTCCAAATTCCCCGGCAACGAAGAAGTAGCTTATGGTTACTTTATGGAAGCTGTAAAAACAGACACCCTGCTTGATGGTAAAATTGAAACCATCAAGGAAGCCGCTGCGAAGTACAAAGCAGAAGGCAAAAGGGAAAAAGAAGCAGCCTTCCTGATGATGCTCCTGGAAGTGAAGCCCAAGCCCAATATCAACGATTATTTCGATCCGGGCCGTGCTTATTATTTCGCCAAGAATTATCCCAAATCATATGATGTGTTCACACAACTGGCCAATAAATACCCTGAAGAAGTGTATGGCTGGGAGTGGTTGTTCAATAACGCCAGGGTCATTGATACCGTTCGCAAAGACAGTATCGCTGTTCCCGCTGCCATGAAACTCTATGATTTCAGTCAGCGTGATACCCTGAAGTTCCGCAAGCAGATTATCAGCTCAGCCAGTTACCTGGCCCTCTATTATGCCAATGATGCCAAAGACAGGGAAAAAGCCCTTGACTTTATGCGCAAATGGCAGTCGGCTGATACAGCCAACCGTGACAAGATCGGTGAGAATATCAAAAGGCTGGAATCAGCACCCCGGGCCCCGGCCACGCAGCCTGCCCGGACCAACAATGCGCGGACAGGTACGCCCAAGCCCTTGCCCGCAGACAAGCCCAAAACATCCACAGCCATGAAAAAAACCGGCTGTGAAACATGTATAACTCGGTTTTCTTCTTTTACTTTGAAAGTCCCCTTGCCTTTATGGTGGGGGATTTTTTTGCCGCAGATTTTCTTATTTCTGAAACAGTAAGGTAATTTGGTATGGTAGTCTTATTTTTGCGCCAGCAAATCACCTATGATCTATTTTCTACAAACCGGTCTGAATCCCAATGCTTCCGGGTCTTACATCCCGCTGGCGATACAAATATTTATCGCGGTTGGATTGATTGCCTTTTTGACTGTAGTAACACACTGGCTGGGTCCCAAAAGAAAAACAACCGACAAACTGCAGAACTTTACGAGTGGAATTGGAACGCACGGGGATGCCCGCCAGCCAATGGCCATTAAATATTTCCTGACCGCCATCCTTTTTGTTTTATTCGATGTGGAAGTAATTTTCTTCTATCCTTATGCCGTTAATTTCAAAGGGCTGGGATGGGATGGATTCTGGGCGGTGGTGTTATTTGTAGGTTTATTCGTTTGTGGATTTATATATATAATTAAGAAAGGTGCGTTGAAGTGGGAAGACTAGATAGATAATAGATATTAGATTTTAGTTGAAAGTTGAAAATTGAGAGTGGAAAGTGTGGTTTTAAGTCTGGTAACTGGCAACTGGAAACTGGTAACTGGAAACTAAAAAGTAACGGGTTCAAACGAAATTAAATGTATGTCTAGACCGGTATCATATAATCTCATCAAAAAGCCGCTGGAGAGTGATATCAGCATGGTTCAGATGCCTGATGGTCACATGGGCGAGGGCTTTATGGCCACTTCTCTGGATAAGGTGATTGGTCTGGCCCGTAAGAATTCAATCTGGCCTTTGCCTTTTGCTACTTCCTGTTGTGGTATTGAATTCATGGCTACCATGGGTTCCCATTATGACCTGGCCAGGTTTGGCAGTGAGCGTGTGGGATTTTCTCCCCGCCAGTGCGACCTGCTGATGGTGATGGGTACGATTGCCAAGAAAATGGGTCCGGTGGTAAAACAGGTTTACCTGCAAATGGCGGAACCCCGTTGGGTGATGGCCGTAGGCGCCTGTGCATGCAGCGGTGGTATTTTTGATACGTATAGTGTGTTGCAGGGAATTGACCAGGTAGTGCCCGTGGATGTTTATGTTCCCGGTTGCCCGCCCCGCCCCGAAGCAATTATTGACGGATTACTCCGTATCCAGGATCTCGTTGGCAAGGAAAGCCTGCGGAGAAGGAACGGTGAACAATATAAAGGACTGCTGGAGTCCTATGGCATCCAGTAGCAGATAGCAATACAATGTCATTGACAAACGAACATATCAGGGAAAAGCTGACCGAGAAATTCGGGGAACTGGTCAGCGGTTTTGAAGAACCCTATGGTTTACTCAGTTTTGAAGCCCCGAAAGAACAGAACCTGAAAGTGCTCAACTTTCTGTACGATGATGAAGAACTGAAGTTTCGTTTCCTTACCGATTTATGTGCAGTGCATTACCCGGATCAGCCGGGTCGTGAGTTCGCAGTGGTTTATCACCTTCACAACCTGGAGGACAATATCCGTCTGCGTTTTAAAGTGTTTGCCCCTCTCAGTCAGCCGGATGTTTATACCGCCAGCGGTTTATTCTCCGCAGCTAACTGGCAGGAAAGGGAAACCTATGATTTTTACGGGATCAATTTTGTTGGCCACCCCAACCTGAAGCGGATCATGAACGTGGAAGAGATGGATTACTTCCCGCTCAGGAAAGAATTCCCGCTTGAAGACCAGTCACGCTCAGATAAAGATGATGAAATGTTTGGCAGGGGAGGCACGTACTGATCAGATGACGTTGAAAGAACGGATAAAAAAAAACAGGTTGTACTTTGATGCAGCCGGAACTTTGCTCTTTTTGTTATTGATGGTGTTTTGGCTGCTGAAGTATTTGAATGAAGGGAAGAATGCCGGGCTCTGGCTCGCGCTGTTCTTCGGACTTACAGCCGGCCTGAAATTATCTGACACCATTAGTACCTGGAAGAGCCGGAATAATAATAAATCGTAAACCTCCCGGAAGCGGGTACTTATGTCAGAACACCATATCAAATTACCGGAAGGCAGTATTGAGAAAACGACCAGTACGCTGAACCTGGGGCCTACGCACCCGGCTACGCACGGTGTGTTCCAGAATATCCTTGAACTGGATGGTGAGCGTATTGTTTCTACGGAACAGACAGTGGGTTATATCCACCGCGCTTTTGAAAAACTGGCCGAACGCCGTCCGCTTTACCAGATAACTCCCATAACAGACAGGCTCAATTATTGTTCTTCGCCGCTCAATAACATGGGCTGGCATATGACCTGTGAAAAATTACTGGGAGTGAAAACGCCCAAGCGGGTGGATTATCTCCGGATTATTATCATGGAGCTTGCCCGGATTTCTGATCACCTGATCTGTAATTCCATCGTAGGTGTGGATGCCGGTGCTTATACCGGATTCCTCTATGTGATGCAGTACCGCGAATTGATTTATGAAATTTATGAGGAAGTATGCGGTTCACGCCTCACTACCAACATCGGCCGTATCGGTGGTTTTGAAAGGAACTTCAACGACATCGCTTTCCAGAAACTGGATAAATTCCTGAAAGAATATCCCCGCGTACTCCGCGAGTTTGAAAACCTGTTCCAGCGCAACCGGATTTTTATGGACCGTACCATCGGTACCGGTGCCATCAGTGCGGAAAGGGCATTGAACTACGGATTCACCGGTCCCAACCTCCGCGCAGCGGGCGTTGACTATGACGTAAGGGTGCACACACCTTACAGCAGCTACGAAGATTTTGAATTCAACATACCTGTAGGCACCACCGGCGATAATTATGACCGCTGGCTGGTCCGCGGAAAAGAAATGTGGGAGAGCCTGAGTATCCTTGAACAGGCATTCCGCAAAGTGCAGGATTTTAAAGGAACAGAAGCCGAGGTTTTCCATGCCGATGTTCCCGAATACTACCTGCCGGAGAAAAAAGATGTGTACACGAAAATGGAAGCCCTGATTTACCATTTCAAGATCATCATGGGCGAAACCAAAATCCCTGTTGGCGAAGTATACCATTCCATCGAAGCTGCCAACGGTGAACTCGGATTTTATTTTATCAGTGACGGAGGACGCACGCCTTACCGCCTGCATTTCCGCCGTCCCTGCTTTATATATTACCAGGCTTTTGAAGAACTGGTGAAAGGGGGGATGCTGAGTGATGCGATAATGACGATGAGTAGTTTGAATTTGATAGCGGGAGAGCTTGATGCGTAGACAATGTGCCAATTAGCCAATGTGCTAATGTGACAATTGGTTAATGTGAGAATGAAACAATTTAGCAATTTAACAATGAAACAATAAGAGAAGAGGTTGAAAGATTGAGGATGAACTTTGTTTCGAAGCGGTTTGGGATTTGTTATTTGGATTTTGGAATTTATTAATGAGCTAATGTGACAATGTGCCGATGTGCCAATTGGAGAAGCGGTTTGGGATTTGGATTTTGGATTTTGGAATTTAATACTGCGAGATGAATTTTTCTGAAAACGCCTTAAAAGAAGTACAACGTATTATCGCCTTCTATCCGGAAGGGAAACAGAAGAGTGCGTTAATTCCGGTATTGCATCTGGCTCAGCAGGAATTTGGTGGCTGGCTGAGTGCGGATACGATGGATTATGTGGCTGGTTTGCTGAAACTGGATCCGATTGAAGTGTATGAAGTGGCTACATTCTACAGCATGTTTAACCTGAAACCGGTTGGCAAGCATATGTTTGAAGTATGCCAGACGGGTCCCTGTATGCTGAACGGCAGCGATGATATCGTGAAATATATTTATGATAAACTGGGCATCAAACCAGGTGAAACAACAGCCGATGGATTGTTTACACTGAAAACAGTGGAATGCCTGGGTGCCTGCGGTTATGCCCCGATGATGCAGCTGGGAGAACATTACAGGGAACATTTGACGAAAGAGAAAGTGGATGCGCTGGTGGAGGAATGCAGGAACAGGTAGCAGGTTGCAGGAGGCAGGAAGCAGGTGGCAGGAAGCAGGCTTGCCCCGGATAGTGAAACTTATTCGGGGGCAGGCAAGCAGGTAACAGGTAACAGGTAGCAGGGGGCGTGGAGTGGCAAGTTGCGGCTTCCTAAGTGAAACTTATACGGGGGAGCAGGGAGCAGGTTGCAGGTGGCAGGGAGCAGGTTGCAAAGAGCAAGTAACTGGAAACTGGAAACAGGAAACTGGTAACAAATAAAAAATATTGAGAAAAGTTCTTTATATAATATTCCTGATTTGTCCGGGGCTGGTGAGTGCCCAGACTGATTCGGTGAAGCTGGTGCAGACGTTCAAAGAATTTCACCAGGATCTGGTGAAGAAGAATACGGTTTCCATCAACCAGCAAACCGATAAGGCGCTGAGTTACGGACACAGTAACGGCTGGATCGAAAACAAGAATGAGCTGATCGGTCACCTGGAATCCGGGTATATGAAATACCTGTCTTATGCCGAGGACAGTATTCATATTTCATTCAACGGTAACCTGGCCAACGCCCGGTTTATCGCGGATATAAAAGGGGAAATGAACAGTATACCGGGGAATTATCACCTGAAAGTGCTGGAAGTGTGGGTGAAGAAAGGGAAAAGGTGGATTTTGTTTGCGAGACAAGCAGTGAGGGGTTAGCAGAAATTAGATATAAGATATTAGATATGAGATATTAGATAATAGATATCAGTCCGCAATGAAACTAAAATCAGGTGGATATTTTATTTTATCAGGTGTGTTGGCATTGGTTTTTGTGATATTGGTGACGCAAAAAATCGAGTTTGTCACCTGGGGGTTTTTAGGAGGAGCCATTGGATCACTGATACGGGGGATTTCTGAGATGAATAAGGAAAACAAGACTTAGATATTAGATAATAGATATTAGATATCAGATATCAGATGTGAGATAGATGAGAGTTGAGGGACAGGTGACAGGATGCAGGTAGCAGGTAACGAGAACAGTGCCTGGAGTGAAACTATTCAGTAAAATAAAGGTAACAGGAATCAGGTAACAAGCAATTAGCAAAAAGCCAAATGCCAACAGCTAAAAGCTAAAAGCCAACAGAAAAAAATGGGACGTAAACTACTTTTAGACAAAGCACATATTGAAAACATCAGGTTATATGATGTTTACCGCCAGCATGGTGGTTATAAGAGTGTGGAGAAGGCGCTGAAGACCATGAGTCCGGACCAGGTGACAGATGAAGTGAAGAAAAGCGGATTGCGCGGACGTGGTGGTGCGGGTTTCCCTACAGGCATGAAATGGAGTTTCCTGGCCAAACCCGAAGGTGTTCCCCGCTACCTGGTGGTGAATGCAGATGAAAGTGAGCCCGGTACTTTTAAAGACCGTTACCTGATGGAATTTATTCCCCATCTGCTGATTGAGGGAATGATTACTTCTTCTTATGCACTGGGTGCCAAAAGATCTTACATCTATATCCGTGGTGAGTATGCATGGATTGTAGCCATACTTGAACAAGCGATCCAGGAAGCCAAAAACAATGGCTGGCTGGGAAAAAATATTTTAGGAACCGGTTACGACCTGGAAATTTATGTGCAGCGTGGTGCCGGTGCTTATATCTGCGGTGAAGAAACCGCATTGCTCGAATCCCTGGAAGGCAAACGCGGTAACCCGCGCATCAAACCTCCATTCCCTGCGGTAAAAGGTTTGTGGGATTGCCCGACAGTGGTGAACAACGTGGAAACGATTGCGGCTGTAGTTCCTATTATCAATGACGGCGGAGAAGAATATGCAAAAATCGGTATCGGCAAATCAACCGGTACAAAACTGATTTCAGCCTGCGGCAATATCAAAAAGCCGGGGGTATATGAAATTGATATGATGATCAGCGTGGAGGAATTCCTCTACAGCGATGAATACTGCGGCGGTATTGCCAATGGCAAAAAACTGAAAGCCTGTATCCCGGGTGGTTCATCTGTTCCCATTCTCCCTGCTAACTTATTGCTCAAAACTGCAAAGGGCGAAACCCGCATGATGACTTATGAAAGTTTAGCAGACGGCGGTTTTGCCACAGGCAGTATGATGGGTTCCGGTGGTTTCATTGTACTCGACGATTCTCAGTGCGTGGTGAAACACACATACACCCTCGCCCGTTTCTACCGGCATGAAAGCTGCGGACAGTGTTCTCCCTGCCGCGAAGGAACAGGCTGGATGGAAAAAATATTGCTGAAGATTGAAAACGGCAAGGGCAGCAAATCAGATATTGACCTGCTGTGGGATATACAGCGTAAGATAGAAGGGAATACAATTTGTCCGTTAGGTGATGCAGCAGCCTGGCCGGTGGCGGCAGCGATTCGTCATTTCAGGGATGAGTTTGAATGGCATATTGATTTTCCCGCAGAATGTTTGGTGAAAAACTATGGACTCGGGCATTATGCAGATCCATTACCTGTAATCGCGGCAGTCTGACAGTAGAAAGTAAAAAGTAAAAATTCAAAATAGCAAAGTGACTAGAAACCGTGGGTTATGGAGATTGAATTTCAGGATTTTGAGTTGAATGAAGAAGGTAAGCCTTATAGTATCAGGCACAGATCATATTTTTTTTCGAAAGAGGTTGTGCTTTTTGTTAAGGGTTGTCAATATAAACAGGTCTTTCATTCGTTGTTTGATCAGTTAATACGCAGTGCATCATCCATTGGAGCCAATTTGGTGGAAGGAAAGGCTGGTGTTTCGCGAAAAGACTGGAAAAATTTCTTCGCAATTGCGCTGAAATCAGCAAACGAAACAAAGTATTGGCTTTGCCTGATCAGGGATACAATGGAGGTTGATAAAGAGAAAGTGAGAGCGTTGTTAATGGAAGCAGAAGAAATTGCAAATATTATTGCTGCTATTCTTATAAACAGCAAGTCGACTTAAAGAATGAATTTGATTTTTTAGAGTGTTTGATACATTTAGGGTCTAGATTTTGACTTTTGAATTTTGACTTTTTAGAGTGTTTGATACAGTTAGGGTTTAGTTTTTGAATTTTGATTTTTGACTTTTTAAGGTGTTTAATTCAGTTAGGGTCTAGATTTTGACTTTTGAATTTTTACTTTTGGGTGTTACTGTTAGGGTAGCTGAATTTTTTGAGTGTTTGTTACTGTTAGAGTTTAGATTTTGACTTTTAATTTTGACTTTTGAATCGATATAATGGCAGACGAAATAAAACAAGAAGCGCCGAAGAACTTCAAAGTCACCATCGATAACATCACTATCGAAGTGACTCCCGGCACCTCCATCCTGAATGCAGCCAGGCAGATCGGCGGCGACGTAACCCCGCCTGCCATGTGCTATTACAGTTCACTCAAAGGCAGTGGCGGTAAATGCCGCAGTTGTCTTGTGGAAGTATCTGCCGGTTCAGCCGCTGACCCCAGGCCCATGCCTAAACTCGTGGCCAGCTGCCGCACCAATGTGATGGACGGAATGGTGATTAAAAACATGACCAGCGACCGCGTGAAAGATGCCCGTGCAGGTGTGGTTGAATTTTTATTACTGAATCACCCGCTCGACTGTCCCGTTTGCGACCAGGCCGGTGAATGCCACCTGCAGGATCTCGGATATGAGCATGGCAAAGAAGGTACCCGCTACGAATTCAAGCGCCGCACATTTGAAAAAGAAGATATCGGTCCATATATACAGTTACACATGAACCGCTGTATCCTCTGCTACCGCTGTACATTTGTGGCAGACCAGATCACCAACCAGCGCGTACACGGGGTACTCGACCGCGGTGATCATTCAGAGATTTCAACCTATATATCAAAAGCGATTGACAACGACTTCAGCGGGAATATGATTGATGTTTGTCCCGTTGGCGCCCTGACCGATAAAACGTTCCGTTTCAAAAACCGGGTGTGGTTCACCAAACCGGTGGATGCACACCGTGATTGCGATAAATGCTGTGGTAAAGTGACTTTATGGAACCGTGGTGATGATGTACTGCGTGTAACCAGCCGCAAAAACGAATGGGGTGAAGTGCAGCAGTTCGATGGCAAGCCCGGCTGGATCTGCAATGAATGCCGGTTTGATAAAAAACATATTAACGACTGGACCATTGAAGGACCAACGCAAATCAGCCGCCATTCTGTGATTTCGCAGGGACATTACCTGGGATTGCAGAAACCAAAAGAAACCGTGGCTGAAGTGATGGGAGGCAGGTCGCCGAAACTGCTCATGGACATTCATGATATCAGTGATGTAAATACTGTTGACCTGAGTGCACTTCCGGGACCGGCTACCGGAGCCAATTTTGAAAAGAAAGAACAACAATAAGAGACCATGTATTTTTTATCCATCAATATCTGGCTGATCATTGAGAAAGTAATCCTGATTTTCTGTATCGTGGGATTGTCTTTCTTTATTGCCATGTACACCACTTATGCTGAAAGAAAAGTGGCTGCTTTCCTGCAGGACCGTATAGGCCCCAACCGCGCAGGTATCTTTGGTATTTTCCAGCCACTGGCAGATGGTGGTAAATTATTTTTCAAGGAAGAAGTGATTCCGCTCGCGTCCAGCAAATTTTTATTTGTACTGGGGCCCGCACTGGCCATGGTCACCGCGCTGCTGACCAGTTCCGTGATACCCTGGGGACCCACGTATGTAAACGGAAGCACGGTTATTCCGTTACAAGTTGCAGATGTGGACATGGGCATCCTGCTTATTTTCAGTATTGTAAGTATCGGTGTATATGGAATTATGATCGGGGGATGGGCTTCCAATAATAAGTTCTCGCTGATCTCTGCGATCCGCGCGGCTTCCCAAATGGTTTCTTATGAACTGCCGATGGGCATGGCGCTGATTGCGCTGCTGTTCCTGACCGGTTCCCTGAAGATGAGTGAAATTGTTTCTAACCAGATCCAGCACGGATGGCATGTATTGTACCAGCCGCTGGGTTTTATCATATTCTTTGTTTGCGCACTGGCAGAATGTAACCGTACACCGTTTGACCTGCCGGAAGCAGAGAATGAACTGAATTTCGGTTATCACCAGGAGTATTCATCCATGAAACTGGGTTTTACCTATTTGCTGAATACATCAATATGTTTGTCAGCAGTGCCGTTATGGTTACGCTGTACTGGGGTGGTTATGATATTCCGTTCGTCAATGAAGCAAACTGGGGACTTGCACCATGGCTGTTGTCGCTGATCGGGTTCAGTGTGCTGATGATGAAAGTGGCATTCTTCCTGTTTGTGTTCCTGTGGATCCGGTGGACGATTCCCCGTTTCCGTTACGACCAGTTGATGAAACTGGGCTGGAAAAAACTGATACCGCTGGCGTTGCTGAATATGATCATTACGGCGGCTGTATTATTGTGGTTGAAAAAATAAAGTCGGGCGGCGGAAACTCACCGTGGCCGGACTGATAAAAAATTATATTTGCGGGATTTTAAAACAGCGGAAGCTGTGCAAGAACTATGCAACTGACACAAAGATCAAAACAGGTAGACCGCAAGCCAATGACATGGCTTGAAAGTCTTTACCTGTGGAATATTGCGAAGGGGATGGCGATCACCATGAGTCACTTCTTCAAGCGCAAGCCCACGATCCAGTATCCTGAGCAGACCCGGACATTCTCTAAAGTGTTCCGCGGGCTGCATGTACTGAACCGTGATGCGGAAGGCAGGGAGAATTGCACAGCCTGTGGTTTATGTGCCGTCGCCTGTCCGGCTGAAGCGATTACGATGGAAGCAGCAGAAAGGCAGCCTGGTGAAGAAAACCTGTACCGGGAAGAGAAATATGCAGCGAAATATGAGATCAATATGCTGCGCTGCATTTTCTGCGGATTGTGTGAAGAAGCTTGTCCAAAAGACGCGATTTACCTGTCGCAGACATTCGCGCCTGCCAACTACGGAAGAAAAGGATTTATATATAAGAAAACAGACCTGCTGATCCCGCATCCGCTGAAAGACCCGGAAGCGTATCAAAAGGCCCTGGGCGAAAAAGAAGCCCGGAATTAAGAACGGTAACTGCTTATCAGAACATGAACATCATTCAAATATTATTCTGGTTTCTCTCCGTGATTGCACTGTTCAGTGCATTAATGATGATAACCAGCAAGAACCCGGTTCACAGTGTGCTCTGGCTGATCCTGACGTTTTTTGCTATCTCAGGACATTACATCCTGCTCAATGCACAGTTCCTCGCTATCGTTAATATTATAGTATACGCCGGTGCAATCATGGTGCTGTTCCTGTTTGTGATTATGCTGATGAACCTGAACAGTGAAACAGAACCACAGAAAAACCGCTGGCTGAAAATGGCCGGTGCTGTTTCCGGAGGATGTTTATTGCTGGTGTTGGTGGCTGCGCTGAAAGATTCAGAACTGCTGAAACAGCAGGCGCAGGTCAATGAAGGGTATATCGGTCTTATTAAAAACCTGGGAAAGAATTATTCAGCACTTATGTAGTGCCGTTTGAAATAAGCAGTGTGCTGTTTTTAAGCGCGATGGTGGGAGCCGTCGTGATTGGGAAAAAAGAATAAATATTACAATGCTGATCAATTATTACATATTCCTGTCGCTGGCCCTGTTTTGTATCGGGATCGTGGGAGTGCTCACGCGCCGCAATGCCATCATCATTTTTATGTGCATTGAACTGATGCTGAATGCGGTGAATTTGCTGCTGGTTGCGTTTTCGAAAATGCACCACCTGACTGCTGCAGCCGCTGACCCGAATGCCATTGCAGGAACTGACGCGCAGATATTTGTATTCTTCATTATGGTGGTGGCTGCTGCGGAGGTAAGTGTGGGACTGGCCATTATTGTAATGATGTACCGGAACGTACATTCAACCGATGTGAATTTCCTGAACCGGCTTAAACATTAGAACTGAATTCATTTTATGCAGAACGCATTCCAGATAGTGTATCTTATCCCGCTCTTCCCGCTCATCGGCTTCCTGCTGAACGGACTGCTGCGGAAACATTTGCCGCGCCCCGCCATCAGCCTGATCGGCTGTACCAGTATCCTGGCTTCTTTCCTGATGAGTGTGTGGGTGTTTATCGGCGTGAAAAACGGCAATACACATGTGGCCGAATATTTTGATTTTATCCGCGTGGGCAAACTGGTTATTCCTTTTGCTTTCCAGATTGATGCACTGTCTTCCCTGTTCCTGTTAATTATTACCGGTGTTGGTTTCCTGATCCATGTTTACTCTACCTCTTATATGCATGGTGAGAAACCGGAACATTTTGCGCGTTATTTCTCTTTCCTGAACCTGTTTGTGTTCTCCATGCTGCTTTTAGTGATGGGTGCCAACTACGTGATCATGTTTATCGGCTGGGAAGGGGTTGGTCTTTGTTCTTATTTACTGATCGGATACTGGTTCAAAAACCAGGAATACAATAAAGCCGCCAACAAGGCTTTCATCATGAACCGCATTGGTGACCTGGCTTTCCTGATCGCGATCTTCTGGTTAATCGCCAAAGGCGGTTCTGCCAATTACAGCGACCTCGAAAGTTTTGTAACCAAACTGAGCGGTACGGATATTACGGTTATTACGATGCTGCTGTTTATCGGTGCTACCTGTAAAAGTGCACAGATCCCTTTATATACCTGGCTGCCCGATGCGATGGCTGGTCCCACACCGGTGTCAGCACTGATCCACGCGGCAACCATGGTCACTGCCGGTATTTACATGATTGCACGGAGTAATATTTTATACAGCCTGTCGCCGCTGACGATGAATGTGGTGGCGTATGTCGGTCTGGCTACGGCTTTACTTGCTGCTACCATTGCCCTCAAGCAAAATGATATTAAGAAAGTACTCGCATATTCTACCGTAAGCCAGCTGGGCTTTATGTTCCTGGCACTTGGTTGTGGTGCATATACGGCTGCAGTATTCCATGTAATGACGCATGCTTTCTTCAAGGCCCTGCTCTTCCTCGGCAGTGGTTCTGTGATCCATGCCATGGGCGGTGTGCAGGATATCCGCCAGATGGGCGGCCTCAGCGGAAAACTGAAAGTCACCTTTATTACTTTCCTGATCGGGTGTATAGCCATTGCGGGTATTCCGCCATTCAGCGGATTCTTCTCCAAAGATGCCATCCTGCTCAGCGCGTTTGAAAAAAATCCTGTGATGTACGGCGTGGCCTTGTTCACCGCCCTGCTCACTGCGTTTTATATGTTCCGTTTGCTGTTTGTAACCTTTACCGGCAGCTTCCGGGGAACCGAAGAACAGAAACACCATTTGCATGAAAGCCCTGCCGCCATGACAATCCCGCTGGTGATCCTGGCTGTATTGTCCGTCATTGGCGGTTTGGTAGGTATACCTGAAGTGCTGATGCAGGGTGGCGATAAACTGGCTTCATTCCTGAGTCCTGTAATTGCGGCACACGAATCGCCCAATCCGGTTTCCCATTCCACCGAACTGGGATTAATGGGATTGTCTACCGCACTCGTGCTGGGCATGATTGTATTCGCCTGGGTTAAGTTTAAAAATTATAAGTCTAAGGAAGAAACAGGATTCGGTAAAGTGCTCGAGAATAAATGGTATGTGGATGAGCTGTATGAGAAAATCATTGTACAGCCCCTGCAGCAGGCGGCTACTTTCCTGAAAAATGTAATTGAGAAAAATATTATTGACGGACTGGTGAACGGCGTGGGTAAGGCTACACAGTATGGAAGCAGGCAGCTGCGTTTGCTGCAGAGCGGGCAGGTGGGGAGTTATGTGTTGCTGATGATCGTGAGTATGGTGGTTATTTTCGCATTTCAGTTTTTCTTACGTAAATAAGTTATTACATACAGATACTTCGATTCGAAGGAGAAGGGACAAAGGTGACAAAGAGGAAACAAACACAAAGGTTAACAAAGTGCACAAAGAGAGAAGGTTTGGAATTTGGATTTTGAGATTTGGAATTTATAGATAATTATTATGATTGCGGTTCTACTCATATTGGTTCCCCTGCTGACCGGGCTTATTACATTCTTTATTAAGGATGAAAAAGCTGCCAGGTTCTGGACGCTGTTGTCTTCACTGGGCACGCTGGCGGTTTCGTTACTCGGATTAACGGTAATGAAATCTGCGGCTGACCTGCATTTCAGCGCGCCATGGATTCAGCCATTGGGTACAACGTTTACTGTTGGCCTGGATGGGTTGGGACAGGTACTTTGTCTGCTGACTGCTGTTTCTTACCCGCTGGTGGTGATTGGCACCTGGCAGAGCAGTTATAAAAAAGCGTCGAACTATTTTGCCTTGATGTTGCTGGCGCAGGCCGGTTTGATGGGTGTGTTTGTGGCGTTGGATGCACTGGTATTTTATTTCTTCTGGGAACTGGCGCTGATCCCGATGTATTTCCTGTGTTCACAGTGGGGCGGTGAGAAACGGATACGTGTTACGTTCAAATTCTTTATTTATACGTTTATTGGTTCGCTGCTGATGCTGATTGGTATTTTATACCTGCAGTCGCTGACACCGGATCATAGTTTCAGTCTCAAATCTTTTTACGAACTCCAAATTCCTTACAATACACAGGTTTGGGTATTCTGGTTATTCTTCCTCGCCTTTGCGATCAAGATGCCGGTATTTCCCTTCCACACCTGGCAGCCGGATACCTACGAACAGGCGCCTACCGGAACCACCATGATATTAAGTGGTGTGATGGTGAAAATGGGTCTGCTGGGTTTACTGCGCTGGATACTGCCGGTGATGCCGATGGCGGTGGATCACTGGAGTTATTTCATTCCTGCGCTGTCGCTGATCGGTTTGATTTACGCATCCCTGATTGCGATCCGCCAGGATGACCTGAAACGCCTGGTGGCTTATTCTTCCATTGCACACATTGGTATGATGGTGGCGGCTGTGTTTGCCGTGAACCAGTACGGATTCCAGGGTGTGATGATCCAGATGTTCAACCATGGTATCAACATCATCGGCTTGTGGGTGGTGGTTGAAATTATTGAGCGCCGGTATGGCACACGAAAAATTTCTGAGCTGGGAGGTCTTGCGTTGCAGGCACCGGTGATGACGATCTTCCTGGTAATTATTGCACTGGCCAATATTGCATTACCGTTGACCAACGCGTTTGTAGGAGAGTTCCTGATGTTCAACGGTCTTTTCAATATCCAGAATCAATACTATCTCTGGCTGACAATTATGGCTGGTATGGGTGTGATCCTGGGTGCTGTGTATACACTGAATATGATCCGCAAAGTGTTTTACGGTGAAGCCCGCACAGGGCTGGTGGCTGGGGGTGACCTGAAATGGAGTGAGCAGCTGGCACTGGGTATTATCGTGATCCTGATTTTTGTGGGTGGTGTGTATCCCCAGTGGTTACTGAATATTACTGAGTCGGCCAGCACCGAGCTGGTAAATAAAATGGAAATAATCCGCTACGTAGCGAAGCCTTAAGATAAAGATTGTATGAATGCATTAATTCTGTCGGCGGCACTGGGAGTAATCATGATGTTCAGCGGGATCCTGCTGAAAAGCAAGTCTGCTATCCGTATGCTTGCCATTGCCGGTGCGGCACTGCTGTTGCTCGTGAATCTCGCGGAGATGAATGGTATGGTACTGTTCCATGTGAATACCAGGGGTATGATTGTGTTTGACCAGTTTGGTCTGCTCTTTAATACCATCGCGTTTGCCTGCACCTTGTTGTATTTTATTCTTTCCGGAAAGGATATGGAGAAAGTGGGAAATAATTTCTCCGATTATTTCGCGCTGATCTTTTTTATCTGCTGCGGTATTACACTGACCTCTTCTTTCAAATCCCTGCTGATCCTGTTCCTGGGTATTGAAATCATTTCTATTCCCCTGTACATTCTTACCGGCAGTGACAAGAAGAACCTGAAGAGCAATGAAGCCTCGCTGAAATATTTTTTACTCGGGTCTTTCTCAACCGGTATTATGCTGATGGGTATTGCGCTGATCTATGGCACCCGCGGCAGTTTTGATGTGGCCCGTTTATTCGGTCCCGGTGAAGTGCCCTCCGTGCTGCTGATGGCCGGTTTACTGTTACTGTTATTTTCCATGGCGTTTAAAGTATCGGCAGCGCCTTTCCATTTCTGGACGCCCGATGTATATGATGGTGCACCGACTGTGTTTACGTCTTATATGGCCACTGTCGTAAAAGCCGCTGTGTTCATTGCATTCATCCGTTTGTTTGATGAAGGTTTCGGGTTCCTGCATCCCAACTGGAAAATATTCTTTGTGATTATTACGGTGGCAACTTTGTTCATTGGTAATATCACGGCGGTGTTCCAGCAGAGTGTGAAAAGGATGCTGGCTTATTCCAGTATTGCGCAGGCTGGTTTTATGATGCTCGCATTGTTTGCCATGAACACGGATGCCAAAGAAGGTTTACTGCTTTATACAACTGCATACTGCCTGGCCACGATAGGTATTTTCGCGGTGCTGGTGCGTATGAAAGATTATACGTTTGATGGCTTTAATGGTTTTGCCAAACACCAGCCCCTGCTGGCGGGTGTGCTGACCGTTTTCCTGTTGTCACTTGCCGGTATCCCTTTAACCGGCGGATTCATTGCTAAATTCTACATGCTGAAAGCGGCGATGGGTGCCAGCCAGGGTCTGGGGCTGCTCATTTTTGCGGTGCTGATGGCCGCGGTGAGTGTGTATTATTATTTCCGGGTGATCCAGGCGATGTATTTCAAAGAAGGGGAGGAGAATGCCCGGATTGAGACCAGTGCCGGTTTCCGTTACACGCTGGTACTGATGGCCGCCCTGATTATCCTGCTGGGTGTATTCCCCAACCTGCTGCTTGGATTCTTTTATTTTTAAGCTTCCCGTTAAATCAAGTGCTGCCTGCCTGCCATTGCCTAATTTTGCCGGGTTAATATGAATTGGGCCGACAGTATATCACTTGCATTCAGAACCGTTCGCGGTAACAAACTGCGTACGGGCATCACTGTGGCCATTATTGCTTTTGGTATTATGGCGCTGGTGGGAATTATCACTGCCATCCAGGCGATGAACCAGAAGTTCACAGAGAGTTTCAGCACCATGGGTGCGAATTCATTTTCTGTAAGGTTAAAAGAAAGAAATATCCGTTTTGGCGGACCCCGGGGCGGTGAGATGAAACTGGTTAAGAAAGGGGCGCTTAAAGAAAAGAAATCGAATCTTGGAAAGAATATCACCCGTGATGAGGCGGAGATGTTTGTGCAGCGCTACAATTTCCCTTCTACAAAAAGTATATCCCTGTTTGGCAACCGCGAAAATCTGGTGAGTTATGAAAGCCGGAAAACCAGTCCGAACGTAACCGTTATCGGTGGGGATGAATTTTCCCTGTTACTGAACGGATTTTCGATTCAGTCGGGCCGGAACCTCAATCGCATGGACATCACTTCAGGACGGAATGTTTGCCTGCTGGGGTATGATGTGGCGGATAAATTATTCAAGCAGGGTGTTGAACAGGCGGTGAACGGAGTGGTAAGGATTAACAGTATCCCTTACCGGGTGGCCGGGGTGTTGGAAAGCCGGGGTTCCAGTTTTGGTTTCAGCCGTGATAATCTCGTTATTACAAGTTATAAGAACTGTGAGGATAATTTCCCGACCGGGGCCAGTTATGTGATCGGGGTGATGACCAATGATATCAGCCTGGTGCCGGCGGCGATCGGGGAGGCGGAGGGTACATTCCGGACGATCCGGAAGCTGGCGATTTCAGAGGAGAGCAATTTTGTGATGGACAAGAGCGACAGTGTTGCGGAGAAAGCCATGAACAGCCTGCGTTTCCTGACCTTATCGGCCACGATTATCGGGCTGATAACCCTGATCGGGGCGGCGATAGGCCTGATGAACATTATGCTGGTATCGGTGTCGGAGCGAACCCGTGAAGTGGGGCTTATTAAGGCAATTGGAGGCAAACGTAAGTTCGTAAGCCGCCAGTTTTTACTGGAAGCAGTGATGATCAGCCTGGGCGGTGCTTTTTTGGCATTTTACTGGGTATTGGCGTGGGTAATTTGTTTTCTATCTTCCTGAAAACAGGCTTTGTAGTTCCCTGGAACTGGGTTTTATATGGCATTATTATTTGTACGATAGTGGGATTACTGGCGGGTTTTTACCCTGCTATGAAGGCAGGCCGCCTGAACCCGATTGAAGCGCTGAGGTATGAGTGATTTCCCCTGAAATTTGTGTCTTAAAACAAGGCCCCAAAACTTCATCAATTTATTAATCAGGGGATTGTTCCGTATCAAAAATTCCTTAACTTGAAGCCCCTTCAGTAAAAAAGTGAGGGGCGGGGATTTTTTATTAGCCTTTTTTCTTAGCATTGTAGGGATAATAAAAAGGGATCTGTAATTAACAATTAAAAAAACAAAAAAAACTAAGATCATGGCAGAGACTAAACCAACTGCATCAGTTAAGGCAACTTCGGTTCAACCTAAGAAAAGCAGCAACATCATTTCGTGGATAGCCCCGGTGGTTTGTATCCTTGCTGGTTATGCTTTCTGGAGGTTTATTTTGGGTGGTGAGTCAGGGTTTGATACTCCTGATAAAGCAGGTGGATTCTGGCCCGGACACAAAGGCCCCAAAGACGCGTTACACCGCATTTACGAAGGTGGTATCATCGTTCCCATCCTGATTGGTATGTTCCTGATGGTAATCGTATTTTCTATTGAGCGTTACCTCACGATCCGCAAAGCATTAGGCAGTGGTTCTATTTCTGACTTTATCCGTAAAGTGCAGTATCACCTGGCTAACCGTAATGTTGACGCTGCTCTTTCAGAGTGCGACAAACAGCGTGGTTCTGTAGGAAATGTAATGAAAGCCGGTCTGCGCCGTTACAAAGAAATGATTAGCGAAGGCAACCTGAACACTGATCAGAAAGTAATTGCGATCCAGAAAGAAGTGGAAGAAGCCACAGCGCTCGAACTGCCTATGCTGCAGAAGAACCTGGTGTTCCTTTCAACAATTGTTTCAACTGGTACATTGATTGCCCTGCTCGGTACGGTAATCGGTATGATCCGTTCATTCGGTGAGTTAGGTACTGAAGGTGGTGGTTCTGACCCCAGCAAACTGGCGGTAGGTATCTCTGAGGCCCTGTATAACACAGCCCTTGGTATCGGTACTTCAGCCCTGTCGCTGATTATGTACAACGTATTTACCACTAAGATTGACGCTATCACTTATGGTATAGATGAGTCCGGTTTCACGCTTACACAGAGCTTTGCTTCTCTGTACAAATAAGCTGTTAAAGCCGGTCGGTTATTATGGAAATAACGACCTTATTCATCTAACTATTAAAAGAGAATTACATGCCAAGTGTTAAAATAGCGAAGAAGAGTACGGATACGGACATGACTCCCTTTGTGGATATTGCCTTCCTGATCCTCTCTTTCTTTATCATGGCGACAAAGATTAAGGCTCCTGAGCCGATCCGGACGACTCCGCCTCATTCGGTGTCATCCAAGGATCTGCCCGTTAAGGAAGCGATCTATATCGTGATTGATGACCAGAACAGGGTATTTCTCAACATCCCCGTTGAAAACGGCACTGACAAGATCAAATCAATTATTTCAAACATCAATACAGCCAGGGGGCTGAATCTGACAGCGGCACAAATGGACAATTTTGCCAAAGTACCGATGGTAGGTGCTCCCCTCAGCCAGTTAGGGACATTGCTCAGCCTGAGTGACGCACAACGCGCCAAAGTGATTCAGCCTGGTATTCCTGTAACTGACACGCTCAATAATGAGCTGGAATGGTGGGTAGGAGCAGCCCGTACTGCTTTTGCCGGAGGTAAACTGAAATTCATGATCAAGGGTGATGAGAAATCCAAGTTCCCCACATTTGAGGGCGTGGTAAATGCATTGCGTAAAAACGAAGAATATAAATACTTCCTCGTTACATCGCAGGAGCAGGCACCAGCTGGTACTGAAATGTATAATTCGCAGCAACGCGGTGATAAAGTACAATAACTGATTAACTCATTTAAAAAATTATTATATGGCAAGTCTTGATACCGGCGACGGCGGCGGACATAAGAAAGGGCCAGGGGTGAAAAAAGCCAAGAAGCTGTCTACCCGGGTGGATATGACACCCATGGTGGATCTGGGCTTTCTTCTGATTACTTTCTTCATCTTCACCGCTACGGTAACAACGCCTAAGGCGATGGACCTGAATATGCCGAAAGACCCGGAGAAAAAGGATGAGGAAATGCTCACCAAGCAATCCGGTGCCCTGACGGTCATGCTGGGTAAGAATGATAAAGTTTACTATTACGAAGGCCAGCTGAAAGAAGATGCGTCTAATTTCCAGACCACTACTTTCAAAGGCATCCGTGATGTGATCATTAAAAAGAAGAAAGATGTGGTTGCCGCTTATAACCCTTCAGCCCCTGCCTCTGCAAAATGCGAATCTGAAGCAGGCAAGGATGAGAAAAAACTGAGGGATTGCAAGTCGCAGGACATGTTTGTTGTAATCAAACCCGATCCGGAGTGTACATATAAGAATGCGGTGGATATCCTGGATGAGATGACTATTAACCAGGTTAACCGTTATGCGCTTGTAAAGATTTCGGATGTTGAAACCCAATTAATTAAAGCGACAGAGAAGGCAGGAGGTCAATAATTAACCTGCCGGGTTTATGGAATAATCCCGGACCTGCATCTCAATAAAAACAGAAACAACATTATGGAAGCAAATAAGATACTTTCTTCCGATATCCTGGACCTCATCTTTGAGGACAGGAATAAGGATTACGGTGCTTACGACCTCCGCAAAACCTATAACCGCCGTTTGGTGATAGCGCTGCTCATAACAGCATCTATTGCCCTGCTGGCCTTACTGGGGTCTTTTCTTGCCGCTGAAATCAGCAAGAGCAACAATAGCAAGGTGGAGATCAAAGAGGTGAATTTGTCGGAGCTGAAGCAGGAGGAAAAGAAACTGGAACCCCCGCCCCCGCCGCCCCCGAAGCCGCCGGAGCCTCCTAAAGTGGAGATGACCAAATTCACACCCCCCAAGATTGTGGAGGATGAGAAAGTGGAAGAACCACCTCCCCCGCAGGAAAAACTGGCTGAGACCAAGATCGCTGATGTAAGCCAGGAAGGTGTGAAAGATGAAGGTATCACTACACCCGTTGTGGTTGACGATGGTAAAGGTGTTGTGGAAGATAAAAAAGAAGAAGACGATAACAAGATATTTGACAAGGTTGAAATTGAAGCTAAATTCCCCGGTGGTGATGCCAAATGGCGCCAGTACCTGGAGCGTAACCTGAATGCCAACGTGCCGGTTGATAACGGCGCACCCGAAGGAACTTATACCTGTACGGTACAGTTCGTGGTGGACAAAGAAGGTAATATCAGTGACGTTCGCGCAATGACCAGCAATGGTTATGGCATGGAAGACGAAGCGATCAAGGTTATTAAAAAAGGTCCCAAATGGGAGCCTGCCGTTCAGAACGGCCGTCAGGTGAAAGCCTACCGTAAACAGCCGATTACCTTCCAGGTGACGGGTGAATAATCTCAGCCTTAATTTTATAAAAAATCCCTTCGCGTAAAGCGAGGGGATTTTTTTTGTTTTACCACAAAGCACACTAAGATTAAACTAAGGCCACAAAGAAATTGATCTTAGTGGCCTTAGTGGTATTCCTTTGTGCACTTTCTGTGCCCGCCGAAGGAAGGAAGGGGGGTGGTTAAAAAGTATGAATCCAAACGCCTTATCATCCTATTACTAACCAAAAACAACAGATATGGCCAGTATAGATTCCTCCCCATCCACCACCCGCAGATTACCCGGCGTTCACAAAGCTGCCCGCCTCTCTACCAAAGTTGATATGACCCCCATGGTGGATTTGGGTTTCCTGCTCATTACCTTTTTTATATTTACGGCTACGGTCACTACCCCCAAAGCCATGGACCTGAATATGCCGGCTGATGTGCCGCTGCAGATGCCCGTGGCAAAAACCGGTGTGCTAACGATTATTCCCGGTGATGGCAATCATGTATTTTATTATGAAGGCGAGCTGGATGCCAGCGCGTCCAATTTCAAGGCTACAAACATTGCTGGCATCAGGGATGTGATTATCCAAAAGAAAAAAGAGGTAACCGACCGGTCGTCACCAATGCTGGCGCCAGGGCTGCAGGCGACCCAAAAGTGCGGGATTGCCGGCGGGAAAAGTGGGCAAAGGAAAGAAGGGCATAAAATGGGTGGATGTTGGATAATGACAATTAATCAGGGGAAGCGGTATGGTAATAATGCCGGTGGAGGAGAAGTTGCGAGAATATCTGAGGGGAAATAGTATTTCACTACCGCACAAAGGCACTAAGTTCACAAAGGTTTGCCCTTGTGACTTTGTTGTATTCCTTTGTGCGCCTTGTGGTTAAACCCCTTATTTTTGCCGCATGAACACCCTCTCTGGTTGGGACGATACTATCATTGCCTGGCTACGCCCCCGGTGTAGGCGCCATAGGCGTTATCCGTTTAAGCGGTCCCGCCACTTACCAGATAGTAAACAACCTTTTCCCCGCCAAAGATTTACTGAAACAAGCCCCCAACACTATTCATGTTGGTTTGCTGAAAGAAGACGGCAAGGTGCTGGATGAAGTGGTTTTATCCCTGTTCAAATCCCCGCATTCATATACCGGTGAAGACGTTATTGAAATCAGTTGCCATGGTTCACCGTTTGTGCAGCAGCAGGTGCTGGATGCCTGTATCCGCCAGGGCTGCAGGCTGGCCAAGCCGGGTGAGTTTACGCAGCGGGCGTTTTTAAATGGTAAGCTGGATTTGGCGCAGGCCGAGTCGGTGGCCGACCTGATTGCCAGTAATACCGAAGCATCGCGGAATACAGCTTTGCATACAATGCGCGGCGGGTTTTCCACGAAGCTGAAAGAACTGCGTGAGCAGCTGATTAAATTCGGGGCGCTGATAGAACTGGAGCTCGATTTTTCCCAGGAGGATGTGGAGTTTGCCGACCGCAAGCAGTTTGCCGATTTGCTGGATGAAATGACAACCGTTACCAAATCACTCACCGATTCATTCAAGCTCGGGAATGTAATCCGCAATGGCGTGAGTGTGGCGATTGTGGGCAGGCCCAATGCCGGTAAATCCACTTTACTGAATACACTGCTGAATGAAAACCGTGCGATTGTAAGCGAAATCCCCGGCACCACCCGTGATACGATTGAAGAACTGATTAATATTGATGGCATATTATTCCGGCTTATTGATACGGCTGGTATCCGCGAGCATACCAGCGACCAGATTGAACTGGCCGGTATTGCCCGCAGCCTGGATAAAATGCAGGAAGCCGGCCTGGTGATTTTGCTGGTGGATGCGGACGAAGATTTACAATCCGTCCTCACCCGCAAAAAAGAAATGGAACAAGCCGGCCTGCAGTTTCTCATTGTCGTAAATAAAATTGACCGCGAAGGTGAGGAAGCCGCACACACCCGTTTTGGCACACTCGATCACGTATTATTTATCTCCGCCAAACAGCACCAGCATATTGAAACCCTTAAGAAACGCATGGTGGACACCGTGATCAACGGATCCCTGAATGCCGAAAACACCATTGTAACCAACGCCCGCCATTACCATGCGCTGGTGGAAGTATCAGCCAGTCTGCAGGCGATACAAAAAGGATTAAACGATAAACTCCCTGGTGACCTCCTTGCCCCTGATATCCGGAGAGCGCTGCATTTTTTGGGTGAGATAACGGGGGAGGTGAGTTCGGAGGATATGCTGGATTATGTGTTTTCGAAGTTTTGTATTGGAAAGTAGTGTTATTGCTTTTTATTTAATCTGACTCTAATCGTTTCATTTTCAATAAATAAACAAAGAGATTTCTTTCTGTTTTTGCTTATTCCTATTAAAATATTTCTTACTTTGTAAGATAGAAAGTCTTATATAGGAACAAAATTTTTAGTGTAAAATATTAGATTGAAGAACACCCTTTTTGATCATTTCTACCTGATGGTCCTAAGAGTTTAGTAATAGAACTTTTCCTACATTCAAAAAGAATTTTCAGAACCACCTTTCTTATTTTGAAAAGGAGAATCAATTCCAGAAGGTTTTATCAAAAGCTTTAATATTCATATTAGTTTACAAATCGAGTGATGATGAGTTGAAGAGAGAATGAGGGGTATAAAAATCAGAATTTCGGAATTACTATTGTCTATGTAATATTTTATACTATAAAGAAGTTCAAAAAATTGATACTTATTAGTCGGGTTGTGGTGTTTGGCGCTTTTTTATTTGTTCAAAACACTTGTTATACAATTGGGAATATTAATATTTAGCCTCTTATTTAACATCTCCGAAATTAATTAAAAATAAAATTACTGCTGAAGAGGAATTAGTAGACATGTATAAAAGTTGTTTTAAATAAATGCGAAGAATTCAGATAAAAATATGGCCAGAACTAACAGGATATTTGCCGGCAATTATACCTTTGATAGGATTGATGAGGGTAAAAATAATCCCATTGATATAGATTTTTCAAACGTTTTGGAAATTGAATCTTCAAGCTTGAATATTATCCTCATTAAGTTAATAAAAAGCTTTTCGACTATTGAAAATCGAGATTGGGATATTAAATTATCAAATAATGATGAGGTGAATAGAGGGCTGGTGAATTTAGGGTTTATTGATATGCTGAAGAGAAATATTCCAAATAACAAACTATTTCTTCAATCAGTCTATCTAGAAAATAAAATAGGCGGGGATTTTAAGAATGAAAACTCCTCAAATTCTCCAGGTAATTGCCTACCCTGTTAGGGAAATCAATTTTCTAATTTTCGGGATCGTCGAGAAGCAGTAGAAGACTTTAAGATTACTTGGTTGATTTATTAAAGGAATTTTACCCACTATATAAATTAAAGGTTAATATTAAGTTTATTCAAATTCTACATGAAATAGCAAAAAATAGTGCTGACCATACAGAACAAAATGCTTTTTTTGGGTTAGATATTAATATTAAGGATGAAAACCTAGTAGTTAAGTTTTCACTTGGTGATTTAGGCGTCGGAATAAATCAGAATGTGCGGTCAGTTTTGAAAGATGATGAAAGCTATAAATTAAAAGATAAACATTTAGCTGTTACTGATTCATATAATTACGCATTAAGTATGGGATTCACTTCCAAGCCTTATTCAATGGTTAATAGAGGAATTGGGATGTCAACAATTTTTGACTTGTCAAAACAAATAAATATGAAGTTATCAGTATTTGATGCAAAAAGTCGTGGGTTATTGTCTAATGCAAAAAATATTTCACACGTCGAGCTCAGAAAGGTATTTTATAATGTGGGGTTTAGTGTAGGGTTTTATTATTATGGGGAACTAGTTCAAAAAATATTAAAGTAAAGGGTATGCAAATTTCATTATATAAAGACTATAAAATATTCGATGCTGGGAAACAAAGAAATATCGATGAAGTTTTGAAAAACTACCTATAATTAGTGAGAATTCAGTCACAATAGATTTCACAAATTGTTTGATTGATTACCCGGCAACAAGTGGACTAATCGATAAAATACTCGCGGAATTAGCCAAATCCGACGGCTCAAAGATATTAATTATACAAAGTGATCTGGACCGTTAATAACGAAAGTTTGATTCTTAGTTTGTTAGGTAAGCGGTTCAAAATATTTGACTTCTCCGGAAATAAGCAGAATGTCAAATGCAGACGAGTATAAAAAAATTATCACACCGAAGATTAAGGAACATTCAATAAAAATTGAAATTCAATTGCTTAAAGATGACGGATCTAGTTTCAAGAAGCTAAACTATGAATAGTCCTAATGAAATAATAATTCAAAGGCTAATCTTTGAAGGATATGAAAGAATATGTCGATTTCTTCTTCATCTTGAAGATATCGATAAGCAATTCTATACAAACGAGGAGTCAATCATTGTTGATAAAAAGCCATTTATTCGTAGTTATGAGCAATGCCTTGAAGATTTGTATATTATGTTTCTTCATTGCCAAAAGAAACTCGTAAATACACTTCGCGAAAGTGAGTTATTTGAAGTGTTTCATAATATTGAACTTTTACATATTGAAATTAACAATCTTCAGAGTAAATGGTTGGTACATCTTCCAAGACCAAATGAACCAATTGAATTGCGCCGATTCATTCGGGTTATTCAAAAGCAAATGGCATTATATTATAAGAATGATCCAGGAAGTGTAAAGCCAATTTCTGTATTTATAAAGGAAGGTGTTGGCGATGAGATATTTGCTGTTGATCCTTTAAAGAATTATAAATTAGAGGAGTTGATTTTTTTAAAGATCAACTGAAAGAAATCTTGGGAGATCAAAGCTCTAATAATGCTTCTCCAGATTATGAGGATTCAAATTCGGTTCACATTAATATATCAAGACTAGAATCAAATAATCCATTTCATTGGCCTATTCTATTGCATGAAGTTTCTCATAGTTTAATGAAGCAGCAATGGTTTAAAGACAATGACATTGCAAGTGATTTTGTCCACTACTTGATGAATAATCAAATTGAGTTTGAAATTGGGAATATTTTTAAGAACCCTGAACAGTTGAAACATTGGTTAACGGAATGCTGGTGTGATTTATTTGCTTGTGCTTTAATGGGGCCTGCATATTATTATTCACAACACAGTTCTTTTTTGCATTCTTTGAGCTTTAACCCCAATACTACACATCCGCCCTATCTTTTCAGATTGAAGCTTATTGAAAAATTTCTAAACCATAGATTTAAAGGATTATTTCAGGTTTCTGATATTGAAGGTATTAATAGCGAATGAAGGAGTATTGAAGTTTTAGATAAAAACAATAAGCAGAGATTTAAGCATGGAAGTAAATTGCTTAATCTTCTTATTTATTTTAAGGAATACTTTCTATATAAATTCCTTTTTCAAGAGGGTAAGCTGACTTTAGAGAAGAGGAGTTGAATGATTTGTTTAATAATATTGAACAGTTTGTTAATGATATTAGTCATCAGAAAATACTGGAACTGTCAGCCAAGCTACAAGAAGGATTGCCTATTCTGGGTATATAATAGATAGGGAAGTATCATTTGTTGAAAAGCCAAATTCTATTCAGGAAATTTTGTATGCAGGCTGGTATTTCCGAAACGTCAAGTTCAAGGATGATATTTTAAAGGAAGCTAATGGCTTTGATCTCTAAAAACTAGTGCAGAACTTTTTTCAATTTAAAAATACAATTCTTAAAAAATTTCAAAATTGGATCAGTCAATGCTTCATTCTATTCAAGTTTCGGAATGGTTCGATTTATTAGTTAAAAAAGGGAGAGGCACATATTTTCCCCCAGAATACAAAAAGAAATGATATTGAAACTCAATTATCACGGAAATTAGTTGATCAAGATATATTGCTGTATTTACAAAAGGGAGATATTAAATTAATCCCAATTATTGATATTTCGAAACAATTGGGATCAACTT